>NZ_JBVJRP010000011.1:229733-326503 GCF_055607525.1 Kitasatospora sp. NPDC036993 | reverse complement strand
GCCAGACGGTCACCCTGAAGTTCGCCGGGACCGAGGACGCCTCGCTCCAGACCAGCTTCGTGATCGACGACACCTCCATCCAGACCGGCTGAGCCCAGGCCGGCTCCTGACGGGCCGGTGAACCAGGACAGGTGAGGGGCCCGGCGGCCACGGCTGCCGGGCCCTTGTCGTGCGCTCCGGCGGACCGTGGCGCGGAGAACGTGCCTCCCGGGGCGTGAGCGAGGCCTTGACGGCTCCTGCGGGCGCCTCTAGGTTCGGCGCTGCAAGTTTCCGGCAAGTTGCAGAAAATTCCTGCACACTTCGCCCTCCGGCTGCCCCACCCCAGCCACCCTCAGGAGACGACGTGGTCACCACCGCCCCCACCCGCCGGCCCAACCGGTCCCGCCGGCCCGCCCGTACGGCCGGTGCGCTCGCCGCCTCGGCGGCGCTCGCGCTCTCGCTCGGCACCTCCCTCGGCGCCCCCGCCGCCCAGGCCGCCCCGCCCGCGAACAACGGCAAGGACGTCACCGCCACCCTCTTCGAGTGGCGCTTCGACTCCGTCGCCCAGGCCTGCACCTCCACCCTCGGCCCCAAGGGCTACGGCTTCGTCGAGGTCTCCCCGCCGCAGGAGCACATCCAGGGCCCGCAGTGGTGGACCTCCTACCAGCCGGTCGGCTACAGGATCGCCGGACGGCTCGGCGACCGCACGTCCTTCAGGAACATGGTCGCCACCTGCCACGCGGCCGGGGTCAAGGTGATCGCCGACGCGGTGGTCAACCACATGTCGGCGGGCTCCGGCACCGGCACCGGCGGCACCGCGTACACCAAGTACGCCTACCCGGGCACGTACCAGGACCAGGACTTCCACGGCTGCCGGCGGGCGATCGGCAACTACCAGGACCGGTCCGACGTCCAGAACTGCGAACTGGTGAACCTCGCCGACCTGGACACCGGCAGCGCGTACGTCCGGACCACCATCGCGCACTACCTGGACGACCTCGCCTCGCTCGGCGTCGACGGCTACCGGATCGACGCCGCCAAGCACATCGCCGCCGCCGACCTCGCCGCGATCAAGGCCGCGATGGCCAACCCCGGGGCCTACTGGGTCCAGGAGGCCATCTACGGCGCCGGCGAGCCGGTCCAGCCCGGCGAGTACACCGGCACCGGGGACGTGGACGAGTTCCGGGTCGGCACCGACCTCAAGCGGGTGTTCACCACCGGCAAGCTCGCCGACCTCAGCGGCTGGGGCGCCTCCTGGGGCTACCTGCCGAGCGGCCAGGCGCGCAGCTTCGTCGACAACTGGGACACCGAGCGCAACGGCTCCACGCTCGACTACACCTACGGCAGCACCTACACCCTGGCCAACGTCTTCCTGCTGGCCTCGCCGTACGGCGCCCCCAACGTGTACTCCGGCTACGCCTTCACCAACAGGGACGACGGCCCGCCCAACGGCGGCACCGTCAAGGCCTGCTACCAGGACGGGTGGAACTGCACCCACGCCTGGCGGCAGGTCGCCAACATGGTCGGCTTCCGCAACGCGGTGGCGGGCACCGGGGTCACCGACTGGTGGTCCGACGGCGCCGACGCGATCGCCTTCGGCCGCGGCAACAAGGGCTACGTCGCGATCAACCGCGGGAGCGGCGCGGTCACCCGGGCCTTCCAGACCGGGCTGCCGGCCGGCACCTACTGCGACGTCCAGCACGGCGACCCGCAGCCGGGCGGCGGCTGCACCGGCCCGACGTACCAGGTCGGCGCCAACGGGCAGTTCACCGCGACGGTCGGCGCGGGCGACGCGGCCGCGCTGTACGTCCAGGGCGGCGCGAGCGTCTCCGGAGCCTCGTTCAACGTCAACGCCGCCACCTCGTACGGACAGAACCTCTTCGTGGCCGGCGACGTCGCGGCGCTCGGCGGCTGGGACCCGGCGAAGGCGCTGCCGCTCTCCTCGGCCGGCTACCCGGTCTGGTCGCTGGCGCTCTCGCTGCCGGCCGGCACGTCCTTCCAGTACAAGTACGTCCGCAAGGACGCGAGCGGCGCGGTGACCTGGGAGTCGGGCGCCAACCGGACGGCGACGGTGCCCTCGGGCGGGACGGTCACGCTGAACGACACCTGGCGGGCGTAGCCCCCGGCGCTGGGCCCCGGCCGACAGGTGCCGGCTGGGGCCCCTCGCGCGTTGCGAGGCCGCCGGCTACCCCCGGCCGACGTACGGCATGGCCGTCGCCATCACGGTGGCGAACTGCACGTTGGCCTCCAGCGGCAGCCCGGCCATGTGGCGCACGGTGCGCGCCACGTCGGCCACGTCCATGGTCGGCTCGGGGGCGATCCGGCCGTCCGCCTGCCGGACGCCCGCGCTCATCGCCGCCGTCATGTCGGTCGCCGCGTTGCCGATGTCGATCTGCCCGCAGGCGATCCGGTACGGGCGGCCGTCCAGCGACAGCGACCTGGTCAGGCCGGTGACGGCGTGCTTGGTCGCGGTGTAGGCGATCGAGTGCGGGCGCGGGACGTGCGCCGAGATCGAACCGTTGTTGATGATCCGGCCGCCCTGCGGCTCCTGTGCCCGCATCTGCCGGAACGCGGCCCGGGCGCACAGGAAGGCGCCGGTCAGGTTGAGGTCGACCACGGCCCGCCAGTCCTCGACGGCCAGCTCCTCCACCGGGACGGCCGGGCCGAAGGTGCCGGCGTTGTTGAACAGCAGGTCCACCCGGCCGTGGCGCCCGGCGGCCGCGGCGAACAGCGCGTCCACCGCGTCCGGGTCGGTGACGTCGGTCGGCACCGCGTCGGCCGGGGCAGCGCAGAGCCGGGCGGTCTCGTGCAGCGGGCCCGGCCGTCGGCCGGCCAGCACCGTCCGCCAGCCGGCCGCGGCGAGTTCGACCGCCACGGCCCGGCCGATGCCGCTCCCGGCTCCGGTGACGACGGCGATCCGCTGGTTCATGGCGTCCTCCTCGATGGCTCTTCCCGGTTGTCCCGGGAGCGATCGTTCCGGATCCGCGGGCCGCCGTCACCGGTCGGACCGCCCGGAAGCCGGAGGGTCGGGCGGCGGGCGCCGATCCGGGCGCGGATTCGGACGCCGACCGTGGCCCCCGCCGATCGGCCCCCGCCGTCCGGGGGGAGTGGCGGAGGCCTTTACCCGATCGCGAACAAACATTGGATTTCCGGTGGCCACCGCGCAACCGGCCCGCCCCGGTCCACGTCATAAGATCGCAGGAAGGCGCACCCCCGCGAGGGGCGGCGCGCCGCACCCCGGGGGACGCACCAGCGCCGTGCCCCCGGCATGTCCGGCCCCACCGGGGGGCCGCCGCCCGGCCAGACGGACCGGGCGCGACATCGGTCGGAGAGTCCTCACCGTGCTTAGGCAGTCGTCCCGTTCCCGTGCCGTCCTGTCCGGTGCCGCCGTGCTCGCCCTGGCCGCCTCGCTCGCGGCCTGCGGGAGTTCCGGCGGAGAGAAGGGGGACAGCGCCAAGGCGAACACCACCGCGGCCGGGACCGCCAGCTCCTCGGGCAGCTCGTCGGGCAGCCCGAGCGCCACCGGCACCACCCCGTCCGCGGCCGCCAGTACGCCCCCGGCCGCCGCCGGCAAGGTGCTGATGCCGACCGGGCCCGCCGCCAACCTCACCAAGTCCAGGGACACCGGCGCCGGCCCGATCCTGATGACCAAGGTGACCGGAGCCAAGTCCGGCGTCACCGGCCAGGTCTGGGTCTGGCTGCCGCCCGAGTACAACGACCCCAAGTTCGCCAAGACCGGCTTCCCGGTGCTCACCCTCTTCGCGGGCGGCCAGAGCAACGGCTACAACACCTGGACCGACAACCAGCTGCCGATCCAGGAGGAGAACGAGCGGCTGGTCAAGGAGGGCAAGGCCCACCCGTTCATCATGGTGATGCCGGTGCAGAACTTCACCAGCGACGAGAAGAACGCGCTGGACTGCTCCGACATCCCGGGCCAGGCCAAGATGGGCACCTGGATGGCCGAGGACATCCCGGACTTCGTCCGCGCCAACTTCCGCACCGTGAAGGGCCGCGACGGCTGGGGCGTGATGGGCGCCTCCACCGGCGGCTTCTGCAGCGCCAAACTCGCCCTCCAGTACCCCCAGGTCTACAAGGCCGCGGTGCCGATCGACGGCTACTTCGCCCCGGACTCGCTGCTGTGGAAGGGCCACGACGCGGAGAAGGCCGCCAACAGCCCCGAGACGCTGGTCACCCAGGGCAAGGCCGACGTGAGCATGCTGGTCACCGCGGGCGGCGCCAACCCGTACGAGACCAAGCTGGTCAAGGCCTGGGTGGGCAAGGCGGTCCCGCCGCTGAGCCTCGAGTACCACGAGCAGCCCGGCGGCAAGCACCTGACCTCGGACTTCAAGAAGATGATCCCGGACACCCTGGTGTGGCTCACCGCCCACCTCGCGGGACCGGCGGCCGACTGAGGCCCCCGCCCGCACCCGTACCGCCGGTGCCGGAGGCGCGTTCGCGCTCCCGGTGCCGGCGGTCTCGTTCTCCGGCGCTCCCGGGCTCCCGGGCTGCGGGGCTCCTCGGGATCTCCGGGCGCTCCTTCGGCGTCTTCGGGTAGTCCCTCGGCGTTCCCCGGCGTTCCTCCGGCGTCTCTCCGGCGGCCCGTGGCCGGTCCGGCGCCGTGCCGCCGTCCGTCCGTCCGCAGGGCCGTGACCTGCGCGTCAATCGGACATTGATTCGCTTCTGATCGACTGCGAGCACCTTGGCTGGGGCGGTCCTCGACCGGCCGCCGCCACCCGCCGTGCCCCAAGCCGTGAAGAGAGTGCCATGCCGATCCACCTGGTGCCCCAGCCCGCCCCCACCGTGCCCGTCGAGGGCCACTCCGGAGCCGACTCCCTGGGCGCGGACGCCTACGGCCTGGCCCCGGAGGACGAGCCGGTCACCCTGCGGTTCTCCGGGCTGCGCCTGGTGTACGCCGCGCTGCGCCGGGACCTCGCCCGGCTGCCCAACGCGCTGCGGCTGCTCCAGCCCGACGAGGACGACAAGGGCGAGGCGCTGCTGCGGCACTGGAACTTCATGACCGCGATGCTCACCTGCCACCACGAGCAGCAGGACACCAGGCTCTGGCCGATCGTGCGCCGCTTCGCCCCCGAGCTGAGGCTGCTGCTCAACTGGCTGGAGGACGACCACCACAACCTGGACCACTCCTTCACCCGGGTCACCACCCTGGTGCGGATCGCCAGCCGGGACGCCGGCAGCGCCTGGCCGGTGGCGTACGCGGTGGAGGACCTGTCGGCCCGGCTGGAGACCCACCTGCGGATCGAGGAGCGGCAGTTGCTGCCCCGGATGGAGCGGGTCGTCGCCGAGGGCTCCCGGCTCGGCGGGCTGGGCGAGCTGCTGGACCTGCTGCGGCTGGCCGACGGCCCCGGCATGGCGGACGCGCTGGCCTGGCTGCTGGAGGGCGTGGAGCCCGCGCTGGTCGAGCGGCTGCTGGCCGAGTGCGACGACGACGTGGCCCGCAACTGGCCGCACTGGCACGCGACCTACCAGCGCTGCACCGCGCCGCTGTGGGGGCCGGCGGACGCTCCGGCCGGCCGGGCCGGCCGTGGCTTCGACGGCCTGGGGGGCTTCGCCGACTGACGTCGGGGCGCTTTCACGGCCCGTTGTTCTACGCGCGTGGCATGAGTCGGACGGACGAGCCTCCGGCAGCTGCCGGGCCTTCCCCGGCGCGCCGATCGATCGCTCAACTCCCCATGTCCCCTAGGGGATTCGACCCATCGCTCTCGGGGTCGGGCGGCCCCGGCCGCTCCGGGCCGTACCAGGGAAGGCGTCAGGCCGACGGCTGATGGCGGGTCGGACGCACCCCACTACCGTCGGCGGCATGACCACAGCGAGCAGGACCCCCAACCCGCACCGCACCCGCCTGCGGACCCGCTTCCGGCGCGGACCGGCGCTCCTCGCCGCCGGCGCCGTCCTGGTGCTCGGCGCCGGACTGACCGCCTGCGAGGGCGGCGTGGCGCTCTGCCTGGACGACCGCACGTGCACCGTCGGCATCAAGACCGACGGCGCCGACGCCGCCAAGACCGTCAAGATCTTCGGCGGCGACAACCCGATGAAGCTGACCATGAGCCACATCACGGACAACTCGGCCGAGGTGACCATCGGCGAGGACAGGAAGACCGTCACCAAGGACTCGCAGACCTCCGTGGGGAACGTCAAGGTCACCCTGCGCAAGGCGGACAAGGGCGACCACTACGCCGAGGTGCACGTCGAGCGGGACTGACTGCCGGAGCGCCCGCGCAACGTTCCCCGACACCGGTGGAACGTCTCCCGGCACTGACGCCGGCGTTCCGCGCCACTGACCGAGACGTGCCGTGTCACCGGCCGACGCGTGCCGCGGCGCCGACGGGGCGGCCCGGCACCGGCGAGGTGTCCAGGCGCCGACGAGTCGTCCAGGTGCCGGCGAAGCGCTCCCCGGCGCCTACTCCGGCAGGCGGTTGAGCCACTCCAGCGGGGCGACCCGGATCGCCGTGTGCGGCGAGCCGTCCCACTCCGCCGGGAGCCCGACCGCCGCCAGCGCGGCGACCACGGCCCGCCCGACCTCCACCGTCCGCCGCTCGGAGACCTCGGCCGTCTCCTCCCCGGTCCGGAACCCGCCGTAGCGCAGCATCAACCCCCGCCCGGCGGCGGCCGCCTCGGTGTCCTGCTGGTGGAAGAAGACGAAGCCGGTCGAGTCCTCCCCGGCCTCGCCGCCGATCTCCGCGTAGCCGCAGCTCGTGCAGCAGGTGAAGTCCATCGCCGCGACGATGCCCTCGTCCTCCAGCGCGTCGAAGGCGTCCGCCAGCCTGTCCACGTCGGTGGTCTCCGGCCAGGCCGCCTGCTCGGCCAGCCGCTCGGTCCACAGCGGAGCGACGATCCGCTCCGCCTCCTCCTCGGTGAGCCCCTGGTCGTCGAGGACCTCGACCAGGGACTCGGCTATCTCGTCCGGCTCCTGGAAACCGCACCGGATCAACTCGCGGGCCTGCTCCTGGGCTTCGCGCAGCACGTCGGGGGTCAGAGCCGTCTCCTCGGTCATGCCCGCATCCTCGCACCCGCCACTGACACCGCCCTCCGAAAGCCGGGACCGTGAGCCGGAGCCGGAGCCCGGGGCCGGGGCCGGGGCCATAAGCCGGGGCCGGGCTTCCCGGTGCTACCGTCCGCCGGTGACTTCTCTGCTGCAACCGCCACTGATCACCCGGCTGCTGGCTGCCGAGCGGATCCTCGTCGCCGGTGCCGGCGGCGGCTTCGACGTGTACGCCGGGCTGCCGATCGCCCTCGCCCTGCGGGCCGCGGGCAAGGAGGTGCACCTGGCGAACCTCTCCTTCACCCACCTCTACGGCCTGCCCCTCGACGTCTGGGCGGACCCCGACGTGGCCCGGATCGAACCGGACACCGCCGCCCCCGAGGGCTACTTCCCCGAGCGCACCCTGGCCCGCTGGCTGCACCGGCACGGGATGCCCGACACCGTCTGGGCGTTCCCCTCGGTCGGCGTGCAGCCGCTGCGCGAGGCCTACCGCGCACTGGTCGCCCGCCTGGGCGTGGACGCGATCCTGCTGGTGGACGGCGGCACCGACATCCTGATGCGCGGTGACGAGGCCGGACTCGGCACCCCCGAGGAGGACATGGCGAGCCTGGCCGCGGTGGCCGGCCTGGCCGAGGTGCCCGAGCGGCTGGTCGCCTGCCTGGGCTTCGGCATCGACGCCCACCACGGCGTCAACCACTCCCTGGTGCTGGAGAACCTCGCCGCGATCGACCGGGCCGGCGGCTACCTCGGCGCCTTCTCCATCCCGCGCGACAGCCGGGAGGGCATGCTCTACCTGGACGCCGTCGAGTACGCCAGGGCCGCGTTCCCCGAGCACCCCAGCATCGTCAACGGCTCGGTGGCGGCGGCGCTGCGCGGCGAGTTCGGCGACGTCCGGTTCACCGAGCGGACCAAGGACGGGCAGCTCTTCATCAATCCCCTGATGACGCTCTACTTCGGTGTCACGGTCGGGGCGCTCGCCGCCGAGAACCGGTACCTGGACCGGCTGGAGCACACCGTGGTGACCCGTCAGATCGCCACCGGCATCGCGGAGTTCCAGGACGAACTGCCCCGGCAGCGGATGCCCCGGCAGTTCCCGCACTGACCGGGGGTGCGCGGGCGCCCGAAGGGGGCCCGCGCGGCGGGCGGCGGCCGGGTCAGAACGCGGCGAGCCGGAACTCCAGGTTGCCGAACCGCACCTGGTCGCCCGGCTGGACCCGGACGCCGCCCGCTATCCGGCGCCCGTTCACGTGCGTCCCGTTGGTCGAGCCGAGGTCGTACAGCATCCAGCCGCCCGCCTCGTGCCGCAGTTCGGCGTGGTGCCGGGACACCGAGGCGTCGTGCAGCCGCAGTCCGGAGCCGGGGAGCCGGCCGATCGTCAGCTGCCCGCTCCCGGTCCCGGCCTGCGGCAGGTTCAGCCCCGGCAGCCGCTCGGTGCGCCAGGCCCGGCCCAGCCGGTCCCCGAAGGCGGAGACCCGGCCGACCGTGCGCAGCACGAAGCGCTCGACCGGCCCGCCGGTCGGCAGCCCGGCCACCGCCGCGTCCAACTCGCCGCGGCTGGTGGCGTGCAGGACGACGTCCATCCGGCCGAGGAAGGTGTCGTGCGAGAGCCGCCCGCTGCCCGCGCCGTCCCGGAGCATCCCGAGCGCCTGGTCCCGTTCGGCGTCGGAGGGCCGGACCGCGCCGGTCGGCCGGGCCGCGCCGGTGGGGAGTTCAGGAGGCGTCATGGCCAAATTGTCGGCGCGGCCGACTCCGGCTGTCCAGATCACGCCGTGCGCGGGCGCGGGATTCGTACGTCACGGCAGTCCAGACGCCCTGTCCCGCCGGCCGGTTCCGCGCGTCCCGGCCGGGCGCCCTCGCCCGCCCCGGGCTGCCGTACGGGCCGTCAGGCCTTGCGGGCGGCGGCGAGGATCTTCTCCGTGGTGTGCAGGAACCGGGAGGTGACCGCGCCCCGGTAGGCCTTGCCGAACATCTCCTTGGTGACCCACTTGCCGTCCTGGAGGTGGACCACGACGTATGCCGCCCCGGGGTCGGCGCCGACCACCTCGACGTCGCCCTTCGGCGAGCGGTGGGGGAGGGTGAGTTCGGCCGGCAGCGGCTCGGACAGGAAGGCGACGACCAGCCGGACGTCCGGCGTCACCTCGACGCCGCGGAACGGCTCGGCGGCGAGCAGGCCGGCCACCTCGTCCAGGGTGCGCAGCAGCGCCGGTACCGGGTACCCGAGCGAATTCTCCAGGTGCTCCTCGATCCGCCGGGTCAGCGCCGCGCGGTCGGGCTCGTCGGTGGTGAAGAAGACGTTGCCGGTCTGGATGTAGGAGCGGACGTTCTCCAGCCCGAGTTCGGCGAAGAGCGCCCGCAGCCGCTCCATCCTCACCGTCCGGCCGCCGACGTTGACGGCCCGCAGGAAGGCGATGTACGTGGTCGTGGTGGTCACCCCGCCAGTGTGGCACCGGCCGCCGACAACGGCCCGGCCGCGGCTGTCCGGTCCTGCCGCGGCTGTACGGTCCTGCCGTGACTGCCGGTCCTGCTGTGACTGCCGTCCTGCCGTGACTGCCGGTACGACTGTCCGTCCGGTTGCGGTCGCGGCCACGGCCGCCCCGCCCGTCCGGTCGTCCGCGCCCGGCGGTTGTCAGTGCCGGGTGCCAGACTGGCGCCATGGCTACCTGGCAGGATTTCGAACAGCAGGCCCCCGAGCTGGCACTCCTGGTCCGGGCCCGGTTCGAGGCGAACAAGCACCACGTCCTGGCGACGCTGCGCAAGGACGGTGCGCCCCGGGTGAGCGGGACGGAGGTCGACTTCGTCGGCGCCGACCTGTGGATCGGGTCGATGTACGGCGCGGTCAAGGCGCGTGACCTCCAGCGCGACGCCCGCTACGCCCTGCACGCGCACCCCGGTGGCGAGACCATGGCCGGCGGGGACTCCAAGGTCTCCGGCCGGGCGGTGGAGATCACCGACGAGACCGAACTCGCCGCGTTCGCCGCCGATCTGCCCGAGCCGCCGCCCACCCCGTTCCACGCCTTCCGGCTGGAGCTCGACCAGGTGGTGCACACCGCCCTGGAGGGCGACCACCTGATCGTCCACAACTGGCACCCGGGCCGGCCGGTGGAGAGGATCCAGCTCCACTGACCGGCCGGGTGCGGAGAAACCGCCCTACGGCAGAACGGACTTGAGGGCATCGGGAGTGCGGGCCACGATGGCGTGCCCGTCGTCCGCGGTGATGATCGGGCGCTGGATCAGGATCGGGTGATCGGCCATCGCCGCGATCCAGCGGTCCCGCTCGCCGGCCTCCCGGGGCCAGTCCTTCATCCCCAGGTCCTTCGCGGCCTGCTCGTCGATGCGGGTGATGTCCCAGGGTTCCAGGCCCAGCCGCTCCAGCACCTTCGCCAGCTCGGCCGCGGTCGGCGGATCCTCCAGGTAACGCCGCACGGTGTACTCGACCCCGGCGTCGTTCAGCGCGCCGAGCGCGGTCCTGCACTTGCCGCACCGAGGGTTGATCCAGATCTCCATGCCGGCCACCCTACCGAGCCGGCCGGGCCCGCCTCCGGACCCGCCGCGCCGCGCGATTCCGTCCGTACGGGAACTCCGCTGCGCCCGCCGGTGGTTGACCGGACAGGAAGCGTGTCTCGGGAGGGGAGCACCGCATGGACGGCGCGGCGATCATCGAACAGCTGATGACCACGGACGTCAGGACCGACCCGTACCCGCTGTACGCGAGGGCCCGCGAGCTGGGCCCGGTGGTCCCCGCCGGGGAGGGCATGTTCGTGGCGACCGGCTACGCGGCGGTCAACAAGGTGCTGCGCACGCCCGCCTTCGGCGTCGCGACCGCCGAGATGATGTCCGGTCTGGCCCCCGAGTACGCCGCGCACTCCTCGCTGGCCCTGTTCGGCCGCTCGATCCTCCAGCGCAACGCCCCCGACCAGCCCAGGGTCCGCTCGCTGATCGCCTCGGTGTTCACCGCCCGCCGGGTCGCCGCGCTGCGTCCGGCGGTGGAGGCGGCGGTCGGCCGGCTGCTGGACGGGATGGCCGAGCAGGGCGCCGACGGCTCTCCGGTGGACTTCATGGACGCCTTCGCCTTCCGGCTGCCGGTCGGGGTGATCTGCGAGCTGCTCGGTGTCCCCGAGCGGGACCGCTACCGCTTCCGCGACCTCGCCTCCGACCTGACGGTGGCGCTGGAGATCATCCAGGACCCGGACGAGCTGGCCGTCGCCGACGCGGCCGCCGACGAGCTGGCCGGGTACTTCACCGGACTGGCCGCCGAGCGCCTGGCCAGGCCGCAGGACGACCTGGTGACCGACCTGGCCCGGATCGCCGTCGCGGACGACGAGCGGCTCTCCGCCCGGGAGCTGCTGGCCAACCTGGTGCTGCTGCTGGTGGCGGGTTTCGAGACCACCACCAACCTGCTCGGCAACGGCCTGGCCCTGCTGTTCCGCCACCCCGAGGCCGCCGCCGGGCTGCGCAGCGGCGCGATCACCCCGGCCGGGTTCACCGACGAGGTGCTGCGCTTCGACTCCCCGGTCCAGGCCACCGGACGGGTCGCGCTGGAGGAGGGCCTGTCCGTCGAGGGCGTGCCCGTCCTGTCCGGCGACGAGGTGACCCTGCTGATCGGCGCGGCCAACCACGACCCGGCCAGGTACGAGCACCCCGAGGTGTTCGACCCGACCCGCACCGACAGCCAGCCGCTGAGTTTCGGCGGCGGCACGCACTTCTGCCTGGGCTCCCAGCTGGCCCGGCTGGAGGCCGAGGTCGCGATGCCCGCCCTGCTGGACCGCTTCGCCAGGCTCGCCCCCGGCGGCGTCCCCACCCGGCGTGACCGCCTGGTGCTGCGCGGCTACGAGACCCTGCCGGTGACCGTCCGGTGACCGCGCGCCGACCAGCCCCTTCCGGGCCGGATTCGGCCCCTCCGGCCCCGGGGACCGGGACGTTCGGCCGTTCGTGGTCCTGTCACCCGTAGGAGAACATGGGGGATGAAACCGGCCAATCCGGACCGATCACCCGGAACGGCCGCCTGCCAGGAGGTCCCCCGTGCCCACAGCACCCCGCCCGCCGCGCCCCGCGGCGCTGGAGCCCAAGGCGCCGCGGTGGGTGCCCTGGCTGCCGGTGCTCCTGCTGGTGCTGGACCTGATCGCCGAGGCCGTCGTCCCCGACGCCGTCGCGGCCGGCTTCCTGCTGACCGCGCTGCCCGTGGTGGCCGCGTTCAGCTACGGCCCGGCGCTGACCGCCGTCACCACGGCCGGCTCGCTGGCACTCCAGCTCGTCCTGGCGCTGCGTGCCGGCCACATCGACGAGCAGCACCACGTCTGGGTCTACATCGCCACCCTGCTCTCCGGCGTCATGGGCACCGCGCTGTCCTGGCAGCGCACCCGGCAGAACCGGAACCTGCTCCAGGCCCGTACGGTCGCCGAGACCCTGCAACGCACCGTGCTGCGGCCGGTGCCCGAGCGGGCCGGCGGGCTGCGGGTGGCCGGCCTCTACCGCCCCGCCCAGGCCGAGGTCCTGGTCGGCGGCGACCTGTACGAGGTGTGCGACACCCGCTTCGGCGTGCGGGTGCTGCTCGGCGACGTCCGGGGCAAGGGCCTGGGCGCGGTCCGCACCGTCGCCGACGTCCTCGGCGCGTTCCGGGCGACCGCGTACGACACCCCCGGGCTGGTCGAACTCGCCGACCAGCTGGACCGCGCGGTGCTGCGCGACGCGGCCGACCGCGGCGACGACGAGCTGTTCGTCACCGCTGTCCTGCTCCAGTACCGCCCCGGCTCGGACTGCGTGGAGATCGTCAACCGCGGCCACACCACCCCGCTGCTGCTCGGCGGCGGTGCCATAGCCCCGGTGCCCTGCGCCGACGAGCTCCCGCTGGGCCTCGGCCACCTCGGCCCGGCCGGTGAGCGCAGCAAGGCGATCGCCGCCGCGCTGCCCCCGGGCCACACCGTGTTGCTCTACACCGACGGCGTCAGCGAGGCCCGCGACTCCACCGGCGCCTTCTACCCGCTGGCACCCCGGCTCGCCGCCCTCGGCACCACCGCCCCTGACCGGGTGGTCTCCTTCCTCGCCCAGGACGTCCACCGGTACGCCGGCCTGCTCGCTGACGACCTCGCCGTCCTCGCCCTCACCCCCGACGTCACCCGCTAGACCCGCCGCCGCCCGCCGGACCCGCCGTCACCCGCCGGGGACCCGCCCTCGCCGGGACCGCCCCACTCCCTGAGGTTCGCGAACAGCTCCGCCTGCTCCCTGGCGTCGTCGAGGGCGTGGTGGGTGTGCGGCAGGCCGGGCAGCAGTTCCGAGGGCATCGACCGCTTGCCGATCCCGGCGAACGGCACCCGCCCAGGCAAACGCTTGTCGCCTGCCGCTCCCGTCACCCGGACGACCCCGCCGGGGTGCCTCCGGGGGCGGGAGTGCGCAGGCTGCTGGCAACGACCGGGCCCGACCGGGCCCCGACGCCGCGGCGCGGGAGGACGAGATCGACGGGACACGGACGGCGGGCACCGGCGGAGGAGCCGACGAGGGAGCCGACGCGCGGCTGCTCGCGCGCGGCGCCCTGCCGGCGGCGCTCGGGGCCGTGGGGATGCTGCTGTTCGCGCTGGGGGAGGGCGGGCTGCTGGTGGTCGCGGCGGGCGTGCTCGGGCTGGTCGTCTGGGCCGCCGGCGTCTGGTGGTTCCTGGCCTACCGGGGCGCGGTCCGGGTGTTCGGGCTGCTCGTCGCGGTCGCGGCGCCGGTCGCGGTGCTGGTGCTCTTCGCCCACCACCGGCTGTGGCTGACGGCCCTGGTCATCGTCCTGTGCTGGGGAGCCGCGCTGGCCCTCGCCCGCGCGGCGCTGCGCAGAGCCGACCCGGAACCGCCGATGCGGGCGGTCGCCGCGCCCGGGCCGCGGCGGCCGGTCCTGTTCATGAACCCGAGGTCCGGCGGCGGGAAGGTCGGCCGCTTCGGGCTGGTCGAGCGGGCGGAGGAACACGGCGCCCGGGTGGTCCTGCTCGACCACTCCGCTCGCACCGATGTCGCCGCGCTGGCCCGTACGGCCGTGGCCGAGGGTGCGGACCTGCTCGGTGTGGCGGGCGGCGACGGCAGCCTGGCGCCGGTCGCGGCCGTCGCCGCCGAGCACGACCTGCCGTTCCTGGTGGTCCCCGCCGGCACCCGCAACCACTTCGCCCTGGACCTCGGCCTCGACCGCGCCGACCCGTCCCGCACCCTGGCCGCGCTGACCGGCGGCGAGGAACTGCGGGTCGACCTCGGCGAGGTCTCGGGCCGGGCCTTCGTCAACACCGTCTCCTTCGGGGTGTACGCCGACATCGTGCAGAGCCCCGGGTACCGGGAGGACAAGGTCGGAACGGTCCTGGCGCTGCTGCCCGAGCTGCTGGCCGGGGAGGGTGTGCAGCGCGTCGACGCCCGGGCCGACGCCACCGTGCTCACCGACCGGCAGGCGCTGCTGGTCAGCAACAACCCGTACGGCTCGACCGAGGGCCTCGGCCTTGGCGATCGCCGCCCCCGGCTCGACGGCGGCGAACTCGGCGTGCTGGGCATCAGGGTGGACGGCGTGGCCGAGGCCGCGGACGTGGTCCTGCGCGGCACCCGGTCCACCGGGCTGCGAGCGCTGACCGCCCAGCGGGTGGAGGTGACGGCGGCCGGGGGCGCGGCCGGGGGCGCCGGCGCGGGCGAGCTTCCGGTGGCGGTCGACGGCGACGCGCTGCGGATGCCCGCACCGGTCGTGTGCACCCTGCACCCGCGGGCCCTGCGGGTCCTGGTGCCGCGCGACCGCCCGGGCCTGCCCGCCCCCGTACCGACGGTGAACTGGCGGCGGCTGGCCGCCCTGGCCTTCGGCCGCGCCGACCGCGGCTCCGACCGGACCTCCAGGGAGCAGAGCCGTGACTGACCCCTCAGCCTCCTCCCCGTCCGCCGTCGGGGCCGTGCTCGACGACCTCCGGGCGGTCGACGGCGCCGTCTACGGGGCCGTCGCCGCCACCCCGACCCCGGCCCTGGACTCCGCGCTGCGCCGGCTCTCGCGGGCCGCCGACCGCTCGAAGATCTCGCTGACCGTCGCCGCGCTGCTCGCCCTGCGCCCCGGCCGCCCCCGGCAGGCGGCGGCGGCCGGAGTCGGCGCGGTGGCGCTGGCCTCGGCGGCGGCGAACCTGGTCGGCAAGCAGCTGGTCCGCCGCCCCCGGCCCGACCGGGAGCGCGCCAGGGTGATCGTCGGCCGGCAGGTGCCGATGCCGGAGTCGGCCTCCTTCCCGTCCGGGCACACGGCCTCGGCGACGGCCTTCGCCACCGCGGTCGGCGTGCTGCTGCCGCCGCTGGCGGTGCCGCTGGGCGCGCTGGCGGCCGCCGTCGGCTACTCCCGGGTCCACACCGGCGTGCACTACCCGGGCGACGTCGCGGCCGGCGCGCTGCTCGGCTTCGCGGCCGCGGTGGCGTCCCTGGCCGTCGTCCGGACCGCACCGCCGTCCGCCCCGGAGTGACCCGCCCGCGCCCCGGCCCGTCCGCCCGATGGCCGCGGAACGCCGCCGCGCGACGGCGGGCGTCACCTCACGTCGACGACATCGAGAACGGCGCCCTCCACG
This sequence comes from Kitasatospora sp. NPDC036993, assembly GCF_055607525.1. NCBI lineage: Bacteria > Bacillati > Actinomycetota > Actinomycetes > Kitasatosporales > Streptomycetaceae > Kitasatospora > Kitasatospora sp. NPDC036993. The sequence continues at coordinate 310,984 of NZ_JBVJRP010000011.1, read as the reverse complement.
CGGGCGGCGGTGGCGAATCCGGAGCGACCATGGCCGAAGCGAGAGAGGGCTGATTCACCGGTGGTTCATGAGGCCGCTCTCGTAGGCGGCGATGACGAGCTGGGCCCGGTCCCGGGCGCCGAGCTTGGCGAGGAGTCTGCTGACGTGGAACTTGACGGTGGAGTGCGACAGGTGCAGTCCGTCGGCGATCTCCGGGTTGGACATGCCGTTCGCGATCAGGACGAGGACCTCGCGCTCCCGGTCGGTGATCTCGTCGAGACGGCGGTTCGCTCCGACCGCCACCTGGGGGCGCCTGGTGAACTCGGCCACCAGTTTCCGGGTCACGCGGGGGGAGAGCAGAGCCTCGCCGTCGGCGATGACGCCGATGGCCGAGAGGAGGTCCTCCGGTGGGGTGTCCTTCAGCAGGAAGCCGCTGGCGCCCGCGTGGAGCGCGGTGAACACATAGCGGTCGAGGTCGAAGGTGGTGAGGATCAGTATCCGCACCGGTGGCGGGTCTTCGCCGCCGAGCAGTCGCCGGGTGGCCTCGATCCCGTCCATCCCGGGCATCTGGATGTCCATCAGGGCGACGTCGGGCCGTTCCCGTCGGATGACCTCGACCGCCTCGGCTCCGTCGCCGGCCTCGCCGACCACCGTGAGGCCCGGCGTGGTGTCGACGAGCACCCGGAAGCCGGCGCGGACGAGGGCCTGGTCGTCGCAGATCACGACCCGCACGTCCCCGCTCACGTCCCCGCTCACGCCGATTCCCCGGTGGGGAACCGGGCCCAGACGCGGAAGCCGCCGAGCGGGAGGTGGCCGGCGGCGAAGTCGCCGCCGGAGAGCGCGACCCGTTCCCGCATGCCGATCAGGCCGTGACCGACACGGCCGCCAGGGCTTTCGGACGTGACGGCGGGGCCGGGGCGGCCGGGCGGGCCGGCGCGGCCGCGGCCCTCGTCGGTCACCTCGATCTCGATGCCGTCCGGGTGGTAGCTGACCTGGGCCCGGGCGCGGGCGGTCGCAGCGTGCTTGACGGAGTTGGTCAGGGCCTCCTGGACTATCCGGTAGCCGGCCAGGTCGATCGACGGCGGGAGCTGCCGGACGGCGCCCCTGATCCGCAGCTCGACCTGGAGCCCGGTCCGGCCGGTCTGCTCGATCAGGAAGGGGAGGTCGCTCAGGCCGGGTTTCGCCAGGTCCGAGGCGGCTGTCGCGTCGTCGGCGGGTGACTCCTCCCGCAGCACGTCGAGCAGGGCCCGCATCTCGCGCAGCGCCGTGCGGCTGACCGTCTCGATCGCGGTCAGCGCCTTGGCGGCCTCGTCAGGGTGTCCGGTGATGACGTGGCGGCCGACGCCGGCCTGCACGGCTATCACGCCCATGCTGTGGGCCATCACGTCGTGCAGCTCGCGGGCGATGCGCAGACGTTCCTCGATGACCGTCCGCTGCGCCTCCTCGATGCGGGCCTGCGCCTGACGTTCCGCCTGGGACCGCAGCCCGGCGTCGTAGGCGCGCTGTGACCTGATCATCATGCCGGCCGCCCAGAAGGCCACGATCGGCGCGCTCTGTCCCAACCACATCGCGGCCCACGCGTTGTCGAAGGTCACCGAGCTGCCGCCCATCGCCATGCCGACGCCGACGACGGCCTCGGTGAGCACCAGGCCGGCCACGGCCCGGGACCGCGGCTGCGAGAGCGCGAACTGGTAGAGGCACAACGCGACCGCCAGCGACGGGAACTTGACGAACCCGTAGGCCGCCATCGTGGCGTACGTGGCCAGCGACACCCCGAGGGCCGGCCGGGGCCACAGCCGTCTGGCCGCCACCGCGCAGGCCAGCAAGGTCAACAGCGCGTACCAGCCCGGGAGCGGGAGGCCGGCGGTGGCGAGCTGGGCGTCGGTGGGACGCCCCCACAGCAGGAGCGCCATGCCGACCGCGACGTCCAGCCCGACGAGTTGGACGCGGGTCAGCCGTTTGGTGAGCGGGGGCCGAAGCACGTCCTGACGCTAGTCGCGGGCGCGTGGGCGCGTCATCCGTCTGCGGTCGCATCTTCGGACCTGTACCTCGGACCAGGGGCGCACACGGTGTCCGGGCCCGGGGCCCGGACACCGACTCCGTGCCGCGGCCTGATCCGGCGGACCGGCCGCGACCGCCATCGTGGAAAGCCATCCGGCACCTGACGATCTTCGAAGGATGGAGCATCCGCATGACTCTCGACCGAGCACCCGCTCCGGATCAAGCACCGGGTTCCGGCCGGGCACCGGTTCCCGTGTCCGAGCCCGCCGCCCGCGGCGAGAAGATCACCAAGGTCCACGGCACGGGCGACGCGAAGGTCACAGCTCTGGACGCCGTCGACGTCGAGATCGAGGGCGGCGCGTTCACCGCGATCATGGGCCCGTCCGGCTCGGGCAAGTCGACCCTGATGCACTGTCTGGCGGGCCTGGACTCGGTGGACGGCGGCCGGATCTGGATCGACGACATCGAGCTCACCGCGCTGCGCGAGCGCGAGCTCACCGAGCTGCGCCGCGACCGGATCGGCTTCATCTTCCAGTCGTTCAACCTCATCCCGGCCCTGACCGCCCTGGAGAACATCACCCTGCCCATGGCGATCGCGGGCCGCACGCCCGACCGGGCCTGGCTCAACGAGATCCTGGTGACCTTCGGCCTGGCGGACCGGCTGCGCCACCGGCCCTCGGAACTGTCCGGCGGGCAGCAGCAGCGGGTCGCCTGTGCTCGCGCCCTCGCGGGCCGGCCGGAGATCGTGTTCGCCGACGAGCCCACGGGGAACCTGGACTCCCAGGCCGGGACCGAGGTACTGCGGCTGCTGCGCCGGAGCGTGGACGAGCTCGAACAGACCGTCGTCATGGTGACCCACGACCCGACCGCCGCGTCCTTCGCCGACCGCGTGGTCTTCCTCGCCGACGGCCGGGTGGCCGGCGAGCTGCGGTCCCCGACCGCTGAGGCCGTCCTGCACCGGATGCGCCAAGGCGGGGGGCACCGCTGATGCCGAAGGTGGCGCTGCGCGGGATCTTCGCGCACACAGGACGACTCGCGCTGTCCTGCCTTGCCGTGGTGCTCTCGGTGGCCTTCGTCACCGGCACGATGATCTTCACCGGCACGATCAACGGGGCCTTGGACGACGCCGCGGCGGCGAGCGCCCCGGACGTCACCGTCACTGCCCCGCTGCCGGCGGGCACGGGGCCGGCCGAGGCCGGCGACGCGGTGCAGCGGGCCGTGGTCGGCGAGGGCGGCACGCTGCCGGACGCCGACACCCTGGTCGGGAAGGTGCGCGCCGTGCCGGGCGTGGCGGCGGCGTACCCCGACGTCACGGTCGACACCGCGACGCTGACCGACTCGCAGGACAAGGCGATCGACGCGGCCGGCGGGATGTCCGGTTTCGGCGCCAAGAGCAGCATCCCCGTACTGGCGGGCAACTGGTACGACTCCGACCGGTCGCCGGTGCGGCTCGCCGGCGGCCGGGCCCCGCAGGGCCCTGACGAGGCCGTGCTCGACCGCGTCTCGGCGGACCGCGCCCACGTGCGGATCGGGGACACGATCCGGGTGGTCGCCGTCCCCGGCACGTTCGAGGCCAGGGTCACCGGCATCGCCGACTTCAAGGCCGCCAGCCAGGGCAACACCCGCGTCTACGTCGACACCGCCACCGCCCAGCAGCGGCTGCTCGGCAAGCCCGGCGCGGCCACCTCGATCCGGGTGGACGCCGCCGCCGGTGTGACGCCCGCCGACCTCCGTCGCGGCCTCGAGGCCACCCTGGGCGGCGCGGTCCAGGTCCAGGCCAAGGATCCGACCGCCGTGAGCCCGGACAACGGGGCCGGTCAGACCACTGACTTCCTCGGCATGGTGATGACGGGCTTCGCGGTGGTGGCCGTCCTGGTCGGCGTGCTCCTCATCTTCAACACGTTCTCGATGTTGGTCGGGGCCCGGACCCGCGAGCTCGGCCTGCTGCGCGCGATCGGCGCGAGCCGCCGGCAGGTGAACCGGTCCGTCCTGCTCGAAGCCCTGGTCCTCGGCCTCCTGGGCTCCACCCTCGGCATCGGCGCCGGGATCGGGCTGGCCGTCGGGCTGCACGCGGCGATGGCCTCCTTCGGCCTCGACCTGGGCTCGACCTCGCTGGTCGTCGGGCCCGACGCCGTGCTGGTCGGCTACGCCGTCGGCACCGTGGCCACGCTGGCCGCCGGAGTGATCCCGGCGCGGCGTGCGGGACGCATCCCGCCGATGGCCGCTCTCCGCGAGGCGGCCGCGCCGAGCACCCGGCCCGGCCGGGGCCGCACGCTGACCGGCGCGGCGCTGCTGCTGGCCGGGGCCGGTCTGCTGATCGCGGGCCATGCCGCGACGGCGCCGGGCATGATCCTGACCCTGATCGCCTTCTTCCCGCTCGGGCCCGCTCTCGTCCGCGGCGTCGTCCCGGTCCTGACGGCCGCCTTCCCGCGGCTCTTCGGGCCGATCGGCGCGATCGCCGCCGGGAACACGCTGCGCAACCCGCGCCGCACTGCCGCCACCTCTGCCGCGCTGATGATCGGCATCTGCGTGGCAACGGCGATGGCCGTCTCGGCGGCCTCCGCCTCGGACTCCATGGCGGCTCGCACCGACCGGATGCTCGGCGCGGACTTCATCGTCAGCGGACAGCACTCGCAGGCGCAGTTCGGGCCCGAGGCCGCCGAGGCGGCGCGGCGCGTACCGGGAATCGGCGAGATCGTCAGGGAACGGGTCACCAGGGCCACGCTCACCGCCGGAGCGACCACGCTGTCCACCACCGTCTACGGCGACGAGCCCGGTTTCCCCACCGCGATGCACGAGACCTACCCAGCGGGCGACCCGCAGGCCGCGCTCGCCCACGGCCGGATCGTCCTCGTGGACGCCATGGCCGAGCGACTCGGCGTCGGCATCGGCGACCACGTCACCCTCGCCGGACCGGGCAGCCGCCCGGTGACCCTGACGATCGGCGCCGTTCAACGCCAAGAACCGCCCGGCATGTCGATGGGCCGGGTACGACTCGCGCCCAGTGTCGGATTCGACGTCCTGTCCACCCTGGCTCCCACCGCCTCCGACACCACCCTGTTCGCCTTCGCGGCCCGCGGCGCGGACCCGACAGCGGTCGGGAAGGCGCTCACCACGGCGCTGGCCGGGTATCCGCAGCTGGCCGTGCAGGACCGGGCGGCCTACAAGGCATCCGTCCGAAACAGCGCCGACCGGATGCTCTCGATGGCGTACGGGCTCCTGACCCTCGCGGTCGTCATCGCGGTGCTGGGCGTGGCCAACACGATGGCCATGTCGGTCGGGGAACGGACGCGCGAGATCGGCATGCTGCGCGCGGTCGGCGCCTCACGCCGCGAAGTCCGCCGCATGGTCCGCTTGGAGTCGGTCGTGATCACTGCCTTGGGGGCTCTGTCAGGACTGTCGCTCGGCATCGCTTGGGGGATCGCCCTCCATCGAATGGCGGGCGAGGGGCAAACCATCCTGTCAGTGCCCTGGATCACCCTTGCGGAACTGGCGGCGGCTGCCGTGATCGCCGGCGTCCTCGCGGCGCTGACCCCGGCTGTGCGGGCGGCTCGCCTCGGCATCCTGTCCGCGCTGGCCGCGGACTAGAGACGCGCTGCGTTCCCGCTCGGCGGGACCGCGCGGAACGGCTCGAAACCGGGCAGCGTCGCGACACTCTCATTCCACACGGCGAGCCCAGGGCATTCGGCGCGAGTCGGCAGCCGGCGTTTCCGCAGGTCAGCGAGGTGCTGACCTGCGGAAACGTTGAGAGACCGACCTGCGTTCCCGCAGGTCGGAGGCCCTCTACAGGTCGTAGTACAGCTCGAACTCGTGCGGGTGGGGCCGGAGGGCGATCGGGGCGATCTCGTTGGTGCGCTTGAAGTCGATCCAGGTCTCGATCAGGTCCGGGGTGAAGACGTTGCCCGCGAGGAGGTACTCGTGGTCGGCTTCCAGGGCCTCCAGGACGGCGGGGAGGGAGGACGGGACCTGGGGGACGTTGGCGTGCTCCTCGGGGGCCAGCTCGTAGAGGTCCTTGTCGACGGGCTCCAGCGGCTCGATCTTGTTGCGGATGCCGTCGATGCCGGCCATCAGCATGGCGGAGAAGGCCAGGTAGGGGTTGGAGGACGGGTCCGGCGCGCGGAACTCGATGCGCTTGGCCTTGGCGTTGGAGCCGGTGATCGGGATGCGGATCGCGGCCGAGCGGTTGCGCTGCGAGTAGACCAGGTTGACCGGCGCCTCGAAGCCCGGCACCAGGCGGTGGTAGGAGTTCACCGAGGGGTTGGTGAAGGCCAGCAGCGAGGGGGCGTGCCGCAGCAGTCCGCCGATGTAGTAGCGGGCGGTGTCGGAGAGCCCGGCGTAGCCCTGCTCGTCGTAGAAGAGCGGCGAGCCCTCGGTCCACAGCGACTGGTGGACGTGCATGCCCGAGCCGTTGTCGCCGAAGATCGGCTTGGGCATGAAGGTGGCGGTCTTGCCGTTCCGCCAGGCGACGTTCTTGATGATGTACTTGAACAGCATCAGGTCGTCGGCGGCGTGCAGCAGGGTGTTGAACTTGTAGTTGATCTCGGCCTGGCCGGCCGTGCCGACCTCGTGGTGCTGGCGTTCGACCTCCAGCCCGGCCGCGGCGAGTTCCAGCGACATCTCGGCGCGCAGGTCGGCGAAGTGGTCGACCGGAGGGACGGGGAAGTACCCGCCCTTGTACTTGACCTTGTAGCCGCGCACGTCGCCCTCGGCGGCGCCGCTGTTCCAGGCGCCGGCCTCCGAGTCGATGTGGTAGAAGGACGCGTTGGCGCTGGTCTCGAAGCGGACCGAGTCGAAGACGTAGAACTCGGCCTCGGGCCCGAAGAACGCGGTGTCGGCGATGCCGGAGGAGGCGAGGTAGGCCTCGGCCTTCTTGGCGACGTTGCGCGGGTCGCGGCTGTACGCCTCGCCGGTGACCGGGTCCTGGATGAAGAAGTTGATGTTGAGGTGCTTCTCGGCCCGGAAGGGGTCGAGGCGGGCCGTGGCGAGGTCCGGCACCAGAGCCATGTCGGACTCGTGGATGGCCTGGAAGCCGCGGATCGACGAGCCGTCGAACATCAGGATCTCGGACGGATCGAAGGTCGCCGCGGGTACGGAGAAGTGCTGCAAGACGCCCGGCAGGTCGCAGAAGCGGACGTCGACGAACTTGACGTCGTTGTCCTGGATGTACTGCTTCACTTCGGCGGCGTTGTTGAACATCCATCCTCCTCGGTGCGAATTTGGCTCACCATAGGAATGGGTCGTTTCCAGCCGGTGACCCGGTCGTTTCCTAGATGTTAACCACGGCCGCCGCACGGGTGGCAAAGATGGACGGGCCTGTACAAATCGCCTCGCCGAGCTGGGCGTCCTTCCGCAAGTGGTCTGGACCACTTGGAAAGCCCGGGAACGACGGTTCACCCGGTCGGGGGGTGCTGCCCCGGCCGGAGGGGAGCCGGTGGGGGTGCACGCCGTCAGCCCGGTTAGTGTGGATTCGTGGACACCAGAGAAGCGTTGGGATCGTGGATCGACGGCCCCCGGGCGGCCGCCGAGAAGTTGGGCGCCGACTTCGGCTACCGCGGCGAGCGCCTCGGGCTGCCCAAGGAGGGCCCCGGCTCGATCGCCGGCCCCGGCCGGCGGATCGGCGCCCTGTTCGTGGACGGGTGGCTGGTCGCCCTGATCTCGTACGGGCTGATCGCCCGCGGCGACCAGGCCGAGGCCAACCTGTGGACCAGCCCGCTGTTCTTCCTGGTCGCGGCCCTGCTGCTGGCCACCACCGGCACGACGGTCGGCAAGCGGCTGTTCGGCCTCCGGGTGGTCCGGCTGGACGGCAGGCGGGCGACCATCCCGCAGGTCCTGCTGCGCACCCTGCTGCTCTGCCTGGTGGTGCCGCCGCTGGTCTGGGACCGCGACACCCGCGGCCTGCACGACAAGGCGGTCGGCACCGTCGAGGTCCGGATCTAGCGCCCGGGTCGGTGCGGCCACCCCAGGCCCGTACCCCCCGGTTCCCGTAGGACCATCCCGGCCCCATGCGATCACGCCGGTCCCGTAGGACACAGAACGGCCCCGCCGCGGAGCTTCCGCGGCGGGGCCGTTGTCGTCAGGGGAGGGAGGGTCAGCGGGCCTGGCCGCCCTTGGGCATCCGGGCGCCCTTCGGCATCGGACCCTTGGGGATCGGCGCCTTGGAGAGCAGGTCGCCCAGCGCGCGCAGGCGGTCGTTGGTCTCGGTGACCTGGGCGGCGGTGATGGCGCGGGGCAGGCGCATCAGGTGGACCTGGAGCTTCTTCAGCGGGATCTCGCCCTCGCCGGTGCCCACCACGATGTCGTGCACCGGCACGTCGCCGACCACACGGGCCATCTTCTTCTTCTCGGAGGCCAGCAGCTGGCGGACCCGGTTCGGGTTGCCCTCGCCGATCAGCGCGATGCCGGCCCGGCCCACGGCACGGTAGACCGCGTCCTGGTTGCGGGTGACCGCCACCGGCGTCGTGCTGGAGCTCCAGCCGCGCCGGATGTTGTCCAGCACCGCCGCCACGGCCCCCGGCTGCCCCTCCATCTGTCCGAACGCGGCGCGCTCGGCCCGGCGCCCGAAGACGATCGCCATGGCCAGCACGGCCACGATGAAGCCCAGGATGCCCAGGTAGACGGGGTGCTCGATCGCGAAGCCGATGGCGAGGAACACGCCGAAGGTCAGCAGGCCGACGCCGGCGATGATCAGGCCGATCTTGGTGTCGACCTTCTTGGTCATGGTGTACGCCAGACGGATCTGCTTCAGCCGTCCGGGGTTCTCGGATGTTTCCCTCGCCATAACGCTCATGGTACGTGGCACGGGTACGGGATATCCAAGCCCGGGTACCCGTTCGCCCCAACCGTGACCCGAGCGCCCGCACACCGTCGCACAGAGCGACGCCGGGGCCATCGCCGACGCCGAAGCGTCACCGCCGCGCGGACGGCCCGCCCCGTGGCCGCACTGGCAGCCGCACCTACGGCCGCACCTACGGCCGTGTCCCGGCCGGTCCGGACACCCCGGACGACCCCGACACCGCCACCGCCTCGTCGTGCCGGCGGTCCGCCGCGTACCTGCGGTTCTCGCACACCGCCGCCCAGGCGTTGCGCCGTGCGTGCCGCTGGCCGGGAGCGAGCAGGACGCTCTCGGCGAACCGCAGCGCCACCCCCACCGACCGGATCCGCATCCCCATGCCGAACAGCTCCTCTCCTGGCTGTGATGGCCGAGAAGAATCGAACGCCCATCAGGCGTCCAGAGTCCCCACCCCGTGTTACCAGTCCGTGACCAGGCAGTCAAAGCGTGGTGAAAACCGGAAGGGCGGAGCAGTCGCTCCGCCCTTCCATGGCCTGAAACCGACCGCCGGCCGTCAGACAGCCGCCTGCGCGCGCCGCTCCAGCGCCTGCCGGTACAGTCGGCCGGCCCGGTACGAGGAACGCACCAGCGGGCCCGACATGACGCCCGCGAAGCCCAGCTCCTCGGCCTCCTGCTGGAGCTCGACGAACTCCTGCGGCTTCACCCAGCGCTCCACCGGGTGGTGGCGCAGCGAGGGACGCAGGTACTGGGTGATGGTGATCAGCTCGCAGCCGGCGCCGACCAGGTCGGCCAGCGCCTGGCTGACCTCCTCGCGGGTCTCGCCCATGCCCAGGATCAGGTTGGACTTGGTCACCAGCCCGGCCGCGCGGGCCTGGGTGATGACGTCCAGCGAGCGCTCGTAGCGGAACGCCGGGCGGATCCGCTTGAAGATCCGCGGCACCGTCTCGACGTTGTGGGCGAGCACCTCGGGGCGGGAGGAGAAGACCTCGGCCAGCTGCTCGGGCACCGCGTTGAAGTCGGGGATGAGCAGCTCGACGCCGGTGCGGCCGGCCTCGCGGCCCGCGGTCAACGCGTGCACCTGGCGCACCGTCTCGGCGTACAGCCAGGAGCCGCCGTCCGCCAGGTCGTCGCGGGCGACGCCGGTGATGGTGGCGTAGTTGAGGTCCATGGTGACGATGGACTCGGCGACCCGGCGCGGCTCGTCGCGGTCGAACTCGGCGGGCTTGCCGGTGTCGATCTGACAGAAGTCGCAGCGGCGGGTGCACTGGTCGCCACCGATGAGGAAGGTCGCCTCGCGGTCCTCCCAGCACTCGAAGATGTTGGGGCAGCCGGCCTCCTGGCAGACCGTGTGCAGCCCCTCCTTCTTCACCAGCGACTGGAGGGCGTTGTACTCCGGCCCCATCTTCGCGCGGGTCTTGATCCACTCGGGCTTCCGCTCGATGGGGGTCTCGCTGTTGCGGACCTCCAGGCGGAGCAGCTTCCTGCCGTCGGGCGCGACAGCGGACACGTGCGACTCCTAGAACTAGACGGGGTACCCCCAGGGTACGCCTGTGGTTGTGGGGCCTTCGCCGGGCCTGCCGCCCTGCAATCGCAGGGCAACACGGCTACCGGTCGGTAGATTCCCGGTGGCCGCCGTGATCTCCGGCGGCCGCCGGGCGGGCGGGACGGGAGGTGCTCAGCGGCTGAGCGCCGGCTCCGGCAGTTCGGCGAGGACGTCGGCCAGGTGCCGTTCGACCACCGGCGCGGCCTCGGCGACGGACAGCTCGCGCTTCAGCTCGCCGGTGAGCGAGGCCACGCCCGCGTCCCGGATGCCGCACGGCACGATCTTGTCGAACCAGGTCATGTCCGGGGCGCAGTTGAGCGCGAAGCCGTGCATGGTCACCCCGCGGGCGACCCGCACGCCGATCGCGGCGAGCTTGCGGTCGTCACCGCGCTGGCCGGCGTTGGAGGGCGCGTACTCGGGGCCGGCCAGCCGCGGGTCGATGCCCAGTGGCAGGCCCATCCGCAGGGTCAGCCTGCCGATGTCCACCACCTGCGCCGGGTCCACCACGGCGTCCGGGATGGACTCGCCCAGCACCCAGACCCCGCTGCGGCCCTCGACCCGGGCGGTGTCGATGCCGAACCCGCCCGCGGTGCGGATCAGCGCCTCCTCCAGCCGGCGGACGTAGGCGATGACGTCGATCGGGTCGGGCAGCTTGACGATCGGGTAGCCGACCAGCTGGCCGGGGCCGTGCCAGGTGATCTCCCCGCCGCGGTTGACCTCCACCACCGGGGTGCCGTCCAGCGGCAGGTCGGCGGGGTTGGTGCGCTTGCCCATGGTGTACACCGACTGGTGCTCCAGGAGCAGGACGGTGTCGGGGATCTCGTCCGCGACCCGCAGCGCGTGCAGCCGCTGCTGCTCCTCCCAGGCCTCCTGGTAGGGCACCGTCCGCTCACCTATGCCCATGTGGACAAAACGCACGTTCTCGCTCACCGCTGCCGCTCCTTGCCAGGCGTTCGAGACCAACCTCGCCACTGTACGCCCAGCCCGGCGGGACCCCTTCGGCCGCCCGTGGGCAGCCGCCCCGCCCGATCCGGCCCCGTCCGGCCCCGAGCGGACGCCCCGCCCGGCCCCGCCCCGCTCAGCCCGCGAGCAGCTGGAGCCGCAGCGCGAGCTGGAGCTCCAGCGACCGCTCCGGGTGGTTCCAGTCCCGTCCGAGCAGCGCCTCGACCCGGTCCAGCCGCTGGACCACGGTGTTCACGTGGACGTGCAGCTCGTCCTTGGCCCGGGTCAGGCTGCCGCCGCAGTCGAAGTAGGTGCGCAGGGTGCGGACCAGCTCGGTGCCGCGCCGGGCGTCGTACGCCAGCAGCGGGCCGAGCGTCGCGCCGACGAAGCCGTCCACGTCGTGGCCGTCGCCGAGCAGGACGCCGAGGAAGCCGAGCGCGCGGGCCGAGGCGCCCTCCCCGGCCCGGCCGAGCACCCGCAGCGCGCGGACGCAGCGCAGGCCCTCGCCGTACGAGGCGGCGAGCGCGGACGGTCCCGCGGCGGGGCGGCCGGCACCGACGGTGACCGGGAACCCGGCCAGCCGGGCCAGCCGCTCGGCGGCCTGCCTGGCGGTCTCCTCGGGATCGCCGGTGCCCCCGGTGCCACCGGCGCCGCCGTTCTCGGCGGGCACCAGCAGCACCACCGTCTCGGCGTGCTCGGCGCTGACGCCCCGCGAGCCGAACAGGTAGCGCCGGGCGGCGCCCGCCAGCCGTCCCCGGTCGTCGTCCTTCCCGTCGGCCGGCTCCGCGACCAGCACCAGGTGCGGCCGGGCGAGGTCGACGCCGAGCCGGCGGCCGCGCGCGGTGAGCCCGGCCGGGTCGCGCTCGGGCGCGGTCAGCAGGTCGGTGAGCAGTTCGCCGCGGACCCGGTTCTCGGTCTCGGCGACCGAGCGGCGCAGCAGCAGGAGCAGCGCGGTGACCACAGTGGCCCGCTCGAACAGCCGCCGGTCGGCGTCGTCCAGGTCGGGCCGGCCGCGCAGCACCATGGTGCCGATCGCGTCGTGTCCGGCGAGCACCGCGCAGACCCACTGGTCGCCGTGCCGTACGGACCGGCCCTCGGCCCGGGAGGCGGCGACCGCGGCGGTCAGTTCCGCGGCGGGTGCGGAGCGTCCGGCCAGCGGCTCGCCCTCGGCGTCCAGGACGGCTATCTCGCCGCCCAGCAGGACGGCGACGGCGGCGGCGACGTCCGGGACCTCGGCGCCGCGCAGCACCAGGTCGGTGAGCCGGTCGTGGGCCTGCTCGGCGCGCTGGACGGCGGCGGAGTGGGCCCGGACCAGCTCGTTGGCGGCGTTCAGCTCGGCGAGCGCGGCCCGGGTGTCGGCCAGCGACTTGGCGGTGTCCAGGGCGATCGCGGCGTGCGCGGCCAGCGACCAGAGCAGCGCGACCTCGTCGGGGGAGAAGGCGCGCGGTGTGCGGTCGGCGGCGAACAGGACGCCGATGACCCGCCCGCCGATCAGCAGTGGCACCCCGATGATCGCCACCAGGCCCTCGTCGAGGACGCCCGCGTCGATCGTGCCGGTGTGGTGGAAGCGTTCGTCGGCGCGGTAGTCGGGGGTGGCGTACGGGCGGGCGGTCTGGGCGACCAGCCCGCCCAGTCCGTGGCCGAGGCTGAGCCGCAGGGTCTGGAAGAGGACGGAGACCGAGCCGTCGGTGACCCGCATGTAGGTGTCGCCGGCGGCCTCGTCCGGCAGGGTCAGGTACGCGGTGTCGGTGCCGAGCAGCATCCGGGCCCGGCGGACGATCGCCTGGAGCACGGTGTCCAGGTCCCGGGACGCGGCGAGGTCCCCGGCGGTGTCGAAAAGGGCCGTCAACTCCGCCTCGCGGCGCCGGTGTTGACGCAGGGTGCGGTGGACCCGCAGGGCCTGCCAGGTGGCGTCGTCGATCTCGGCGAGGACGGCGGCCGACGCACCGCGGCGGCGGGCGTCGGCCAGCACGTCGGCGAAGTCCTCGGTGGCGGCGCCGGAGGCGAGCAGGTCGAGCAGCCGCCGCAGCGCGGGCGCGGCGCTTTCGTGAGGGTGGTTCATGGTGCGTGCTGCCAATCGGCGTCGGTTCCGTCGGTTCCGAGAGAGCGCGATCGTACCGGCTCGGGACTCGGGCGACGGCGGGCTTCCCGGCGGGCTCGGGACTCGGGCGACGGCGGGCTTCCCGGCGGGCTCCGGGCTCAGGCGACGGCGGGCTTCCCGGTGGAGGCGGCGTCCGCCTCCTGGCCGTGCTGCCCGTCCGCTCCCGCGGTCCCGGCGTCCGGCGCGTCCTCCGCGACCTCCGCGAGGTCCAGGCCCCTGGTCTCCCGGCCGCAGAGCACCGCCAGCACGGTGATCGCCGCCGCGATGGCCACGTACACCGCGATGGGGGTGGCGCTGCCGTAGTCCTTGAGCAGCGCGGTGGCGATCAGCGGCGCCGGGGCGCCGGCCGCCACCGAGGAGAACTGGGCCCCGATCGAGGCTCCCGAGTAGCGCATCCGGGTCGCGAACAGCTCGGAGAAGAAGGCGGCCTGGGGCGCGTACATGGCGCTGTGGAAGACCAGGCCGACGGTCACGGCGGCGACCAGCGAGCCGAAGGACCCGGTGTCGATCATGCCGAAGAAGACGAAGGCCCAGACGCCCACCCCGACCGCGCCCACCAGGTACACCGGCTTGCGCCCGACCCGGTCGGACAGCGCGCCGAACAGCGGGATCAGCGCGAACTGGATCGCGGAGGCGATCAGGACGGCGTTCAGCGCGGTCTGCTTGGAGAAGTGCGCGTGGGTGACGGCGTAGGTGAGCACGAAGGTCGTCATCACGTAGTAGGAGATGTTCTCCGCCATCCGCGCGCCCATGGCCACCAGCACCTCCCGCCAGTGGTTCCGCAACACCTCGACCAGCGGCGGCCGTTCGGCGCTCCTCCGCTCCTTCTCCCGCTTCTGCTTCGCCGCCAGCGCCTGCTTGAACAGCGGCGACTCGTCCACCGCGAGCCGGATCCACAACCCGACCACGACCAGCACCGCCGACAGCAGGAACGGCACCCGCCAGCCCCACGCGAGGAACTGCGCGTCCGACTGCACCGTCGTCAGCAGCGACAGCACCCCCGCCGCCAGCAGGTTCCCGGCCGGTGCCCCGCCCTGCGGCCAGGACGCCCAGAACCCGCGCCGCCGCTGGTCCCCGTGCTCCGACACCAGCAGGACGGCGCCGCCCCACTCGCCGCCGAGCGCGAAGCCCTGCACCAGCCGCAGCGCCGTCAGCAGCACCGGCGCCGCGGCCCCGATCGAGTCGTACGTCGGCAGCAGCCCGATCGCGGTGGTCGACCCGCCCATCAGCAGCAGGCTCACCACCAGCAGGCGCTTGCGCCCGACCCGGTCCCCGAAGTGCCCGAACACCAGCGCCCCGAGCGGCCGCGCGGCGAACCCGATCGCGTAGGTCAGGAAGGACAGCAGGGTCCCCGTCAGCGGGTCGCTGTGCGGGAAGAACAGCTTCCCGAACACCAGCGCCGCCGCCGTGCCGTACAGGAAGTAGTCGTACCACTCGATGGTCGTGCCGATCAGGCTCGCGGCTACCACTCTCGGGAGTGAGCTGCTCGCCGTCGTACCTCGCGCAGAGGCGTTCATGGCCACCACTTCCAGAACCAGGGGGAGACGATGTCGCCACAAGGTAGGAAGCACCGGACCCCGGGACTATGTGGGTGGCCCACACAGTCCCGGGGTCGAATGTGCCTGTCCGCCCTATGAGCGGGCCGGTCGGATCCCGGAGCGCTCCCCGCTCAGTGCGCCGTCCATCCGCCGTCGACGGGGAGGCTGGCGCCGGTGATGTAGGAGGCGGCGGGGGAGCAGAGCCAGAGGGCCAGCTGAGCGACCTCGTCGGGCTCGATCAGGCGCTTCACGGCGGTGCGGTCGAGCATGATCCGCTCGACCACCTCGTCCTCGTGGATGCCGTGGGCGAGCGCCTGGGCGGCGATCTGCTTCTCCACCAGGGGGGTCCGGACGTAGCCGGGGTTGATGCAGTTGCTGGTGACGCCGTACGGAGCGCCCTCCAGCGCGACGGTCTTGCTCAGGCCCTCCAGGGCGTGCTTCGCGGTGACGTACGCGGACTTGAAGGCGCTGGCGCGCAGCCCGTGGACGGAGGAGACGTTGACGACCCGGCCCCACCCCTGCTCGTACATGTGCGGCAGGGTGCGGCGCAGGATGCGGAACGGGGCCTCGACCATGACGCGCTGGATGAGGGTGAAGCGGTCCGGCGGGAACTCGTGTACGGGCGCGACGTGCTGGAGGCCGGCGTTGTTGACGACGATGTCAGCGTCGTCCGGCAGGGCGTCCACGGCCCCGGGGTCGGCGAGGTCGGTGACGATCGCGCGGCCGCCGATCCGCTCGGCGAGCTCCTCGGCCGGGTCGGCCGCGAGGTCGACGACGTAGACCCGGGCGCCGGCGGCGGCGAGGGCCTCGGCGCAGGCCCGGCCGATGCCCGAGGCGGCCCCGGTGACCATGGCCGTGCGGCCGGCGAGCGGGCGGGCAGTAGAGGTGTCCATGGCCGAGAACGGTAGGAATCCGGCGGCCCCGCTCCCATGTGGCGGACCGCCACAGCATCCCGTTGGGCTGTGGTGTTGTCAGCCATGAGAACGGCGCGGGGTCCGAACGGTGGATCGACCGGTCGATCGGCTGACGGTTCGGCTGCGGATGACCAAACCCAACGTGAGCGCGCTTCCCCACAATGGGCGCGGTTGCTTCACCCGTTCGGTGGATTGCTCGGTCAGATCCACCCATAGCGCCCGAATGCTCGCTACATTCACGCCGATTCCCGACAGGGGGCGCCGCCCCAGGCCGCCGAAGTGCTGGTGAGGCCAGGTGCGACGTCCGAGAGGTGTTGACAGACATGCCCCAACGGCCTGCAACCGACAGCCCGGCGTACGGACCGCTCGACCCGCTCGGCCAGCACCGAGGTCCGGTCGGCCGGACCCTTCCGGACGCCCCCGACGCCCTGACCGCCGACACGCTGGCCGCCGACGCCCCGGGCGCCGACGACCTGCGGCTGCCCGTGCAGGCCACACCTGAACGGCACGAGAACCCCGTCGCGTCCGCGCCCGCCTCGGCCCGCGGCCCCGGCCACTCCGGCCCGGCCCCGCAGAACGGTCAGCTCGCGGCGCTGATCGAGGAGGCCGGCTTCTCGCACGCCGGCCTCGCCCGCCGGGTCGACCAACTGGGCCTGGAGCACGGCCTCGACCTGCGCTACGACAAGACCTCGGTCACCCGCTGGCTGCGCGGCCAGCAGCCGCGCGGCGCCACCCCGGCGCTGATCGCCGAGGTCTTCACCCGCCGGCTCGGCCGCCGCCTCACCGCCCAGGACCTCGGCCTGGACGCCTGCGCCCCGGTCTACGCCGGCCTGGAGTTCGCCGAGACGCCGCAGGAGGCGGTGGACATCGTGGCGAGCATGTGGCGCAAGGACAACGGCCCGCAGTCCGAGCTGCGCCGGATCGCCTTCACCCCGGCCGGCCTGGTCGTCCCCAGCCGGGACTGGCTGATCGGCCGCACCGACGAGCGGGTCGCGCGGGACGGCTCCACCCTGGTCAGGCCGGACGCCGCCGGGCCGCCGTCCGGCAGCGCCACCTCCGCGGCCATCACCGGCGCCCCGGCGCCGGGTGCGCCCGGCGCGTCCCCCATGGGCCCGGCGCGCGGCCCGGCCGTCGGCGCCCCCGGTGCCCCCACCGCCCGCAGCACGGCGGGGACCACCGGCACCGCCCCCACCATCGGCCGGGTGCCGATCCAGAGCCGCCGCCCGCCGGTCGCGGTCGAGCCGGCCTACACCGACCAGGCCCGCGAGTCCCGGCCCACCCTGCGGGTCGGCCGCGGCGACATCGCCGCCATCCGCGCCGTCGGCGACCTCTTCCGGGCGCTCGACCACGCCTACGGCGGCGGCCACGCCCGCCAGGCGCTGGTCCGCTACCTGGAGAGCGAGGCCGAGCCGATGCTGCGCGGCCGCTACGGCGAGCAGATCGGCCGGGCCCTGTTCGGGGCGGTCGCCGACCTCACCAGACTGGCGGGCTGGACGTCCTTCGACATCGCCGCGCACGGCCTCGCCCAGCGCTACTTCGTCCAGGCGCTGCGCCTCTCCCAGGCCGCCGGGGACCGCGCGCTCGGCGGCTACGTGCTGGTGACGATGAGCCAGCAGGCCGTCCACCTCGGCCACGGCCGGGAGGCGGTCCAGCTCGCCCGGGTCGCCCAGCAGGGCGTGGGCACCGCCGTGCCGCCGGTGGTCCAGTCGCTGATGCACGCCGCCGAGGCCCGCGGCCACGGCCTGCTGGGCGACGTGCGGTCCTGCACCACCGCCCTGGTGCGCGCCGAACGCTCCCTGGCCGCGGCCCGGTCCGGCGACGAACTGCCCTCCTGGGCGCGCTACTTCGACGAGGCCCAGCTCTCCGACGAGTTCGCCCACTGCTACCGCGACCTCCAGCAGTGGCGGACGGCCGCGCAGCACGCCGAGAAGTCGCTGCGGCTGCGCTCGCCCGCCTACGCCCGCAGCCGGATCTTCTGCCGCCTGGTGCTCGCCACCGCCAGGCTCGGCATGGGGGACCTCGACGAGGCCTGCACCATGGCCACCGACGCGCTGCGGGCGGCGGGGGAGATGCGCTCGGCCCGCTCGCTGGAGTACGTCCGGGACTTCCACCGCCGCCTCACCCCGTACCGCGGCAGCCCGGTGGCCCGCGCCTTCGAGGAGACGGCCAGGCAGGCGGGGGTGATCTGAGCGGCCGGGTGCGCGGGGCCCGGCCCTCGGCCGCTCGGCGTCGAGCACCACTGCCACCGGGACCGGCCACGCGGTGCCCGCCCGTTTCCAGCGGGCCGCCGCGCGGCGTGCCGGAACCGGTTCCGGAGCCGGCCGGGTCGTCGACGTGCCCCGGCCCGGTACGTCCCGGCCGGTCAGGAGCCGAGCGCGATCCCGGACACGACGGTCGGAAGGCGGGTCGGGAAGGCGGTCGGGACCGCGGTCGGGACGGTGGTCGGGTACGACGACCCACCGCGGCAGCCGGTCGGCGAGCAGCGGGGCGGCCACGGCTGCGGCGGGGATCGGGATCAGGGCCGGTCGCTGGGCGGTGGCGCTCACCGCGCGACCGGCCGAGTGGTCGGAATCATCCGATGAACGGTCAGACCGATCGGAACAGACGGACCGATCGGAAGGCGGAACGGTCGGAACAGACGGACCGATCGGAAGGCGGAACGGTCGGAACAGGCGGAACGGGCGCGTCGGCGTCCCGGCACGCCGTCGGTCTGTCACCCCGGCAGACCGCTGGTGTGGGGGGAGGCCTCGACGTGCCGGCAGCGGCCTGCCGGCCGCGGACCGGGACCGTCAGGCCGCCGCCTCGGCCTCCCTGGCGTCGACCGGGACGCCGAGGTCGCGCAGCACCGCCTCTGCCGCCCGCCGCCCGGAGACCAGCGCGCCCTGCACGGTGCTGGTGTCCCGGTGGTCCCCGGCGACGTACAGCCCGGCCAGCAGCCGTACCGGACGCCGGGGGTTGTGCGGCGGCGGCATGGCGGGCAGCGCGTCCGGGACGTGCCGCACGCCGAGGAACTGCCACCCCGTCGTCGAGGTGCCGTACAGCGCGGCCAGCCGGGTCCGGACGGCCGGTTCCAGCCCGGCCGGGCCGCTCGCGTCGAAGGTGCGCCGCCCGAGCACGGTGGTGGCGACCAGCGCCTGGCCGGCCGGGGCGTAGGACGGGTGCAGCTCGCTGAGCACCAGCGAGTGCGAGACCAGTGGCGGGTGCCCGTTCGGCCGGTCGCCGTCGAGCAGCAGGACGGCCTCGCCCAGCGGGGCGCGGTCGGCCGCGTGGTAGAAGGTCGTGACGGAGTGGAAGTCCGGCAGCCGTAGCCCGGGCAGCAGTTCGGCGGCGGAGCGGGCGTCGGTGGCGACGATCACGGCCTGGGCGCCGATCCGCCCGTGCGCGAGGGTCTCCACGCCGTCCGCGGCGATCGAGCCGACCTGGATCCGGGTGCGGACGGTGCCGGCGGGCAGGGCGGCGGCCAGCTGGGCCGGTACCGCCGCGATGCCGCCGGCGGGCAGACAGAGGCGGCCGCGCGCGTACGAGCGCAGCACCAGGTCGGCGATCCGGCTGCTGGTGCCGAGCGCCGGATCGGAGAGCAGCGCGCTGAGCAGCGGGCGCAGGAAGCCGTCCACGGTGCGCGGGGCGAGGCCGTGGCCGGCCAGCGCGCGGGCGGCGGTGGTCTCCGGCCTGGCCTGGAGCCGGCCGACCGGGGTGGTGGCGAGCCGGCCGAGCCAACCGGCCAGCCGGGCCTTGTCCAGCGGACTGCCGAGCGGGGCCCGGGTGGTGGCGTGCCGGGCGACGGTGAGCTGGGGGTCCCCGGCGCGGTACCGGCGGCCGGCGCTGTGCACCAGTACGCCGGGCGCGAGCGGGCGCAGGTCGAGGCGGTCGAGGTCGAGCGTGCGGCGCAGCTCGGGGAAGGCGGTGTTCAGCAGGTGGCTGCCGTCGTCGAGCCGGAATCCGTCCTGCTCGCGGGTGGCCATCCGGCCGCCGATCCGGTCGGTGCTCTCCAGGACCTGAACGGCGAGGCCGTGGCCGGTGAGCGCGCGGGCGGCGGCCAGGCCGGCGAGTCCGGCACCGACCACGACGACGTCCGGGTCGGACGTCCGACGGGCACGGCGGGTGAAGTCGTACGTGGGCACTGGCGTGCTCCCTCCCTGGTCCCGGGGCTCCGGCCGACGCAGGCAGCGGGGTGCCGGGACACGGTCCGTGGAGGGTGATGCCCAGTCAGTGTGAGCATCAGACAAGCGCGTCGGACCGGATCCGAGGGGAAGGGCGGGTTGTGCGGCACCGGGCAGGACGCCGGTCACGGACAGTGCGCCGTGGCGGCCGGGTTCGGGGGTCGGCGGGCGCGTACGGTCACCGGGGGCGTGCGACGCGCCCGTCGCGTGCTCCCGTGCGCCCCCTTCCCGGGCCCCCTTCAGCCACGCTCGGCATATGCCCCTGGCCAGGGCGAATGCCGTAGTCGGAGTACGCACGGTCGCGCACCACCCGCACGCGCGCCAACCCGCCCCGCGCGCGCAGCACCCCGCGCGCCCGCCCGGTCGGCACCCATGGTCGGCACCCACGGCCGGGCAGCTCGCCCACCCGCCCCGGGCGCCCGGCCCCACCCGCCCCGTCACATCGCCGCGAGCACCGCCGAGTACACGTCCGGGTGGGTGAAGCGGAAGCCCGCGTCCAGCAGCCGCCGCGGCACCACCCGGTGGCTGCCGACCACCTCGACCGCCAGCTCGCCCAGCACCGCCCTGAGCACCGCCTCCGGCACCGGGAACGGCGTCGGCCGCCGCAGCGCCCGGCCGAGCGCGGTGGTCAGCTCGGCGTTGGTCGCGGGGTTCGGCGCGGTGAGGTTGAAGGCGCCGGAGAGGTCGTCGTGGTCGATCAGGAACCGCAGCGCGGCCACCTCGTCGTGCAGCGAGATGAAGCTCCAGTACTGCCGTCCGTCGCCGAGCCGCCCGCCGAGGCCGAGCTTGAACAGCGGGAACAGCCGCCCGCCCGCCCCGCCGCTGGTGGAGAGCACCATCCCGGTGCGCGGGTGGACGACCCGGATCCCGGCCCGCTCGGCCGGCCGGGCGGCGTCCTCCCACTCCCGGCAGACCTCGGCCAGGAAGTCGTCACCGGCGGGCGAGTCCTCGTCGATCACCCGGTCGCCGGTCTGCCCGTACCAGCCGACCGCGGAGGCGCTCACGAGCACCTGCGGCGGCTCCTTGAGCCCGGCCAGCGCGACCGCCAGCGTCTCGGTGCCGTACACCCGGCTCTCCCGGATCTCCCGCTTGTAGGAGTCCGTCCAGCGGCGGTCGCCGACCCCGGCGCCGGCCAGGTGCACCACGGCCTGGACGCCGGTCAGCCCGTCCCGCTCGACCTCGCCGAGCAGCGGGTTCCAGCCGATCGCGGTGCTGCCGTCCGGCCGTGGGCCCGTCTTCGACCGGTGCCGGACCAGCCGGACCACCTCATGGCCGTCCGCCAGCAGGGAGCGGACGAGCGCCGAACCGATCAGACCCGTGGAACCCGTGACAGCGATGCGCATGCGCCCATCCTCGCAGCTCCCGCGCGTTTCCGACCGCCTGTCACGTTCGGACGCGTCTCACTAGCATGGCGCGTATGCCTGACGACGATCTGATCATCCGTACGGCGCGGAGCGAGGACGAGCGCGAGCTCGCCGTCCTCAACCACGCGGCCTGGTCCGTCCGGTCCGACGTCTCCCCGCGACCGCCCGTCGAGGACCCGCTCTTCGACGAGCGGCGCACCCCGGGGCAGTTCCTGCTGGCCGTGCTGGACGGCCGGATCGTCGGCTACGTCCGCCAGGTCCCGCCCACTCCACTGGCGAGCAACCGTCACGTGCGGCAGATCCAGGGCCTGGCCGTCGACGGCACCGTCCGCGGCCGGGGCATCGGCCGCCGCCTGGTCGAGGCGGCCTGCGAGGCGGCCAGGGCCGAGGGCGCCCGCCGGATGACCCTGCGGGTGCTCGGCTGGAACGCGCAGGCCCGCCGCCTCTACGAGGGCTGCGGCTTCGTCGTCGAGGGCTCGCTGGCCGAGGAGTTCCTGATCGACGGGCAGTACGTGGACGACGTCTGGATGGCCCGCCGGCTGGCCGGCTGAGCCTGCCGGGGCCCGCTCGCCGGCCAGCGGGACCGGCCCGGCGGAAGCGGCCGTCCACCGTCTCCCCGGCGGTGCAGAGTCGTGACGGTCCCGCGCTGTCCGGCCCGCCGCCGCGCCGGGTACCGTTTCGCCCGTGAGCAACTCGACGCCTCCCGGGTGGTACCCGGTCCCGGGTGCGGACGGCACCCCCGGTCACGAGCGCTGGTGGGACGGCAACGCCTGGACCAGTGAGGTACGACCGCTTCAGGGCGGCGTCGCGGGCGGGTTCGCCGAAGCCCCCACCCAGCCCTGGGCGCCGTCCGACCAGCGGCCCGACTACGGCTACCCGGGCGGACCGGCGGCCCCGGCCTACGGATACCCGGGACAGGACGCCTACCAGGCCCAACCCCAGGCCCAGGGCGGCTACCCGGCCCCGGCCCAGGGCGGCTACCCCGCCCAGGGCGCGGGCTACGGCTACCCGGGCCCCGGCTACCCGCCGCCCCCGCCCAAGCCGAAGACCGGCCTGATCGTCGGCATCGCGGTCGGCGTGCTGGCCGTGGGCGGGATCGCCGCCGGGATCGCGTTCGGCGGCGGCGGGGGCGACCCGAAGGCGGACCCGACCCCGAACCCCACGGTCACCGTGACCCAGAGCAGCAGCCCCTCGTCGAGTCCCAGTCCGTCGTCGAGCCCCAGCCCGATCGTGCCCCCTCCCACGCCCAAGCCCCTGCCGGTGGTCAAGAGCACCGTCCCCGACGCGCAGCACTCGATCACGGTGCCGGTCTTCGAGGGCTGGGAGGTGACGAGCAGCCCGCCGCACTCGTCGGTCTACCTCGGCACCGGCCGCTACACCTGCCCGGACGGCAGCCAGTGCATCCGCGGCCAGTTCTCGGTCGAGAAGGACACCATCCAGGGCTCCACGCCGAAGGGGGCCGCGGACGCCCAGATGCCCGTCTACGCCGGGCAGATCTTCTCCGGGATCAGCTCCCACACCGACTCCGGCTCGGGCTACGTCAGCGTGGCCGGCGTGCTCGGCTACGCCACCCGCTGGCACGTCCGCACCACGGACGGCACCCAGGGCCACGTCCTGCTGGTCGCCCTCCCGGCCAAGGGCGGCGGCTACGTGGTCATGGAGGGCGGCGTGGACGACAACCCGGCCGCGCCGGACGTCTCGGTGCTGGACCAGATCCTCAAGGGCATCAAGCAGGACAGCTCGTCGGGCAGCAGCACCTGACACGTCCCCAGGGCGCGGCTAGTCCCCGTACCGCTCCCAGAGCTTGGGGAAGCGCTTCGCCATGGCGTCCGGGTCGTCGAAGTCCAGCACCGGCCCGGCCGGCCGGTCGGCCTGCCGCCCGCCCACCTCGGGCAGCGGCAGCCCGGTCAGCCGCTCGTACGCCTCGTCCGCCGCGTAGCCGAGGTCCTCGGCCTCGCCGTCCTCCTCCTCGTCGAACTCGGGCAGCAGGTCCGCCAGGTCGTCAGGCTCGGTCAGCCCGCCCTCGAAGACCTCCCGGCCCTGGCCGATCAGCCAGCACCTGAAGTAGTCGAAGGTGTCGTCGGAGGCGCCGTCGAGCAGCAGGTAGGCCGCACCCCAGAGGTCGTAGCGGTAGGCGCGCCCGAAGCGCGCCTGGAACAGCCGGGCGAAGTCGATCACGTCGTCCGGGGTCAGCTGGAGGAGCCGTTCCACCAGGAGGTCGGCCTGCTCGTCGGGGTCGCCGTCGGCGGCCTCCCGGGTCTCGTCGATGATCTGCCAGAAGTCGGTCTCGTCCATCACCGCTCCAGCATCCCCGTTCGGCCGCGTCCGCGCATGCCACGACTCGGTTCATGCCCGCGACTCGGTACGACCGGGGGCCGGGAACGGCGGAACCCCGCGCCGTCCGGGGACGACGCGGGGTTCCGTACGCGGGGTTCCGCGGGGACCTGGTGGGGTCAGAGGCCGAGCTCGACCTCGAACTCGCCGGCCTCCAGGATCTCCTTGACCGAGACCAGGTAGCGGGCGGCGTCGGCGCCGTCCACCAGGCGGTGGTCGTAGGAGAGCGACAGGTAGACCATGTCGCGGATGCCGATGGCGGTGCCGCCGTCGGCCTCGATGACCACCGGGCGCTTGACGGTGGCGCCGATGCCCAGGATGGCGACCTGGTTCGGCGGCACGATCACGGTGTCGAAGAGCGCACCGCGCGAGCCGGTGTTGCTGATCGTGAAGGTGGCACCGGACAGCTCGTCCGGGGTGATCTTGCTGTCGCGGACCTTGGTGGCCAGCTCGGCGGTCTTCTTCGAGATGCCGGCGATGTTGAGGTCGCCCGCGCCCTTGATGACCGGGGTCATCAGACCCTTCTCCGAGTCCACCGCGATACCGATGTTCTCGGTGTCGAAGTAGGTGACGGTACCCTCGGCGTCGTTGATCCGCGCGTTGACGACCGCGTGGACCTTGAGCGCCTGGGCGGCGGCCTTCACGAAGAACGGCATCGGGGAGAGCTTGACGCCCTCGCGGGCCTGGAAGCCCTCCTTGGCCTTGCCGCGCAGCGACATGATCTTGGTGACGTCGACCTCGACCACGCTGGTCAGCTGGGCCTGCTCGTGCAGCGCCTTCAGCATGTTGTCGCCGATGACCTTGCGCATGCGGGTCATCTTGACCGTCTGGCCGCGCAGGGCGGACGGCGCGGCGGCGGCCTTCGGCGCGGCGGCCGGAGCGGCAGCGGCGACCGGGGCCGGAGCGGCCTTGGCGGCCTCCGCGGCGGCGACGACGTCCTGCTTGCGGATGCGGCCGCCGACGCCGGTACCGGCGACGGAGGACAGCGCGACGCCGTGCTCGGCGGCGAGCTTGCGCACCAGCGGGGTGACGTAGGCGTCACCGGCGTCGGCCACCGGAGCGGCCTGGGCGGCCGGAGCCGGGGCGGCGACCGGGGCCGGGGTGACCGGAGCGGCCGGGGCCGGGGCGGCGACCGGAGCCGGAGCGGCAACCGGGGCAGCCGGAGCAGCGGCGACCGGAGCAGCAACCGGAGCCGGAGCCGGGGCGGCAACCGGAGCGGGAGTGGCGACCGGAGCCGGAGCGGCAACCGGAGCCGGGGCGGCGGCGACGGCACCGGCGGCGCCGATCAGCGCGAGCTGGGCGCCGACCTCGGCGGTCTCGTCCTCGCCGACCAGGATCTTCACCAGAGTGCCGGCGACCGGCGACGGGATCTCGGTGTCGACCTTGTCGGTGGAGACCTCCAGCAGCGGCTCGTCGACCTCGACGGTGTCGCCCTCGGCCTTCAGCCAGCGGGTGACGGTGCCCTCGGTGACCGACTCGCCCAGCGCGGGCAGCAGCACCGGGGTGGCGTCGGCGGCCGGGGCGGCAGCCGGAGCGGCGACCGGAGCCGGGGCGGCAACCGGGGCAGCCGGGGCGGCGACCGGAGCCGGAGCGGCAACCGGAGCGGCCGGAGCGGCGACGGGCGCGGCCTCGGCGACCGGGGCCGGGGCGGCGGCCGGGGCACCCGAGCCGTCGTCGATGATCGCCAGCTCGGCGCCCACCTCGACGGTCTCGTCCTCGGCGACCTTGATCGAGGCCAGGATGCCGGAGGCCGGGGCCGGGATCTCGGTGTCGACCTTGTCGGTCGACACCTCCAGCAGCGGCTCGTCGACCTCGACACGCTCACCCTCGGCCTTCAGCCAGCGGGTGACGGTGCCCTCGGAAACGCTCTCGCCCAGCGCGGGCAGTGTTACTGAGACCGCCATGGTTTCAGCGACTCCTATCAAGTCTTGCGTACGGGAAGTACTTGCGTACGGGAAGTACCGGGAAAGGGGGTGGGGCGTGATCAGTCGTGCGCGTGCAGCGGCTTGCCGGCCAGCGCCAGGTGCGCCTCGCCCAGGGCCTCGGACTGGGTCGGGTGCGCGTGGATGAGCTGCGCGACCTCGGCCGGCAGCGCCTCCCAGTTGTAGATCAGCTGGGCTTCGCCGACCTGCTCGCCCATGCGGGCACCGACCATGTGGACGCCGACCACGGCGCCGTCCTTGACCTGGACGAGCTTGATCTCGCCGGCGGTCTTCAGGATCTTGCTCTTGCCGTTGCCGGCCAGGTTGTACTTCAGGGTGACGACCTTCTCCTTGCCGTACAGCTCGACGGCCTTGGCCTCGGAGATGCCGACGGAGGCCACCTCGGGGTTGGAGTAGGTCACGCGCGGAACGCCGTCGTAGTCGATCGGCACCGGCTTGAGGCCGGCCAGGCGCTCGGCGACCAGGATGCCCTCGGCGAAGCCGACGTGGGCCAGCTGGAGGGTCGGGGCGAGGTCGCCGACGGCGGAGATGGTGGGCACGTTGGTGCGCATGTACTCGTCGACCAGGACGTAGCCGCGGTCCATCGCGACGCCGTTCTCCTCGTAGCCGAGGCCGGCCGAGACGGGGCCGCGGCCGATGGCGACGAGCAGCAGGTCGGCGTCGATCTGCTTGCCGTTCTCGGTGGAGACGCGGACACCGGTCTCGGTGTACTCGACGCCCGAGAAGCGAGCCTTCAGCTCGAACTTGATGCCGCGCTTGCGGAACGCGCGCTCCAGCAGCTTGGAGGAGTTCTCGTCCTCCAGCGGGACGAGGTGCGGCAGCCCCTCGACGATGGTGACCTCGACGCCGAAGGACTTCCAGACGGAGGCGAACTCGACGCCGATGACGCCGCCACCGAGGATGACGACCGACTTCGGGATGCGGTCGAGCTTGAGGGCGTGGTCCGAGGAGATCACGCGGTTGCCGTCGATCTCCAGGCCCGGGATCGAGCGCGGCACCGAACCGGTGGCCAGGACGATGTGGCGGCCTTCGATGCGCTGGCCGTTGACGTCCACCGAGGTCTGCGAGGAGAGCTTGCCCGCGCCCTGGATGAAGGTCACCTTGCGGGACGCCACCAGGCCCTGGAGGCCCTTGTACAGGCCGGCGATGACGTCGTCCTTGTACTTGTGGACGCCGTTGATGTCGATGCCCTGGAAGGTGGCCAGCACGCCGAACTCGGCGGCCTCCTTCGTCTCGTCCGCGATCTCCGCGGCGTGCAGCAGAGCCTTGGTCGGGATGCAGCCGCGGTGCAGGCAGGTGCCGCCGAGCTCACCCTTCTCGACCAGGGCGACGCTCAGGCCCAGCTGAGCGGCGCGGAGCGCCGCGGCGTAACCGCCGCTTCCGCCTCCGAGAATGACAACGTCGAAAACGGTGCTGGCGTCGTTCGCCACGTCACGTCCTCCATGCATGGGGTGGGTCGCCGGGCCGGTCGCGGTCCGGTGGGTCGGAAGCCTTTGTGGGGCGCCCAGTCGTGCCGGAAATACATCTTCGCACTTGTTCACGGCGGCTGATGTCCGGGCCCGCCCCAGGGGTGTCCCGTGGAGCGGTCACCGGGGCGGGAGCACCCCGGACGGAAGGGCATCATCGCAGCTCAGCGCGGTGTTGACAGCCGCCGGACGGGCGGCTTCCGCACCGCTCGCCGCGGCGACTTCCGCACTGTGGAACAAAGTTTCGCCCGCAGCGAACAGGGGTTCGCCATGGCGCCCCGGCCTACCCGTGGGTAACCGGGCCGGAACGCCGACGGGGCCCGGCGCACGCGCGCCGGGCCCCGTCAGCGGGGAGGTGCCTGGATCAGGCCTTGCCGTTCGCCTTCTGCTCGGCGAAGCGGAGCAGGGTGCGCACCGCGCTCGCGGTGCCGCCCTTCGGGGTGTAGCCGTACGGCGCGCCCTCGTGGAACGCCGGACCGGCGATGTCCAGGTGCGCCCAGGCGGTGCCCTCGGCCACGAACTCCTGCAGGAACAGACCGGCCGTCAGGCCGCCGCCCATCCGCTCGCCCATGTTGGACAGGTCGGCGATGGTCGACTCGGTGAAGCCCTTGCGCAGGTCGGCCGGCAGCGGCATCGGCCAGGACTGCTCGCCCGCCTCGCCGGCCAGGGTGTGCAGCTCCGAGCGCAGCTCGTCGTCGTTGGCCATCACGCCGAAGGTGCGGTTGCCCAGGGCCATCACCATGGCGCCGGTCAGGGTCGCCACGTCGATGATGACGTCCGGGTTCTCCTCGCCGGCCCGCACGATCGCGTCGGCCAGCACCAGGCGGCCCTCGGCGTCGGTGTTCAGGACCTCGACGGTCTTGCCGCCGTACATCTTCAGGACGTCACCCGGGCGGGTGGCGCTGCCGGACGGCATGTTCTCGGCCAGGGCGAGCCAGCCGGTCACGTTGACGGCCAGGCCCAGGCGCTTGGCGGCCACCACGGTGGCGAACACGGCGGCGGCGCCGGCCATGTCGCACTTCATGGTCTCGTTGTGGCCGGCCGGCTTCAGCGAGATGCCGCCCGAGTCGTAGGTGATGCCCTTGCCGATGAACGCCAGGGTGGCCTTGGCCTTCGGGTGGGTGTAGGCCACCTTCACCAGGCGGGGAGGGTTCGCCGAGCCGCCGCCGACGCCCAGCAGGCCGCCGAAGCCGCCCTTGGTCAGCGCCTTCTCGTCCAGCACCTCGACCTTGAGGCCGTGCTCCTTGCCGGCCGCCTGGGCGATCGCGGCGAAGCTCTTCGGGTTCAGGTCGTTCGGCGCGGTGTTGACCAGGTCGCGGGCGCGGTTCATCTCCTCGCCGATCGCGGCGGCACGCTCCACGGCGGCCTTGGCGTCCTTGCTGCCCTTGCGGGCGGCCAGCACGACCAGCTCGCCGACCGGCTCCTTGCCGTTGCCGTTGGCCTTGTACGCGCCGAAGGCGTACGAGCCGAGCAGGCCGCCCAGCGCGACCGCCTCGACGTCCGCCGCGGACTCGACCGGGAGGGCCAGCGCGGCCTTCTTGGCGCCGGCCAGGGTGCGGGCGGCGACACCGGCGGCGCGGCGCAGCGCCTCCGGCTGGTAACCGTCCTCGGCGGCCTCGCCCAGGCCGACCGCGAGCACGAGCGCGGCCTTCAGCCCGGCGGGGGAGGCGACCTTGACGGCCTCGCCCTCGGCGCCGGTCGCGCCCAGGGTGCCGAGGACCTCGGCCAGCTTGCCCTCGAACGCCTCGTTCACGGCCTCGGCGCCGGGGGCCAGCACGATGCCCTTCGGGCCCTTCGCGACACCGACCACCAGGGCGTCCGCGCGCAGCGAGGCGGCGGAGGAGGTGCTCACAGACAATGCAGTCACGTAATGCGTCCTGTTCTTTCGCGGTCCACGGCCGGTCACGGCGAGACTGCCGCACCGGCGCAGCCCGCCGTCGCAGGCCGTCCGCCGGCGGGCCCGGAGGTCCGGGCCCCCTGGAGCGCGCGTCCGCCGGAGGCGGCCGCGCACATCAGAGGCCCCGGCTCCTCGGTGCGCGCCGGGCGGGCAGGACCTGCCACGGTGCAGGGCTGCGGTGCTTCACGCATGGTAGTCCGCATGCTGGGATCACGCGCCGCCCGGTGTCAGCCGAGCAACGCCAGGGCGAACAGCGAGGCGGCCGTCGCGGTCTCGGCCATCGCGCCGAGCACGTCGCCGGTGATCCCGCCGAACCGGCGCACGCAGCGGCCGAGCAGCAGCCGGGCGCAGCCCACGCCGATCACAACGGCCAGTGGCAGCCGGAGAGTTGACCATCCGTCAGAAAATCCGAGCGCGGCCAGGGCGAGCATCGTGGCGGCCGTCCCCGCGGCGGCTCCCGCGGGCGGCACGGTGCCGGCCACCATCGCCCCGAGCCCGCCGGGCCGTGCGGGTGGCACCGAGCGCAGGCAACCCCAGGTGAGCGCGCACCGCGCGGCCGTCGCGGAGGCGAGCACCGCGAGCGCGCCTCGCAACGGAGAGTGACCGAACTGACCGGCCAGGGCGGCGATCTGGAGGAGCAGGACGAGGACCAGGGTCAGTACGCCGAACGGCCCGATGTCGGACTGCTTCATGATGCGCAGGGCGTCCTCGGCCGGCTTCCCGCTGCCCAGCCCGTCGGCGACGTCCGCCAGACCGTCCAGGTGCAGCCCCCGGGTCAGCCCGGCGAGCACCGCCACCGCCGTCACCGCGCCGAGCAGCCCGCCCGCCCGCCAGGCCACCAGCGCTCCGGCCGCGGCCGCGGCCGTCCCCAGCACCAGCCCCACCAGCGGAGCCGTCATCATCGCCCGGGCCCCGGCCGCCCGGTCCCACCGCTCCACCCGCACCCGCAGGACGGACAGCGTCCCGAACCCGAACCGCAGGCCGTCGGCCCAGCCGGCCCGATCGCCGCCGCCGGCCATCGTCATCTCCTCATCGCACTGACCTGCCCTGACCCGCACCGCGCTGCCCTGACCCGCACCGCGCTGCACCGCACCGCACAAACGGAAATCCCCGCGCCCGACAGGGGCGCGGGGAACCGTACGGCGGAAGGCGACGAACCGTCACCCGGTCGCGGGCGGCCGGTCGCCGATGCCCCCGCCTCCGTCTACAGCTTTCGCAGCAGGTCCGCCGCCGAGGGCAGCTTCGGCTGCGCCTTCGGCTCCCGCGGTGCCGCCGGCACGAACGGCTTGGGCGCCTCGTCCGCGAGCACGTCCCCCGCGGCCTGGAGCAGCGGCAGCGCCAGCAGCGCCCCGAGGCCCTCGCCCATGATGATGCCCTGGTCCTGCAACGGCGTCAGGGTCAGCCGGTCGTACGCCTTCGCCTGGGCCGGCTCGCCGCTGGACTGCCCGGCCCGCCACCACTCCGGTGCCCGGAAGGCGATCCGCTGGGCGACCAGCGCGCAGGCCGCCGAGACCACGCCGTCCAGGACCACCGGCAGCCGCCGTACGGCCGCCTGGAGCAGGAAACCGGTGATGGCCGCGAAGTCGGCCCCGCCGGTGGCGCCGAGCAGCGCCAGCTGGTCGCCGAGCACCGGCCGGGCCCGCCGCAGCGAGTCCCTGATGGTGGCGCACTTGACCATCCACACCCGGTCGTCGATCCCGGAGCCGCGCCCGGTCACCGCCGCCGCGTCCGTCCCGCACAGCGCGCCGACCAGGACGCCGGCCACCGTGGTGGCACCGACCCCGAGGTCACCGAGCAGCACCAGGTCGGTGCCGGCGTCGGCCTCCTCGTCGGCGACGGCCATGCCGGCCCGGAAGGCCCGGACGGTCTCCTGCGCGGTGAGCGCGTCCTCGACGTCGATCCGCCCGGAGCCGCGCCGGACCCGGTGGGCGACCACCTCGTCCGGGAAGTCGGCCGGGTCGGCGTCCACCGCGACGTCGACCACCCTGACCTGTGCGCCGTAGCGCGCGGCCAGCCGGGACACCGGCGCGCTGCCGTCGAGCACCGCCCGCACCCGGGCCGCGGTGCCGCCGTCGGCGGGCATCCGGGAGACCCCGAGCGCCGCCACGCCGTGGTCGGCGGCGAACAGCAGCACCTTGGGCGCGGAGACCGGCAGCACCGGGGAGCGCCCCTGTACGGAGGCCAGCCAGCTGCCCAGCTCCTCCAGCCTGCCGAGCCCGCCGCGCGGCCGGTCGGCCGCCTGCCAGCGTTCCTCGGCGGCCCGCCGGGCGCTCTCGTCGGGGCGCTCGACGAGCGAGGAGAACGTATCGAGATCCACGGTCGTGTCCATCGTCCGGAAGGCTACACGCCGCGGATGTTCATGCCGAGGCTGGCTTGACGTCCGGTGCGAAGGGGTCCGGCTTGATGGTGAGCGCCTGCCCGGCCACCACCAGCAGGACCCGCTCGGAGGCGTCCGCCACGGCCATGTTGAGCCGGCCCAGGGTGTCGCGGAAGCGGCGGCCGGCGGCGGTGGCGGGGACGACGCCCATGCCGACCTCGTTGCTCACCGCCACGGCGGCCCGGCCGGTGGCCGCCCAGGCCCGCGCCAGCGCCTCGCAGCGGCGCTGCACGGCGGCCTCTCCGCCGTCCGCCCAGACCTCGTCGTCCCAGGCGCCGCACTCGTCCATCACGGCGGTCAGCCACAGCGCGAGGCAGTCGACCAGCACCGGCGCCCGGTCGGTCCGGTCGGCCAGGACGGCCTCCAGGTCGCAGGTCTCGGCGGTGCGCCAGCTCGCGGGCCGGCGCTCCCGGTGCAGCGCGACCCGCTGGGCCCACTCGGTGTCGCCGTCCCTGGTGCCGCCGGTGGCCACGTACAGGACGTCCCGGTGGCCGGCGAGCAGCTGTTCGGCGCGGGTGGACTTGCCGGAGCGGGCGCCGCCGAGCAGCAGGGTCCGGGGCGGCGCGGGGCGGCTGGGCTGGGATGGGGTCGCCATGCCGTCCATCCTGCCGGACGAGGCATACGGAAGATCGAGCCGGGCAGGCTATGGTGCGCAGCAACACAGGCAGCGTGGTCAGTGGTCAGTGGGAGGAGCCGGCATGGTCTGGACGTGGCGGTACGAGAAGTCGGACGGCAGTGCGGTCGCGCCCGGCGGCAACCAGGAGGAGTTCGCCGGCCAGGGGGACGCCGAGACCTGGATCGGGGAGACCTGGAAGCAGCTCGCGGAGGACGGTGTGGACACCGCGGTGCTGCTGGAGGACGACCGGGTCGTCTACGCGATGAGCCTGAGCGAGGAGTAGGCCCGACGGGGTGGAGCGGCCGGTGCGGCCGGTGCGGCCACTTCGCCCCGATCCGGCGGGGCTACTTCGCCCCGATCACGTGCAGGAGCGCGGCGACCTGCCGGTAGGGGTCGGTGCGGCCGGCCCGGTCCTCGGCTTCCAGGAGCTGGGCCAGCTGCCGCCCGTCCACCGGCGGCGTCGCGTCGTCCGGGGCGTTGTCGGTGAAGACCCGCACGCCGTACCAGTGCCGGATCGGCACCGACACCTCGGACAGGGTGACGGTCAGGTCGGCGAGCCGGTCGGCGCGCGCGGCCAGTCCGAGCCGGTTGTAGTACCGGTCGCTCTCGAAGGCGTGCAGCGCGGCCCGCCAGTCCCCGGCGGCGGCGGGCCGCAGGGCGAGCGCGTCGCGGTTGCGGACGAGCAGCGAGAGCAGTCCGCCGGGCGCCAGCAGCCGGGCCAGCGAGGCGATCATCGGGTCCGGGTCGGGCAGGTACATCAGCACGCCGTGGCAGAGCACCACGTCGAAGCTGCGCGGGCCGAACCAGCGCCCGCACTGGTGGCCGTCGCCGCTGAGCAGCTGCATCCGGCCGCGGACCTCCGGCGGCTCCTCGGCGAGCGCCCCCTGGGCGACGCCGAGCGCGACCGGGTCCGAGTCGAGTCCGGTGACGTAGTGGCCGGCCCGGGCCAGCCGCAGGGCCTGGGTGCCCTGGCCGCAGCCGATGTCGAGGACGCGCTGCGCGCTGCGCCCGGCCAGCTGTTCGGCCAGCTGACGGGCGACGAGCTCCTGGCGGACGAAGTTGCGCAGCCCGCCGAGCCGCTCCAGCCAGGCACCGGTGCCGCCGGCGAAGGACCCGCTGCGGGAGGGCAGCCGACGCTCCTGGGCGAGCCGGTCGTGGACGCCCTCACCCTGCCCCGGAAGCCCGCTCCCGTGTCCGGGAAGTGCGCCCCCCTGGCCGGGAAGCGCGTCCCCATGGCCGGGAAGTGCGTAGAGGCCGGGCCCCTCCCAGGACGGCGGGGCCCAGCCGGAGTCGACCGGTTCGGCGGTCAGGGCTTCTCCCCGCGCCGCACCTGCGGCTTGGGCAGGCGCAGCCGGCGCATCTGGAGGGTGCGCATGATGCCGTACGCGACGGCGCCGCGGGTGTTCTGCCCGGCGAAGCGCTCGGCCAGCTGCTTGCGCAGGCCGAGGCCGAGGCGGACGAAGTCCAGGATCACGAAGACGAAGAACAGCAGGAACAGCAGCGTGGAGAGCAGCTGGAGCGTCGGCACCTTGACGATGCTCAGCACCAGGATGACCACGGCGGCCGGCAGGAAGAACTCGGCGAGCGACCAGCGGGAGTCCACGAAGTCGCGGGTGAACCTGCGCACCGGGCCCTTGTCACGGGCCGGCAGGTGGCGCTCGTCGCCGTCCATCAGGGCCTGGCGCTGCTTCTCGCGCTCGACCCGCATGCGGTCGCGGGCCTGGCGGCTGGCCTCCTTGCGGTCCTTGGGCACCGTCACCCGGGTACGCCGGTTGGCCTCGGCCTCACTGCGCTTGGGGGTGGGTCGGCCCTTCTTGGCCTGCGGGTCGCGGGCGGTCGTCTCGTCCTGCTTCTCCAGCACGGTGGCGGAGGCGGCGGCATCATCTGAACGGCGTCGGAACACACCCCCAGCGTACGGGGTGCGACGCGGCTTCCACGGGTGCCCTCGGAACCGAACACATATCGATACCGCGAGGTCGCGGTCCGGCGCGGGTTTCCCGGGGCCTTCCCGTAGGGGATCAGTCGGATGGACGATGGGGGGTATGAGGGGCGGATCCACCCGGGGGAGGAGGAAACGCCCCTGGTGCCTGTAGCAGTCTTGTTGCAGGCAGGTGCACTGCGGCGACGGGCTCGCTGCACATACACTCGTCGTGTCTGGTAACGAGATAGAGACCGCAGGCCGGAGAAGGGGGCACCCGAGGCCCATGAGCGACGGAATCATGAAGCGTATGGGGCTGATCTTCCGCTCCAAGGCGAACAAGGCCTTGGATCGGGCGGAGGATCCGCGTGAGACGCTTGACTACTCCTACCAGAAGCAGCTTGAGCTGCTCCAGAAGGTACGACGGGGTGTCGCGGATGTCGCGACCTCGCGCAAGCGGCTCGAACTCCAGCTGACCCAGCTCCAGCAGCAGTCGGCGAAGTACGAGGACCAGGGCCGCAAGGCCCTGTCCCTGGGCCGCGAGGACCTCGCCCGTGAGGCGTTGACCCGCAAGGCCAACATGCAGTCGCAGATCACCGACCTGGAGACGCAGTACCAGCAGCTCCAGGCCGAGGAGGAGAAGCTCACCCTCGCCTCCCAGCGACTTCAGGCCAAGGTGGACGCCTTCCGCACCAAGAAGGAGACCATCAAGGCGACGTACACGGCCGCCCAGGCGCAGACCCGCATCGCCGAGTCCTTCTCCGGGATCTCGGAGGAGATGGGCGACGTCGGCCTGGCGATCCAGCGGGCCGAGGACAAGACGGCCCAGATGCAGGCCAGGGCCGGTGCGATCGACGAGCTGCTCGCCTCCGGTGCGCTGGACGACGCGAGCGGCCTGGGCCGCAAGGACGACATCGAGGCCGAGCTGGAGCGGGTGGCCGGCGGGTCCGACGTCGAGCTGGAGCTGGCCCGGATGAAGGCCGAGCTGTCCGGTCCCTCCTCCGCCGGCCCCGCCGCGATCGAGCAGGGCAGGCCGCAGGACGCCCAGCCGCAGCCGCAGCAGGACACCCCGCGCATCAACTACAACAAGTGATCTGAGCTCGACCCCACGAACCAGGGAGACGCACGGCATGATCATCAGGGTCATGGGTGAAGGGCAGTACGAGGTGGGCGAGGACCACCTGAACGAGCTGAACACGCTCGACTCTGACCTCGTCACCGCGGTGGAGTCGGGCGACGAGGAGCGTTTCCGGCTGACCTACGGCAAGCTGCTTGCCGCGGTGAAGGGCTCGGGCGCTCCGCTGCCGCTGGACTCTCTGGAGCCGTCGGAGCTGATCCTGCCGAGCGCGGACGCGACGATCGACGAGGTCCGCGAGCTGCTGTTGGCCGACGGCGAAGGCGTGATCCCGGGCTTCCCCGAGTAGCGCTGCGACTGCTGCCAGACGAAAGGGCGGGCCCCCTCCCACCGGAGGGGGCCCGCCCTTCGTCGTCGTCCGCCCGGGGGCTACGGCAGGGCCAGCATCCGGTCCAGCGCGGCCTTGGCGTACTTCTCGGTCTCCGGGTCGACGGTGATCACGTTCGGCACCCGGCCCTCGACCAGCGACTCCAGCGCCCAGACCAGGTGCGGCAGGTCGATCCGGTTCATGGTCGAGCAGAAGCAGACCGCGCGGTCCAGGAAGACGATCTCCTTGTCCGGGTGCGCCTTGGCCAGGCGGCGGACGAGGTTCAGCTCGGTGCCGATGGCCCACTTGGAGCCGGGCTCGGCGGCGTCCAGCGCCTTGATGATGTACTCGGTCGAGCCCACCATGTCGGCGGCCGCGACGACCTCGTGCTTGCACTCGGGGTGCACCAGGACGTTCACGCCGGGGATCCGCTCGCGGACGTCGTTGACCGAGTCCAGGCTGAACCGGCCGTGCACCGAGCAGTGCCCGCGCCAGAGGATCATCTTCGCGTCCCGCAGCTGCTCGGCGGTCAGCCCGCCGTTCGGCCGGTGCGGGTTGTAGACCACGCAGTCGTCGAGGGAGAAGCCCATGTCGCGCACCGCGGTGTTGCGGCCGAGGTGCTGGTCGGGCAGGAACAGCACCTTCTGGCCCTGCTCGAAGGCCCACTCCAGGGCGCGCTTGGCGTTGGAGGAGGTGCAGATGAGGCCGCCGTGCCGCCCGGTGAAGGCCTTGATGTCGGCGGAGGAGTTCATGTACGAGACCGGTACGGTCACGTCGGCTATGCCGGCGTCGGTCAGCGCGTCCCAGCACTCGGCGACCTGCTCGGCGGTGGCCATGTCGGCCATCGAGCAGCCGGCCGCGAGGTCCGGCAGGACGACCTGCTGGCGCTCGCTGGTGAGGATGTCCGCGGACTCGGCCATGAAGTGCACGCCGCAGAAGACGATGTACTCGGCCTCGGGGCGGGCCGCGGCGTCGCGGGCGAGCTTGAAGGAGTCGCCGGTGACGTCGGCGAACTCGATCACCTCGTCGCGCTGGTAGTGGTGGCCGAGGATGAAGACGCGGTCGCCGAGGGCGGCCTTGGCCGCCCGGGCTCGCTCGACGAGGTTCGGGTCGGAGGCCGGAGGGAGGTCACCGGGGCATTCGACGCCGCGCTCGCTGTTCGGGTCGGCCTCACGGCCGAGCAGCAGCAGAGCGAGCGGCGTCGGGGTGGGGTCGACGCCGTAGGTCTCGGTGATGGTGGTGGTCACGGGCGGGTGCCCTTCTGTGCGGCCGAGCTAGCGGTGGGGCCTTTTCGTCTAACTGACGCTATCTATTCTAACCGCTTAGCGTCAGAGTGACGACGGCCATTCTGTCGATGTGACGAGAACCGCTTGCCGGAATGGACCCCGCGGAGCCGGATCACCGATTCGGGGCAGTCCGGGTGTGGCCGAATCGATATGCCGGAGCCCGGGGGTATGGCTGAGCCCATGAAGGCAATCGCGATCAACCGCTACGGCGGCCCCGAGGTGGTCGAGTACACCGACCTGCCCGACCCCAGGGTCGGGCCCGACTCCGTTCTCGTGGAGGTCAGGGCGGCCGGGGTGAACCCGGTGGACTGGAAGATCAGGGACGGCGCCCTGGACGGCCTCTTCGACGTGCACTTCCCGCTGGTCATGGGCTGGGACGTGGCCGGGGTGGTCCGCGCGGTCGGCGGCGCGGTCACCGAGTTCGCCCCGGGCGACGAGGTGTACGGCTACGTCCGCAAGGACGCCGTCGAGCACGGGACGTACGCCGAGCTGGTCTCCGCCCCGATCCGCACCCTGGCCCGCAGGCCGGCCGCGCTGGACTGGGCGCAGTCCGGCGGCCTGCCGCTGGCCGGGCTCACCGCCCTGCAGGGCCTGCGGGCGCTGGGCGTCGCCGAGGGGGAGACCGTCCTGGTGCACGCCGCCGCCGGCGGGGTGGGCCACCTGGCGGTGCAGCTGGCCAGGGCGCGCGGCGCCCGGGTGATCGGCACCGCGGCCGAGCGCAACCACGACTTCCTGCGCGGCCTCGGCGCCGAGCCGGTCGTGTACGGCGAGGGCCTGGCCGAGCGGGTCCGCGCGCTCGCCCCCGACGGGGTGGACGCGGCCCTCGACCTGGTCGGCCACGGAGCCGTCCAGGTCTCGGCCGGCCTGGTGGCCGACCCGGGCCGGATCGCCTCGACCGCCGACTTCGGGGTCAAGGCGCTCGGCGGCCGGTACGTCTGGGTCCGTCCGGACGCCGGAGACCTCGCCGAGCTGGCCGCGCTCGCCGACGACGGCCGGCTGACCGTCACCGTCGCCTCCACCTTCCCGCTGGCCCAGGCGGCCTCCGCCCAGGCGCTCAGCGCCGAGGGCCGCACCAGGGGGAAGATCGTGCTGCTCGTCCGGTGACGGCCGCCCGCCGGTCGTCCGTCGGCGGTGAACTCGTCCGGGTCATCCGCCAGAATGGTGACGAACCGTTTCGGCAAAGGCGCCCGGGCAGTGGAGCCCGCCACCGGAGCGCCCCGCCGAAACGCCCGTACGACCCGTGGAGCCCCGCACCGATGACCAGCAGCCGAGCGCACGAGGTGGTCGGGGCCGACCTGGACGAGACCGACCGCCTCCTGCTCGCCCGGCTCGGCAGCGACGGCCGTGCCTCCTACGCCGAGATCGGCCTCCAGGTGAACCTCTCCGCCACCGCGGTGCGCCGGCGGATCGACCGGCTGCGGGCGCGCGGCGTGGTGCGGGGCTTCACCGTGGTGCTCGACCCCTCCGTGCTGGGCTGGCAGACCGAGGCCTTCGTCGAGGTCTACTGCCGCGAGCGCACCGCCCCCGAGGAGATCCTCGCCAGCCTGCGGCAGTTCCCCGAGGTGGTCGCCGCCTGGACGGTCACCGGCGATCCGGACGCCCTGGTGCACCTGCGGGCCGCCGACATACGCCACCTGGAGGCCGTCATCGAGCGCATCCGGCGCGAGCCCGGCGTGCAGCGCAGCCGCTCCTCCGTGGTCCTCTCACAGCTCATCGGATAGCCCCTGCGGGCGGCACGCAGGAATCCTGCGCGGACCGTCCCGAAGACGCCCGAAACCTGCCTGACCAGCCGCGTTCCGACGCGCGCCGGGGTGCCGGTGCTGCCTACGCTGATCATGTCCGGCCGTCGCGGTGAAGCGTCCCGCCGACCGGACGCCCCCCGACACCCCACGCCGAGAGGGACAGCCGTGTCCGCAGCACCCGACCGCATGCACCGGCCCGACAACGACCTGGTCGACCTGGTCTTCGACTACATGCGGGAGCGGCTGCAGTACGACCCCGTCCCGCTCGACCACCCCGGCGACGGCGAGCACCTGCGCGGCCAGCTGGCCGGCCTGCTCAACCAGGACGGCAACGCCCCGGCCGACGTGCTGAAGCTGTACGACCACGAGCTGTCCAGGGCGGTCATCTCCGCCGACAGCCCGCGCTACCTGTCCTTCATCCCGTGCGCCCCGACCAAGGCCGCGCTGCTGTTCGACATGGTCGTCTCCTGCGCCTCCCTCCAGGGCATCTCCTGGCTGGAGGCGGCCGGCGCGATCGCCGCCGAGAACCAGGTGCTGCGCCTGATCGCCGACCGCGCGGGCATGCCCCAGTCGGCCGGCGGCACCTTCGTCTCCGGCGGCTCGGCGGGCAACCTCTCCGCCCTCGTGGTCGCCCGCGACACGGCCCGCCGCCGGCTCGGCGTCGGTCCGGAGGCGCGGCTGCGGATCGCGGTCGCCGACCAGGTGCACTCCTCGGTCAAGAACACCTTCAACATCATCGGCGTCGAGGCCTTCAAGGTCCCGACCGTCGACCGGCGGTTCACCGGCGAGGCGTTGCGCGCCGCGCTGGCCGCCGACCCCGACCCCGAGACGGTGATCGCCGTCGTCGGCACCGCGGGCACCACCAACGAGGGCATCGTCGACGACCTCAAGGGCCTGGCCGAGGTCGCCCGCGAGCGCGACCTGTGGTTCCACGTGGACGGCGCCTACGGCGGCGCGGGCCTGTTCGCCCCCTCGGTCCGCGAGCGCTACGACGGCATCGAGCACGCCGACTCCTTCGTGGTCGACCCGCACAAGTGGCTGTTCGCCCCCTTCGACTGCGCCGCGCTGATCTACCGCAACCCGCAGCTCGCCCGCGCCGTGCACACCCAGGACGCCTCCTACCTGGACGTGCTGCACACCGAGGGCGACGAGTGGAACCCCACCGACTACGCCTACCACCTGACCCGGCGCGCCCGCGGCCTGCCGCTCTGGTTCTCGCTGGCCGTGCACGGCGTCCAGGCCTACACCGACGCCATCGAGGCCGGCCTCACCCTGGCCAGGGAGACCGCGCGGCTGATCCGCGAGACCGAGCACCTGGAGCTGCTGTTCGACCCGCAGCTCTCGGCGGTCTGCTTCAAGCGCAGGGGCTGGACCAACGACGACTACTACCGCTGGTCGCAGCAGCTGCTCGCGGACCAGATCGGCTTCGTCACCCCCACCGGCTGGGACGGCGAGACGGTCGCCCGCTTCGCCTTCCTCCACCCCGGCACCACCATGGAGATGGTCGAGGAGATCCTGGCCACCATGGCCTGACCGAGGCATCCGCCGTCCGGCCCCACCGGCTCCCCGGTGGGGCCGGACGCGCTCCCGCCCGGCCTCGCCACGGACGGCGCCCGCGCCACGGGAACGCCCGCGCTACAGGAACGCCCCGCTCGGCAGGTACGGCGCCGGCGGCCGCATCCCCCGCACCCCGACGAAACCGCGGGACCGCGGGGTCAGCCCGACCTCCAGCCCGACGTCCAGCGCCCACTCCTGCTCCGCGGTGAGGTACTCCACCCGGGCCTCGGCCCCGTCCGGCACCCGGGCCAGTGCCTCGCGCAGCAGCCGGGCGGCGATCCGCTTGCTGGTCGCCGCGAGCAGCCGCACCACGCCGCCGTCCCGGTAGCAGTAGCCGCTGCCGGCCAGCGCGTCGGCGATCAGCAACTCCTCGAAGTGGCCCAGCATCAGCTCGTGGTCAGGACCGTGCGCGGACCCGCGCAGCCGCCGGTCCACCGAGTCCAGCAGGTGCCGGTGGGTGGCGTTGCCGCGGTGCACCGGGATGTCCCCGGGGTCGAGCAGCCCGCTCCGGTCCACCCGTCCGGCCAGCCCCATCGCCGGATGCAGGGTGAACCCGGCCAGCCGGTAGCGGCGGGCCGCCGCCGGGGAGTCCGCGGCGCACACCATCCCGCGCAGACAGCCCTTGGAGTGCGCAGCCGCCCGTTCCAGCAGCAGCCGGCCGACGCCCTTGCCCCGCGCCGACGGCCGGACCGCGAGCAGCGAGGGCGCCCACAGGCCCTCCCGGCGGATCGACAGCACCACCCCGACCGGCTCGCCACCGCTCTCCGCCAGCCAGCAGCCCCCGGGATCGGTGCGCGCCAGGTGCCTGGTCCCGGCCAGCCGCAGCGGCGTCGGGTCCGGTGCGGACCCGGCCGGGGCGTCGTCGGCGAACGCGGCGGCGGTGAGCTCCCGGACGGCCTCCGCGTCCGCGGCGGTGTCCCTGACCGGGCGAAGGATCATGCGGACCATCCTGGCGTCCCGCGGGCCGCGCCGGGGCCGGTTCACCCGGATCCGTGCCTCGGGCGGTGACCGGCCCCGCGGGGTGTGCGAGCATGGGGAGCGTAGGGGACGCGGGTGGCACACCCGGCCCACGGATATCCAGCCGCGACCAGGCCACAGAAATCCACCGCCGACCGGGAAATGAAACCGGACGGCTGTTGGTTGGCACTTGCGGCAGACCGTCGCCAAGACCGGGAGAAAGCAGATGACCGTCCAGGACGAGACCACTGTCGACAGTGGCATCCTCCTTACCGATGCCGCCGCGGGCAAGGTCAAGGCCCTGCTGGAGCAGGAAGGCCGCGAGGACCTCGCGCTGCGCGTCGCCGTCCAGCCCGGTGGCTGCTCCGGCCTGCGTTACCAGCTGTTCTTCGACGAGCGCTCGCTCGACGGTGACGTGATCAAGGACTTCGACGGTGTCAAGGTCGTCACCGACCGGATGAGCGCCCCGTACCTGGGCGGCGCCACCGTCGACTTCGTCGACACCATCGAGAAGCAGGGCTTCACCATCGACAACCCGAACGCCACCGGCTCCTGCGCCTGCGGCGACTCGTTCAGCTAGGCCTCAGCCAGGCCCGCTGCGGAAGGCGGCCCCGGGGATCATCCCCGGGGCCGCCTTTCCGTTTCCGCGCCCGGGCTCCTGCCGCCCGGGCCGCTACCGCTCCGGCTGCTACTGCCCGGCGACGTCCGGGGTGACCGGATCCGGTCCGATGCGCGGGTCGCCCTCCAGCGGCACCTCCTGGCCACTCGACCTGTCGACCACCGTCCGCCCGGCCAGCGGCGAGCGCAGGTCGGCCGACACCGACTGCCGCTTGGCCAGCGCGTTGCACACCTGCCCCGGCTGGACCGTGGGCGGGCCCGGCACGACCTGCACGTCCACCCGGCCCGGCTGCGACTCGTCGGCCTTCAGCGCGTACGTGGTGCAGACCCCGCCGAAGAAGTAGACGGTCAGCTTGGTGGTGCCGTCCACCCGGTACCCGACCGGTGGGCGGACGGGCGAGCCCGAACCGTTCGGGTTCGGCTCGCCCACCGCGATCCCGTTGCCCGGGGGAGTGGCCGGTTCCGGCCGACCGGGCGGCGGGGAGGCCGGGGCGGGCGTGAAGCCGGTCGGCGGTGGCGAGGCCGGCTGCGCGGTACCGGAGGCACTCCCGGTCGGAGCCGTCGGGGCCGGACTCCCGGAATCCGCCGGGGTCCGCGCGGAGGCACTCGCCGGGGCCGGGGCCGAGGCGGTCGCGCCGGCCGCCGCCGCGTCCGAGGCGGTCCCGCCGCCCCCGTCGCAGCCGGCCGCCGTCACCACCGCCGCCAGGGCCAGGCCCGCCAGGGCCACCGTCCGCCGACCGCGCCGGGGCATCGTCTCCGGATCCATCTGCACATCCTCCCGAGGGTTCAGCGGTGCCGCCTCCGCGGCCGCTCCGCGCGGATGTGACGTGCTCCGGACGGATCCGGTTCCGTACCGGCCGGCCCGGGTTCAGAAGCCGTACTCGGCCATCCCCGCGACCACCCGCTGCGCCCCGGAGGGCACCAGGAAGCCGGCAGGCG
Organism: Kitasatospora sp. NPDC036993; assembly: GCF_055607525.1. Lineage (NCBI taxonomy): Bacteria > Bacillati > Actinomycetota > Actinomycetes > Kitasatosporales > Streptomycetaceae > Kitasatospora > Kitasatospora sp. NPDC036993. Next base: position 268,560 of record NZ_JBVJRP010000011.1, on the reverse strand, counting down.
ACGGGGCGGCGGGCTCCGGGCCGACGGTGAGCTGTGGCCAGAACCGGCGCAGCCGCCGGGAGGAGTCCACCAGGGCGTCGAGGGTCTCGCCGTCCTCGGTCCGCAGGGCGGGCACGGGGGAGTGGTCGGTCATCGGGTAGCGCTCCGATCCGGGGCCGCGGCCACGCTGCCGCGGTCGACGACGGGGCCCGCCTGCACGGCGGGCCTCCGGGAGGCGGCTCCGGAGTCGACGGAGGCGCCCCCAGGCCGACCCTAGGCAGGGCTCGGGCCGCCCACCAGTGCTACCGGCAGGTAGTACACGTTCGAGCGCAACGAGTGCCACCATGGCCGTGAGGGCGTCAACCCGAGGCACTCTTGCGGCGCGCTCGCCGGGGCCGGGTACCGTGGGCGGGTTCACCCCCGCTTGCCCGCTGGCCCCGCAGCCATCCTGAGGAGACCTCCCGTGCGTATCGCCGTCGCCGGCTCGATCGCCACCGACCACCTGATGACATTCCCCGGCCGGTTCGCCGACCAGCTGGTCGCCGAGCAGCTGCACACCGTGTCGCTGTCCTTCCTGGTCGACACCCTGGACATCCGTCGCGGCGGCGTCGCGCCGAACATCGCCTTCGGGATGGGCGTGCTCGGCCTGCGCCCGATCCTGGTCGGCGCCGCCGGCGCGGACTTCGCCGAGTACCGCAGCTGGCTGGAGCGCAACAACGTGGACTGCGACTCCGTCCACATCTCCGAGACCCGGCACACCGCGCGCTTCATGTGCACCACGGACGAGGACCACAACCAGATCGCCTCGTTCTACACCGGCGCCATGGCCGAGGCCCGCAACATCGAGCTGAAGCCGATCGCCGACCGCGTCGGCGGCCTGGACCTCGTCCTGGTCGGCGCCGACGACCCGCAGGGCATGGTCCGCCACACCCAGGAGTGCCGCACCCGCGGCTACGCCTTCGCCGCCGACCCCTCCCAGCAGCTGGCCCGCCTGGAGGGCGACGACATCCGCGAGATCGTGGACGGCGCCGCGTACCTCTTCACCAACGAGTACGAGGCCGCGCTGATCGAGAGCAAGACCGGCTGGGACGCCGAGGAGCTGCTCACCCGCGTCGGCACCCGGATCACCACCCTGGGCAGCAAGGGCGTCCGGATCGAGCGCAAGGGCGAGGCCCCGATCCTGGTCGGCTGCGCCAAGGAGGAGGCCAAGGTCGACCCGACCGGCGTCGGCGACGCCTTCCGGGCGGGCTTCCTGGCCGGCCTGTCCTGGGACCTCGACCTGGAGCGCTCCGCCCAGCTCGGCTGCATGCTCGCCACCCTGGTGATCGAGACCGTCGGCACCCAGGAGTACGAGCTGCGCCCGGCCGCCTTCCTGGGCCGTTTCGAGGAGGCCTACGGCGCCGAGGCGACCGCCGAGATCCGCGCGTACCTGGTCAAGTAGCGGGCCCCGCTCAGGAGCGGCGCAGCACGAGGTAGGCCGAGCCCCGGTCACCGCCGTACTCGGTGGCCGGGGCCTCGCCCAGGTACTCCTGCCCGCGCATCCCGCACCAGGCCGGGATGTCCAGCCGGGCCGCCTCGTCGTCGGACAGCACGGCGACCGTGCCGCCCGGCGGCACCTCGCCGATCCGCTTCGCCAGCTCGATCACCGGCAGCGGGCAGCGCTTGCCGAGGGCGTCGACGACCAGCAGCAGTTCCCCGGCGGGGGCCTCCGGCGCCGGCAGGTCCAGCCCGAGCGGCGCCCGGACGCCGGCCACCAGGCCGGGCAGCACCGCGAGGAAGCGCTCCACGTCCGCCTCGGCCGTCCCGTACGGCAGCGAGACCCGGACGTTCCCCTCGGTGAGCACCCCCATCGCCGCCAGCACATGGCTGGGCGTCAGCGTGGACGAGGTGCAGGAGGAGCCGGAGGAGACCGCGAAGCCCGCCCGGTCCAGCTCGGTCAGCAGCACCTCCCCGTCCACGTACAGGCAGGAGAAGGTGACGATGTGGGGCAGCCGCCGCACCGGGTCGCCGACCACCTCGACCTCGGGCACCAGCTGCGGCACCCGGGTGCGGATCCGCTCCACCAGCGCGTGCAGCCGGGCGTTCTCCCGCTCGGCCTCGGCCCGTACGGCGCGCAGCGAGGCGGCCGCGGCCACGATCGCCGGGACGTTGACGTAGCCGGGCACCCGGCCGCCCTCGCGCTCGTCGGCAGGCAGCGGCGAGGCGTACCTGACGCCCTTGCGCACCGCCAGCACCCCGACCCCGGCCGGGCCGCCCCACTTGTGGGCGCTCGCCGTCAGCAGCGACCAGCCCGCGGGGACGTCCGTCCGTCCGGCGCTCTGTGCCGCGTCCACCAGCAGCGGGACGCCCGCCTCGGCGCACCGCGCGGCGACCTCGCCGACCGGCTGCACCGTCCCCACCTCGTGGTTGGCGCTCTGCAGCGCGGCCAGCGCGGTGTCCGGGCGCAGCAGCGCGGCGAAGGCCTCCGTGTCGGCCCGGCCGCCCCGGTCCACCGGGGCCACCGACACCTCGCCCCCGCCCGCCTCGTGGCGCTCGCCGACGTGCAGCACGCTGGAGTGCTCCACCGCGGAGTGCACGAAGTGGCCGCCGCGCCGCCGGTTGCCGGCCAGGGCGCCGAGCAGACCGAGCTGGACGGACTGCGTCCCGCTGGCGGTGAAGGAGATCTCGTCCGCCCGCGCGCCCAGCACCGCGGCCACCGTCTCGCGGGCGGCGTCCAGCAGCATCCGGGCCTGCCGGCCGGAGCGGTACAGCCGGGCCGGATCGGCCCAGCCCTCGTCCAGGGCGGCGGTCAGTGCCTGCCGCGCGACGGGGTGCAGGGGGGCCGTCGAGGCCGCGTCGAAGTACACGGTCACATTTAACGACACACCCGGTGCGCGACCCGGCCGGGTCACGCGGCTCACCCACCGTCAGTCGATCACCCCGAATGTCCGCTTCGTCCGCGTCCGACGGATCGTCACGGATGTCATCCGAGGTCATCCCCCGATCGGGCGTACGGACCTCGAATGCCTACGATGACCTGCGACGCAGCCCCCACCGGGCCTGATCGGGCTAGCGGGCGGCGCGTTACCGGGGGCTGCCCGTCAGGAGCGCATAAGGCTGGAGTAGGGTTTGGCCCGCATAAGCATTCAAACCGTGCCCGTGGACGGGTCGCCGGGGAGGCTCACACTCCTCTCCGGGGCGACGCGAAGGCGGGCGAGACTTCGGGAAGGCGCTACGTGAGTCCCAACGGCTCCGACCGCTCGCCGCGGCGCACGATGCGGCGGAAGCTGCCTCAGGCGCTGGCACTGGGCCTCGTCATCGCGACCGCTACCGGCTGCTCGGCCAACGACCTCCCCAGGCTTGGCCTCCCGAGCCCCGTCACCAAGGAAGGGCCGATGGTCCTCCAGATGTGGCAGGGGTCCTGGATCGCGGCGCTGGTGGTCGGCGTACTGATGTGGGGTCTGATCATCTGGAGCGTGATCTTCCACCGGCGCAAGCGCACCGGCGTGGAGGTCCCTCCGCAGACCCGGTACAACGTGCCCATCGAGGCGCTCTACACCGCGGTCCCCATCATCATCGTCTCGGTGCTCTTCTACTTCGTCGCCCGCGACGAGAGCAAGCTGATCGCCACCTCCGAGAAGCCGCAGCACTACGTCAACGTGGTCGGTTTCCAGTGGAGCTGGGCGTTCAACTACGAGAACACCGAGACCCCCGACGCGGCAAACAAGGACGCCGCGTACGACGTCGGTACCCCCAAGGACGTTCCGACGCTCTGGATGCCGGTCAACGAGTCGACGCAGTTCCGCCTCACCTCGCGTGACGTCATCCACGACTTCTGGCCCGTCAACTTCATGATGAAGATGGACGTCGTGCCGGGCGTGGTGAACAAGTTCGAGGTCACGCCGACCGTCAAGGGCGAGTACATGGGCAAGTGCGCCGAGCTCTGCGGCGTCGACCACTCGCGCATGCTGTTCAACGTCAAGGTCGTCGACCGCGCCGACTACGACAAGCACCTGGCCGATCTTCGCGCCAAGGGCCAGAACGGTGCGGTGCCCTCCGGCCTGATCACCATGGGAAGTGAAGAGAAGTGACAATCCTCAACGAGCCCGCCGCGGCCGGCGGGGGCGCCGAGGCCGTCACGGTCGGGGCGCAGCGGACCCGGAAGCCGGGTTCGACCATCATCAAGTGGATGACCACCACTGACCACAAGACGATCGGCACGCTGTACCTGGCGACGTCGTTCGCCTTCTTCCTGATCGGTGGCATCCTCGCCCTGGTCATGCGTGCCGAGCTGGCTCGTCCCGGGACCCAGATCCTGTCGAACGAGCAGTTCAACCAGGCCTTCACGATGCACGGCACGATCATGCTGCTGATGTTCGCGACGCCGCTCTTCGCCGGCTTCGCGAACTGGATCATGCCGCTCCAGATCGGCGCCCCCGACGTGGCGTTCCCGCGTCTGAACATGTTCGCGTACTGGCTGTACCTCTTCGGTTCGACCATCGCGGTGGCGGGCTTCCTGACCCCGAACGGCGCCGCCAACTTCGGCTGGTTCGCCTACTCCCCGCTGTCGGACGCGGTTCACTCGCCCGGCATCGGCGGCGACATGTGGATCATGGGTCTGGCCTTCTCCGGCTTCGGCACGATCCTCGGTGCGGTCAACTTCATCACCACGATCATCTGCATGCGCGCGCCCGGCATGACGATGTTCCGGATGTCGATCTTCGTCTGGAACGTCCTGCTGACCTCGGTGCTGGTCCTGCTGGCCTTCCCGGTGCTGGCCGCCGCGCTGTTCGCCCTGGAGGCGGACCGCAAGTTCGGTGCCCACGTCTTCGACCCTGCCAACGGCGGGGCGATGCTCTGGCAGCACCTGTTCTGGTTCTTCGGGCATCCCGAGGTGTACATCATCGCGCTGCCGTTCTTCGGCATCGTGTCGGAGATCATCCCGGTCTTCAGCCGCAAGCCGATGTTCGGCTACTCCGGCCTGATCGCGGCCACCATCGCGATCGCCGGTCTGTCCGTCACGGTGTGGGCGCACCACATGTACGTCACGGGACAAGTCCTGCTGCCGTTCTTCTCGTTCATGACCTTCCTGATCGCGGTCCCGACCGGTGTGAAGTTCTTCAACTGGGTCGGCACCATGTGGAAGGGCTCGCTGAGCTTCGAGACCCCGATGCTCTGGACGGTCGGCTTCCTGGTCACCTTCCTCTTCGGTGGTCTGACGGGTGTCCTGCTGGCCTCCCCGCCGATCGACTTCCACGTCTCGGACTCGTACTTCGTCGTCGCCCACTTCCACTACGTGGTCTTCGGCACCGTCGTGTTCGCGATGTTCGCCGGCTTCCACTTCTGGTGGCCGAAGATGACCGGCAAGATGCTGGACGAGCGCCTCGGCAAGATCACCTTCTGGACGCTGTTCATCGGCTTCCACACCACCTTCCTGGTGCAGCACTGGCTCGGCGCGGAGGGCATGCCCCGCCGCTACGCCGACTACCTGGCGTCGGACGGGTTCACCACCCTGAACACCGTCTCGACCATCGGCTCCTTCGTGCTCGGCCTGTCGCTCCTGCCGTTCCTCTACAACGTCTGGAAGACCGCCAAGTACGGCGAGAAGGTCACCGTGGACGACCCGTGGGGCTTCGGCCGCTCGCTGGAGTGGGCGACCTCCTGCCCGCCGCCGCGGCACAACTTCCTCACCCTTCCGCGGATCCGCTCCGAATCCCCGGCCTTCGACCTCCACCACCCGGAGATCGCCGCGCTGGACTACCTGGAGAACCACGGCGAGCCGGCCAAGCACCTCGCCGGCGTGACCCCGGCGAAGTACGACGCCCCGAAGCTGGGCAAGGGCAACAAGGAGGGCGACGCCTGATGAAGGAACAGGGAAAGATCTTCCTGGGCCTGTCGGTCTTCGTACTGGCCATGGCTCTGACCTACGGCCTGTGGACCAACCACTCGGACCTCGGCATCGAGGCCGCCGGCACCACGGCGCTGTTCCTGGCCTTCGGGCTCTGCGCCTTCATCGGGTACTACCTCGCCTTCACCGCCCGCCGGGTGGACAGCGGCGCGGGTGACAACCCCGAGGCCGAGGTCGCGGACGACTCCGGCGAGCTGGGCTTCTTCGCCCCGCACAGCTGGCAGCCGCTCTCGCTGGCGCTCGGTGGCGCGCTCGCCTTCCTGGGCGTGATCTTCGGCTGGTGGCTGATGTTCTGGGCCGCCCCGATCATCCTGATCGGCATCTTCGGATGGGTCTTCGAGTTCTACCGGGGCGAGAACCAGAACCAGTAGGGTTCCCGCTTCCGGCACCAGGGCCGGTCCTCCCGCAGGGGAGGGCCGGCCCTGTGGCGTTCCCGGCGTGCTGCGTCCCCGGAATGACGGCTTCACTCCGGTGGGTGAACCGGGAGTCCCTCGGATGTCGCTTCGGCAGGGGCGTTCCTACGATCTGATCAATCGTGCGAACCCTCGGAGGCGGTCATGGCCGACAGGCGCGGAATCGCAGCTCTCGGCGGCATCTCGCTGGCCCTCGCCGTGCTGGCCCCGCTGGCCGCCTGCACGGCCGGGGAAGACGCCCCCAAGGGGCCGCACCGGGTCGACGCGGCCCCGCTGGTCCACCTCTCGGCGGACGGCAACGCCGACCCCTCCCAGCCGGTCACCGTGACCGCCCTCCAGGGCAGCCGGCTCACCGACGTCACCGTGGTCGGCCCGGACGGCCGGGTGGTCGCCGGGAAGCTCGCCGAGGACCAGCGCAGCTGGCAGACCACCGGCCGGCTGAAGGCCGCCACCGCGTACTCGGTGCGGATCTCCGCCGACGACGGCAAGGGCGGCCGCGGCGACACCACCGCGAACTTCGGCACCCTCGCGGCCCAGCGCCTGCTCACCGCCAAGCTCGGCCCGGACTCCTCCGGCAGCGGCGTCTACGGCGTGGGCCAGCCGCTCACCGTGCAGCTCTCCGAGGCGGTGAAGGACCCCCAGGCCCGCCAGGAGGTCGAGCGCGTCCTGACCGTCGCCTCCCAGCCCACCGTCACCGGCGCCTGGTACTGGGTGGACGACAGGAACCTGCACTTCCGTCCGGAGGACTACTGGCCGGCCGGGACGACCGTCTCACTGGCCTTCGACGGCACCGGCAGCCGGATCGAGGACGGGCTCTACGGCGGTGACCGCAGCGCGCTGAAGCTGCGGATCGGCGAACGGGTGGAGTCGGTGATCGACGCGGCCGCCCACGAGCTCACCCTCAAGCGCGACGGAGAGGTCCTGCGGAGCATCCCGGTCACCACCGGCAAGCCCGGCTTCGACACCCGCAACGGCGTCAAGGTGGTGCTCGGCCAGGAGCGGTCGGTCCGGATGAACGGCGAGACCATCGGCATAGCGGCGGGCAGCACGGAGGCGTACGACCTCGACGTGCTGTGGGCCACCCGGGTGACCTGGAGCGGCGAGTACGTCCACGCGGCGCCCTGGTCGGTCGGCTCGCAGGGCCTGGAGAACGTCAGTCACGGCTGTACCGGCATGAGCACCGGCAACGCCGAGTGGTTCTACGAGCACACCAGGGTGGGGGACCCGGTGACGGTGGTGAACAGCCGCGGCGGCGAGATGGAGCCCTTCGGCAACGGCTTCGGGGACTGGAACATCGACTGGGCGGACTGGGTCCGGCACAGCGCCTCGGGACAGGCCGTCAGCACCACCGCACCGGCCTCCCAGGCCCAGGCCGCGGGAATGATCCGCCCCGAGCTCTGAAGGCCCTCCTCGGGCCCGCTAGCCCTTCGGGTAGGCCAGCCGCAGGGCGGTGTCCACGGCGGCCAGGGCGTCCGCGGGGGAGAGGCCCAGCCGGCTCGCCCTGGCGGCGTACTCGGCGGCGGCCTCGGCGGCCAGCCGGTGGGCGGCGTCGCCGGTGGCGGCGATCAGCGTGCCGCGCCTGCCGTGGGTCTCCACCACGCCGTCCGCCTCCAGCTCGCGGTAGGCCCGGGCGACGGTGCCGGCGGCCAGTCCCAGCTCCTCGGCCAGGGCCCGGACGGTGGGCAGTCGCAGCCCGGTCGGCAGCTCCCCGGAGCGGGCCAGGTCGGCGATCCGGGCGCGGATCTGCTCGTACGGGGGAGTGGCGCTGGCGGGGTCGACGGAGAGCTGCACGGGGGCTCCTGGGGGCGCGGGCGGGTACGGGGCCGGCGGGTTCGGGAAGGGCCGAGGGCCGCTGACCAGACGAACTCTGGTCAGCGGCCCTCGGGGTGACGCGGTGGTGCCTGCGGGATCAGTGGTGGCCGTGGCCGCTGGTGATCTCGTGGTGCTCCTCGGCGGTGGGCTTGGGGATCTGGCTGCCCTCGCCGTAGAAGCCGCGGGAGAGCTTGGCCCGGGTGCGGGTGACGACGCCGGCCTTGCGGGCCACGCCGTTCTCGTCCGTCTGGGCCGGCAGCTCGACCGGCTGGTTCTGCTCGTGCGCCGTGAGCTTGTGCAGGTCCTGCTGCGGCAGCTGGGCGTGCACCTCGACGAACTCGCCGTGCGGCAGGCGCTTGATGACGCCCGTCTCGCGGCCGTGCAGCACCTTCTCCTTGTCACGGCGCTGGAGGCCGAGGCACCAGCGCTTGGTGATGATGAAGACGACGACCGGGACGACGAAGAAGCCGACGCGGACGAAGTAGGTGACCGAGTTGATCGACAGGTGCAGGTGGGTGGCGAACAGGTCGTTGCCGCCGGCCACCAGCAGGAGCAGGTAGAGGCTGATCCAGGCGGCGCCCAGGGCGGTGCGGACCGGGGCGTTGCGCGGGCGGTCCAGGATGTGGTGCTCGCGCTTGTCGCCGGTGATCCAGCCCTCGATGAACGGGTAGACCGCGATCGAGACCAGGACCAGCGGGAAGATCGCCAGCGGGACCATGACACCCAGGTTGAGGGTGTGGCCGCCCCAGACGCTGATCTCCCAGCCGGGCATGATCCGGATCAGACCCTCGGAGAAGCCCATGTACCAGTCGGGCTGGGCGTCCGTGGAGACCTGGTCGGGGCGGTACGGGCCGACCGACCAGATCGGGTTGATCGTGGCGATCGCCGAGATGATGGCGATGATGCCGAAGACCAGGAAGAAGAAGCCACCGGCCTTGGCCATGTAGACCGGCATCAGCGGCATGCCGACGACGTTCTTCTCGGTCTTGCCCGGGCCCGCCCACTGGGTGTGCTTGTGGTAGAAGACCAGGATCAGGTGCGCCACCAGCAGGCCGAGCATGATGCCCGGGATCAGCAGCACGTGGATGGTGAAGAACCGCGGCACGATGTCGTGGCCGGGGAACTCGCCCCCGAACAGGAACATCTGGACGTAGGTGCCGATCAGCGGGACGGCGAGGATCGCGCCTTCCATGAAGCGGATACCGGTACCCGACAGCAGGTCGTCCGGCAGCGAGTAGCCGAAGAAGCCGTCGAACATGCCCAGGACCAGCAGCAGGAAGCCGAAGACCCAGTTGATCTCGCGGGGCTTGCGGAACGCGCCGGTGAAGAACACGCGCATCATGTGCACGAGCATCGCGGCCACGAAGACCAGGGCGGCCCAGTGGTGGATCTGGCGGATCAGCAGACCGCCGCGGACCTCGAAGCTGATGTTCACCGTGGAGGCGTAGGCCTCCGACATCGGCAGGCCCTTGAGCGGCACGTACGAGCCGTCGTAGATGACCTCGGCCATCGAGGGCTTGAAGAACAGCGTCAGGTAGACACCGGTCAGGATGATGATGACGAACGTGTAGAGGCAGATCTCGCCCAGCATGAAGGACCAGTGGTCCGGGAAGATCTTCCGCAGGTTGGCCTTGGCGAGGGAGTAGATCCCCAGCCGGCCGTCCGTCCAGTCAGCGGCGGCTTCCCACTTGTTGGCGGGCTTGTCACGCGTGCTGGAGGGCTTGGCGGCACCGGTCGTGGTGCTGCTCGCGCTACTCATCGAGCACGCTCCCAGTAGCTCGGGCCGACGGGCTCAGCGAAGTCGCCGGTGGCGACCAGGTTGCCCTTCTCGTCAGTGGTGATCTTCAGCTGCGGCAGGGGGTGGCCGGCCGGGCCGAAGATGACGCGAGCGCCGTCCGCCAGGTCGAAGGTCGACTGGTGGCAGGGGCAGAGCGCGTGGTGGGTCTGCTGCTCGTACAGGCTGATCGGGCAGCCGACGTGGGTGCAGATCTTGGAGTAGGCGAGGATGCCCTCGAAGCCCAGGTCCTTGGACTTCTCGTCCTTGATGTCGTCGGGCGCGATGCGGACCAGCATCAGGGCGTCCTTGGCGATCCGCTGCTGGAAGTCCTCGCTGTGCGTGGACAGGCCCTCCGGCATGGCGAACGTGAGCGAGCCGACGATGATGTCCTCGGGCTTCATCGGCTGCATGGTGTTCATGTTGACGAGCGGCAGCGGCTTGCTCTCGGTCGCCTCCTTCCAGCCGGTCTCCATGAGCTTCTTCTCGGGAAGCGGGCCGAGGTCACGGAGCAGGACCACGCCGGAGAGCGGGACCAGCGCCATGGAGCCGATCAGGGTGTTGCGGATCATCTTGCGGCGACCGAAGCCGGACTCGGCGGCACCGGTCTTGAACTGCTCGATGACGTCGGCGCGGACCTCCTCGGAGGCCTCGATCGGGTGACGCTCGGCCGGCAGCTCGACGTCCGACATCAGGGTGCGGGCCCAGTGGACCGCACCCGCGCCGATCATGAACAGCGCGACGCCCAGGGTCAGGCCGAGCGCGAAGTTCAGCGCGCTGACATGACCGAGCGGGAAGATGTAGACGATCCGGTCCGCGTCGATGGCCACGAACGAGGCGATGAACGCGACGGTGGCGAGCATCGAGATCACGAACATCAGCGAGACCTGACGCTCGGCCCGCTTGGCGGCCCGCTCGTCGATGTCGGTGCGACGCGGCTCGTGGGCCGGCAGGCCCGGGTCGGCGAACGGGTGGCCGTGGTCGGCCACCTCGCCGGCGGAGCCGTGCGGCTCCGGAAGCTTCTCTTCTGACATGTCGTGGCTCATGACTTCTTGGCCTTGGTGGTGTGGGCGGCGACCCAGATCGCGACCGCGATGAGCGTGCCGAGCCCGAAGATCCAGCCGAACAGGCCCTCGGTCACCGGACCGAGGCTGCCCAGGGTGAGACCACCGGGGTTGGGCTCATCGTTGGTGGTGTGGCGGACGAAGGCCACGATCTGCTTCTTCTGCTCCTCGGGCATGGTGGTGTCCGGGAACGACGGCATGTTCTGCGGGCCGGTCTGCATGGCCTCGTAGATGTGCTTGGCGTCCACGCCCTCGAGCGACGGGGCGTACTTGCCCTTGGTCAGGGCACCACCCTGGCCGGCGAAGTTGTGGCACTGGGCACAGTTGGTGCGGAACAGCTCGCCACCCTTGGCGAGGTCCTCGGGGTTGGTCGAGGTGTACTGCTCCTCCTTGGGGGTCACCGGGCCGGGACCGAGGGAGGCGACGTAGGCGGCGAGCTGGTCGATCTCGGCCTGCGAGTAGATGTTCTTCTTGCGCGGGACCTGGGCGCCGGGCTGCTGGGCCGGCATGCGGCCGGTGCCGACCTGGAAGTCGACAGCGGCGGAGCCGACGCCGACCAGGTTCGGACCGTCACTGCTGCCCTGGCCGTCCAGGCCGTGGCAGGAGGAGCAGCCCACGGCGAAGAGCTTCTTGCCCTCATCGATCGCGAGCGACTGCGCGGCGACGTCGGCCTGCGCCTTGTCGGCGGGCGCGAACGCGGCGTACAGCCCCCCGGTTGCCGCCAGGGCGAGAAGTAGGACGACCAGCGCCGCCAATGGGTGGCGCCGTCGTGCGGAGAGCTTTTTCACGGAATAACCCCGGTGTCAGGATCTGGTCGACTGGTGGGTGCACCCGGCGGCCGGTCTGGCCGGCACGAGGCTGCCTGTCTAGGGCTGCGCGCGCGGTCGGTCGGTGGGAGCGTCGGCACCGGCAGAAGCGGCCCGTCGCCGGTGAGGGCGGGGGCCGCAGCCGGTGGCCAGCGACCTGATCAGCTGGTTACTTGATCAGGTAGATGGTCGCGAACAGGCCGATCCACACGACGTCGACGAAGTGCCAGTAGTACGACACGACGATCGCGGCGGTGGCCTGCTCGTGCGTGAAGCGCTTGGCTGCGTACGTCCGTCCCAGGACCAGCAGGAAGGCGATCAGACCACCCGTCACGTGCAGCCCGTGGAAGCCGGTGGTCAGGTAGAACACCGTGCCGTACGGGTCGGAGGACAGCGAGAGGCCGTCCTTCTTGACCAGCTCGGTGTACTCGAAGACCTGACCGCCGATGAAGACCGCGCCCATGGCGAACGTGAGGATGAACCACGCACGGAGCTTCTTCACGTCACCACGCTCGGCCGCGAACACGCCGAGCTGACAGGTGAGCGAGGAGAGCACCAGGATCGTGGTGTTGACCGAGGAGAAGGGCACGTTGAGGGCGTGGGCCTTCTCGGTCCAGAACTCCGGCCCCTTGACGGAGCGGAGCGTGAAGTACATCGCGAAGAGGGCCGCGAAGAACATCAACTCGGAACTGAGCCAGACGATCGTTCCGACGCTGACCATGTTCGGCCGGTTGACCGATCCGTGCGCGTGCCCGGTTTCTACTGCTGTTGCTGTCGCCACGACGGACATTATGTCGGTCCCTTATTCCGTCTTCACGCCGGGGGGTGTCCCTCGGAGTGTCCGGTGCGTGCGGTATGCCCGCTTGGAGGCCGGTGGGGGGCCCGGACGGGGACTGAGCAGCGGCGTGTCCCTTTTCTGATGGTTCCTCGGAGGAGCCCGAGACCCCCTTGCCCGGCGCGCCGTTGCACGGTCGGAGTAGCCGCAGGAGGTAGGGGGGAGGGGCTCCGGGTCGGCCGTACGGGTGGACTGGCCGGGGTCGGGTGACGGGCCGTCCTCCGGGCGGGTGAGCCGGGGGCGCGGCGGGTTGGCGAGGAACGTGCGCGAGGGGGACTCGGCGGAGGGTGATCGGGAGTAGCATCCGGATCAGGCGAACGTGGTCCGGATCACACTTGAGGGAGCAGGGTCCATGGCGTACACGACCGATGAGACGCTCACCGTCCTCGTCTACAGCGACGACCGCAACACCCGTGAGCAGGTGCTGACGGCGCTCGGCCGCCGGCCCGCCGAGGATCTTCCGGAACTGTCCTACCTGGAGTGCGCGACCACCCCCGCGGTGCTCAAGGCACTGGAGAAGGGGGGCGTCGACCTCTGCGTGCTGGACGGCGAGGCGGTGCCGGCCGGCGGGCTGGGCCTCGGGCGGCAGCTGAAGGACGAGATCTACGGCTGCCCGCCGGTGCTGGTGCTGATCGGCCGGCCGCAGGACTCCTGGCTCGCCGCCTGGAGCCGGGCCGACGCCGCCATCTCCCACCCGGTGGACCCGGTGGCGCTGGCCGGGGCGGCCGCCACCCTGCTGCGGGCGCGGCTGGCGAAGCGGACTCCGGCCGTCCGCTGACCGACGTCCGGTGGGCGAGAAGAGCGGCCGTCGCGGCGGCTCCGCTCGATAGGCTGGCTCCATCCGTACGGACGTCCCCCCGCGCGGGGAACCGACAACAGTGGAGTCAGCCATGGTGAACGTGAACCCTGCGAACGGCGGTAGCGACCCCGTGCAGGTGGTCCGCACCTGGCCGGACCTCCTGGCGGCGCTGTTGCAGGGGGAGGACCTCGACCGTTCGTCCACCGCGTGGGCGATGGACCGGATCATGAGCGGCGAGGCGTCCCCCGTCCAGGTGGCCGGGTTCATGATCGCGCTGCGGGCCAAGGGCGAGTCGGTCGACGAGATCGCCGGCCTGGTCGACGCGATGTACGAGCACGCCGAGCCGCTGGAGATCCCCGGTCCCGCGGTGGACATCGTCGGCACCGGTGGCGACCGGGCGAAGACCGTCAACATCTCCACCATGTCGGCGATCGTCGCGGCGGCCGCCGGCGCCAAGGTGGTCAAGCACGGCAACCGGTCGGCCTCGTCCACCAGCGGCTCCTCGGACGTGCTGGAGAAGCTCGGGGTGGCGCTGGACCTGTCCGCCCGGCGGGTGGCCGAGGTGGCCGAGGAGGTCGGGCTCACCTTCTGTTTCGCGGCGAAGTTCCACCCCTCGATGCGGCACGCCGCCACCGCCCGGCGCGACCTCGGGGTGCCGACCGCCTTCAACATCCTCGGTCCGCTGACCAATCCGGCCAAGGTCAAGGCCCACGCCATCGGCTGCTTCGACACCCGGCTGGCCGGGCTGATCGCCGGGGTGCTGGCCGGGCGGGGCGCGACGGCACTGGTCTTCCGCGGCGACGACGGGCTGGACGAGCTGACCATCACCACCACCTCGCAGGTGTGGGTGGTGCGCGACGGGGTGGTCACCGAGACCTCCTTCGACCCGCGGGACGTCGGCATCGAGCTGGTCGGCATCGAGGCGCTGCGCGGGGCGGACGCCTCGTACAACGCCGAGGTCGCGCGGCGGGTGCTGGCGGGGGAGCACGGGCCGGTGCGGGACGCCGTCCTGCTGAACACGGCGGCGGCGCTGGTCGCGGTCGACCTGGGCGACGCGCCGCTCCCCGAGCAGCTGGCGGCGGGCATGGCGCGGGCGGCGAAGGCGATCGACTCCGGTGCCGCGCAGGACCTGCTGCGGCGCTGGTCGGAGGCCACCAGCCGGATCTGAGACGGCAGTTGGGGAGCCCGGGCCGGCGCACCGGCCCGGGCTCCGGTGCTGTCCGGATGCTGGATGTCCGTTTGACCGACCGCTGGACGCGGCCTAGAGTCTTCGCCAGGTCATGAGTGACAGCGCGAAGCCCCAGCTTGCTGTCCGGCAACCCTCCGTCCGTGGCGGGGTGCCCTGGGTGAGGACCGGGTCGTCACGGCAAACCGTCCGTGCGGCAAGCGCGGACACCCGACGACTAGCACTCCCGGGGGTCCCATACCCCCCAAGGAGTGCGTTCTCATGTCCCTGGCCACCGAAATCTGCGCCCCGCTCGCCGTCCTCGGCTCCGACGTCCAGGTCCCGCTCGCCAGTGGTGAGAAGGTCGGCTACGCGGCGCTCGACTACGCGGCCAGCTCGCCGGCCCTCCAGCGGGTGTGGGACGACGTCGCCGCCTACGCGCCGTACTACGGCAGCGTGCACCGCGGGGCCGGGTACCTCTCGCAGCTGTCCACCGACCTGTTCGAGCAGAGCCGCCGCACCGTCGGCGAGTTCCTCGACCTGCGCGAGGGCGACCAGGTGGTCTTCACCCGGGCCACCACCGACTCGCTCAACCTGCTGGCCGCCGCCGTTCCGGCCGGCACCCGGGTGTTCGCCTTCGAGACCGAGCACCACGCCTCGCTGCTGCCCTGGGCGCACGCCGGACTGGGCGTCACCTACCTGCGCGCGCCGCGTTCGCGGGCCGAGGCGGTGGCCGCGCTGGACGCCGCGCTCGCCGAGGCGCCCGAGGGCCCCAAGCTGCTCTGCGTCACCGGCGCCTCCAACGTGACCGGCGAGCTGTGGCCGGTCGCCGAGCTGACCGCGACCGCCCACCGGCACGGCGCCCGGGTGGTGCTGGACGCCGCCCAGCTGGCACCGCACCACCGGGTCTCGGTGCGCGAGCTGGACGTCGACTGGATCGCCTTCTCCGGCCACAAGATCTACGCGCCGTTCGGCGCCGGCGTGCTGGCCGGCCGGGCGGACTGGCTGGACGCGGCCGAGCCGTACCTGGCCGGCGGCGGGGCGACCAGGACGGTGGCCAGGGAGACCGACGGCTCGGTGGCCGTGCAGTGGCACACCGGTCCGGCCCGGCACGAGGCCGGCTCGCCGAACGTCATCGGCGCCTACGCGATCGCCTCGGCCTGCCGGGCGCTGACCGAGGCCGGCTTCGACGCGCTGGAGGCCCGCGAGGAGCGGCTGGTCGCCCGGCTCACGGCGGGGCTGGCGGAGATCCCGCAGGTCAAGGTGCTCAACCTGTTCGGCGAGGGCTCGGCCCGGGTGGGCGTGCTGTCCTTCGTCGTCCAGGGCTGGAACAGCTCGCACTTCTCGGCCGCGCTGTCCGCCGAGTACGGCATCGGGGTGCGCGACGGCCTGTTCTGCGCCCACCCGCTGGTGCGCACCCTGCTCGGGGACGAGGACGTGGCCCCGTCGGAGTGCGGTGCGCCGGAGCCCTCGCTGCCGGGCGAGCGCAGCCTGAACGCGATCCGGGTGAGCTTCGGCGCCGGGACGCCGGACGAGCACGTCGACCGCTTCCTGACGGCCGTCCGGGAGCTGGTCACGGACGGCGCGAGCTGGAACTACCGCAACGAGGGCGGGCGTTGCGTCGCGACCGTGCAGATCGACAGGGCGCGTCGGGAGGGCTGAGCCCCGAAGGAGAGACCCCGCGCCCCGCTACTCGTCCAGGCCGAGGGCGAAGGCGGCTTCCAGGTCGTGCTGGGAGTAGGTGCGGAAGGCGATCTGGGTCTCGGTGTCGGCCACGCCCGGGACCTTGTTCAGCCGGCCGGGGATGACCTCGGCCAGGTCGTCGTGGTGGCGGACCCGCACCATCGCCACCAGGTTGTAGCCACCGGTCACCGAGTAGACCTCGCTGACGCCCTCGATGGCGGCGATGGACTCGGCGATCTCCGGGATGCGGTCGACACTGGTCTTGATCAGGACGATGGCGGTGATCACGGTTCGGGCTCCTTTGTGAGGTGCCGCCAGCGTATCGGGCGTCAGCCGGGCCGTCGCGGGGGGTGGCGGACCGCGGTACAGGCGTAGAGGAACCCAGCCGAGAAGCCGATCACGTGCACCAGGTAGGCGACCCCGGGGCCGGCCGAGTGCACCGACCACCACTGCAGGGCGAACCAGAGGCCGAGCACCAGCCAGGCGGGGAAGCGCAGCGGCAGGAAGAACAGCAGCGGGACGAGGGTGGTGACCCGGGCCCGAGGGTGGAAGCGCAGATAGGCCCCGAGGACGGCGGAGATCGCCCCGGACGCCCCGATGAGCACCCGGGTGGAACCCGGCGAGTGCGCCTCGGCGAGCGCGAAGCCGTACGTGCTCACGCTTCCGGCGGCGAGGTAGAAGAGGGCGTACCTGACCCGGCCCAGCCGCCGTTCGACGGTGGGGCCGAAGACGTGGAGGAAGAGCAGGTTGCCCAGCAGGTGCAGCCAGCCCGCGTGGAGGAAGAGCCCGGTGAGGACGGACAGGGACGGGTGCTTGCCCGGGGTCGGGGCGGCCGGGCAGCCGGGGACCGGGTCGGGGGCCTCGGCCAGCTGCTCGGCGGTCAGCGGCCGTCCGGCCAGCAGCTCGGCGGGGACGGCGCCCCAGCGCTGCTCGTACCGCTGCTCCGCGCAGACCCTGGCCTGGCCGGTGCCGTACAGCGGGTTGAGGCCGGCCGCCGGGGCGAACAGGAAGACCAGGGTGTTGAGCGCGATCAGGGCGTAGCTGACCACGGGGACGGGCACCGCCGGGCGGTCGCCCCGGGCAGCGGTGTGGTCGGGGGCCGCGAGCGCCATGCGGCCAAGCATCCCTCCGGGCGCCGCAGGTGACACCGTGGTTTACGGCAGGTGGACTAGCCCGGGTGTTCAGGCAACCGGTGGTCGCGACGGCAGCCCCAGGCAATAGGCTTGGGGCGGGCATTCCCGCCTCCCGCCGCCGATGCCGGGGCTCCGGGGGGAGCGCCTGGCCCACGCAGGGATCACCCGAGAGGACCCCCGATGACCGTCCCCGCTCTGACCGCCGAGACGCGCTGGCGCTGCACCCTGTGCGGCAACCTCACCCGCTTCGACGTCACCCGCACCGCGCGGGTGACCGAGTTCCTGCACTTCGACCTGGCCGGCGGGTCCAAGGTCGAGGAGACCGAGGTACTGAGCGAGACCATCGAGTCGGTGCGCTGCCGCTGGTGCAACGCGGTCGACCAGGTCGAGCTGGTGGCCAGGCCTGGCGCCGAGAGCACGGAGGCCGCCGCCGAGCAGGGCTGACCCCGTCGGTGCGGCGGGCGGGTGCGCGGCATGCCCGTCCGCCGCACGGGACAATACAGAACAAGACGCACGGAGCGTGACGACAGGGGCGGCCGCGGCCGTACCCCGCTGGACCAGGATCGGAGCCGAGGACGTGGTGGACGCAGCGAAGGAGCCCGGCGAAGAGCGGGGGCTTCAGCCCGCTGCGGCCGAGGCCCCGGCCGAGCCGGCCCGGGTGGAGGACGGTTCCTCCGAGCCCGCGGTGGAGCGCGCGGCCGAGAAGCTCGACCGGCCGCTGCCGGAGGGCGTGCGCCGGCGCGTGGTCGGGCTGGCCTCGGACGCGCTCGGCGGGCTGCCGCCGGCCGAGCTGCCGCAGAGCCTGCGCCAGTACGTCAAGTTCACCCCGGCGCGGCGGGCCAAGTACGCGGCCACCGCGCTGGCGGCGGCGCTGGAGTCGGAGCCGGCCTTCCGGGTGCGGATAGCGGAGCGGCTGAGACTGGGGCAGCCGGACCTGGTGAAGGCGCTGGAGTCGGGCACCGTTCCGAGCGCCGCCGACCCGATGGACGTCGCGGCCGCCGCCTACCTGGTGCGGTCGGCCGGCTGGAGCCGGCTGGTGGCCGAGGCCGGCGAGGAGGTCGAGCGGGCCGGCGCCGAGGACGCGGCCGCGGAGGCGACCCGGCTGGTGGAGAAGCTACAGGCGGAGCTGGCCGAGGTGCGGGCCTCCGCACGGGCTGACCTGGACCGGCAGCGGACCGAGTCGGACGGCGTCCGCAAGGAGGCCGAGTCGCTGCGCAAGAAGGTGCGGTCGCTGGAGAGCGACACCCGCAGGGCGCAGGCCGAGACCCGCAGGCTGGCCGGCGAGCTGGAGGCCGCGAAGGCGCAGGCCGCGACCGAGCGCGGCGCGGTGGAGACCGAGGCGCGCCGGCTCAGGCACCGGGTCTCCGAGCTGGAGAACGCGGCCGAGCAGGGCCGCCGGTCGGCCCGTGAGGGGCGCAGCGTCGAGGACATGCGGCTGCGGCTGCTGCTGGACACCGTGCTGCAGTCGGCCCAGGGGCTCCAGCGGGAGCTGGCG
The DNA here is from genome assembly GCF_055607525.1 of Kitasatospora sp. NPDC036993. Classification (NCBI taxonomy): domain Bacteria; kingdom Bacillati; phylum Actinomycetota; class Actinomycetes; order Kitasatosporales; family Streptomycetaceae; genus Kitasatospora; species Kitasatospora sp. NPDC036993. Next base: position 249,715 of record NZ_JBVJRP010000011.1, on the reverse strand, counting down.
CTGCCGGTCTCCCAGATCCGTCCGGCGGACCTGGTGGAGGCGGTGGTGCCGGGGGCGGCCTCGCCGCACGACGTGGCGCGGCGCGGCCTCGCCGAGGACGATCCGGCGCTGCTGGACCAGCTGCTGGCGATCCCCCAGGTGCACCTGCTGGTGGACGGCTACAACGTGACCAAGACCGGCTATCCGGCGCTGCCGCTGGAGCAGCAGCGGATCCGGCTGCTGGGCGGGCTGGCGATGCTGGCCCAGCGCACGCAGGCGGAGGTCACCTGTGTGTTCGACGGGCAGGACCTGGACGTCCCGGTGATCATGGCGCCACCGCGCGGGGTCCGGGTGCGGTTCAGCCGGACCGGGGAGACCGCGGACGAGCTGATCCGCCGTCTGGTGCGGGCCGAGCCGCAGGGCCGTCCGGTGGTGGTGGTCTCCACCGACCGGGAGGTCGCGGAGGGCGTGCGGAAGGCCGGCGCGCGCCCCGTGGCCTCGGTGTTGCTGCTGAACAGACTGGCCCGGCCCTGAGTCCGGACCGGATGGAATGATGCCTGGTCAGGGGTGGTTCCGAGCGGGTGTGCGGGTCTTGTGACGTCAGCATGGGAACCGGATTTCACGCCTACGGGGGAGTAGCAGAACGGGTAGATGTTCACTAGGGTCTGGCGTCAAACCTATTTTCCGGAATCTCATCCCATCAGGTGAGTCCGATGGAAGAAGGAGCCGGACCCTTGGCATCCCACCGCCGTCCCAAGCAGCCGAGCCGCGCACGGATCTCCGTGCTCACCGCCGCCGCTGCGACCGCGGTCGCCCTCTCCGCCCAGGTGGCCGCGCACGCCGCGCCGCAGCCGAACAAGTCGGACGTCAAGGCGCAGATCGACCAGCTCCAGGAGGAGCAGGAGCAGGCGGCGGAGAAGTACAACGGCGCCAAGGAGCGGGCCGACCAGCTGCGCAAGCAGTCCGGCCAGCTCCAGGACCAGGTGGCCCGCGGCCAGGAGCAGATGACGCAGCTGCAGGGCGGCCTCGCCGAGGTGGCGGGCGAGCAGTACCGCACCGGCGGCATCGACCCGTCCGTCCAGCTGATGCTCTCCTCCGACCCGTCCGGCTACCTGGACAAGGCCTCCACCATCCAGCAGGCCGGCACCAGCCAGGCCGAGGCGCTCAAGGGGCTGCTGGACCAGCAGCGCCGGCTGGACCAGCAGAAGACCGAGGCGGCCACCGTGCTCGCCTCGCTGGAGAGCACCACCAAGGACCTGAACCAGGCCAAGACGGACGTCAACACCAAGCTGAAGGCCGCCCAGGACCTGCTGAACTCGCTCAGCGCCGCCGACCGAGCCGCGCTGCGGGCCCAGCAGACGCAGGAGGACCGCGCCTCGCGCGGCAGCGACCGGGTCGACCTCGGCAGCCTGCCGCCGGCCGGCGGCCTCGCGGCGGTGGCGGTGTCCAAGGCGATGGGCAAGCAGGGCTCGCCGTACGTGTGGGGCGCCACCGGATCGACCACCTTCGACTGCTCGGGCCTGATGGTCTGGGCGTACGGCCAGGCCGGCGTCTCGCTGCCGCGCACCTCGCAGGAGCAGGGCCACTACGGGACCAAGGTGCCCTCGCTGGACCAGGCCCAGCCGGGCGACCTGGTGGTCTACGGCAACGACATGCACCACGTCGGGATGTACATCGGCAACGGCATGGTGGTCCACGCGCCGCACACCGGCGACGTGGTGAAGGTGATGAAGGCCGACGCGATGTCGATCAACACCATCCGCCGGGTCTGACGGCCCGACACGCCGGAGGGGCCCCTTCCCCGGACCTGTGATCAGCGCCACCCCCTTGTGGGGGTGGCGTTCGGGTTTTCGGCGTTTCGTGACCGCATGGTGAGAACTGATCAGCCTTACGTGTGGCAGTGGTCACCATCGGTCATTTTCACAAAAGAACTTTGGCAATCTTCTGTCTTTTTTCTGACAAGGATTTGAACCGATCACGGTTCAGTTACTAGGGTCGTGCCCTGAACCACCGCACTCTCGATCGCCCAGCCAGGGTGGCGGCGGTGGTTTCCGTCGAGTTCGCAAGGCAGCGGGGCAGGTCGAAGCGACTGCCCGACAGGGGAGCCCAGTTCGTGGGGGCGCTGCGGAGCGGAGCCGGGGAACCACGTTCCTCCGGGGTGAATCGGCGCCAGGTCGGCCGGTGGAACGGCCGTGAGGCGTCGTAGGGCATGCTTCCGGCCCGAACCCGTCAGCTCACCCGGTAGGCGGCCGTAGGAAGAAGGAGTCCGCCTTCGTGGCGTCCCATCGTCGTCCCAAGCCCGCCGGCCGCGCCCGCGTCTCGATCCTGACCGGAGTCGCCGCCGCAGCCGTCGCCCTCTCCGCGCAGTCCGGCGCCCACGCCGACCCGCAGCCGACCAAGGAACAGGTCAAGGAGCAGGTCGACCAGCTCAACGAGCAGGCCGAGGTCGCGACCGAGAACTACAACGCCGCCCAGGCCAAGCAGCAGGAGCTGGAGAAGCAGGTCTCCGGCCTCCAGGACCAGGTGGCCCGTCAGCAGTCCCAGGTGACCGAGCTCCAGGGCGGCCTGGCCGAGATCGCCGGCGAGCAGTACCGCAACGGCGGCATCTCGCCGACCGTCCAGCTGATGTTCTCCTCCAGTCCGGAGGGCTTCCTCACCCAGGCCGGTGCGCTGAACCAGGCCGGTGCGACCCAGAAGGGTCAGCTGAAGGAGCTCCAGGAGCAGCAGCGCAAGCTCGACCAGGACCGCAACGAGGCCCAGGGCAAGCTCGCCGAGCTGGAGTCCACCACCCAGCAGCTGAAGACCGCCAAGCAGGACGTCCAGGGCAAGCTGAAGGCCGCCCAGGACCTGCTGAACACCCTGACCGAGCAGGAGCGCCAGGCGCTGCGCCAGGCCGAGGAGAAGGCCGCGGCCGAGGCCAAGGTCAAGGCCGACGCCGCCAAGGCCGAAGCGGCCAAGGCGCAGCAGCAGGCCGACCGCGCCTCGCGCGACAACAGCCGCAGCGACATCTCGACCGGTTCGGCCGCCGCCGCGCCGGTGAAGGTCGCGGCCGGCAGCTCCCGCGGTGCCGCCGCCCTCTCGTACGCCGCCTCCAAGGTCGGCAGCCCGTACGTCTGGGGCGCCACCGGCCCGGGTTCCTTCGACTGCTCCGGTCTGATGGTCTGGGCGTACAACCAGGCCGGCGTGTCGCTGCCGCGCACCTCGCAGGCGCAGGCCTCGGCCGGCACCCGGATCGGCACGGACATCTCCCAGGCCCAGCCCGGCGACCTGCTGATCTTCTACACCGACGCCCACCACGTCGGCATCTACGCCGGCAACGGCCAGGTGCTGCACGCGCCCAGGACGGGCACGAACGTGCGCTACGAGGCGGTCACCAACATGCCGCTGACCGGCATCGTGCGGGTCTGATCCCCGCTCGGACGCTTCCGGGCCCGGCCTTCCTCGGGGAAGGCCGGGCCTGCGGCTTTTCCGGAAGGTCGAGCTGATGTCCGATTAGTGGGCGAATATTCGGGTTGGGAGGGGTTTGGACTCGGTTGCCCGGACTCGCTAACGTCTGCCACCGGACTCCCGCTCGACGGCCGCCCACCATGGCGCGGCGGCGGGGACCGCGCCGCAGGATTGGAGCCGCTGCCGCCATGCCCGTGCACCGTCGTTCCCAACTGCTCGCCCGGGCGCTGGTGCTGACCGCGGCCGCCGCCACCGCGCTGGGCGTGGCCACCGGAGGCAGCGCCCAGGCCGCCCCCGGCAGCCCGGACCCGGCCGACCGACAGGACGTCAAGGCGCAGGTGGAGCAGCTGTACGACGAGGCCGAGCAGGCGTCCGAGAAGTTCAACGCGGCGCAGGAGGCCCAGCGGCGCCTCCAGGGCGAGACCACCATCCTCCAGGGCGAGATCGCCGGCGCCCAGGACCAGCTCAACCAGCTGCGCGGCGACCTGGCGACGGTGGCCGGGGCGGAGTACCGCGGCGGCGGCATGACCCAGACGGCCCAGCTGATCCTCTCGACCGACCCGGAGGGCTACCTGGCCCGCGCCCGCGCCATGGGCCAGGCCGCCGCCCGCCAGCAGGAGAGCCTGCACGAGCTGATCACCCGGCAGCGCCGGCTCGACCAGCGCCGCACCGAGGCGGCCGACAAGCTCGCCGAGCTGGACCAGGCCCGCCGGTCGCTCGCCGACGGCAAGCAGCAGATCCAGCAGCGGCTGGCCAAGGCGCAGAAGCTGCTGAACGGCCTGGGCGGCGCCGAGCGGGCCCGGCTGGCCGCCCAGGACGCCAGGGACGCCGAGCGCCGCGCCACCCGGGGCACCGACCGGCTGGACCTCGGCACCGCCCCGCCCGCCTCCGAGCGCGGTGCGGCCGCGCTGGCCGCCGCGGTGCGGATGATCGGCTCCCCGTACGTCTACGGGGCCGCCGGCCCGCACGCGTTCGACTGCTCGGGTCTGATGTACTACAGCTGGCGGCAGGCCGGAGTGACCCTGCCGCGCACCTCGCAGGCCCAGGCGTACGCCGGGCAGCGGATCAGCCTGTCCGAAGCGCGACCGGGAGACCTGGTGATCTTCTACCGGGACATGCACCACGTCGGCATGTACGCCGGCGGCGGCGTGATCGTGCACGCCCCCCGCCCGGGCGCCAGGGTCCGCTACGAGAGCGTCGGCGCCATGCCGGTCTCCGGGGTGGTCCGGCTCTGAGCACCCCGCCGACCGACCCCGCCGACATACCCGGCTCCGGCCCCCGACGCACGCTGTCCAGGCGCGGCGCGCTGCTGCTCGCGGCCGGCGGGCTGACCCAGCTGTCGCTGCCGCCGGCCGCCCCCGCGGCGCCCGCGGCGCGGACGGCGGACCGCCGCGGGCAGGTGGCCGCCGTGCTCGCGGAGCGGGTGCGCTCGGCGCCGCCCTGGTCCGGGCTGCCGGTGGCCGGGGCGGAGTACCGCAACCTGGTGCTCGCCGGGGCCGGCGGGCCGGAGCGGCTCACCGCCGCCGCCGACCTGGCGGTGCGGATCGCCGGGTACGACGAGTACCCGGTGGTGTACCCGCGCCGGATCGAGCTGGTACGGGCCGGGGCCGACTGGCGGGTCGAGCGCGAGGAGGCCGCGAGCGGGCCGCCCGCGCCGTGGGACTTCGGGCCGCTCCGGTCGGCGCCGGGCGCGCACTGCCTGGTGCTCGGGCCGGCCGCCGGCCCCGACCCGGCCGAACTGGTCGCGGTGGGGGACCGGGCGGTGCCCGCCGTCACCGAGGTCTGGGGCGGCGACTGGCCCGGGCGGCTGCTGCTGGAACGGCCCGCCACCGGAGAGCAGTTCGCCCGGCTGCTGGAGGGCGACCCGGCCGGCTGGACGGGCATGGCGGCGGTCACCGTGGCCGCCGCCGGCGCGCCCTGGCACACCCCGGCGGACCGGGTGCTGGTCAACCCGGAGGCGTACCGGCGGCTCAGCGACTTCGGCCGCCAGGTGGTGGTCACCCACGAGGCCACCCACGTCGCGACCAGGGCCGACACCCGGGCCTGGACCCCGCTGTGGCTGTCCGAGGGCGTCGCCGACTGGACCGCCTACCGCGACTCGGGCCGCAGCCCGCGGCAGATCGCCCCCGAGCTGGCCAGGGACGTCGCCGACGGGAAGCTGCCCACCGCGCTGCCCGCCGACCAGGACTTCACCGCCGGCGCGACCGGCATCTCCCAGGCCTACGAACAGGCCTGGCTGGCCTGCGAGCTGATCGCCCGCGAGCACGGGCCGGGCCGGCTGGTCGCCCTCTACCGGGCGGTCGGCGCGGCGGACGGGCAGGGCGAGGACCGGGAGCGCCGCACCGACCGGCTGCTGCGCCGCGAACTGGGTGTCGGCCTGGACGACTTCACCCGGCTCTGGCTGGAGCAGGTGGCGGCGCTGAAGGGCTGAACAGCGGCCCCGCTGTGTTGGTCCGCGGTGCCGCTGTGCCGGTCGGCGGCGCCGCCGGGCTGATCGGCGCCGTTGAAGGGCCGGTCAGCGGCGCTGCTGGGCCGGGGTGCCGGGGCGGCGCCGCTCGACCGGGGCGCCCGGGTGGTCGATGCCGTCCAGCAGGTCCTGCTCGTAGGCGATGCCGGGGCGCACCGGGTAGCCGGCGGCCGACAGCTCGGCGGGCTCGCGGTCCAGCACCACGGTCGGCGGCAGCGCCGCCCCGCCACGGGTGGAGCGCCAGAGCCGGACGCAGGAGAGCAGGGCCGCGGCCAGCAGCAGCAGGTTGCGCAGGGCCAGCACGGCGACCGCCGCCGGGCCGCTGGCCAGCACCTGGGAGAACATGATCGGGAATTCGAGCAGGGTCAGCGGGCAGGCGAGCAGGATCAGCACCGCCACCGGCCGCTGGCTGGTGCTGCGCACGGTCAGGCAGACCGCCGCGACGCCGATCAGCCAGACCAGGTACTGCGGGCTGATCACCCGGCTGGTCACCACGAAGATCAGCAGCGCGCACAGCGCCGCGTCGTACATGGTGGCCGCGTTGCGGCGCTTGGAGGTGAAGCGCCACAGCAGCAGCCAGGCGAAGCCCAGCAGGGTGCCGGCCATCATCACCTTGCTGATCACGGCGACCCACGGCCCGAGCATCTCGGGGGAGCCGTAGTTCATGGTGACCCGGCCGTCCCAGGTCCCGGCGATCCTGGCGAGGTGCAGCGGCAGCGCGCCGAGCGACTCGACCTCGATGCCGCGGTCCTTCTGGAAGGCCAGGAAGTCGAAGGCGCCGTTCATCCCGGCCGTCAGCAGGAAGCCGATGGAGACGGCGGTGGCGCCGGCCAGCGTCCAGGAGCGGCGGGTGCGGCGGCCGGAGGGGGTGCCGATCAGGCCGATCAGCGGCCAGATCTTGACGATGCCGCCCAGGCCCAGCAGCACCCCGCCGACCGCCGGGCGGCGGATCAGCGCCAGCAGGCCGGCCAGGGCGACCGCGGTGACGATGACGTCGAAGCGGTTGTAGATCATCGGGCCGAGCAGCGGGACGCCCACCACCCACATCCAGGCACCGGTCAGCGCCCGGCCCCGGCGCAGGCCGGTGCGGACCAGCAGCGCGGTCGCGGCGGCGTCGGCGATCCCGCAGATCACCCAGAACGAGACCAGGTACGACCAGGGCAGCAGGCCCGGCAGCAGGATCACCAGGGCGGCGCCCGGCGGGTACTGCCAGGTCACGTCGTCGAACGGGAAGGTGCCGGTCTGGAGCACGCCGTACCAGGCGTGGTAGATCATCCAGACGTCGGCGGTGACGTCGCCACCCGCCTTCAGCACGCCCGTCACCATCAGCACCAGCAGGGCGCGGGTGGCCGTCCAGGTGGCACCGAGCGCGGCGAGCGCCCCGAGCGGGCGGCCGAGGCGGCCGCGCGACGACACGGACTCGGTGGCCGGGGCCAATTCCACTGCGCTCCCTCGTTCGTCTCGTACGTCCTCACCGGAGGCGTCGTACCGACGGACGCCCGGGCCGCCGTAGCGCGGCCTAGGTACTAGGACTGACCCGGGGGTCAAACGGTTGCCGTGTGCGGTTCCGTTCCCGGCGGGTCATGGTGTTGACCTATCGTACGGATCACCCAGCGGTACACCGCGCACCCCCCGACCGAGCGAGCCGTGGCCTGATGCACAGAACCTTGATCGTCACCAATGACTTCCCGCCCCGCCCCGGTGGCATCCAGGCCTTCGTCCACAACATGGCCGTCCGTCAGCCCGCAGGCGGCATCGTGGTGTACGCCTCGACCTGGCGGGACGGCAGCGAGGTGGCCCGCTTCGACGCCGAACAGCCGTTCCCGGTCATCCGGGACCGGACGAAGGTGATGGTTCCCACACCCCGGGTCACCCGGCGGGCCGCCGAGATCCTGCGCGCGGAGAAGTGCGACTCGGTCTGGTTCGGCGCCGCCGCCCCGCTCGGGCTGATGGCGCCCACGCTGCGCGGGGCCGGGGCCGGGCGGCTGCTCGGCATGACGCACGGGCACGAGGCCGCCTGGGCCCAGCTGCCGGGCTCCCGGCAGCTGCTGCGGCGGATCGGCGCGGGCACCGACGTGCTGACCTACCTGGGCGAGTACACCCGCTCCCGGATCGCCGCCGCGGTCGGGCCGCAGGCCGCGGCCCGGATGGCGCAGCTGCCGCCGGGCGTGGACGAGTCGGCCTTCCACCCGGACTCCGGGGGCGCCGAGGTGCGCCGCCGGCTCGGGCTGGCGGACCGTCCCGTGGTGGTCTGCGTCTCCCGGCTGGTGCCGCGCAAGGGCCAGGACACCCTGATCGAGGCGATGCCGCAGATTCTCGCCGACGTGCCGGACGCGGTGCTGCTGATCGTCGGCGGCGGCCCCTACCGGGCGGACCTGGAGAAGCTCGCGGACGCCAGGGGCGTACGGGCCTCGGTGCGGTTCACCGGCTCGGTGCCGTGGGAGGAGCTGCCCGCCCACTACGGGGCCGGGGACGTCTTCGCGATGCCCTGCCGCACCCGGCGCGGGGGGCTGGACGTGGAGGGCCTGGGCATCGTCTACCTGGAGGCCTCGGCGACCGGACTGCCGGTGGTCGCGGGGGACTCCGGCGGCGCGCCGGACGCGGTGCTGGAGGGCGAGACCGGGTACGTGGTGCCCGGCGGTTCGGCCCCGGCGGCGGCCGAGCGGATCGTCCGGCTGCTGCGCGACGAGGAGCTGCGGCGGCGGATGGGCGAGGCCGGGCGGCGCTGGGTGGAGCGCTCCTGGCGCTGGGACCTGCTGGCCGGGCGGCTGACCTCGCTGCTGGCCGGGTGACGCACGGGCCTTGGGCCCCGCCTCCTTCGCGGAGGCGGGGCCCGGCCCGCGTGCCGGCGGCGGCTACTTCCGGTAGATCGCCTCGATGTCGGCGGAGAAGTCCTTCAGCACGACGTTGCGCTTGAGCTTGAGCGAGGGCGTCAGGTAGCCGGCCTCCTCGGAGAACTCGGTGTCCAGCAGCCGGAACTTCTTGACCGCCTCGGCGTGCGAGACGGCGGCGTTGCCGTCGTCCACCGCGGTCTGGAGGGCGGCCAGCAGGTCCGGGTCGGCGGCGAGGTCGGCGACGGTGGCGTCGGCGGGCTTGCCGTTGAGCTCCTTCCACTTCGGGAAGAACTCCGGGTCGACGGTGATCAGGCAGGCGACGAAGGGCTTGCGGTCGCCGACCACCATGACCTCGCCGACCAGGGCGTGGGCCCGGATCCGGTCCTCGATCACGGCCGGGGCGACGTTCTTGCCGCCGGCGGTGACGATGATCTCCTTCTTGCGGCCGGTGATGGTCAGGTAGCCCTCGGAGTCCAGCGAGCCGAGGTCGCCGGTGGCGATCCAGCCGTCCCTGAGGGTCTCGGCGGTGGCCTTCGGGTTGTTCCAGTAGCCGGTGAAGACGTGCGGGCCCTTGAGGAGGACCTCGCCGTCCTCGGCGATCCGGACGGAGGAGCCGGGCACCGGCTGGCCGACCGTCCCGATCTTCGGCTTGTCGCACGGGTTGAAGGCGGTGGCCGCGCAGGTCTCGGTCAGGCCGTAGCCCTCCAGGACGGTGAAGCCGATGCCGCGGTAGAAGTGGCCGAGGCGCTCGCCGAGCGGGGCGCCGCCGGAGATGGCATGGGTGGCCCGGCCGCCGAGGGCGGCGCGCAGCTTGCTGTAGACGAGCTTGTCGAAGACCGCGTGCTTGAGCCGCAGCACCAGGCCCGCGCCACCGGCGTCCAGCGCGCGGCTGTACGCGATCGCGGTGTCGGCGGCCTTGTCGAAGATCTTGCCCTTGCCGTCGGCCTGGGCCTTGGCGCGGGCGGTGTTGTAGACCTTCTCGAACACCCTGGGCACGCCCAGGATCAGGGTCGGCCGGAAGGCGGCCAGCTCGGCGGTGACGTCCTTGACGTCGGAGACGTGGCCGAGCTTGATCGGGGCCATCGCCGGGGCGATCTCGGCGATCCGGCCGAGCACGTGGGCCAGCGGCAGGAACAGCAGGACCGAGCTGTCGCCGGTGCGGAACAGCGGGGCCAGGCGCTCGACGACGTTGCCGCACTCGGCCAGGAAGTTGCCGTGCGTCAGCTGACAGCCCTTCGGGCGGCCGGTGGTGCCCGAGGTGTAGACGATGGTGGCGATCGAGTCGGGGCCGGCGATCCCGCGGCGCTCGTGGACCGTCGCGTCCGGGACGTCCTTCCCGGCCTCGGCCAGCGCGGCGATCGCCCCGCCGTCGATCTGCCAGGTGTGCGCCAGCTCCGGCAGCCGGTCGCGGACCTCGCCGACCACCCGGACGTGCTGCTCGGTCTCGGTGATCACGGCGACCGCGCCCGAGTCGCCGAGGATCCACTCGACCTGCTCGGCGGAGGAGGTCTCGTACACCGGCACGGTGATCGCGCCGGCCGTCCAGATCGCGAAGTCCAGCAGCGTCCACTCGTACCGGGTGCGGGACATGACGCCCACCCGGTCGCCCGGCCGGATGCCCGTGGCGATCAGGCCCTTGGCGGCGGCGTGCACCTCGGCCAGGAACTGGACCGACGTCAGTTCCCGCCACCGGCCGTTCACCTTCCGGCTGAGCACGGCGACGTCCGGGTGCTCCTCGGCGTTCCGGTGCACCGGGTCGGCGAGGTTGCCACCGCTGGGTACCTGGTAGAGGGCCGGAAGGCTGAAGTCGAGCAAGACTGCTCCTCGTTCGCGACGCTGCGGGACGGCAGGACGTTACTGCCCGGTAGGCAGCTTCGACCAGAGGGGTCGGCTCCGGTGTTCGAAGTGTCACACCCGGCCGGGTCCGACCTGGACGTGACCGGGTCGTTCGAATGGCACCCTACGGCAGCGGAGAGCGACCGGCCGGTAACATGCCGGGCCCTCCGACGGCTCTGACCCGCCCGTTCGTCTCCGCGGCGGGCCGCGCCCGCCGGTCCGCCGCGGCCCGCGCCGCCGAGCCGATCTCCGGTCGCGATAGCCTGCTCCGGGCGGACCGGGCCGAGCGCGCCCCGGCCGTCAGCAGCGGGACGACGCGGAGGGCCATTCCATGGCGGAGCACACCAGGTCGAGCATCACCATCGACGCGACCCCGGCCACGGTCATGGCCGTGATCGCCGACTTCGCCGCCTACCCGGCCTGGACCGGAGAGGTCAAGGAGGTCGAGGTCCTGGAGACCGGAGGGGACGGCCGCGCCGCCCGGGTCCGGCTGCTGCTCGACGCCGGCGCCATCCGGGACGAGCACGTCCTCGCCTACACCTGGGACGGCGACCGCGAGGTCTCCTGGACCCTCGTCCGCAGCCAGATGCTCCGCTCGCTGGACGGCTCCTACACCCTCGCCCCGCTGGCCGGCGGCCGCACCGAGGTGACCTACCAGCTCGCCGTGGACGTCAAGATCCCGATGCTCGGCATGATCAAGCGCAAGGCCGAGAAGGTCATCATCGACCGCGCCCTGGCCGGCCTGAAGAAGCGCGTCGAGGACGCCGGCGGCAAGAAGCCCGCCCAGGGCTGACACACCGAACGGGGGCTGACGGCATGACGGCGACACGCACCATCCTGGTCAGCGGCGACGCGGGCGCGCCCACGGTGGCCGCCGCCACCGCGCTGCACGCCGCCCGGCGCGGACACCGCACCTGGCTGCTGGCCGCCGACGATCCGCACCACACCCTGGACTCCGTCCTCGGCACCCGGCTGGAGCCCGAACCGCTCCTGTACGCACCGGGCCTGACCGTCTCCCGGATCGACGAGCAGGCGGCCTTCCGCTACGCCGTCGGCGAGCTCGCCGGCCGGCTCAAGCCCGCCCTCGACCTGCTCGGCGCCGAACAGCTCGACCCCGAGGAACTCACCGCCCTCCCCGGTATCGCCCGGCTCGCCCTGCTGCGCGCCCTGCCCGCCGCCGACCACGACGTCCTGGTCGTGCTCGCCCCGGCGCCCGCCGAACTGATCGCCACCCTCGCCCTGCCCGAGCAGCTCGCCCGCTACCTGGACCGCCTCGTCCCCGAGCAGCGGCAGGCCGCCCGGGCGCTGCGCCCGCTGCTCGCCGGGCTGGCCGGCGTCCCGATGCCCGCCGACTGGCTGTACGAGGGGCGCACCAAGGCCACCGCGGCGCTCGCCGAGTCCCGCGACGCGATCACCGGACCCGGCACCAGCGTCCGGCTGGTCGTCCGCGCCGACGGCCACCCGTACCGGGAGCTGCGCCGGATCAGGGCGGGGCTCGCGCTGCACGGGCACCGGCCGGACGCCGTGGTGGTGCACGGCGCGCTCCCGGAGGCGGCCGTCTCCTCTCCCGACCCGTGGCTGGCCGCGCTGGCCCGCCGCCGGCAGGAGGAGCTGACCGGGCTCGCCGCCGAGACCGACGCCCCCGTGCTGGTCGCGGGCCTGGCCGACGCCACCCTGGAAGCGGTCGCCGACCGGCTCTACGGGGACGGCGGGGGGCCGGAGCGGCTCGCCCCCGCGCCCTGGCCGGTCGAGGACCGGCTCGCCGAGGAGGGCCTGCTGGTCTGGCACCTCGACCTGCCCGGCGCCGACCGCACCGAGCTGGACCTGGTCCGCCGGGGCGACGAACTGGTGCTCGGGCTCGGCACCCACCGCCGGGTGCTCGTCCTGCCCTCCGCGCTGCGCCGCTGCACGGTGGCCGGGGCGGGGCTGCACGACGGGGTGCTCTCGGTGCGGTTCGCGCCGGACCCGGCGCTCTGGCCGCGGGGCTGACGGGCACTCGGGCCTTTCCTGGCCGCGCGGCCGGTCGGGTAGCGTCGGGCCGGAGGGCCGCGGGGTGCGGCCACGGCTGAGGAGGCGCCCGCGATGACCAGCACCGACGACCGTACCGAGCCCGGCGACGACCGTACGGAGCCCTCCGGCGATCGTGCCGAGTCCTCGGGCGGCTCCGGCGATCGCGCCGGGCAGGACGGCGGGCAGGACGGCGGGCAGTCCCACCCGTTCGGGCCGGAGCTGGGCCCGCTGGTGGACGAGGTGCGCCGGTTCGCCGGCGCGCTGGGCGAGAAGGCCCAGGAGGCCGGCGCCACCACCCTGATCACCCTGTCCGGGCTGGCCGACAAGCTGCGCGACCAGCAGCCGGAGGTCTACTCCCACCTCTCCGCCGCCGGTACCGGGCTCGCCGCCGCGGGCACCGAACTGCTGGCCGCCTACCGCGCCGCCGTGGCCGGGCACGAGAGCCGCTGGACCGCGGGGCAGGGCGCGTCGGCCGAGAAGATCGACCTCGACCTCGACCTCGACGCGGACGCCGAAGCCGATCTTGACGAGAGTGACGAGCCGTCCGCCAAGCAGTGAAACCGTTAATTTCGGAGCGTGATCACGCTGCTCACTTGCGTCACGAAGATGGAGATTAGATACGACTTTTGAAGCGTCGCGGCTCGGTTCTCCCAAGATTGTCTTCGGATAATGTATGCGAGGTTGTGTACGGAGGCAGGGTTGGGCGGTAGCGTTCCGTCCAGCGGGAACGAGTGAATAGCTGAGGGACACATGGCTCTGACCATCGGCGTCGATGTCGGCGGGACCAAGATCGCGGCAGGCGTGGTCGACGAGGCGGGCGCCATCCTGGCCCGGACCAGGGTGCCCACCCCGGCCGACCCGCAGTGGGCGGTGGACGCCATCGCGCAGGTCGTGCGCGAGCTCAAGGAGCAGCACCCCGACGTGGCGGCGGTGGGTGTCGGAGCCCCCGGATTCGTCGACAGCAACCGCTCCACGGTGATCTTCGCCCCCAACATCGACTGGGAGAACGAGCCGCTGCGCGGGCGGATCGAGGAGCTCACCGGCCTGTCCGTCGTCGTCGAGAACGACGCCAACTGCGCCGCCTGGGCCGAGTTCCGTTTCGGTGCGGCCGCCGACCACCGCGACATGGTGCTGATCACCGTCGGTACCGGCATCGGCGGCGGCATCGTCCTGGACAGCCGGCTGCACCGCGGCCGCTTCGGCGTGGCCGGCGAGATCGGCCACCTCAACATGATCCCCGACGGCCTGCCCTGCGGCTGCGGCGGCAAGGGCTGCTGGGAGCAGTACGGCTCCGGGCGCGCGCTGCGCCGCTACGGCCGGGAGAAGGCGGCGGCCGACCAGGTGCGCGGCCGCCGGATGCTGGAACTCAACGACGGCGTCGCCGAGACCATCCGCGGCATCCACATCACCCAGGCCGCCGAGGAGGGCGACCCGCTCGCCCTGGAGTGCTACGCCGAACTCTCCGACTGGCTGGGCCGCGGCATGGTCGACCTCGCCTCGCTGTTCGACCCGGGCGTCTTCGTGCTCGGCGGTGGCGTCTCCGACTCCGGCCGCCTGCTGCTCGACCCGGTCGCCAAGGCGTTCGAGCACTACCTGACCGGCGGGGTGCACCGCCCGCGTGCCGACATCGTGCTGGCCTCGATGGGCTCCGCGGCCGGCATCGTCGGCGCGGCGGACCTCGCCCGCACCGCCTGACACCCTCTCCAGCCCGCCGGCGGCGGTGCGACCGGGTCCCGACCGATCCCGGACGCGCCGCCGCCGTCGCACGTCCGGGGCCGGCCGCGTACGGTCGGAGCGATCCGGTGACGATGCCCAGGGGAGGACCATTGAGCGCCGCGAAGACGACCGCTGCCGTGACCGAGACCGCCGCTGTGACCGAGAGCGAGACCGAGGCCGGGACCGCCGTGGCCGTCGGACCGCTGCCACCGTCCGGCCCCGGCCGGCTGCGCCTGCTCAGCTACAACATCCGCTCGCTGCGCGACGACCGGCGGGCACTGGCCCGGGTGATCAGGGCCTGCGAGCCGGACCTGGTCTGCGTCCAGGAGTCCCCGCGCTACTGGCGGCCCGAGGGCCAGGCCGCCTGGCTGGCCGGGAACACCGGCACCACCGTGCTGGCCGGCGGCGGCCGGACCGCCGCCGGTCCGCTGCTGCTCGGCCGGCCCGGCGCGGTGGAACTGCTCGGGGTGCACGACCGGCTGCTGCCCAAGACCCGCGGCCTGCACGCCAGGGGCTTCGCCACCGCGCTGCTGCGGTTGCCGGGCTCGGCGCCGTTCACCGTCACCAGCTGCCACCTCAGTCTGGACCAGGAGGAGCGGTACGGGCAGTTCGAGCTGCTGCTCGACCAGCTGGCGATCGCCGAACTCGGCGTCGTGGCGGGGGACTTCAACGAGCACCCGGACGGGCCCGGCTGGCAGCTGCTGGCTTCCCGGCTCCAGGACGGGCACCCGACCGCGCCCTGGGGCGGCGAGTTCACCTCGGTACCCGAGCGCCCCTACCAGCGGATCGACGCCGTGTTCGCCACGCCCGGGATCACCGTCCTCGGCTGCGGGGTGCCGCACGGGCTGCCCGGCGTCACCGAGGCCGACCTGCGGGCCGCCACCGACCACCTGCCGGTGCTCGCCGTCCTGGAGATCCCGAGGCCCTAGGGACTAGACCACCGCGCCGTTGTCCGGGTCCTCCGGCTCGTCCTCGTCGCGGTCCTTCATCCGCGCGACCAGGGTGACGAAGCCACCGAGGAAGGCGGTGATCCCGACCCAGGCGGGCCAGCCGGAGACCTCCCGCCAGACCACCGCGTCGACCAGCAGCAGGGCCGGGCCGCCGAGCACCGCCAGCCAGGCGAACTTGGCGGTCACGTCGGCAGCGGGCAGCGGCGGGGGCTCCGGCGGGACGAAGTGGCCCTCGTCGGTCTCCTCGGCCAGCTCGAAGTCGCGCGGGCCCGAGCCGCCGGCCGGCATCACCGGCCGGCCGGAGCGGGGGCGGGGCTGCGGGGCGAGGTCGGAGAGGTCGTCCTGCTCGCCGCGGCCGTCGGGGCCGCTCTTGTGGCCACCCTTGAGCTCGTTCTGCGCCCGGAGGTTCTCGACCTCGGGCCAGTTGGGGTTGTTGAGGTCGACGGGGTCGTCGAACTGGGCGACCAGGGCGGCGAAGATCTCGTCCTGCTCGGCCTGGCTGCGCTCGGGCGTGCGGCGCGCCCGGCGGTCGACGGGGGCCTGCGGCTCGGCGGCCTCCCCGGCGGGCTCCTTGACCGACCCCTTGACCGGGTCCCTGAGGGGCGGGGGCGTCGCGGCGCCGTCCTGGCCGGTACGGTCCGTCGGCGCACCGCCCGGGACGGCGGCGTCCGTCCCGCGGTCCTTCGCTCCGCCGTCCTTCGTCGCGCCGTCCTCGCGGGGAGCCTCGTCCCCGCCCGCCGTGCTGCTCTCGTGCACTTCCGGCCCTTCAGCCATGGTGATCGTCGGATTCGACCCGGGTGACGCCCGCCGCGTGCGCGGGAGCCAGCCGTCGGATGAAGTCCTGGCTCGCCGCGAATATTTCCGCCGCGTCGTGGTCCAGCGTCGCGACGTGGAAACTGCGCCGGCACAGCCGCTCCGTCACGTCCGTCGAGGATATCCGGGCCAGTACCAGTTCCGAGTTGGCCGGCGAGACGACGTGGTCCCGCGGGCTGTGGAAGAGCAGCACCGGCTGGGTCACCTCCGGCAGCAGCCGCCCGACCTCCCGCCAGAGCCGGCTCAGCGACCAGGCGGCGTGCAGCGGGGTCCGGTCGTAGCCGACCTCGGTGGCACCGGCCCTGGCGATGTCGCCGGCGACCCCGGGCACGCTGGGCACCAGGTGGCGCAGCACCGGCAGCAGCACACTCGCGGGGGTGTCCGGCCGCACCGACGGGTTGACCAGCACCAGCCCGGACACCGTCGGCCCGTGCAGCGCGGCGAGCCGCAGGGCCAGCGCGCCGCCCATCGACAGCGCGCAGACGAAGACCTGCTCGCACTCCTCGGCGAGCGCCAGCAGCTCGCGCTCCACCTCGGCGTACCAGTCCTCCCAGCGGGTGAGCTGCATGTCCTGCCAGCGGGTGCCGTGCCCGGGCAGCAGCGGCAGCGAGACGGTGAACCCGGCCGCCGCCAGTTCCCCGGCCCACGGCCGCAGCGACTGCGGCGAGCCGGTGAAACCGTGGCAGAGCAGCACCCCCACCGGCCCGCCGCGGTGGCGGTACGGCTCGGCACCGGGCAGCAACGGCATGGCGGACTCCTTCGCGGGCGGACGGCGCTGGGGGAGGGGACGCTGGAGGGGGAGTGCTGCGAATCCGCATCGTCCCACGCTCCGCGCCGGGCCGTACACCCCCTCCGAGGGGCTCGGGCGGCCTCCCTTCGGCGGGGGCGGGCGCAGCGGGCGGTCGCGGGGCATTAGGATCGACCGGTCCGCATAACAGGAGGCCCGGGTTGTTCTACCGACTGATGAAGATGATCGTCGCGCCACTGCTTCGGCTCTTCTTCCGGCCGTGGATCGAGGGCGAGGAGAACATTCCCGCCGAGGGTGCGGCGATCATCGCGAGCAACCACCTGTCCTTCTCGGACTCGTTCTTCTTCCCCGCGCTGATCAGGCGCCGGGTCACCTTCATCGCGAAGGCCGAGTACTTCAACACCCCGGGGCTCAAGGGCCGGCTGACCGCGGCGTTCTTCAAGGGCGTCGGCCAGCTGCCGGTGGACCGCTCGGGCGTGCGCGGGGCCGGTGAGGCCGCGATCCGCAGCGCCATCGCGGTGCTGGACCAGGGCGAGCTGTTCGGCGTCTACCCCGAGGGCACCCGGTCGCCCGACGGAAAGCTGTACCGCGGCAAGGTCGGCGGCCTGGCCCGCGTCGCGCTGGCCACCGGTGCCCCGGTGATCCCGGTCGCCATGATCGACACCGAGAAGGTGCAGCCGCCCGGCCAGGTGGTCCCGAACTTCGGCATCCGCCCCGGCATCCGGATCGGCCGCCCGCTGGACTTCTCCCGCTACCACGGCATGGAGAACGACCGCTTCATCCTCCGTTCGGTGACGGACGAGGTGATGTACGAGATCATGCGGCTCTCCGGCCAGGAGTACGTGGACATCTACGCGACCGCCGCCAAGCGGCAGATCGCCGACGACAAGAAGAAGGCCGACGCCGAGCGCCGGGCCGCCGCCAAGGCCGAGAAGGCGGAGGCCGCCGAGGCGGAGAAGGCCGAGAAGGCTGCCGAGGCCGAGCGGGCGGAGAAGGCGGCGGAGGCGGAGAAGGCGGCGGAGGCGGAGAAGGCCGCCGAGCCGGGCAAGCCGGAGTAGGCGCCGGGGCCGCTCCGGCGGTCCCGACGGGCCCGGGGAGGGGCGGGGCGGATGACGGACGACGGTGGCAGAGCCGGCGCGGTCGGCGGCACGGTGGCGGTCGGCGGCATGTCCGTCGAGCTGCCGCTGTGGAAGGCGATCTCCTACTTCCGGGTGCTGGCCCTGTGCTACGCCCTGCTGCGGTACTTCAACTCGTACCTGCACTTCCTGCACCCGGTGGCCGGCTGGATCTTCCTCGGCGCGCTGACCCTCTGGACCCTGGCCAGCACCCGGGCCTTCGCCAATCCGCAGCGCTGCACCTGGTACGTCCTGGGCACCGACCTCACCCTCGCCGTCACCGGCATCGTGATGAGCGGCCTGACCGACTCCCCGGCCCGGATCAGCCACGGCGCGCCCACCCTGCCGACCATCTGGGCGGCCGGGACGGTGCTCGGCTTCGCGGCGAAGGGCGGCTGGCGCCCGGCGGCGGCCTCGGGCTCGCTGATCGGCGTCGCCAACATCCTCGGCCACGGCGGGCCGACCGGTGACAACATCCACAACATCGTGCTGCTGATGGTGGCGGGCTGCGCGATCGGCTACGTGATCGAACTGGCCAGGGCCAGCGAGGCCACGCTCACCCGGGCGCTCCAGGTCGAGGCGGCCACCCGGGAGCGCGAGCGGCTCTCCCGGGACATCCACGACGGCGTGCTCCAGGTGCTCGCCCTGGTCCAGCGGCGCGGCGCCGAGCTGGGCGGGGGGACGGCAGGCGGCGCGGACTTCGCCGAGCTGGGACGGCTGGCCGGCGAGCAGGAACGCGCGCTGCGGGCCCTGATGACGGCCGGTCCGCTGCCCGGGCAACGCGCGGCGCGGCCCGACGCGGCCGACCCGCGGGACCCGGACGAGCCGTGCGACCTCACCGCGCTGCTGCGCCCGTACGCGGACGAGCGGATCACGCTCTCCGCCCCCGGCACCCCGGTGCTGCTGCCGGGGCCGGCGGCCGGCGAGCTCGCGGCGGCGGTCGGCGCCGCCGTCGACAACGTGCGCAGGCACGCGGGGGAGCGGGCCGGGGCCTGGATCCTGGTCGAGGACGAGCCGGAGGCCGTCACGGTCAGCATCCGCGACGACGGCCCGGGTTTCGCCCCCGGGCGGCTCGGCGAGGCGGAGCGGGCCGGGCGGCTCGGTGTCTCCCAGTCCATCCGCGGCCGGCTGCTGGACCTCGGCGGCACGGCCGAGCTGTACTCGGTGCCCGGGGAGGGCGTCGAGGTCGAACTGCGCGTCCCGAGGAAGGCCACTCCATGACCAGCCAGCCGATGACCGATCAGCCGACCACCGACCGGCCGGTGCGGGTGATGGTGGTGGACGACCACCCGATGTGGCGGGACGCCGTCTCGCGTGACCTCGCCGAGGCCGGGCTGGACGTGGTGGCCACCGCGGGCGACGGCGAGGAGGCCGTCCGCCGGGCCCGCGCCTGCTCGCCGCAGGTGGTCGTGATGGACCTCAACCTGCCCGGCCTGTCCGGAGCCGAGGCGTGCCGTCAGGTGGTCGCGCAGGACCCGGCGGTCCGGGTACTGGTGCTGTCCGCCAGCGGCGAGCACCAGGACGTGCTGGAGGCGGTGAAGTCCGGCGCGACCGGGTACCTGGTGAAGTCGGCCGGGCGGGAGGAGCTGCTGGACGCGGTGCGCCGTACGGCCGTCGGCGACGCGGTGTTCACCCCGGGCCTGGCCGGCCTGGTGCTCGGCGAGTTCCGCCGGCTGGCCGCCGAGCCGGCCCCGGCCTCGGCGCCGGCCGCCCCGCGGCTGACCGCCAGGGAGACCGAGGTGCTGCGGCTGGTGGCCAAGGGGCTGTCCTACCGGCAGATAGCCGACCGGCTGGTGCTGTCGCACCGGACGGTGCAGAACCACGTGCAGAACACCCTGGGCAAGCTCCAGTTGCACAACCGGGTGGAACTGGTCAGGTACGCGATCGAGCAGGGCCTGGACGACGAGATCTGAGCGCCGCCGGCCGCCGGCCCGTCGCGGGGGCCCGGGGGGGGGGGGTTCACACAGGGAAGGCCCGTTCGTTCCGCACCAGGAAGGCCTCCCCCCCCCCCACACACCCGCCCCCACGTCCCCCCCCTCCCCCGTGAGCCCCCCCCCCGCGTTGCAC
>NZ_JBVJRP010000011.1:0-229723 GCF_055607525.1 Kitasatospora sp. NPDC036993 | reverse complement strand
GCGTGCCCGGGCAGGGCTCGCCCGCCAGGGCCTCCCCGCCGCCGGTTCAGCGCAGGGCGGCCGTCGCCTCGCGCAGCAGGCCGGCCACGATGTCCACGCCGTCGCGGGTGAGCACCGACTCGGGGTGGAACTGGAGCCCCGCGAAGCCGTGCCCGCGCAGCGCGTGCACGTCGCCGGTGACGGCGTCCCGGGAGACCTCGACGCCCTCGGCGGCGAGCCGCACCGCGTCGGCCTCCGGGCAGCGCGCGGTGAAGGTGTTGTAGAAGCCGACCGTCCGCTTGTCTCCGAACAGGTCGATGCGCTCCTGCGCCCCCTGGTACGGGACGGCCTTGCGGCCCAGGGCGAGGCCGAGTTCGGCGGCCAGCAGCTGGTGGCTCAGGCAGACCGCGAGCAGCGGCGAGGTGCGGTCGCCGGAGCGGACGGCGGCCAGGGCGTCCGCGACGATCGGCCGCAGCAGCGCCATCTTGGGGTCGTCCAGGAGCGCCGGGTCGCCCGGGCCGGGGCCGAGCACCAGCGGGCCCCGGTGGGCCGCGACCCGCTCGCGCAGCCCCGGCTCGTCGTAGCGGGCCACCGTCACCCGGTGGCCGAGCGAGCCGAGCAGGTGGGAGAGCATCGAGGTGAAGGTGTCCTCGCCGTCCACCACCAGGGTCGGCTCGGTCTCGGTGATCCCGGCCGCTTCCTGCATCCGCAGCCAGAACGGCGCGAGGTCGGCCCGGCGGGCGTCCAGGGCGGCCTGCACCCGGTGGTCGTCGGCGAGCCTGGGGCCGACCGGGTGGAGCGGCCGGGCGGGGGCGGGCCTGGCACCGATCGCGGTGAGCACCCCGGCGGCCTTGGCGTGGGTCTCGGCGACCTCGGACTCGGGGACGGAGTGGCGCACCAGGGTGGCGCCGACCCGGACGACCAGCCGGCCGGTGGCCGGGTCGATGTCGGCGGTGCGGATGCAGATCGGCGAGTCCAGCAGCTGCCCGCCGCTGGCGGAGCGGCCGATCAGGGCGAGCGCGCCGGAGTAGTAGCCGCGCCCGGTCGGCTCGTAGCGCTTGATCACCCGGGTGGCGTTCTCGACCGGGCTGCCGGTGACGGTCGCGGCGAACATCGTCTCGCGGAGCACCTCGCGGACGTCCAGCGAGGTGCGCCCGCGCAGCTCGTACTCGGTGTGGGCGAGGTGGGCCATCTCCTTGAGGCGGGGCCCGAGCACCTGGCCGCCGAGGTCGCCGACCGTGCACATCATCTTGAGCTCCTCGTCCACGACCATGGTGAGCTCCTCCAACTCCTTGGGGTCGTGCAGGAATCGGAGCAGCGAGTCGAGGTCGGAGCCGCCGGCCGGATAGCGGTAGGTGCCGGAGATCGGGTTCATCACGACGGTGCCGCCGCTCTGCCGGACGTGCACCTCGGGGGAGGCGCCGACCAACACCCGCTCCCCGGTGTGCACCAGGAAGGTCCAGTACGCGCCGCGTTCCTGCTCCAGCAGGCGCCGGAACAGCGTCAGCGCGAGTGCGGGGGAGAAGTCCTCCAGCGTCGCGTGGAAGTCGCGCCGGATCACGAAGTTGGCGCCCTCGCCGTTGCCGATCTCGTCCCGGATCACCCGGCGGACGATCGCCGCGTACGCGTCGTCGTCCACGTCGAACCCGCCGTCGGCGAGGGAGACCGGCAACTCTGGTAGGGCCGCGGTGAGTTCGGCCAGTGGCAGGGTGTGCTGTTCGGTCACCGAGAGGGCCTGGAGGGGGGTGCCGTCGTCGTGCGCCTCGAAGCCGCGCTCGCGGATCTGGCGGTACGGGACGAGCGCGAGCAGGTCGTGCACCGGGCCGCCGTGGGCCGGCGCGTCGCCGCGGACGGGCAGGTCGGCGAGGTGTTCGTAGCTGTCGACGGTGCCCAGCAGCACCTCGACGGTGTCCGGGGCGAGCCGGGGGGTGCGGCGGTGCAGCAGCGCGAAGGCGGGGGCGTCGGGGCCGGTGAGGCGGGTGAGCAGGTCGACGGCGGTGGTCACGGTTACGGCTTCCTTCCGGGTGGGGAGGCGAGGGGCGGTGCGGGGTCCGCTCCCGGAGGGGCCGTCTGCTCAGACGCCGACGGCCGCCCCGAGGGGCGGCCGTCGTGGTTCGTCTAGGAACGCGCGATCGGTGGGCCACCCTTGGGGGAGGCCCACCACCAGGAGAGGTTGTGGGGCGCGTGCATGGTGCGAGCGTAGCGGATGCGGCAGGACGGGTGAGGGCGGTCACGTCTTTGTCCGAGATGTGTCTCATCCCTCGGGCAATGGTCACGCGTCACTCCAGTCACCCCGTAGCCTTGGCAGCGTGACCGCTACGACTGAGACATCGAGGACTGCCCACTCCTGGCAGTCCCTGCCCGCGGCGCAGCAGCCTGAATGGCCGGACCAAGAGGCTCTGCGCAAGACCCTTGCCGAGCTCGCCTCGTATCCGCCGCTCGTCTTCGCCGGCGAGTGCGACCAGCTGCGCGCCCGGCTCGGAGCCGTGGCGCGCGGGGAGGCCTTCCTCCTCCAGGGCGGTGACTGTGCCGAGGCCTTCGACGGTGTCTCGGCGGAGCACATCCGCAACAAGCTGAAGACGCTGCTCCAGATGGCCGCCGTGCTGACGTACGCGGCCTCGGTGCCGGTGGTGAAGGTCGGCCGCATCGCCGGGCAGTACTCCAAGCCGCGCTCCAAGTCGACCGAGACCCGCGACGGCGTGACCCTGCCGGTCTACCGCGGCGACTCGGTGAACGGCTTCGAGTTCACCCCCGAGTCCCGCATCCCGGACCCGGAGCGCCTGAAGCGGATGTACAACGCGTCCGCCGCGACGCTCAACCTGGTGCGCGCCTTCACCACCGGTGGGTACGCGGACCTGCGCCAGGTGCACGCCTGGAACCAGGACTTCGTCCGCAACTCGCCGGCCGGCCAGCGCTACGAGCAGCTCGCCCGGGAGATCGACAACGCCCTGGCGTTCATGAGCGCCTGCGGCGTGGAGCCGGAGGAGTTCAAGGCGGTCGAGTTCTTCTCCTCGCACGAGGCGCTGGTCCTCGACTACGAGACCGCGCTGACCCGCGTGGACTCGCGCACCGGCGAGCTGTACGACGTCTCCGGCCACATGGTGTGGATCGGTGAGCGCACCCGGCAGCTGGACCACGCGCACATCGAGTTCGCCTCGAAGATCCGCAACCCGATCGGCGTCAAGCTCGGCCCGACCACCTCGGTGGACGACGCGCTCGCCCTGATCGAGAAGCTGGACCCGGAGCGCGAGCCCGGCCGCCTGACCTTCATCACCCGGATGGGCGCGGGCAAGGTCCGCGAGCACCTGCCCGCCCTGGTGGAGAAGGTCACCGCCTCCGGCGCCAAGCCGGTGTGGATCTGCGACCCGATGCACGGCAACACCTTCGAGGCGTCCAGCGGGCACAAGACCCGCCGCTTCGACGACGTCCTGGACGAGGTCAAGGGCTTCTTCGAGGTGCACCGCGCGCTCGGCACCCACCCGGGCGGCATCCACGTGGAGCTGACCGGCGACGACGTCACCGAGTGCGTCGGCGGCGGCGACGAGGTCCTGGTGGACGACCTGCACCAGCGCTACGAGACGGCCTGCGACCCGCGCCTCAACCGCAGCCAGTCGCTGGACCTGGCGTTCCTGGTGGCGGAGATGTACCGCGGCCAGTAGGCCCGGTGCCCGTCGGATGTGACGAAGGCCCCTCCGGATTCGGTGTCCCCGAGCCCGGAGGGGCTTTTTCGTACCCGTTTCGCCAGGTAAGGTAAGCCTCAGTGAACTAAGGCAAGCCTTAGTCAAGATCCACTCCGCTTCACCCACCGGGAGAGACCGCGATGTACGTGTGCATGTGCCATGCGGTCACCGAGGACCAGGTGAAGAAGGCGATCGACGCCGGTGCCGACTCCCCGCGCCGGATAGCGAAGGGCTGCAAGGCCGGCACCGACTGCGGGTCCTGCGTGCGCCGGATCCAGGCGCTGCTCGGCGAGCACGGCGCCCGGCCCTGCCCGACCGCCCGGCTGGCCGCGAAGCTCGGCCTCGCCGACCCGCAGGCCCCGGCGGCACCGGCCCCGGCGGCCGCCCCGGTGGTCCCGCTGCGGGCGGCCCGGGCGGCCTGACCGGTCCCCGGCCTCAGGGTTTCCGGGGCCTCGGGGCTCCGGCCTCAGGACTCCGGCTGCTCGATGAGCTGGGCGAGGTAGAGCGCCTCGCCGAGCTTCTCCAGTAGCTCCAGCTGGGTGTCGAGGTAGTCGATGTGGTGCTCCTCGTCGGCCAGGATGTCCTCGAAGATGTTCGCCGAGGTGACGTCGTTCTTGGCCCGCATCACCACGATCCCGCGCTTGAGCCGGTCGATCGCCTCGACCTCGACCTGGCGGTCCGCCTCGAACATCTCCTTGACGGTCTGGCCGATCCGGACGTGGAACAGCCGCTGGTAGTTGGGCAGCCCGTCCAGGAACAGGATCCGGTCGGTGAGCGTCTCGGCGTGCTTCATCTCGTCGAAGGACTCGTGCCGGGTGTACTTGGCGAGCTTCGTCCAGCCGAAGTTCTCCTGCATCTTGGCGTGCAGGAAGTACTGGTTGATCGCGGTCAGCTCGGCGGTGAGCTGCTCGTTGAGGAATTCGATGACCTCGGGATCGCCCTGCATGGTGGTGCCTCCTGCACTCGTCCTGCCGTGGGTCCTGCTCTGGTTCCTGCGTCGGTTCCCGTCTCGGTCCTGCTGCTTCGTCCTGCGCTGCGCATCCTGGCATCGCTTCGGGTGGAAATTCCAGTAAGTTCACACTCACTAGGACATGTGTCGGAATATCCGATTCATGACGAAACGTGCTGGTGGGCCGTCGACTGCTGGTCCGTACGGGCGGGGGCGCGAACCCTCGCAAAGGGGCGCGCACCGGGGCGAGTCCGCCGTCTGTCACCATGGATCCATGGGTCAGCCGAAACACGAACCGCCTCCGCCGTCTGACCCGAGGCTCCCCCCGGGGCAGCGCGCACAGCGCGGCTGGCCCGCTCTGCACTACGGCCCGGTGCCCCGCTTCAAGCCGCTGACCTGGGACCTCCAGGTGTTCGGCGCGACCGCCTCGGCGGAGAAGCACAGCTGGGACTTCGAGGCCTTCAGCGCCCTCCCGCGCACCACGGTCGTCGCCGACCTGCACTGCGTGACCAAGTTCTCCGTGCTCGGCAACACCTGGACGGGCGTGTCGGCCGCCGCCGTGCTCGACCTGGTGCCCCCGGCGCCGGGCGTCACCCACGTCATGGTCTGGGCCGAGTACGGCTACAGCGCCAACCTCCGGCTGGCCGACTTCGCGGACCCCCACACCCTGCTCGCCACCCACCGCGACGGCGAGGCGCTCACCGCCGAACACGGCTTCCCGGTCCGGCTGGTGGTGCCGCGGCTGTACGCCTGGAAGGGCCCCAAGTGGGTGCGCGCGGTGGAGTACATGCGGGCCGACCGGCGCGGCTTCTGGGAGGAACGCGGCTACCACAACCTCGCCGACCCCTGGCGGGAGCAGCGCTACTCCTACCAGGAGGAGCCGGGCGACGGGCCGCTGCGCTGACCCCGACCGGGGGCCGGCGGTGCTGGACCGGCGGCTAGAAGAGCGAGAACTTGACCGTCACCGGGCTGCGCTGCGGCCGCCGCTCGCCCGCCGCCGGGCTCTGGCCGGACGCGGTGACCGCGCCGAACACGTCCCAGCCGCTGGTCTGCATGGTGAAGCCGGCCGCCTGGAGCGCCTTCTGCGCCTCGTCCTTGGTCATCCCGGTGACGTTCGGGACCGCCACCATGCCCTTGCTGACCACCAGCGAGACCGCGGTGTTCTCCTGTAGCAGCTGCCCGGCCGCGGGTGAACTGCTGATCACCGAGCCCTCGGGCACGGTGTCGTCGTAGGCCTCCGTCACGTTGCCCCTGGCCAGCTGGGCGCCGGTCAGCGCCGTGGCGGCGTCGGCGGCGCTCCTGCCGGTGAGGTCGGGCACCGCGATCCGCTTGGGGCCCTTGGAGACAGTGACGGTGACGCTGTCGCTCTTGCGGGTGCGCGCGCCCACCCCGGGGTCGGTGGAGATCACCTGCCCGGACGGGACGGACTCGCTGAACACCTCGACGAACTTCCCGTGCAGGCCCTGCCCGTCCAGGACCCGCTGGGCCTCGGCCCGGTCCCTGCCGAGCACGCCGGGCACCGAGCCGTACAGCCCCTCGGAGATCCCGTAGGTGGCGCCGCCGATCGCCAGCACCAGGGCGGTCAGCGCGGCCGTCCAGATCAGCGGCTTGCGGGGGAGCCGGCGCAGCAGGCCGGGCCGGCGCCGGCGCACCGGGGCGGGCTCGTCGTACGGGCGCGGCTCGGCGAGCAGCTCGTCCATCAGCTCCGGCGGCATGTCCAGCACGCTGGTGCGTTCCTGCGGCGGGGCGTCGGCGGGCCACGGCAGCGGCTCGATCACCGAGGTCGGCTCGCTGGTCGGGTAGCGCGGGCTGGGCCGGGTGGAGGCCGGCGGCTCGGCGTCCAGCTCGGCCGGGGTGAGGGTGCGGCGGACCCGCTGGAGGGCGGCGAGCAGCTCGACCGCGTCGTACGGGCGGGCGTCGGCGGACCGGGCGCAGGCGCCGGCCACGATCGCGTCCAGCCCGGGGCCGACGGCGGGGGCGACCAGCGAGGGGGCGGGGACGTTCTCGTGCAGGTGCTTGTACATGACCTGGACGGGGTTGTCGCCGGTGTGCGGGCGGCGGCCGGTGAGCATCTCGTACAGCAGGATGCCGGCCGCGTAGACGTCCACCCGCTGGTCGGTGGGGGCGTCCGGGAGGATCTGCTCGGGGGCCAGGTAGGAGACCGTGCCCAGGACCGTGCCGCCGGTGGCTGTGCTGGTCGAGGTGGGCGCGCCGTCGGCGGTGCCGAGCACCCGGACCAGGCCGAAGTCGGCGACCTTGACCAGGCCGCCCTCGGTGATCAGCACGTTCTCCGGCTTGACGTCGCGGTGGACCAGCCCGGCCCGGTGGGCGGAGCCGAGGGCGGCGAGCACCGGCTCCAGCACGTCCAGCGCGGCCCGGACGGACAGCGCGCCGCGGTCGCGCAGCAGGTCGCGCAGGGTGCGGCCGGGCACGTACTCCATGGCGAGGAAGACGTGGCCGCCGTCCGCGCCCTGGTCGAAGACGTTGACCACGTTGGGGTGGGTGAGCTTGGCGACCGCCTTGGCCTCGCGGATGAAGCGGGCGGTGAAGCCCTCGTCCCCGGCCAGCGAGGGGTGCATCACCTTGAGCGCGACCACCCGGTCCAGCCGGGTGTCGGTGCCCCGGTAGACGGTGGACATCCCGCCGGTCGCGATGCGCTGCTCGACCCGGTACCGGTTGTCGAGCAGGCTACCGATCAGGGGGTCGTGCAGTGCCATGTCCACCCGGTGAGTCTAGTGCCGCCGCGCCCGGCCGGGCCCGGAGGACACCGCCCGCCGGCCCGGCTGTGCCCGGCTTGTGACACGGTCCCACCGGCGCGTTCAGAACGCCGGGTGCTCCCGGGTGTCCAGATCGGCCCGGCCGGCCATCGCGGAGGAGGCCTCGGCGTGGAAGCGGCGCGGGATGCGGCCGGCCCGGCGGGCGAGCCGGCCCGCCTCGGCGGCGTGCCGCATCGCCTCGGCCATCAGCACCGGGTCCTGAGCCCTGGTCACCGCGGAGGCCAGCATCACCGCGGAGCAGCCCAGTTCCATCGCCAGCGCCACGTCGGAGGCGGTGCCGGCGCCGGCGTCCAGGATCACCGGGACGCCGGCGCCCTCCACGATCAGCTGGAAGTTGTGCGGGTTGCGGATGCCCAGGCCCGAACCGATCGGCGAGCCCAGCGGCATGATGGCCGCGCAGCCGACGTCCTCCAGCTTGCGGGCCAGCACCGGGTCGTCGTTGGTGTACGGCAGGACGGTGAAACCGTCGTCGACCAGAGTCTCGGCGGCGTCCAGCAGCTCGATCGGGTCGGGCAGCAGGGTGCGCTCGTCGGCGATCACCTCCAGCTTCACCCAGTCGGTGCCGAGCGCCTCGCGGGCCAGCCGGGCGGTCAGCACGGCCTCGCCGGCGGTGAAGCAGCCGGCCGTGTTGGGCAGCACCCGGATGCCGTTGCGGGTCAGCACGTCCAGGACGGAGCCCTGGGTGGTGGCGTCGACCCGGCGCATCGCGACGGTGGTCAGCTCGGTGCCGGAGGCGAGCAGCGCGCGCTCCATGACCTCCAGGCTGGGCGCGCCGCCGGTGCCCATGATCAGCCGGGAGGAGAAGGACGTCCCGGCGATGGTCAGAAGGTCGTCGGCCATTGGTTCAGCCTCCCTGTACGGCGGTGAGGATCTCGATCCGGTCGCCGGGGCTCAGTGCCGTCGCGGACCACGAACTGCGCGGCACCACGGCCTCGTTGAGTGCGGCGGCGACGCCGGTGTTGGCGGCGCTGACGGTGGCCACCAGCTCGGCGAGGGTGGTCGTGGCGGGTGTCCTGCGGGGCTCGCCGTTGACGGTCAGGGCGATCTCGTGCGGTGCGGTCCCGTGCGGTGCGGTGCCGTGCGAGGCGGTCTCGGGGGGTGCGGTCTCGGTCATGCGGAGGCCTTCGTCGTGGAGCGGTCGGGGGAGAAGCGCAGCGGCGTGAACGGCCGGGCCAGATCGGGGACTTCACCGGTGGCCAGGTGCTCGGAGACCAGGTCCGCGGTCACCGGGGTGAGCAGCACGCCGTTGCGGTAGTGGCCGGTGGCGGCGACCAGGCCGGGCAGGGCGGTCGGGCCCAGTAGCGGGGCGTTGTCCGGCGAGCCGGGGCGCAGGCCCGCGGAGGTCTCCACGAGCGGGAGTTCGGTGATCCCGGGGATCAACTCGTGGGCATCCCGCAGGAGTTCGTACACCCCGCCGGCGGTGACCGTGGTGTCGTAGCCCTGCTCCTCGGTGGTCGCGCCGACCACCAGCTCGCCGTTCTCGCGCGGGACGACGTACAGGTGCTGCCCGCGGACGACCGCGCGGACGTTGCGGGAGAGGAACGGCCGGTAGGACTCGGGAACGCGCAGCCGGAGGATCTGGCCCTTCACCGGACGGATCGCGGGCAGCACGTCCTGCGGCAGGCCGGGCAGCCGGTGGCTGTGCGGGCCGGCGGCGAGGACGACCTGCCCGGCGGTCACCGTCCCGCCGGTGCTCAGCCGGGCGCCCACCGCGCGGCCGCCCCCGACCAGCAGCTCGACCGCCTCGGCCCGGTGGAGCAGGACGCCCGCGCGCTCGCAGGCGGCGGACAGGGCGGTGAGCAGCCGGCGGGGGTCGACCTGGTGGTCGTCGGCGACGTGCAGGCCGCCGCGCACGCCGGGGGCGAGCATCGGTTCGAGCCTGCGGGCCTCCCGGCCGGTCAGCCAGGTCGAGTCCAGGCCGAGCCGCTGGTGGAAGGCGTGCAGTTCGCGCAGCTCCGCGCGGTCGTCGGAGTCCTGGGCGACGGCGATCGTGCCGCAGCGGCGGTAGCCGGTGTCCAGGCCGCCGCTCGCCTCCGTCAGTTCGGCGGCGAACGCCGCGTACCGCTCGTTCGAGGCCATCCCGAGGCGCAGCAGCGGCTCCTCGCCGTACTGGAGCTCGGTGACCGGGGCGAGCATCCCGGCCGCGACCCCGGCGGCGCCGTGGCCGGGATCGGGGTCGACCACGACCACGTTCCGCACGCCGCGCTGCGCGGCCCGCCAGGCGACGGCGAGGCCGATGATGCCCCCGCCGATCACCAGGACGTCCGTGCGGGCGCCCGGTAGCAAGCGTGACAAGGCAGCTCTTCTCCCTTCGCCGGTATGACCCGGATCAGGTTCGGACGGTCGCAGGCCGTGTCAGCCCGCCTCTCAGCCCGGTGCGCCGGGCTCCCGTGTGGTGCTCCCACCATAACGCCGGGGGTCGGCCCGGCCGAAGGCCCGTACGCAGGGCGGACGGCGGAGGGGCCGCGGGCCCGTACGGGGGACGGGACGGCCCGCGGCCGCCGTCCGGCCGCTGGGTACAGTGACGGGCGTGGCAGAGCTGAGCGCAACGGATCAGGTGGTCGTCGTCGGAGCCGGGCTGGCCGGGGCGCAGTGCGCCCTCAAGCTGCGGCAGGGCGGGTGGCGGGGACGGATCGCGCTGGTCGGCGAGGAGCCGCACGCGCCGTACGACCGGCCGCCGCTCTCCAAGGACGTGCTGCTCGGCAAGACCGACTCCACCGCCCTGGACATCGACTACGACGGGCTCGGCATCGAGCTGCTCACCGGCCGCCGCGCCACCGGCCTCACCCCCGGCGTGCTGCACACCGACGCCGGCGACCTCCCGTACGGCTCGCTGGTGATCGCCACCGGCGCCGTCCCGCGCGCCCTGCCCGGAGCCGAGCGGGCGCACCTGCTGCACACCCTGGACGACGCCCTGGCGCTGCGCGCGCTGCTGCGCCCCGGGCTGCGGCTGGTGCTGGTCGGCGCGGGCTGGATCGGCGCCGAGGTGTCCACCGCGGCCCGGGCGGCGGGCTGCGAGGTGACCGTGGCCGAGGCCGGTCCGGCGCCGCTGCCCGGCGCGCTGCCGGCGGAGATCGGCTCGGCGATGGCCGCCTGGTACGCCGAGGCGGGCGTGGACCTGCGCTGCGGGGTGGGCGTGGCCGCCGTCGAGCCCGGCGCGGTGCTGCTGGCGGACGGCTCGCACCTGCCCGCCGACGAGGTGGTGGTCGGCATCGGCGCCCGGCCCGCGACCGGCTGGCTGGCCGGCACGGGGGTCGAGCTGGACGCGGCCGGCGCCGTCGTGGTGGACGGGCGGCTGCGCACCTCGCTGCCCGGGGTCTTCGCGGCCGGCGACTGCGTCAGCTACCCCTCGGCCCGGGCCGGCGCCCGGCTGGCCGTCCAGCACTGGGACCACGCCCTGCAGTCCGGCGAGGCGGTGGCCGCCGCCGTCCTGGGCGCGGACGCGCCGGCCTACGACCCGGTGCCGTACTTCTGGTCCGAGCAGTTCGGGCGGATGGTCCAGTACGCCGGCCGGCACGCCGAGGGCGACGAGCCGCTCCGGCGCGGCAGTCCGCAGGACGCCGGCTGGTCGGTGCTCTGGCTGCGCGACGGGGTGCCGAGCGCGCTGCTGACCGTGGACCGGCCGCGCGACCTCACCCAGGGGCGGAAGCTGATCGAGCGCGGCACCGCGCTGGACCCGGCCCGCGCGGCCGACCCGGCGGTGCCGCTGAAGGCGGCCGTCGCGGGGTAGCGCCTGGTGCGCGGTGGGCCGTGGAGGTGGCAGTCTGGTGGCGTGAGTGAGATCGAAAGCAAGATTGAAGCCCTGGTCACCGACTGGATGTACCTGCCCGACATCTCGGAGCAGTGGGGGGTCCGGGTCACCGAGGTACGTGACCTGGTCAAGAACGGCGGCCTGATCGCCGTACGGCGCGGGCCGAACAAGTCGCTGCAGGTCCCGGCGGCGTTCATCGACGGCCCGGGCCTGGTCAAGCACCTGTCCGGCACCCTGACCGTCCTGCGGGACTGCGGGTACGACGACGTGGAGATCCTGGAGTGGCTCTTCACCGAGGACCCGTCGCT
Organism: Kitasatospora sp. NPDC036993; assembly: GCF_055607525.1. Lineage (NCBI taxonomy): Bacteria > Bacillati > Actinomycetota > Actinomycetes > Kitasatosporales > Streptomycetaceae > Kitasatospora > Kitasatospora sp. NPDC036993. The sequence continues at coordinate 218,279 of NZ_JBVJRP010000011.1, read as the reverse complement.
GCCCGGCAGCCCGATCCAGGCGCTGCGGGAGAACCGTGGCACCGAGGTGAAGCGCCGCGCCCAGGCGATGCTGATCTGATGGCGGCGGACACGCCGCGCACCCGGCTGGCCGACGCCCGGCTCTACCTGTGCACCGACGCCCGTCGGGAGCAGGGCGACCTCGCCGACTTCCTGGACGAGGCGCTGGCCGGCGGGGTGGACATCGTCCAGCTGCGCGACAAGGGCCTGGAGGCCAGGCAGGAGCTGGAGGTCCTGGAGGTCCTCGCCGACGCCTGCCGCCGGCACGGCAGGCTGCTGGCCGTCAACGACCGCGCCGATGTCGCCCACGCGGCCCGGCCGGACGTGCTGCACCTCGGGCAGGACGACCTGCCGGTGCCGGCCGCCCGGGCGATCCTCGGCGAGGACGTGCTGATCGGGCGTTCCTGCCACGCCGAGTCCGAGGTGGACGCGGCGATCGACGAGCCCGGGGTGGACTACTTCTGCACCGGTCCGGTCTGGCCGACCCCGACCAAGCCGGGCCGCCCGGCGCCGGGCCTCGGCCTGGTCTCGTACGCGGCGAAGCGGACCACCGACCGGCCGTGGTTCGCGATCGGCGGGATCGACCTCGGCAACCTGGACGAGGTGCTGGCCGCCGGGGCCCGCCGGATCGTCGTGGTCCGGGCCATCACGGCCGCGGCGGACCCGCGGGCGGCCGCCGCCGAACTGTCCGGCCGGGTGCGCGCCGCGCTCTGACCACCCGGGTTCTGACCACCCGGGTTCTGACCCACCCGGGCCGTACGGCGGGCCCGGAGGCCGCCGCCGTCCGTCAGTACTTGCGGACGGTGGCGGCCTCGGCCAGTGCCAGCAGCACCGTGCGGGCCCGCTCGTCGGCGAGCGGCGCCGCCTCCAGCGCGGCCAGCGACTGCCGCATCAGCTCCTCGATCCGGCGTTCCACCAGCTCGGGGGCGCCGCTGCGGGCGATCAGCCCGCGCAGCCCGGTGACCTCCTCGGCCGCGAGGTCCGGCGCGCCGAGCCGCCCGTCCAGGTGCCGGGCGTCCGCGGCCGACAGGCCCCGCATCGCGTGCGCGACCAGCAGGGTGCGCTTGCCCTCGCGCAGGTCGTCACCGGCCGGCTTGCCGGTGACGGCCGGATCCCCGAAGACGCCGAGCAGGTCGTCGCGCAGCTGGAAGGCCTCGCCCAGCGGCAGCCCGAACGCCCCGTACGCCTCGACCAGCCCGGGACCGGCGCCGGCCAGCAGCGCGCCCACCTGGAGCGGCCGCTCGATGGTGTACTTCGCGGACTTGTAGTGCAGCACGGTCTGCGCCCGCTCCAGCGCGCCCTCGTCCGTCGAGTCGCCGGCCACCGGCTCCAGCACGTCCAGGTACTGGCCGAGCATGACCTCGGTGCGCATCAGGTCGAACACCGGCTTCGCGGCCAGCGCCGCGGCCGGGTCCAGGCCCGAGCGCAGGAACAGCTCGTCGGACCAGATCAGCAGCAGGTCGCCGAGCAGCACCGCGGCGGAGGTGCCGTACTGCTCGCGGTCGCCGCGCCAGCCGCTGTCGCGGTGCAGCGCCTCGAAGCGGCGGTGGATCGAGGGCAGGCCGCGGCGGGTGTCGCTGCGGTCCATCAGGTCGTCGTGCACCAGGGCGCTCGCCTGGAGCAGCTCCAGGGCGGCGGCCGCGTTGGCGATGCCCTCGCCGGTGGCGCCCCCGGCCGGGCCGCCGGCGCCGCGCCAGCCCCAGTAGCAGAAGGCCGGGCGCAGCCGCTTGCCGCCGTCCAGCAGGAAGTCGCGCAGCGCGTCGGCGGCGGGGACCAGCTGGGGCGAGATCTTGCCGAGCAGCACGGACTGGCCGTCGATGAAGGCGGCGAGCGCGGCGTTGACGCGGGTGCGGACGTCCTCCACGTCAATGGGATTGGCCGCGCTGGGGTTGGCCGGCCGGGTGCTGGACGAGGTCACGATGGGGCTCCGCTGGTTCGCTGGGGTGCAGCAAGCGTAGCGGGGCGACTGGGAACGGATGTGCGAGCGGCGGCGCCGGGGGCGCTCCCGGAGGTGCCGCGGAGAGGCGCCGGGCGAACCGGAACGCCGTCCACTTGTTGTCTCAATAAATGGACCTGGGTTGTCCGGCCCCTTCGAACGCCGGATAGCCTGCCAGCATGGCACTCGGCATCGCTTCCACGAGGACGGATCGCGCACTGACGGTCCGCGAACTCCTGACGGCCGGCAAGCGCTCCTTCTCCTTCGAGTTCATGCCGCCGCGCACCGAGGTCGGCGAGCAGAAACTCTGGGACGCCATCCGGCGACTCGAACCACTCGACCCCAACTTCGTCTGCATGACGTACGGCGCGGGCGGCTCCTCACGCGAACGCACGGTCAACATGGTGGGCCGGATCGCCACCGAGACCACGCTGACCCCGGTCGCCCACCTCACCGCGGTCGACCACTCGATCGCGGAGCTGCGCAACATCATCGGCCAGTACGCCGACCAGGGCGTCCGGAACGTCCTCGCGGTCCGGGGCGACCCGCCCGGCGACCCGATGGGCGAGTGGGTCAGCCACCCCGAGGGCGTCACGTACGCCTACGAGCTGGTGGAGCTGATCAAGGGCATCGGCGACTTCTGCGTGGGCGTCGCCGCCTCGCCGAACATGCACCCGCGTTCGACCGACTGGGACGACGACATCCGGCACTTCGTGGCGAAGGTCCGCTCCGGGGCCGACTACGCGATCACCCAGATGTTCTTCGAGGTGGACGACTACCTGCGGCTGCGCGACCGGGTGACGGCCGCCGGCTGCGAGACGCCGATCATCCCGGAGATCATGCCGGTCACCAACGCCAAGCAGCTGGAGCGCTTCCCGCAGCTCAGCGGTTCGGCCTTCCCCGCCGACCTGGAGGCCCGCCTGCGGGCGGCCATCGACGACCCGGCGGCGCTGCGGGCCATCGGCATGGAGCACGCCACGGCGATGGCCGAGCGCCTCCTCGCCGAGGGCGCGCCCGGTCTGCACTTCATCACGCTGAACCACTCGACGGCGACGCTGGAGATCTACCAGAACCTGGGGCTGCACCAGCGCTGAGCGGCGGGCCCGGCCCGGCGCCGGGAGACCGGGCCGGGCGGGTGTCTCCGCGGCGCCGGCGCCGGGTGTTCACGGGCCCGTCACCGTACCGACGGTGGCGGGCCCGGACGTGTGCGGCCGGTGTCCGGGGGGTGGGAACGCGATGCGGTACCCCGGCCGTTGAACCGGTACAGTCGCCGCACACGCGTGGGCACGCGAGCTGGAGGTAGCGGGCGGATGGGCATCGGATACCTGCTGCTGTACGTCGCGTTGGCGGTGGTGGCGCTCTGGCTGGTCGCGGAGGTGCTGCTGCAGAACCGGGCGCCGCTGCACTGGCGGGCCCTGGCCCTGACCGGCTTCCTGGGCGTGGCCGCCGGGATGAGCCTCGGGTCGGTCGTGGTGATCGGGGCCGGCGCCGCGCTGTTCGCGGTCGGCCAGACCTTCGTCACCCTTTCGGTCAAGCGCGGCCACCAGGCCGGCTGGTCGCTGCGGAAGTCCGACGGCAGCCTGCCGGGCCCGCTCGCCAAGGTGCCGCTGCTCGGCGCCCTCACCGGCGGCGCCGCCGCGGTGGCGGCGGCCGCGGTCGCCCGGAAGCGGATCGGCGAGGTCAGCGCGGTCGAGGAGACCCCGGCCGCGGTGCAGGTTCCGGTACCGGACGAGCTCCCGGCGGAGGTGCCCGAGGTCGAGCAGACCGCCGCCTTCGAGATGCAGGAAATCGCCCAGGACGGCGTCTACGCCACCTCGTACTACGAGCAGCAGCCGCAGATCCCGCAGCAGCCCCAGGACCCGTACGCCGCCACCTACCAGGGCGGCTACGACCAGCAGCAGTGGCAGACCCAGCAGCAGCCCGCCTTCGCCTACGACCAGCAGCAGCCCTACGGCGGCTACCCCCAGTACCAGCAGGACCCGTACGGCGGCTACCCGCAGCAGCAGGGCCAGCAGCAGGACCAGTACGCCGGCTACCAGCCGCAGCACCAGCAGCCCTGGGACCCGAACGCCCAGCCCCAGCAGCACGAGCAGTGGCAGCCCCAGCCCGAGCAGCACACCCAGGGCATCCCGCAGCAGCCGGTGTACGACCAGAACTACGGCTACCAGCAGCAGGACAACACCTGGCACCAGGGCTGAGCCGCAGGCCGTCAGGCCGGGCCGATCAGGCCCGCGGCGATGCAGGCCGACATGCCGACGCGGGCCAGCCCGCCGCCGGGGTGGGCGTTGCCGCCGACCAGGTAGAGGCCGGGGACGGGGGACTCGTTGGCGGCGTGCAGCCCCGGAAACGAACAGGCGAGCACCGGGCGGGCGACCGAGCCGCCGAGGGCGCCGGTCTCCCTGCGGGTGTCCTCCGGGGTGCGCACGACCCGCCACAGCACCCGCTCGCGCAGCCCCAGGCCGGCCGCGTCCACGTGGGCGAGCAGCCGGTCGGCGTAGCGGTCGGCGACGCCGGGGGCCGTCCAGTCGACGTCGCCCTGGGCCGGGACGGTCGCCGTCAGCACCACGCTCTCGTGGGCGTCGTCGGGCCGCAGCGACGGGTCGTCCGGGCGGAGCACCTGGACGGTGGGGCGTTCGCAGGGCGGCTCCGAGAGGGTGAGGGCGTTCTCCTCGGCGGCCGGGTCGGCCGCGTGCACCACCGTCCGGTGCACGGTGCCCTCGGGCCGGGGCCCGCGCAGGGCCAGCAGCACGCTGAACCGGCCGGGCACCTCGAACGGTTCCCACCCGTCGGGCTCCGTCCCCGGCCACTCGGCGAGGCCGTGGCGGAACAGCGCGGCGGTGTCCATCGCGGAGACCACCAGGTCGGCGTCGATCCGGCCGTCCGCCGTCTCGACCCCGCGGGCCCGGCCGCCCTCGACGACCACCCGGGTGACCGGGGTGTCGAAGCGGAACCCGACCCCGCGCAGTTCGCAGCGCCGGTAGACCGCGTCCGCGAGGGCGCGCAGGCCGCCCCGGACGTACCAGACCCCGAAGGACTGCTCCATGTACGGCAGCACGGTGGCCCCGGCCGGGGCCTGGCCGGGCGGCAGGCCGTACCGCAGCGCGGCCTCACCCAGCAGGGCGGTCAGGCCGGGGTGGCCGTCGAGCTGCCGCCGGGCGACGGTGTCGAGGGTCCACCGGACCGGCTTGCGCAGCCGGGCCAGGCCGGTGCGCGGCGGGACGGGGTACGGGTCGGCCTCCAGGACGGCCCGGTCGGCCGGGGACAGGACGCCGCGCTCGGCCGGGAGCGGCTCCTCCAGCAGCGGGCGGCGGGTGGCCTCCCAGACCGTCCGGCCGTGGTTCATCACCTCGCTCCAGCGGGCGCCCGAGCCCGCGCCGAAGGCGGCGTCCAGGGCCTGGCCGACGCCGCCCCTGGAGGCGTTGGGCAGGGTGACGGCGGTGCCGTCGGGGAACAGGTGCCGGCTCTCCGGGTCGACCGGGGCCAGCCCGACCAGCTGCTCCAGCGGCTCCCTGCCGGTCTTCAGCGCGAGGTCGCGGTAGACCGCGGGGAGGGTGAGCAGGCCGGGCCCGGTGTCGAAGGCGAAGCCCTCGCGCTCGTACCGCCCGACCATGCCCCCGTACGTGCCGCCGGCCTCGCAGACCGTCACCCGGTGGCCGAGGGTCGCCAGCCGGGAGGCCGCCGCGAGCCCGCTCATTCCTGCGCCGATGATGACGATCTGTGCCATGGCACCTGATCCTAGGTCGGCCGGGCGGGCGATCCGTCCGCGGCCGCCCGGGCGGCCCTGCGTTCGCGGCGGCGGGCCCGGAAGGCCCGGATCCTGCTGACCGCGAGCCAGACCAGCAGCAGGCCGACGGCCAGCACCACGCCGGCGACCGTGGCGGCCAGCCAGGGGTGGAAGATCGCCAGGGTGACCAGGCCGGCCACCGAGAGGTCCTCCGCCATGCTGACCACGATGTTGCTGAGCGGCTCGGGGGAGGTGTTGACGGCCATCCGCAGCGAGGCCTTCACCAGGTGGCTGACCAGCGCCGAGGTGCCGCCCATCGCGCCGGCCGCGACCTCGCTGAGCGAGCCGGGGTCGTTGCTCGCGATCAGCACGCCGACGGTGGCACCGGCGATCGGCCGGATCACCGTGTGCACGGCGTCCCAGACGCTGTCCACGTACGGGATCTTGTCGGCCACCGCCTCCAGCGTGAACAGCACGGCGGCCACGAGCAGCACGTCCGTGCGCTCCAGCGCCTGCGGCACCGAGTCCGCGTCGGCGAACCTGCCCAGCAGGCCGAGCAGCAGCACCACCGCGTAGGCGTTGATGCCGCTGGCCAGTCCGCTGGTGAAGATCAGCGGCAGGACCGTCATCGCGTCCCCCTCCTCGTGGTCATCGCGTCCCCCTCCTCGGAACCCGGGCCGGTTCCGCCGGCCCCGCCGTACCGTACCGGCAGCCGGGACGCCGTGGGCGCGGGTCGCGGTTCCGGCGGCCGGCGTGCGGCGGACTGAGTACGGATACTCAGATCCCCGGTTGAGTACGTCAACGGATGGCCCCCGACCTGCGGAGACGGGAGAGTGGTGGCACCCGGGAGGGCGGCGCGTCGGGCGCCGGGCCCGCCCGGGCGGCGGATCCGTCCGTCTCCCGGCAGCGAACGCCGGGGGAGTCGGGTGGACGGTCCGCCACGGGGCTGGTCACGGTCCCCGCACCGCCGACACGGGGCGGCGGAGCGGGCCGGGGGGAGACCGGCCGCGGGGGGAGTTCGCCACCGCCGCCCCGGGGGGAGCGGCGGAGCGACGGCACGGCGGCGGCGCGGACCGGGGGAGGACCGCGCCCGCCGCCGCTACGCCCGTTTCCGGCCCGTTCCCGGGGAATGACGGCGGACGGGGCCGGATTGTCAGTGGCGCCGTTCACGATGGAGGGGCACGGGCCACCCGGTCCGCGCGCTGCCTCGGAAGGGGGAGACCATGACCATCAGTCACCCTGAGCCCGTCACCGCCCGCCTCCGCTCCGCCGCCCTGCCGTACCTGCCGGGTCCGTCCGGTGCACGCCCCGCCGGAGGGGACGTCCACCCCGTGCTGCGCCGGATCGCCGCTCCGCCGGCCGCCCTCGACCTGCTCGCCGACGCCCACCGCACCCTCGCCGGGGCCCGCGCCCTGGACGATCCGCTGGAGCGCTACGCCACCGCCCACCTGGCCGCGCTGCGCACGGTGGCGGCCGTCCTGGCGGTGCGCGGCCGCCCGGAGAAGAGCCCGCGCCGGCGCAAGGCCATCCGCAGCGCCTGGGAGGTGCTGCCCGAGGTGGCCCCCGAGCTCGCCGAGTGGGCGCTCTACTACGGCGCGGGGGCCCGGCGCCGGGCCGCCGCCGAGGCCGGGATCCGGGGCGCCGCCTCGGCCCGCGACGCCGACGACCTGATCCGTAACTCCGCCCTCTTCCTGCGCCTGGTCGAGCGGCTGCTGGGCCTGCACGCAGCCCCGCCCGCGGCAGGACCGCCGCCGGACGCCGACGAGCCGCCGGGCGCGGGCGGGCAGCCCGCCGGGCCGGTCTAAGGTGGAGGCAACCTGATCGAACCGCACGTGCCGAGGAGTTCCACCTTGTACCCGACGCGTCCCCGCAGTGCCCTGCGTACCGCCGTGGTGTGGGAGGTGGTCCGGACGGCCCTGGAGAAGCGGGCGGCCGAGCTGGACCAGCCGGTGCTCGACGTGGTCGACACCGGCGGCGGCACCGGCAACTTCGCCGTGCCGGTCGCCAAGCTCGGCCATCGCGTCACCGTGGTCGACCCGAGCCCGGACGCCCTCTTCGCCCTGGAGCGCCGGGCCGCCGAGGCCGGTGTGACGGACCTGGTGCGGGCCGTCCAGGGCGACACCCAGACGCTGCCCGAGGTGGTCGCCGCCGGCAGTGTGGACGCGGTGCTCTGCCACGGCGTGCTGGAGGTCGTGGACGACCCGGCCGAGGCGCTCGGCAGCCTGGCCGGCACCCTGCGCAAGGGCGGCCTGGTCAGCCTGCTGGCGGCCAACCGCAACGGCGCCGTGCTGGCCCGCGCGCTGGCCGGCCACTTCACCGAGGCCCGCACCGTGCTCTCCGCCTCCGACGGCCGCTGGGGCGAGCAGGACCCGATGCCGCGCCGCTTCACCGGCGACGAGCTGGGCCGGCTGGCCGAGGCCGCGGGCCTGCGGGTGGAGTCGGTGCACGGTGTACGCGTCTTCGCCGACCTCGTCCCCGGTGTGCTGGTGGACACCGAGCCCGGCGCCCTGGAGGCGCTGCTGAAGCTGGAGGAGGCCGCCGCCGCGCAGCCCGCCTTCCACGCCGTGGCGACCCAGCTGCACCTGCTGGCCACCCTGGCCTGAGGCGTCCCTCCGGACCCGCGCGCCCCATTCGCAGCGCCTTCACACCGCCGCACGGTTTCGCACACCGTACGGCGGTGGTTCGCGCCCCGTACGCCCGCCGGTTTCCCGCCCGCTCCCCGTTCGCGCCGGGCCGCCCGGCGGCATACCTCCCCAGGTCCGGGACGATTCCATCCGATCGGGCACTTGTCCGGGGCGTGGCGCGTTGACTCCGATGCGGTCGTCCGCGCTCGAAGTGGCCCGTCCCACGCGGCGCAGACCACCCCGTAACGGGCTCACGGACCGTATGATCTGGGTAAAGCCGGAAAGCATGACAGCCGGATGCGTGGGGCATATGGACGACACGGGCCGGGCCCCCGCACAGGCGTCCGACCGTGTGCCCCAAGGCTGATTGGACTTGCCTCCCCGACCGGGGTGGGCGGACCGGTCGCACCCGCGACCGACGAGTAGGAGGACTCCGTGCCGCTCTCGGAGCACGAGCAGCGACTGCTCGACCAGATGGAGCGAGCGCTGTATGCCGAAGATCCCAAATTCGCGTCGGCGCTCGAGGGAACCGGGCTGCGCACCTACACCCGTCGGCGGGTCTACCTGGCCGTGGCCGGCTTCGTGGTGGGGATCGGCCTGCTGATGGGCGGCATGGTCGTGCCGGACCAGATCTGGGTCAGCGTCGTGGGGTTCCTGGTGATGCTCGGATGTGCGGTGTTCGCCGTGACCGGCTGGCGGCGCGGGCCCGCGGGCCAGGGCACCGGGGGTGCCGGCCCGGCCGCGGCCCCGCGCCGCAAGGCCGGGATGATGGACCGGGTGGAGCAGCGCTGGCAGCGCCGCAGGGACGAGCAGACCGGCGGCTTCTGAGCCGCTCGGCCGAGACCTACGAAGCCGGGGCGGGCAGTCGATCGACTGCCCGCCCCGGCTTCGTACGTCTCGGCTTCGTGTCCGGCGCGGAACCCTGGCGCGGAACCCCGGCTCAGGACTCCGGCGTGGAGCGCTTGCGCCGGGTGAGTACCCGCCGCACCGGCACGCAGACCCGCTCGACCGCCCGGCCCGACCCGGTGGCGACGGCCGCCCTGGCGGCCCGCACCGCGTCGGAGATCCGCCACCACAGCTGCGCCGAGGACGGCGGCAGCAGCAGCGCCCTGGTCCGTCCGCGCCGCCCGGCCGCCGCCCGCAGCCCGCGCCGTACGGCGCGGACGTCGGCGGCCAGCGGCTCCGCGGTGAGCGGCCCGGGCGGGGCGTAGAGCACCCGCTCGGTGGCCAGCGCGAGCCGGCCGGTGGCCGCCGCGGAGTCCGCGTCCAGCTGTGCCGTCTCGGCGATCCGGCGCGCGGCGGAACGCGGTGTGCGTGACTCGTCCGGGGGAATTCCGAGGTCCCAGGCGGAGTCGACCAGCTCGTCCCAGGCGGCCAGCACCTGGGCGTCGGTCAGCTCCGCGGGACCGCTCCCGCCGGGCCCGCGCCGTCCGCCGCCGCCCAGCCGGCGCCGGCGTACGGCGGCGCGCCAGAGCATCGGGGCGAGCAGCAGCGCGATCAGCACGGCCACCGCGGCCAGGGTGCCGAGCACCTGGGCGGAGAGCAGCCAGGACTCCTCGCCGGCCGTGGCGGCGGTCCTGCCCTTGGTGCCGCACTCGCCCAGCTGGCGCTGCTTGGCGGTGCAGTCCGAACCGGCGGTCGGCACCGGGGCGGCCGAGGCGGACTGCGGGGCCGCGGTCGCCTGCTGGCTCGGCGCGGTGGTCGGGGTGCTGGACTTCTCGGTGTAGCGGGCCGGGACGCCGCGGCTCGGGGTCGGCTCGAAGCGCAGCCAGCCGTAGCCCGCGAAGTACAGCTCGGGCCAGGCGTGGTACATCCGGCCGTTCACCGAGTAGACGTCGCCGCCCTTGTTGTCGCCCGGGGTGAAGCCGACGGCCACCCGGGCCGGGATCTTCAGCACCCTGGCCATCGCCGCCATGGTGGAGGCGTAGTGCACGCAGAAGCCCCTGCGGTCGCGCAGGAAGACGGCGATGGCGTTGCTGCCGGTGCCGCCGTTGACCGTGGTGTCGTACTTGAAGGTCGGCCCGGTGAACCAGTTCACCAGCGCCGTCGCCCGGTCGTAGTCGTTCTGCGCGCCCGAGGTGACGGCCCTGGCCTGCTCGGCGACCACCGCCGGCAGGTCGGACGGGAGGGCGGTGTAGTGCTCCCTGACGTCCTGGGGCGCGGTGGCCGCGAGGCGCAGCTCGTCGGCGGTGGGCCGCAGGTCCAGGGCGCTGACGTGGTAGCGCAGGCCGCGGATCGCCTTGTCGCCGGCCGGCAGGACGGTGCCGGTCAGCGGGTCGAGCTTCCAGTCGCCGCGGTTGGGGACCTGGACGGAGGCGGCCGGGTAGGGCATCGGCAGCCAGCTGGCCTCCAGCCGGTCGCTGACCTGGAAGTCGCCCTCGATCCGGGGGACCTGGGCGTTGCGCAGGCCCTCGGGGGTGGGCAGCGTCACCGGGAGGTCGCCGACCGTGGTGCTGCCGAGCTTCCAGTTGGTGCCGTCGAACTGGTCGAGCGAGCCGGTCCGCAGGTAGGTCTGGTCGGCCAGCGGGCTGTCCAGGGTGTAGCTGAGCAGCTCCGCGTCGGTGGGCTTGGTGATCGCGGCCTCCAGGCTGACCAGCGGGTCCAGGCTGGTCGACAGGCTCCCGCCGACGCCTTTGCCGCTCGATCCGCCGGAGCCGGAGTGCAGCAGCCCGAAGCTCCAGTGCGGCAGCACCACCGGCAGCAGCAGGGCCACCGCCAGGGCCAGCACGCCGACCTGACGGCCGCCGGGGCTGACCCGGCCCGACTCCACGGAGCCGCGCGAGCCGCCGTAGAAGACGCGGCCCCAGCGGGAGACCCGGTCCTGGCCCTCGGCGAACAGCAGCAGCAGGTAGCCGGCCGCGGCGGCGCCGAACCAGACCCAGCTGCCGTGCGCCCCGGCCAGGCCGTTGCCGATCGAGTACAGCGCCAGCAGCGGCAGCCCGGCCAGCGCCGAGCGCCGGTAGGTCACCGCGACGGTGTCCACCGCGACGGCGATCAGGCCGACCGCCGAGACCAGGATCAGCCGCAGCCCCGCGGAGGGCGGAGCCGGGATGGCGTACTGCTGTATGTCGTCCACGCCGGAGGCGAAGACCTGGTCCAGGACCCGCATCGTGGCCGGCCCCGGCAGCACCCCGCCGGCGCCGGCGAAGCCGAGCAGCATCAGCATCAGCAGCGCCAGCAGCTGCCCGACCGGCACCGTCCAGCGGTACAGCGGGGAGCGGCGCAGGCCCGCGCCGACGGCCCCGATCACGGCGATCACCAGGAAGGCGTGGGAGAGCCAGCTGCGGGTGGTGAGCAGCGGCATCATGCACAGCGAGGCGAGGGCGGTGGCCAGCGCCGAGTACACGGTCAGTTTGGCCCGGGTGGTCACGCGCCGGCCTCTTCTCGGTAGGGGGCGGTCGTCCTGCTGCCGTCGGCGGCCCGCCAGAGGTCCGGTACGGAGTCCCCGGCGCGCACCGGGATCACCGTCCAGCCGGCCTCGCGCAGCTGCCGGGCGCGGTCCCGGAACTCGTCGCCGCCGGTGTCCGGGGCGAGCATCCGCAGGCCGGCCCAGGTGCCGGTGTCCAGCAGGAAGGCGACCGCCCCGCCGGTGCGGCTGCGCAGCCGGCCCAGCCGGGCGGCCTGGGTGTCGTCCAGGTCGCCGAGGACGGCGACCAGCAGGCCCTCGCCGCCGGTGCGCAGCGGGTCCTCGGCGCGGGAGAGGGTGCCGCCGTCGGACAGGTCGGCGACCGCGAGGGCGTCCAGGACCAGCCCGGAGGTCTCGGCGGTGCTGTGGCTGCGGCCGCCACCGGGCCCCGGCACCGACTGGCCGGTGTCGGTGAGCAGCCGGGTCTGGTAGCCGCGCTCCAGCAGGTGCACGGAGACCGAGGCGGCGCAGCCGACCGCCCACTCGAAGGAGGAGGCGGGGCCGCTGCCGCGGTGGGCGATCTCCCGGGTGTCCAGCAGGACGGTGGCCCTGGCCTGCTGCGGCTGCTCCTCGCGGCGCACCATCAGCTCGCCGTACCGGGCGGTGGAGCGCCAGTGCACCCGGCGCAGGTCGTCGCCGGGCCGGTACTCGCGCAGGATCAGGTCGTCGTCGCCGGCCATCGCCAGGGTGCGGCTGCGGCTCTCGCCCTGGCCGGCCCACTCGCCGCTGAGCCGGGCGTTCGGCAGCGCCTGGACCTGGGGGACGACGGTGAGGACGTCGGAGGCGGTGAAGGCGCGGGTCACCTCGCACATCCCGAACGGGTCGGACAGCCGCAGCTGGAGCGGCCCGAGCGGGTAGCGGCCGCGCAGGTCGGAGCGGACCCGGTAGGAGACCTCGCGGTGGCCGCGCGGCTCGACCCGGTCCAGCACGAAGCGCGGGCGCGGCCCGAGCACGTACGGGACCTTGTCCTCCAGCAGCAGCACCCCGGTGGGCACCCGGGAGACGTTGTCGACCCGCAGGTGCACCCTGGCCTCCTGGCCGGCGGCCGCCCGGCGCGGGCTGAGCCGGCGTCCGCTGGCCACCCGGTAGCGGGTGTTGGCGACCACCACCACGGCGACCAGCGGCAGCGCGGCGAGCAGGACGCCGACGCGCAGCAGGGCGTCCTGGTCGAGCAGGTAGGAGCAGACCACCGCGGTGACCCCGGCGGCGAGGAAGGAGCGGCCCCGGGTGGTGAGGCCGCGGAACCCGGCCCGCAGTCCCGACGCCGAGTCGGACTGGACCACCTCAGCCCCTCCGGACGGCCGGGCCGCCCTGCGGGCGCGGCAGCGGCAGCCGGGCGACCAGGTCGGCCACGATCTGCTCGGAGGTGCGGCGGCTGAGCTGGGTCTCGGCGGTCGGCATCAGACGGTGCGCCAGGACCGGGACGGCGAGGCGCTGGATGTCGTCCGGGGTGACGTAGTCGCGCCCGTCCAGGGCGGCGGCGGCGCGGGCGGCCCTGACCAGGTGCAGGGTGGCGCGCGGCGAGGCGCCCAGGCGCAGCTCGGGGCTGGTCCGGGTGGCGCCGACCAGGTCGACGGCGTAGCGGCGGACCGGGTCGGCGATGTGCACGGTGCGGACCAGGTCGATCAGCTTGAGGATGTCGGAGGCGTGCGCGACCGGCTGGAGGTCCTCCAGCGGGCTGGCACCGCCGTGCACGTCCAGCATCGCGAGCTCGGCCTCGGGGCTGGGGTAGCCGATCGAGATCCGGGCCATGAAGCGGTCGCGCTGGGCCTCCGGGAGGGGGTAGGTGCCCTCCATCTCGACCGGGTTCTGGGTGGCCACGACCATGAACGGCGAGGGCAGCTCGTAGCTGGTGCCGTCGATGGTGACCTGGCGCTCCTCCATCGACTCCAGCAGCGCGGACTGGGTCTTGGGCGAGGCGCGGTTGATCTCGTCGCCGACCACGAGCTGGGCGAAGATCGCGCCGGGGCGGAACTCGAAGTCGTGCCGCTGCTGGTCGTAGATGTTGGTGCCGGTGACGTCCGAGGGCAGCAGGTCGGGTGTGAACTGGATGCGGCGCACGGTGCAGTCCAGGGAACGGGCGAGCGCCTTGGCCAGCATGGTCTTGCCGACGCCCGGCACGTCCTCCAGCAGCAGGTGGCCCTCGGCGAGCAGGACGGTCAGGGCGATCCGGACGGCCTCCGGCTTGCCCTCGATCACGCTCTCGACGTTGGCGCGGACGCGGTCGACGACCGCGGCGAGCTCGTCGTGCCCGACCTGCCGGTACCCGTTCGCCCTCTGCTGCTCGCCCCCCGCAGCACTGCCGAGTCCGGCCTGATCGCTGTAGCTCGTCACCCGTATACGCTCCCTGGCACCCTGTGCCCGCCCCGTCCCGAGGCCGGGCCCCACCCCATGCTTGACGCGGCCGTCCCGGGGGCGGTTCCGAACGAGGGTCCCGGCGCCGGGAAGGCGGCCTGCGGCCTGGCCGCCCCAGGTGGTTCGGGGTCCGACCGGCAGGCGCATTGTCCCCCGGGCGATGGCCAGAAGTCACCATTCGGCGGTGCCCCAATGCCGGGACGGCGGGGACCCGGGCGGGACCCGGGACGGGGCGGTGGCTCAGGACGGGACGGGGCCTGGGTGCTGGTCGATCTCGCGCAGCAGGCCGGTGTGGACGTCGAAGACGAAGCCGCGGACGTCGTCGGTGTGCAGCAGGAAGGGAGAGGTGCGGACGCGCTGCATGGACTGGCGGACGTCGCCGTCCAGGTCGACGAAGGCCTCCACCGCCCACTGCGGGCGCTGGCCGACCTCCAGTTCCAGTTCGCGGCGGAAGTCCTCGGTGAGCCCGAGCAGGCCGCAGCCGGTGTGGTGGATCAGCGCGATCGAGCGGGTGCCGAGGGCGCGCTGGCTGATGGTCAGGGACCGGATGGTGTCGTCGGTGACGACACCGCCGGCGTTGCGGATGACGTGGGCGTCGCCGAGTTCGAGGCCGAGTGCCGCGAACAGGTCCAGGCGGGCGTCCATGCAGGCCACCACGGCGATCTTCTGCACCGGGCGGGCGTCCATGCCGCCGTCCCGGAAGGTCACCGCGTAGGCGCGGTTGGCCGTGACGAAGCGGTCGATGACGGTGGATCCGGCAGGGTCGGCAGCGGCGTTCGGCGAGGGCCGATCAGGTGTCACTGTCATGGTGGCGACGTTAGTGGGGATCGGGCCCGCGCGGTGGAGCGGAGAACTACAGAACGGGGCGCCGTGATCGAGCGCAAAGCCACAACAGGGGGGTGCGGCCCGGCCGTTCCCCGAGTGGCCCGCACGCGGTGGCGGACGGGGGGCGCGCGCCCGCCACCGAGGGCCCCCGGTCCGGACCGTCGCCAGGCCGCCCCGACGGCTGCGACCTGCGGTGATCCGTACCGCCGCCCGGGTGGTGCGCCGGAGCGGACCATTGACTGGCAGGGCTCGCGCGATAGAGTTTGCGGCGCATTGGAGCACACCCGGCCGGGCCCGTCAACGGTGCCTTCCCGGCCGGTGCGGTCCGGTCGACGCGGGCCCGTGGCCTCCACCCGCTCCGTGCTCACCTGGCGCACCTTCCCCGGTGCCGGGCGGTCACGACCTTCCCCCTGAGCGGGCGGGGACCACGGGCCGCTTCGTCGTGCCGGTGCGCGGTGGGCGAGAATGGTCGCAGCTCCCGGACGTCGGGCTGCTCCGCACCGAGGAAGGGCGCCACCGCGCATGACCACCAACGAACCGGGCCCGAAGCACGTTCCGGTGATGCTCCAGCGGTGCATGGACGCGCTGGCCCCGGCGATCTCGCGCCCCGGTGCCGTGGTGGTGGACGCCACCCTCGGCCTCGGCGGCCACAGCGAGGCGTTGCTGACCCAGTTCCCCGAGGTCCGGCTGGTCGCGGTGGACCGCGACCCGCAGGCGCTGAAGCTGTCCGGCGAGCGGCTGGCCCCGTTCGGCGACCGCGCCACCCTGGTGCACGCCGTCTACGACGAGATCCCCGAGGTGCTGGAGCGCCTGGGCATCGAGAAGGCGGACGGCGTCCTGTTCGACCTCGGCGTCTCCTCGATGCAGCTGGACGAGGCGGAGCGCGGCTTCGCGTACGCCCAGGACGCCCCGCTGGACATGCGGATGGACCAGACCAGGGGGATCAGCGCGGCGGAGGTGCTGAACACCTACAGCCACGGCGAGCTGGCCCGGATCCTCAAGTTCTACGGCGAGGAGCGGTTCGCCGGGAGGATCGCCTCGGTGATCCTGCGGGAGCGGGAGAAGGAACCGTTCACCACCAGCGCGCGTCTGGTCGATCTGGTGCGCAACGCCATTCCGGCGGCGACCCGTCGCACCGGCGGGAACCCGGCCAAGCGGACGTTCCAGGCGCTGCGGATCGAGGTCAACGGCGAGCTGGAGGTCCTGGACCGGGCGATCCCCGGGGCGCTGGACGCCCTCGCGGTGGGCGGCCGGATCGTGGTGATGTCCTACCAGTCGCTGGAGGACCGCCTGGTCAAGCAGTACCTCGCCGCCGGAGCGACCGACACCGCACCGCCGGGACTGCCGTTCATCCCGGAGGAGCACCAGCCCTGGCTCAAACTGATCACTCGCGGTGCCGAACTGGCCACCGAGGAGGAGATCGAGGAGAACCGGCGCGCCGCGCCCGTACGGCTGCGGGTGGCGGAGAGGATCAGGGACCGAAGCAAGCGGGGCTGACGAACCGGCCCCGGCAGGGTCCGAAGGGCGGAGGAAAACAGTGGGGCCGGTGGCCGGTGAGGTCCGGGCGGGGCGGGGAGGACTCCCCGGACAGGGCAGGGCGCGGATCACGGTCCGCCCGGGGAAACGACCGGTACGGGGGCGCACACCGTTCGCGGTGCTCGTCGTGGTGCTGCTGGCGGCCGGGCTGCTCGGCCTGCTGGCGCTGAACACCGCGCTCAACGAGGGCTCCTTCGAGCTGTCCCGACTGCAGAAGCAGACCACCGTGGCGACCGACGAACAGCAGAGCCTCCAGCACGAGATCGACCAGAGCTCGGCCCCGGACGCGCTGGCCAGGCGCGCCGCCGAGCTGGGCCTGGTCCCGGCCGGCGGGATGGCCTTCCTGGACGTCCCGAACAGCGGCACGGTGATCGGCACCCCGGGCCCGGCCAAGGACAGTCCGCCGGTCAAGCGCTCCACCGCCGAGCCGTGGCCGACCAAGGGCCAGCCGGGCGGCGCGCCGTCGCCGGCCGCGCCCCCGCCGTCGCCGGCCCCCCAGCCGGGCGGCGCGCCGTCGCCGGCCGCGCCCCCGCCGTCGCCGGCCCCGGCGACGTCCGCGGGGGACTCGGTGATCCAGCTCAACCCGGTCTCGCCGGCACCCGGGCACCCGGGCGGGGGCGCGGCCCGGTGAGTGAGTGGAACGAGTGGAACGAGCGAACCATCGGAACGTGCGGATCGTGCGAAGCGCCCGCCGAGCACAGCGAGGTGCGCGCATGAGTGAGCCACGCCAGCCGGGCGGGTCCGGCAGCGGCAACGGCCGCCGTCCGGTGCCCCGGGGCACCGCGCCGCGCGCGCAGTCCTCCTCCGGCCGCAGCCAGCCCGCAGCCGGCCGCGGCCAGCCCCCGGCCAAGGGCCAGCCGGCAGCCGGTCGCGGCCAGTCCGCGAAGGGGCAGCCCGCGAAGGGCCAGCCCGCCCGCAGCCAGTCGGCCAAGGCCCAGCCGGCCAGGTCCGCCTCCGCCGGCCGTACCCCGCGGGCGCCGCAGCAGCGCCGCCCCGAGGGCCGCCCGCCGGCCCGCAGCCAGGCGGCGGCGCGCCCGAAGAGCCGTCCGCCGCTGCGCCCCAAGGCACTCAAGCTGGCCGAGCCCAAGCGCCGGCTGAAGGTGATCACCGTGGTGCTGTCGCTGGTGTTCTCCGTCTTCGCGGGGCGCCTGGTGCAGCTCCAGCTGGTGGACGCCGACGCGCTGGCCGCCGACGCCAACACCAACCGCTACCTGAACATCCCGATCACCGCCGAACGCGGCTCGATAACGTCCTCCGACGGGGTCGCCCTGGCGGCCACCGTGGACGCGTACGACATCACCGCCGACCCGGCGATGTTCACCCCGGAGGCGACCGGCATCCCGGACGCGCCCGAGCAGGCGGCCGCGCTGCTGTCGCCGATCCTCGGCGTGCCCAAGGAGAAGATCGCCACCGACCTGCACACCCCCAAGAGCCGGTACAAGCGGCTCGCCCCCCAGCAGACCCCGGCCACCAGGAAGCAGATCAGCGACCTCAAGTCGAGCCTGGAGAAGCAGGCCGGCTCGCGGGCCTGCCAGGCCCAGAAGAAGCTGCTCGGCAAGCCCGCCGACCAGGGCGGGCGCACCCGGGTGGACAACGAGTGCGCCAACCCGCTGGCCGGGGTGTTCAACCGGGAGACCCAGAAGCGGATCTACCCGGCGGACGGGCTGGCCGCCAACCTGGTCGGCTTCGTCAACGCCGAGGGCGAGGGCGCCGGCGGCCTGGAACTCCAGTACCAGAAGCTGCTGGCCGGCAAGGACGGCCACAGCAGCTACGCCCAGTCGGGCGGGCGGCTGGTGCCCACCGCCGGTGGCTCGATGGAGCCCGCCGTGCCGGGCAGCGACGTCAAGCTGACCATCAACCGGGACATCCAGTGGGCCGCCCAGCGGGCGATCACCGACCAGGTGGCCAACTCCGGCGCGGAGAAGGGCTACGTGGTGGTCCAGGACGTGAAGACCGGTCAGGTCCTCGCGATGGCCGGCGCGCCCGGCTTCAACCCGAACGACCTGAGCCTGTCCAAGCAGGCCGACCTGGGCAACCCCGCCCTGGTCGACGCGTACGAGCCCGGCAGCACCGCCAAGCTGATGAGCCTGGCCGCCGTGCTGGACAGCGGGAAGGCCACCTGGGACACCAAGGTCACCGTGCCCAACCGGCTGGTCAGGGCCGGGCAGCAGTTCAAGGACGACGTCAACCACGACCCCTGGTACCTGACCCTGGCCGGGGTGCTGGCCAAGTCCTCCAACATCGGCACCATCGAGGCGGTCGAGACCCTCGGCGACGGGGACCAGCTCAAGGCCAACCAGGTGCTGGACGGCTACCTGCGCAAGTTCGGAGTGGCCGAGCCGACCGGCCTGGGCTTCCCCGGAGAGGCCTCCGGGATGCTCAAGAAGCCGGAGGACCTGGTCGCCTCGGAGAAGTACAACATCTCCTTCGGCCAGGGCCCGCTGCAGATGAACGCGCTCCAGGCCACCTCGGTCTACTCGACCATCGCCAACGGCGGGGTGCGGGTCGCGCCCAGCGTCGTCCAGGGCCTCACCGACCCGAACGGCAAGTACACGCCGAGCACGCCGGGGGCGCAGACCCAGGTGGTCAGCCCGGAGACGGCCAGGACGCTCACCTCGATGCTGGAGTCGGTCGTCGACGACGAGCAGGGCACCGGCGGCAAGGCCGCCATCCCGGGCTACCGGGTCGCGGGCAAGACCGGCACCGCCGACCGGGGCGCCGCCGACGGCAAGGGCTACGACGGCTTCACCGCCTCCTTCATCGGCTTCGCCCCCGCGGACGCCCCCAGGTACACCGTCTCCTGCACCCTCCAGGGCCCGGTCAACGGCCACTTCGGCGGCCAGCTGTGCGGCCCGGTGTTCAAGCAGGTGATGGAGTTCACCCTGAAGACCATGCAGGTCCCGCCGAGCGGCAGCCCGGCGCCCAACCTGGCCGTCGAGTGGAAGCCGTGAACGAACGATGAGCAACGAGCGGGCGGGGCTGGAGCGCGGCGCGGAGGAGGGCCGGTTTGGCCCTGGACACCCTTCGGCGGATAGCCTTCCCGCCGTGCCGAAACCCGATCAAACCACCGTGAGTCCGCCCCGCCCGACCGGGACCACCGCCCTGCCGCTCGCGAAACTGGCCGCCGAACTGGGCCTGCCGCCCGTCGAGGGGGGCGCCGTCACCGGCGTCACCCACGATTCCCGCGCGGTGCGCCCGGGCGACGTGTACGTGGCCTTCCCGGGCGCCAACCACCACGGCGCGGCCTTCGCCGCCACGGCCGCGGGGGCCGGTGCGGTGGCGGTGCTCACCGACCCGGCCGGCGCCGAGCAGGCGGCCGCCACCGGCCTGCCGCTGCTGGTCGTGGACCGGCCGCGGGCCGTCATGGGCGAGCTGGCCGCGATCGTCTACGGCCGCCCCTCCGAGCGGCTGCTGATGATCGGGCTGACCGGCACCAACGGCAAGACCACCACCTCGTACCTGGTCGAGGGCGGCCTGCGCGGCGCCGGGCGCGGCCCGGGCGTGATCGGCACCGTCGAGATGCGGGTCGGCGAGGAGCGGATCAAGAGCGAGCGCACCACCCCCGAGGCCACCGACCTGCACGCGATCCTCGGCGTGATGGCCGAGCGCGGCGCCGACGCGGTGACCATGGAGGTCTCCAGCCACGCCCTGGTCTTCGGCCGCACCGACGGGGTCGCGTACGACGTCTCGCTGTTCAACAACCTGACCCCCGAGCACCTCGACTTCCACCCGGACATGGAGGACTACTTCCAGGCGAAGGCCCGGCTCTTCCAGCCCGGGAAGTCCCGCCACGGCGTGGTCAACCTGGACGACGCGTACGGCCGCCGGCTCGCCGCCGAGGCCAAGATCCCGGTGACCACCTTCTCCGCGACCGGCGCCGCCGAGGCCGACTGGCGGGCCGTGGACGTCCGGCTCGGCCCGGTCGGCTCCACCTTCAGGGTGCTCGGCCCGGACGGCGCCGGGGCCGACGCCTCCGTCCCGCTCCCGGGACCGTTCAACGTCGCCAACGCGCTCGCCGCGATCACCGTGCTCGTCGCCGCCGGGCTGCCGCTGGAGCGGGCCGTGGCCGGCGTCGCCGCCGTCCCCGGCGTGCCGGGCCGGCTGGAGCGGGTGGACGCCGGACAGCCCTTCGTCGCCGTCGTCGACTACGCGCACAAGCCGGACGCCCTCCAGGCCGTCCTCGCCTCGCTGCGCGAGGTCACCGAGGGCCGGCTGCACGTCGTGGTCGGCTGCGGCGGCGACCGCGACCCGCACAAGCGCGGCCCGATGGGCGCCATCGCCGCCCGCCTCGCCGACACCGCCCTGCTGACCGGCGACAACCCGCGCAGCGAGGACCCGCTGGCGATCCTCGCCACCATGCTGACCGGCGCCGCCTCGGTGCCCGAGGCCGAGCGCGGGGCCGTCCTGGTCGTCCCCGACCGGGCCGAGGCGATCGAACTCGCCGTCGCCCGCGCCGAGGCGGGAGACATCGTGCTGGTGGCCGGCAAGGGCCACGAGCTCGGGCAGTACGTACGAGACGAGATCCGCCCCTTCGACGACCGGGAGGTGCTGCGCGAGTCCATCGCGCGGACCACCGCCGCGCGGGGCGACCGAGGAGTAGAGCAGCAGTGATCGCACTGACCCTCGCCGAGGTGGCCGCCGCCGTCGGAGGCACGCTGGACGGCGCCGACCCGGACGCCCTGGTCACCGGCCCGGTCGAGGTCGACTCGCGGAAGGTGAGCCCCGGCGGCCTGTTCGCGGCCTTCGTCGGCGAGCACGCGGACGGCCACGACTACGCGGCCAAGGCGGTCGAGGACGGCGCCCTCGCGGTGCTGGCCTCCCGGCCGGTCGGCGTGCCCGCCGTCCTGGTCGACAGTGTGGTGGAGGCGCTCGGCAGGCTGGCCCGCGCCGTGGTCGCCCGTGCCGACGGCACCGCCGTCGTCGCGCTGACCGGGTCGGCCGGCAAGACCAGCACCAAGGACCTGATCGCCCAGCTGCTCCAGCGCCGCGGCGAGACCGTCTACCCGCCCGGCTCGCTCAACAACGAGATCGGCCACCCGATGACCGCGCTGCGGGTCGAGGCAGGCACCCGGCACCTGGTCATGGAGATGGGCGCCCGGCACAAGGGCGACATCGAGTACCTCACCTCGATCACCCCGCCCCGGATCGGCCTCGTCCTCAACGTCGGCACCGCCCACGTCGGCGAGTTCGGCTCCCAGGAGGCGATCGCGGAGGCCAAGGGCGAACTGGTCGAGGCGCTGCCCGCCGACGGCGTCGCGATCCTCAACGCGGACGACCGGCTGGTGCGCGCGATGGCCTCCCGTACCAAGGCGAAGGTGGTCCTGTTCGGGGAATCACCGGATGCCCACGTACGGGCCGTGAACGTTCGTCTGGACGCCACCGGGCGGCCGTCGTTCACGCTCACCACCCCGGCCGGTTCCGCGCCCGTGCAGCTGCGCCTGTACGGTGAGCACCACGTCTCGAACGCCCTCGCCGCCGCCGCGGTGGCGGTGGAGCTCGGGATGTCCGTCGACGACACCGCCGCCGCCCTGGGCGAGGCGGGTGCGCTGTCCCGCTGGCGCATGGAGGTCGTCGACCGGGCCGATGGTGTCACCGTCGTGAACGATGCCTACAACGCGAACCCCGACTCGATGCGGGCCGCGCTGCGGGCTCTGGTCTCGATGGGGGGCAGGGGCCCGGAGCGCCGCCGCACCTGGGCGGTGCTCGGCGAGATGCGGGAGCTCGGCGAGGAGAGCCTGGCCGAGCACGACGCCATCGGGCGGCTCGCCGTCCGGCTGGACGTCACCAAGCTGGTGGCGGTCGGCGGACGCGATGCGGCCTGCATGGAACTCGGCGCGAGGAACGAAGGTTCGTGGGGTGAGGAGTCGGTGCTGGTGTCCGACGCGGACGCGGCGGTCGAGCTGCTGCGCAGTCAGCTTCGGCCGGGGGATGTGGTCCTGGTGAAGGCTTCCCGTTCGGTGGGGCTGGAGAAGGTGGCCGAGACCCTCCTGGCGGACGGTGTGACCGAATAATGAAGCAGATCCTTTTCTCCGGGATGATCGGTCTCATCCTGTCGCTGCTCGGCACCCCGGCCCTGATCAAGGTGCTCGCCAAGCACGGCTACGGCCAGTACATCCGTGACGACGGCCCCAAGGCGCACCACAGCAAGAAGGGCACGCCCACCATGGGCGGCATCGCCTTCATCCTGGCGACCCTGATCGCGTACTTCGCCACGAAGGCGATAACGGGCGAGAGCCCGACGGCCTCCGGGCTGCTGGTGCTCTTCCTGACCGCGGGCCTCGGCCTGGTCGGCTTCCTGGACGACTACATCAAGGTGGTCAAGCGCCGCTCGCTGGGCCTGCGGGCCAAGGCGAAGCTGGCCGGGCAGTCGATCGTCGGCCTCGGGTTCGCGGTGCTGGCGATGCAGTTCCCGGACGACCGCGGGCTCAACCCGGCGTCCCAGAGCCTCTCCTTCGTCCGGGACTTCAAGTGGGCCGTCGGCCCCGTCCTGTTCGTCATCTTCGCGTACTTCATGATCGCCGCGATGTCGAACGGCGTGAACCTGACGGACGGTCTGGACGGCCTCGCCACCGGTGCCTCGGTGATGGTCTTCGGCGCCTACACGTTCATCGGCATCTGGGAGCACACCCAGAGCTGCGCCTACGCGATCACCGCGACCGCCAACTGCTACGACATCCGCGACCCACTGGACCTCGCCGTCGTGGCCTCCGCCCTGATGGGCTCCTGCTTCGGCTTCCTGTGGTGGAACACCTCGCCCGCCAAGATCTTCATGGGTGACACCGGCTCGCTCGCCCTCGGCGGCGCCCTGGCCGGTCTGGCGATCTGCTCCCGCACCGAGCTGCTGCTCGCCCTGCTCGGCGGCCTCTACGTGATCATCACCCTGTCGGTGATCATCCAGGTCGGCTCCTTCCGGATGACCGGCAAGCGCGTCTTCAAGATGGCGCCGTTGCAGCACCACTTCGAACTCAAGGGCTGGACCGAGGTCCTGATCGTGGTCCGGTTCTGGATCATCCAGGGCCTGTGCGTCGCCGTCGGCCTCGGCCTGTTCTACGCGGGATGGGTGACCGGATGACAGACCCCCAGCTGACCAACCCGGACTTCGGCGGCCTGCCGGTCGCCGTCGCCGGGCTCGGCGTCTCGGGCATCAGCGCCGCGCGCGTCCTGCACGGCCTCGGCGCCCGGGTCACCGTCGTGGACGGCGGCAGCGGGCCCGGCCTGGCCCCCAGGGCCGCCGAGCTGGAGGCGCTGGGCGTCACCGTGCGGCTCGGCGACGGCGCGAGCCTGCCCGAGGGCACCGAGCTGATCGTCACCTCGCCCGGCTGGGCGCCGGACAGCCCGCTGTTCGCCGCCGCCGAGGCGGCCGGGGTACCGGTCTGGGGCGACGTCGAGCTGGCCTGGCGGCTGCGCAAGCCGCTGCCCGGCACCGGCGAGCCCGCCCCCTGGCTGGCCGTCACCGGCACCAACGGCAAGACCACCACCGTCCAGATGCTCGCCTCGATCCTCACCGCCGCCGGCAAGCGCACCGCCGCGGTCGGCAACGTCGGGGTCTCGGTGCTGGACGCGGTGCTCGCCGAGGAGCCGTACGACGTGCTCGCCGTCGAGCTCTCCAGCTACCAGCTGCACTGGGCGCCCTCGCTGCGCCCGTACGCGGCGGCGGTGCTCAACCTGGCGCCCGACCACCTCGACTGGCACGGCTCGATGGAGGCGTACGCCGCCGACAAGGGCCGGATCTACGAGGGCAACGTCGTCGCCTGCGTGTACAACCTGGCCGACCCGGCCACCGAGGCGCTGGTCCGCGAGGCCGACGTCGAGGAGGGCTGCCGGGCGGTCGGCTTCGGTCTCGGCGCGCCGGGCCCGTCGAACTTCGGCGTGGTGGACGGCCTGCTGGTGGACCGGGCCTTCGTCGAGGACCGGGCCAAGAACGCGGCCGAACTGGGCGCCGTCGAGGATGTTTACCCACCGGCGCCCCACAACATCGCCAACGCGCTCGCCGCGGCGGCGCTGGCCAGGGCGTACGGCGTCGAGCCGAAGGCCGTCCGGGAGGGCCTGCGGGCCTTCCGTCCGGACGCCCACCGGATCGCCGAGGTCGGGGTGGTCGGCGAGGTCACGTACATCGACGACTCCAAGGCCACCAACACCCACGCGGCGGCCGCCTCGCTGGCCGCCTACCGGCCGGTCGTCTGGATCGCCGGGGGCCTGGCCAAGGGCGCGGCCTTCGACGACCTGGTGCGGGGCGCGGCAGGGCGGCTGCGCGCGGTGGTGCTGATCGGCCAGGACCGGGCGCTGATCCGGGAGGCGCTGGAGCGACACGCGCCGGATGTGCCGGTGATCGAGGCGGCCGAGGGCCAGACTGGCGCGATGGCGATGGCCGAGGTCGTTCGAACGGCCGCGTCGCTCGCCCGATCGGGTGACACCGTGCTGCTGGCACCGGCCTGCGCCTCGATGGACATGTTCACCAACTACGGCGAGCGCGGCGACCTCTTCGCGGCGGCCGTCCTGGAGCTGGCGGGCGAGTAGGCGGGCCGGCACGGATGTCGGCCGGAGAGAGTGGGCGGGGAGCGGTGGCGGGGCAGGGCAGAGCGGATTCCGGCGTTGTGAAGCGGGACGCCGCCGAGCCGATGAGAGTGATCTCCGCCACCACGACCAAGTACAAGTCGGCCGGTCCGCTGGGCCGGGTCCAGGCCCTCAGGGCCCGGGTCCGGTACTGGCTGGACCGGCCGCTCACCCCGTACCTGCTGGTCCTCGGCAGCACCCTGCTGCTGGTCGTGCTCGGCCTGATGATGGTCTTCTCGGCCTCCCAGATCCTGGCCCTGAACCAGCACCACTCGGCGCAGTACTACTTCCTCAAGCAGTTGATCGCGGCCGTCCTCGGCCTGGTCCTGCTGATCGGCTTCGCCTCCGTCCCGGTGGCGGTGCTGCGGGTGATCGTCTACCCGGTGATGTTCGCGGTGATCTGCGCGCTCACGCTGGTCGCCATCCCCGGCATCGGGATGCGGATCAACGGCAACCAGAACTGGCTGGATTTCGGCTTCTTCCAGTTCCAGCCCTCGGAGTTCGCCAAGCTGGCACTGGTGCTCTGGGGCGCCGACCTGCTCGCCCGCAAGCAGAAGGCCGGCACCCTCAACTCCTGGAAGCACCTGCTGGTGCCGCTGGTGCCGGGCGCCCTGCTGCTGCTCGCGCTGATCATGTTCGGCGGCGACATGGGCACCTCGATGATCCTGGTGGCCATGGTGTTCGCGCTGCTCTGGATGGTCGGAGCGCCGCTGCGGCTGTTCGTGGCCACCGTCGGGGTGGCGGTGGTGGTCTGCACCGCCCTGGTGGTCACCGTCCCGCACCGGGCGGAGCGGCTGAGCTGCATCGGCGTCACCAAGATCGATCCCGAGGGCGCCTGCTTCCAGGCCCTGCACGGCGCCTTCGCGTTCGCCAACGGCGGAGGCTTCGGCACCGGCCTGGGCGCCGGCGTGGAGAAATGGGGCCAGCTGCCCGAGGCGCACACCGACTTCATCTTCGCCGCGACCGGCGAGGAACTCGGTCTGGTGGGGACGCTGTCGGTGCTCGGTCTCTTCGCGGCACTAGGCTACGCGGGTATCCGTGTGGCCATCGGTACGAAGGACCCCTTCGTCAGGTACGCCGCGGGAGCCGCCACCACCTGGATCATGGCGCAGGCCATGATCAACCTGGGGTCGGCGCTGGGACTGCTGCCCATCGCGGGCGTCCCGCTCCCGCTGTTCTCCTACGGCGGTTCCGCCATGCTGTCGGCCATGTCCGCGATCGGAGTGCTGCTGTGCCTGGCGCGCAGCTCCTCGGGCGCGAAGGCGGCCCTGGCCGCCCGGAGCAAGAACTCCCGGATCAGGAGACAACTGGCCCGGGTGCTGCCACGACGACGAACCACAGCGCGCCCGGCCCCGGGGCCGGCACGCAGGGAGCGGTGAATTTCGGTGCATGTCGTACTCGCCGGCGGGGGGACCGCCGGTCACATCGAGCCGGCCATGGCCCTCGCGGATGCCCTCCGCAGGCACGACCCGTCCGTCGGGATCACCGCCCTGGGCACCGAGCGCGGACTGGAGACCCGGCTGGTACCCGAGCGCGGCTACCAGCTGGAGCTCATTCCGGCCGTCCCGTTGCCCCGCAAGCCCACCCCGGAGCTGATCACCGTCCCCGGGCGGCTGCGCGGCACCGTCCGGGCCGCGCAGGAGATCATCGAACGGGTCAACGCGGACGCGGTGGTCGGCTTCGGCGGCTACGTCGCGATGCCCGCCTACCTGGCCGCCAAGCGGGCCGGCGTGCCGATCGTGGTGCACGAGGCGAACGCCCGCCCCGGCCTGGCCAACAAGATCGGCGCCCGCTACAGCGACTTCGTGGCGGTCTCCACGCCGGACAGCAAGCTGCGTGACTCCCGGTACATCGGCATCCCGCTGCGCCGGACCATCGCCACCCTGGACCGGGGTGCCGCCCGCCCCGAGGCCCGCCAGTACTTCGGCCTCGACCAGCGGCTGCCCACCCTGCTGGTCTCCGGCGGCTCCCAGGGCGCGCGCCGGCTCAACGAGACGATCACCGCGATCGCCCCGCGGCTCCAGCAGTACGGCGTGCAGATCCTGCACGCGGTCGGCCCGAAGAACGAGCTGCCGCAGGTGGCGGACGTCCCCGGGATGCCGCCGTACCGCCCGGTGCCGTACCTGGACCGGATGGACCTCGCCTACGCGGCGGCCGAC
This sequence comes from Kitasatospora sp. NPDC036993, assembly GCF_055607525.1. Lineage (NCBI taxonomy): Bacteria > Bacillati > Actinomycetota > Actinomycetes > Kitasatosporales > Streptomycetaceae > Kitasatospora > Kitasatospora sp. NPDC036993. The sequence continues at coordinate 191,143 of NZ_JBVJRP010000011.1, read as the reverse complement.
ATGATGCTCTGCCGGGCCGGCGCCATGACGGTGGCCGAGCTGGCGGCCGTCGGCCTGCCCGCCGCCTTCGTCCCGCTGCCGATCGGCAACGGCGAGCAGCGGCTGAACGCCCAGCCGATGGTCAAGGCCGGCGGTGGTCTGCTGGTGGACGACGCCGAGCTGACCTCGGACTGGGTGCTCCAGAACGTGCTGCCGGTGCTCACCGACCCGCAGCGGCTGTGGGACATGAGCCGGGCGGCCGCCGAGTTCGGCCGCAGGGACGCCGACGACCTGCTCGTCGGCATGGTCTACGAGGCGATCCAGGCCCACCGCGGCGGCCGCCGCCGTGGCTGACGGCCGGCTCGCCGACCCGTTGGAGGAGGAGCTGGAGGTGGAGGAGTCCGCTCCCCGCCTCCGGCTCTCCCGGCGGGGCATCGTGGTGCTGGGCGCGCTCGGCGCCGCGGTGCTCGGCGTGCTGGCCTGGCTGGTGTTCTTCTCCTCGGTGCTGGACGTGCGCGACGTCGCCGTCCAGGGGACGAGTGACGGAAAGCTGACGGCGGACCAGGTCCGCGAGACGGTCGGCGGGCTCGGTGACGGCCCGCTGGCGCGCGTGGACCTGGACGACGTCAGGCACCGGGTGGAGGCGATCCCCCGGGTGGCCAGGGCGGAGGTGTGGCGGGGCTGGCCGCACACCCTGCGGGTGAAGGTGGTCGAGCGCAAGGCGGTGGCCGCCGTCAAGGGTGAGGACGGCCAGTTCACCCAGGTGGATGCCGGGGGCGTGAGCTTCGCCACCGAGCAGGCCCCGCCGGAGGGCGTTCCCGTGGTGGAGCTGCGACTCAGTCAGCAGGCGAACGACGTGGACGGGGTGATTTCCCGTCCGCAGCTGGTGCAGGGCGCGGTGGCGGTGGCCGCCGGGCTGCCGCCGGAGGTCGCCAAGCTGGCCGGTTCGATGGTGGTGCACTCGTACGACGACATCCAGCTGCAGCTCAGCGGGGGTGTGACGGTGCGCTGGGGGAGTCCTGAGCAGATCGACCGGAAGGCCAGGGTCCTGGTCGCGCTGATGAACCAGAAGGGCACGACCTTCGACGTGACGGCGCCGGAGGCGCCGGCGGTGTCCGGATGATCCGGTAGGTTCTCTGCCTGAGGGAGGGGTTGACGCCTTGAAGTGTCGGCCCGACTCTTGGTGGTCACCCCCGGTTTCCTAAGCCGGCCGATGATCACATAGGCTCAAAAGAAAAAGGGAAGCTCGGCGTGTTCGTTGAAACACGTGCCCGGAGCCACCTAGTGTCCTGTGTCACCAGACTGTGTTTCCTGGTGACGTGACGGAGACACAGCACTAACCCTAAAGGTCAAGTTTAGGGTTGGGGTCGGCGGTCGGCATTTCGGACATTCAGTCAGAAACCAGGCTCCCTACCCATCGACATCCGTCGGAACGGCCCCGCTCCGGGGCGGGCCGACCCGGAAATTCGAGGCGAGAGGCCTTCGACGTGGCAGCACCGCAGAACTACCTCGCAGTCATCAAGGTCGTCGGAATCGGCGGCGGTGGTGTCAACGCCATCAACCGGATGATCGAGGTCGGTCTCAAGGGCGTCGAGTTCATCGCGATCAACACCGATGCGCAGGCCCTCCTGATGAGCGACGCCGACGTCAAGCTCGATGTGGGCCGTGAACTCACCCGGGGCCTCGGCGCCGGCGCCAACCCCGAGGTCGGCCGCAAGGCCGCCGAGGACCACCGCGAGGAGATCGAGGAGGTCCTCAAGGGGGCCGACATGGTCTTCGTGACCGCCGGTGAGGGTGGTGGCACGGGCACGGGCGGCGCGCCCGTCGTGGCCAACATCGCGCGCTCCCTGGGCGCCCTGACCATCGGCGTGGTCACCCGTCCGTTCACCTTCGAGGGCCGGCGCCGGGCCAACCAGGCCGAGGACGGCATCGCCTCCCTGCGCGAAGAGGTCGACACCCTCATCGTGATCCCCAACGACCGGCTGCTGTCCATCTCGGACCGCCAGGTCAGCGTCCTCGACGCGTTCCGCTCGGCCGACCAGGTCCTGCTCTCCGGTGTCCAGGGCATCACCGACCTGATCACCACCCCGGGCCTGATCAACCTCGACTTCGCCGACGTCAAGTCCGTCATGTCGGAGGCCGGTTCGGCGCTCATGGGCATCGGCTCGGCCCGCGGCGAGGACCGCGCCAAGGCCGCCGCGGTGATGGCGATCTCCTCGCCGCTGCTGGAGGCCTCGATCGACGGCGCCCGCGGCGTGCTGCTGTCCATCTCGGGCGGCTCCGACCTCGGTCTGTTCGAGATCAACGAGTCGGCCCAGCTGGTCAGCGAGGCGGCCCACCCCGAGGCCAACATCATCTTCGGTGCGGTCATCGACGACGCGCTCGGCGACGAGGTCCGGGTCACCGTCATCGCGGCCGGCTTCGACGGCGGGCAGCCGCCGGCGATCGTCCGCGACCCGGTGGTCAAGTCCACCTCCCCGGAGCGCCCGGCCACGCCGCCGGCCGCCCCGGAGCGCCCGGCCGGCCGCCCGTACGGGACCATCGGCTCGGTGACGTCCCGTTCGGAGGGCGAGTCCTCCGGGTCGAGCCGGAACGCCGAGACCTCGGCCACCACGACCGCCGCCCCGGTGCCGCCCCAGGTGCAGCCGGTCAGGCAGCCGTTCGTGGAGAGTCCGGCCGAGGAGCTCGACGTCCCGGATTTCCTTAAGTGATCGATCACGCGATCCGCGCGGGTGCTCACTTCGCCTTCACCTCACGGTGGGGCGGGGTGAGCACTTCGCCGTACGGGGAGCTGAACCTCGGCGGCGCGGTGGGCGACGACCCGGAGGCCGTCCGGGAGAACCGGGCGGTCGCCGCCCGGCGGCTGGGGATCGACCCGGCCGACGTGGTGTGGATGAACCAGGTGCACGGCGCCGAGGTCGCGGTGGTGACCGGGCGCCAGCCGCTCGGCGAGGCGCCGACGGTGGACGCGGTGGTCTCCGACCGGCCGCTCGCGCTGGCGGTGCTGACCGCCGACTGCACCCCGGTGCTGCTGGCCGACCCGGTGGCGGGCGTGGTGGGCGCGGCCCACGCGGGCCGGCCGGGGCTGGCGGCCGGGGTGGTGCCCGCGGCCGTCCGGGCGATGGTCGAGCTGGGCGCGGAGCCCGGGCGGATCACCGCCGCCACCGGCCCCGCGGTCTGCGGCCGCTGCTACGAGGTGCCGGCCGCACTGCGTGCCGAAGTCGCCGCGGTGGTGCCGGAGGCCTTCGCCGAGACCTCCTGGGGGACCCCGGCCCTGGACGTGCCCGGGGGAGTCGCGGCCCAGCTGGCGGCGGCGGGGGTCAGCGAGGTGGTGCGATCAGCGGTCTGCACCCTCGAATCCGCCGATCACTACTCCTATCGTCGCGAGCAGCGCACGGGCCGGCTCGCGAGCTACGTCTGGTTGGACTCTGATCACTGATGACGAACGACATCTACGGACCGTTCCCCGGTGGCGCCGAGTTCGTGGCGGCCCTGACGGACGGCCAGCGGGCGCGCTACGAGGAGCTCGGGACCAACCTCGACGTGGTCGAGCGCCGGATCGCGGACGCCTGTGCGGCCGCCGGACGCGCCCGGGACGAGGTCACCCTGATCGTCGTCACCAAGACCTACCCCGCCGAGGACAGCGCGCTGCTGGCCGGGTTGGGCGTGACGGACGTCGCGGAGAACCGCGACCAGGACGCCGCGCCGAAGGCGGAGCAGTGCAGAAACCTTCCTCTTGACTGGCACTTCGTCGGACAGTTGCAGACCAACAAGGTCCGCTCGGTCGTCCGGTACGCGAACCACGTGCACTCGGTGGACCGGCCGCGGCTGGTCGAGTCGCTCTCCGCGGCGGTGCTGAAGTCGGAGCGCCCCGAGCTGGGCTGCCTGGTGCAGGTGGCGCTGGACAAGGAGCACGGGGAGGGCGAGCACCGGGCGGGGGTCGCGCCGGAGGACGTCGTGCGACTGGCCGACGCGATCGCCGACACGCCCGGGCTCCGACTGGACGGTGTGATGACCGTCGCTCCGCTGGCAGGCCCGCTGGCCGGTGACCCGGCCCGCGCCTTCGATCGGCTGGCGGAAATCGCAACCGCCGTACGGGCGGACCATCCGGCTGCCACCATGGTCTCCGCAGGGATGAGCGGCGACCTTGAGCAGGCGATTGCCGCCGGGGCGACACATGTGCGCGTCGGAACGGCGGTACTCGGAGTGAGGTCACCCCTCAGGTAACGTCACCGGGTAGTAGATCAGACAGCAGGACAAAATAGGACAGAATCTAGCAGCTCCCCGGAGCGCTAGCGAACCGTGGATCGCAGCTCCGCGGCCCCCACACCACGAATCCGACCGGCCGTCGGGCTGACGTTCCGTCGTGGAGGGACCGCGGAATCCGCAGGCAGGGCCGTCACGCGCCCGGGCTGCCGGGACGGAGCGCCGGTCCGCACGGAGCGAGCGAAGCGAGCGACCATCAGAAGGCGCGCGCATCGCGAAGCTGCCACCGAGCGTCAGCGAGGTGGCTATGAGCGGAGGAGACAGGAGCATGGCCGGCGCAATGCGCAAGATGGCGGTCTACCTCGGCCTCGTGGAGGACGAGACGTACGACGGCCAGGGGTACGACCCCGACGACGACTACGACGCGGATCCCGAGCCGATCCGGACGGGACAGCGGACCGAGGACATTCCCCGTCCGGCCCCGGCCGCGGCGGCCGCCGCGCCGGCCCCGGTCTCCTCGATCACCCCGCAGCCGGTGCCCGCGGCGGTGCCGATCCGACAGGAGACTCCGAGGATGGCCCCCGTGTCGTCCATCACACCCGAACGTCGCCACAACCTGGAGAAGAGCGCACCGGTGATCATGCCCAAGGTAGTGAACGAACGAGAGCCCTACCGCATCACCACGCTGCACCCCCGAACCTACAACGAGGCCCGTACCATCGGGGAACAGTTCCGTGGCGGGACTCCCGTGATCATGAATCTGACCGAGATGGACGACACCGACGCGAAGCGCCTCGTAGACTTCGCGGCTGGACTCGTCTTCGGTCTGCACGGCAGTATCGAGCGCGTGACACAGAAGGTGTTCCTGCTGTCGCCTGCTAACGTCGATGTCACGGCGGAGGACAAGGCTCGGATCGCCGAGGGTGGGTTCTTCAACCAGAGCTGACCCGGCCACGACTTTACGTGTGGATCTGATCAACAGTGGGTTAGCGACAGGTGACGAGCGGCAGGCCCGAGGGATCGGGACCGGGGAGAGGGAAACGGGATGGACATCGTATGGGCGGTGCTCTACTACGCCCTGACCGTCTTTCTGGTGTTCCTGCTCGTACGGCTGGTCATGGACTGGGTCTTCCAGTTCGCGCGTTCGTGGCGGCCCGGCAAGGCCATGGTCCTGGTCCTGGAGGCCACGTACACTGTCACGGATCCGCCGCTCAAGCTTCTTCGGCGGCTCATTCCGCCGTTGCGTTTCGGGGGCGTGGCGCTCGACCTGTCCTTCTTCGTACTGATGATCATTGTGTATGTCCTGATCTCGCTTGTGCACCCCTAGTCGTAGGTGAGCGATGCGACAGGATGCCGGTGTGCCGACGATCACGTTGAGGTGAAGAGATGCCATTGACCCCCGAGGACGTTCGGAACAAGCAGTTCACGACCGTCCGCCTGCGTGAAGGCTACGACGAGGACGAGGTCGATGCCTTCCTCGACGAGGTCGAGGGGGAGCTGACCCGCCTCCTCCGGGAGAACGAGGACCTGCGTGCCAAGCTGGCCGCCGCGACTCGTGCCGCCGCGCAGAACCAGGCCAACCTGCGCAAGGAGCCGCAGCAGGACGCCCCCCGACAGGGTGGTGCTCCGGTGCCCGCCGCCATATCCGGTCCGCCGGTCCCCGGCCAGCAGGGTCCCGGCGGTCCGCAGCAGATGGGCCCCGGTGGTCCGCAGCAGATGGGTCCGGGTGGTCCGCAGCAGATGGGCCCCGGCGGCCCGCAGCAGCAGATGGGCAACCAGCCGCTCGGCCTGCCCGCCGGCTCCCAGCCGCAGCTTCCGGCTGCCGGCGGCCAGCAGCAGCAGATGAACCAGACCATGGGCGGACAGCAGCAGCTGGTCCAGCCGATGGGCGGTCAGATGCTCCAGCCCATGGGCGGCCCCGGTGGCCCGCAGCAGATGGGCAACCCGATGGGCCAGGGCATGGGCCAGCAGCAGATGCAGCCGATGGGTGGCCCGATGGGCGGCCCGCAGCAGATGGGCGGCCCCATGGGCGGCCCGATGCAGCAGCAGAGCCCCGGCGGAGACAGTGCCGCCCGTGTGCTGGCGCTCGCTCAGCAGACCGCCGACCAGGCGATCTCCGAGGCCCGTTCCGAGGCCAACAAGATCGTCGGCGAGGCGCGCAGCCGGGCCGAGGGCCTGGAGCGCGACGCCCGTGCCAAGGCCGACGCGCTGGAGCGGGACGCGCAGGAGAAGCACCGTGTCGCGATGGGCTCGCTGGAGTCCGCGCGGGCCACGCTGGAGCGCAAGGTCGAGGACCTGCGGGCGTTCGAGCGTGAGTACCGCACGCGTCTGAAGTCGTACCTGGAGACCCAGCTGCGTCAGCTGGAGTCGCAGGCGGACGACTCGCTCGCCCCGCCGCGGATCCCCGCCACCGCGTCGCTGCCGCCGGCGGCCTCGTCGATGGCGCCGGCCGGTGCCAGTGCGATGAGCGGCGGCGCGCCGAGCTTCGGTGGCAACCAGCCGTCCTTCGGTGGCAACTCGCCGTCCTTCGGCGGGAGCAGCTCCTTCGGTGGCGGCTCCTCGGCGCCGGGCTTCGGCGGGCAGTCGGCCGGTGGCAACAGCGGTGCTCCGCAGATGCAGCCGGCCGGGATGACCCAGCCGATGGCGGCGGTCCGTCCGCAGCCGCCGCAGCCGATGCAGCAGGCTCCGGCGCCGATGCGGGGCTTCCTGATCGACGAGGACGGCGACAACTGAGGTTGTAGCAGGGCCTTTCGGAGGCGCCCCCTCCCCGACCCACGGGTCGGGGAGGGGGCGCCTCTCTGCGTGGGGAGGGGCGTGCGGGTGTGCCGGGGGGCGCGTGGGAGTGCTGAGGGGTGCGGGGAACTCGACGGGGGCGTGCGGGAGTTGGGGTGGGTGTGGGATATGGGGCAGGTATGGCGAAGCCGCCGTCACGTGGGGGTGACGGCGGCTTCGTCGTGCGGATCAGGCCTTGCGGAGCTGGAAGGCGAGGCCGAGCGAGTCGTCGGTGAAGCTCTCGGACTCCCAGTCGGCCGCGCCGGCGGCGAAGTCGGTGGCGAGGACCTCCTCGGCGACCAGCGGACCGTGCTCGGCGATGGCCTCGGCGGTCTCCTCCGAGGTGGCGCGCCAGCGCAGGACGATGCGGTCGGCGACGTCCAGCCCGGAGTTCTTGCGGGCCTCCTGGATCTGGCGGATGGCGTCGCGGGCGATGCCGAGGCGCTTGAGCTCCGGGGTGATGGCCAGGTCGAGGGCGACGGTGGCGCCGGACTCGTTGGCGACGGCCCAGCCCTCGCGCGGGGTCTCGGTGATGATCACCTCGTCCGGAGAGAGGGTGATCGTCTCGCCGTTCAGCTCGACCGAGGTCTCGCCGCCGGCGCGCAGCTCGGCGGCAAGCCGGGCGGCGTCGGTGGCGGCGACCGCCTTGGCGACGTCCTGGACGCCCTTGCCGAAACGCTTGCCCAGTGCGCGGAAGTTGGCCTTGGCGCTGGTGTCGACCAGTGAGCCGCCCACCGCTGCCAGCGACTCCAGGGTGGAGACGTTGAGCTCCTCGGCGATCTGCGCGCGCAGGTCGGCGGGCAGGTCCTCCCAGCCCTGGGCGGCGACCAGCGCGCGGGACAGCGGCTGACGGGTCTTCACGCCGGACTCGGCGCGGGTGGCCCGGCCCAGCTCGACCAGGCGGCGGACCAGCGCCATGTGCCGGGACAGCTCGGTGTCGATCAGCGACTCGTCGGCCTCCGGCCAGGTGGCCAGGTGCACCGAGGACGGGGCGTCCGGGGCGACCGGGACGACCAGGTCCTGCCAGACCCGCTCGGTGATGAACGGGGTGAGCGGGGCCATCAGACGGGTGACCGTCTCCAGCGCCTCGTGCAGGGTGGCGAGCGCGGCGGCGTCACCCTGCCAGAAGCGGCGGCGGCCGCGGCGGACGTACCAGTTGGACAGGTCGTCGACGAAGCCGGACAGCAGCTTGCCGGCGCGCTGGGTGTCGTACGCCTCGAAGGCCGCGTCGACGTCGCGGACCAGGGTGTTCAGCTCGGACAGCACCCAGCGGTCCAGCTGCGGGCGGTCGGTCGGGGCCGGGTCGCCCGCGGAGGGGGCCCAGTCCGAGGTGCGCGCGTACAGCGCCTGGAAGGCGACGGTGTTCCAGTAGGTGAGGAGGGTCTTGCGGACCACCTCCTGGATGGTGCCGTGGCCGACCCGGCGGGCCGACCAGGGCGAGCCGCCGGCCGCCATGAACCAGCGGACGGCGTCGGCGCCGTGCTGGTCCATCAGCGGGATCGGCTGGAGGATGTTGCCCAGGTGCTTGGACATCTTGCGGCCGTCCTCGGCCAGGATGTGGCCCAGGCAGACGACGTTCTCGTAGCTGTTCCTGTCGAACACCAGGGTGCCGATCGCCATCAGCGTGTAGAACCAGCCGCGGGTCTGGTCGATCGCCTCGGAGATGAACTGCGCCGGGTAGCGCTTCTCGAACAGCTCCTTGTTCCGGTACGGGTAGCCGTACTGGGCGAAGGGCATCGAGCCCGAGTCGTACCAGGCGTCGATGACCTCGGGCACGCGGGTGGCGGTGCCGCCGCAGTCGCGGCAGGCGAAGGTCACCTCGTCGATGTACGGGCGGTGCGGGTCGAGGTCGCTCCGGTCGGTGCCGGTGAGCTCGGACAGCTCGGCCAGCGAGCCGACGCAGGTGAGGTGGCCCTCCTCGCAGCGCCAGATCGGCAGCGGGGTGCCCCAGTAGCGGTTGCGGCTGAGCGCCCAGTCGATGTTGTTGTTCAGCCAGTCGCCGAAGCGGCCGTGCTTGACCGTGTCGGGGAACCAGTTGGTGGCCTCGTTCTCACGGATCATCGCGTCCTTGACGGCGGTGGTCCGGATGTACCAGGACGGCTGCGCGTAGTAGAGCAGCGCGGTGTGGCAGCGCCAGCAGTGCGGGTAGCTGTGCTCGTACGGCAGGTGGCGGAAGAGCAGGCCGCGCTCCTTGAGGTCCGCGACCAGGGCCTCGTCGGCCTTCTTGAAGAACTGGCCGCCGACCAGCGGGACCTCGGGGGCGAAGGTGCCGTCGCCGAGCACCGGGTTGACCACCGGCAGGCCGTAGCGGCGGCAGACCGCGAGGTCGTCCGCGCCGAAGGCGGGGGACTGGTGGACGATGCCGGTGCCGTCGTCGGTGGTGACGTAGTCGGCGTTGACGACGTAGTGGGCGTCCTCGATCGCGACCAGGTCGAAGGGGCGGCGGTAGGCCCAGCGCTCCATCTCGGCGCCGGTGAAGGACTCGCCGGTGGTCTCCCAGCCTTCACCGAGTGCCTTGGCCAGCAGCGGCTCGGCGACGACGAGCTTCTCCGCGCCGTCGGTGGCCACCACGTAGGTGACCTCGGGGTGGACGGCGGCGGCGGTGTTGGAGACCAGGGTCCACGGGGTGGTGGTCCAGACCAGCAGGGCGGCCTGGCCGGCCAGCGGGCCGCTGGTCAGCGGGAAGCGGACGAAGACCGAGGGGTCGACCACGGTCTCGTAGCCCTGGGCCAGCTCGTGGTCCGAGAGGCCGGTGCCGCAGCGCGGGCACCAGGGGGCGACCCGGTGGTCCTGGACCAGCAGGCCCTTGTCGAAGATCTGCTTGAGCGACCACCAGACGGACTGGACGTACGACGGGTCCATCGTCCGGTAGGCCTCGTCCAGGTCGACCCAGTACCCCATGCGGGTGGTCAGCTCGGTGAAGGCGTCGGTGTGGCGGGTCACCGACTCGCGGCACCTGGCGTTGAACTCGGCGATGCCGTACGCCTCGATGTCCTGCTTGCCGGAGAAGCCCAGCTCCTTCTCGACGGCGAGCTCGACCGGCAGGCCGTGGCAGTCCCAGCCGGCCTTGCGGGCGACGTGGTAGCCCTTCATGGTCCGGTAGCGCGGGAAGACGTCCTTGAAGACGCGGGCCTCGATGTGGTGCGCGCCGGGCATGCCGTTGGCGGTGGGCGGGCCCTCGTAGAACACCCACTCGGGGCGGCCCTCGGACTGCTCCAGGCTGCGCTGGAAGATCTTGTTGTCCTGCCAGAACGACAGGATCTGGTGCTCCAGGGCAGGCAGGTCCACCTGCGCGGGGACGGGGTTGTAGGAGCTGCTCATCGCGGGCGTCGACCTCCGGCGGATACTGGGACTGGATCCTCCGGAGGGACGAGACGGCCTGGCCGCCCCGCGGTACCACCCTCCTTGGCCGCGGTGCTGCGTTCGCGGCCCTCTTGTTTGGGCTTGCTGCCGGTTCTAGTGGGCCGCCGTGGTCGGTGGCCGTTCTTCCGGCGGCTCCGGGGTGATCTTCCCGCCGTGCACACCCCCGGGCTCGCACCGTCCCCGGGTCGCTGGTGGCTGCGTACGTCGGTACTCGTCCCATCTGCGCCTCGCACGGCCAGTGTATCGGCCGGGTGAGGCGGTTTGTCCAAACCGTTTCCGGCGGGCGGCCCCCGGGGTGGTTCCCCGGGGGCTCTCCGGGGCCGCCCGGGGAGGCGCGTATGCGGAGGCGCGTACGGCGCTGTCCGGCGCTGTCCGGTGCCGTGCGGTGCCGTTCGGTGGCATTCCGTGGCGTTCGACGGCGGAGATTAGCCGGAGTCGATCTGGGCACAAATCTCTGAGCGTACGGGGCGTGACGGTTGGGGCGGCTGCCTGGGTGGGATCGTTATGGGGCGTCGGTATGTCATGTTGTGACCGGTTTTGATCGGGATTATCGTTCCGGCACTGGAAGCCGCCGGGAACCGGCGGCTCGATTCGTTCGTAGATGGGGTCGAAAGCCATGGCTGAGAAGGGAACCGGCGCGGGTACCGCCACCAAGCGGGCACGCAAGGCCGTGGCGGTCGACCCAGGGGAGGGGACCGTGACCACTACCGCACCGAAGACCAGCAAGGACACCGTCACCGGGCCGCACGGCGCCGAGTCGGTGGACCCGGCCACGCTGCCGGTCCGGCCCGGCGAGGAACCGTGGACCAGGGCGGAGGTCCACGAGCTGCACGACGAGCTGATCAGCGAGCTGGACCGGCTCCGGAGCGAGATCGACGCCGCCGAGGCGGCCATCTCGGGACTGATGCGCGACTCCAACGACGGAGCCGGCGACGACCAGGTGGACGCCGGTACGAAGAACATCTCGCGGGAGAGCGAGTTGGCGCTGGCCAACAACGCGCGGGACAGCCTGGCCCAGACCGAACGCGCGCTGGGGCGGCTGGAGGGCGTCGGCTTCGGCACCTGCGAGTCCTGCGGGCAGGCCATCGGCAAGGCCCGGATGCAGGCCTTCCCCAGGGCGACGCTCTGCGTACAGTGCAAGGCCAAGCAGGAGCGCCGCTGAACCGGGCGACCGGAGCGACGTGGGGGGTCGGGCTTGCCGTACGCTCGACCCCGTATCGTCGCCTGAATAAACGTCGCCTGACGCGTTCGTGAACGCGGGCAGGCCGTCATCGGCCCACCACCCTCCCCCTCCTGCGGACCGGGGGAGCTCCATCGGCAGCGGAGCGGATCATCAGTACGCAAGGTTCCCCCCAGACCCGGGACGACGCCGTCCCGTCCCCCGCCGATGCCGTGGAGGTGCCCGTGGCCGAGCCGGCCGAGGCCTCGCCCGTGGACGACGCGACGGCCGAGAAGCCCAGGGGCCCGCGCCGGATCGGGGTGCTGCTGGTCATCGCCGTCCTCGCGTTCCTGATCGACCTCGCCAGCAAGTCGCTGGTGGTCGCCCGGCTGGAGAACCACTCGGCGATCAAGGTGATCGGGGACGTGGTCACCTTCCAGGTGATCCGCAACTCGGGCGCGGCCTTCGGGATGGGGCAGGCGCTGACCGTCGTCTTCACGATGATCGCCTCCTCCGTCATCGTGGTGATCTGGCGGATCGCCCGCCGGCTGTACAGCCTGCCCTGGGCGATCGCGCTCGGGCTGCTGCTCGGCGGGGCGCTCGGCAACCTCACCGACCGGCTGTTCCGCTCGCCGAGCGTCTTCCGCGGGCACGTGGTGGACTTCATCTCCGTCCAGCACTTCGCGGTCTTCAACCTCGCGGACTCGGCGATCGTCTGCGGCGGGATCCTGGTGGTGCTGCTCTCCTTCCGCGGCAGCAACCCGGACGGGACCGTCCACCAGCAGCCCGAGAAGGACGGGAAGGGCGAGAAGGGCGAGAAGCCGGAGCAGGCCGGGAAGTAGCCCCCGGATCACCGGCGGGCGGGGGCGGGTCGCGTTTCCGGCATACTCGTACGGGTGAGTACCGCAGCGCAGATCCGCAGCCTCCCCGTACCCGACGGCCTGGAGGGCGAACGCCTCGACGCCGCCCTGGCCCGGATGTTCGGCTTCTCCCGGACCAAGGCCGCCGAGCTGGCCGCCGACGGCAAGGTGACGCTCGACGGCGCCGTGGCCGGGAAGTCGGACCGGGTGACCGCCGGCTCCTGGCTGGAGGTCGAGATCCCGGCGCCGGCCGCCCCGGTGCGGATCGTCGCCGAGCCGGTCGAGGGCATGCGGATCGTCCACGAGGACGAGGACATCGTGCTGGTCGACAAGCCGGTCGGCGTCGCCGCGCACCCCAGCCCGGGCTGGACCGGCCCCACCGTGATCGGCGGGCTGGCCGCGGCCGGGTTCCGCATCTCCACCTCGGGCGCCGCCGAGCGCCAGGGCGTCGTGCACCGGCTGGACGTCGGCACCTCGGGGCTGATGGTGGTCGCCAAGTCCGAGCGCGCGTACACCGACCTCAAGCGCCAGTTCCACGACCGGATCACCGAGAAGCGGTACCACACGCTGGTGCAGGGCCACCCGGACCCGCTGAGCGGGACGGTGGACGCGCCGATCGGACGGCACCCCAGCTCGGACTGGAAGTGGGCCGTCACCAAGGACGGCAAGGCGTCCATCACCCACTACGACCTGATCGAGGCGTACCGCGCCGCGTCGCTGCTGACGATCAAGCTGGAGACCGGCCGCACCCACCAGATCCGCGTCCACATGTCCGCGCTGCGGCACCCCTGCGTGGGCGACCTGACGTACGGCGCCGACCCGACGCTGGCCAAGCGGCTGGGGCTGACCCGGCAGTGGCTGCACGCGGTGTCGCTCGGCTTCGAGCACCCGGCGGACGGCCAGTGGGTCGAGTTCTCCAGCGAGTACCCGGAGGACCTGACGAAGGCGCTGGACATCATCACGGCGGAGAGCTGACATGTCGGCCACTGCCGTCCGGGTCGCCGAGGGCGAGGCGGACCTGGAGCTGGTGCGGGCCGTCCGGCGTGAGGTGTTCATCGTCGAGCAGGGCGTGCCGGAGGAGCTGGAGTACGACGAGTACGACGCGACCTCGGTGCACCTGCTGGCGGTGGGGGCCGACGGGGCCGGGCTGGGGACCGCGAGGCTGATCTTCGGGGACCACGCCCGGGAGCTGACCGGCGGCGTCGAGGGGCGGGTGCTGCTCGGGCGGCTCGCGGTCGTCGCGGCGGCCCGGGGCACGGGTCTGGGCGCGGAGCTGGTCAGGGCGGTCGAGGCCGCGGGTGCCGGGCGCGGTGGCGCGGAGGTCGAGCTGCACGCGCAGGTGCAGGCGCTCGGGTTCTACGAGCGGCTGGGGTACGTGGCCGAGGGGCCCGTGTACGACGACGCGGGGATCCCGCACCGGACGATGACGCGGGTGCTGTAGGCGTTCCTCGCACGGTTCCGCCCCCGGTCTTCGGCCGGGGGCGGCACGTGTTTCCGGGGCCGGCGGGGGTCAGGTGCCGGTGGTGCGGAGGCGGGGGAGGGCGTCGGGGTGCTCGTCGCGGAGGTAGGCGATGAGCTGTTCGCGGACGTCGAAGCGGAGCTGGGCGGCGTCGTCGGGGGTGCGGGCGGTCATGGTGGCGCGGACGACCATCGTGCTGGGTGTGGTGTCGGTGACCTGGAGGGCCCATTCGGCGCCGTCCCAGAGCGGGTTCCGGTCGAGGCGGGCGCGCAGGGCGGCGCGCAGCTCGTCCACCGGGGTGGTGTGGTCGAGGTGGAGCAGGACGGCGGCGAGCAGGCCGGGGTCCCTGCGGGTCCAGTTCTCGAAGGGCTTGTTGACGAAGTACGAGACCGGGACGACCAGCCGGCGGTAGTCCCAGAGCCGGACGACCAGGTAGCTGAGGGTGATCTCCTCGACCGTGCCCTGCTGGCCGTCCACCACCACCGTGTCGCCGATCCGGACGGTGTCGCCGAAGGCGATCTGGAGGCCGGCGAAGAAGTTGCCCAGGGTGCTCTGGGCGGCGATGCCGGCCACGATGCCGATGATGCCCGCCGAGGCGAGCAGGCTGGCGCCGATGGTGCGCATGGCGGAGAAGGTCAGCAGCATCACGGCCACCGTGACCACGACGATCACCGCGCTGACCACCCGGCGCAGCATGCTGATCTGGGTGTTCACCCGCTGGACCCGGGCCGGGTCGTCGACGCGGGTCTCGTACCGGCTGAGCAGGGCCTCCAGGACGGCGGCCACCACGCGGACGGTGAGCCAGCCCAGCGAGGCGAGCAGGAGCAGCAGGAGCAGGTGGTGCGCGCCGTCGTCCCGCTTCAGGCGGAAGGCCTGTTGGAGCGGCTTGGCGGCGAGCAACAGGGCCGACACGACGGTGAGTTGGAGCGGGATCCGGCAGCGTCGGAGCAGCGGCCAGACCGGTGCCCCCGGCCGGCGGGCGGCGATCCGCTGGAGGGCCTGGTCGACGATCCAGCCGATCGCCAGGGTGGCGGCGACGGTGGCGAGCAGCGAGATCAGCGGCCAGGGCATGGGCCGTACGATACCCGTGCACAGCGGGGCGAACCGGGCGAAAGCGTGCGGCGGCTTTATCGGCGGCCTACCCGGACGGCGGATACGATCAGCGCCCATGGAGTTCGGTGGGGCATGGCGTCGCTGGCGCGCCCGGGGAACATCGGTCAGACGTCGGCTGCTGGCCGGGGCGGTGGCCCTGGTGGCGGTGGCCGGAGCGGGCACCGTGACGGTGGCCTCCGGCGGTGAGCAGGCGGTCCTTCAGGAGGACCGGTTCCTCGCCATGCCCGAGACGCCCGGCAGTGACCAGCAGGTCCAGCTGGACACCTCGTTCTTCACCACCGGCAGCGGTCCGCGCCCCGCGGTGCTGCTGGCCCACGGCTTCGGCGGCTCCAAGGAGGGCCAGCGCGCCCGCGCCGAGCAGCTGGCCCGGCAGGGGTACGCGGTGCTGACCTGGTCGGCGCGCGGCTTCGGGCACTCGGGCGGCAGGATCGGCCTGAACGCGCCCGACCGCGAGGTCGAGGACGTCAGGCACCTGGTGGACTGGCTGGCCCAGCGGCCCGAGGTGCGGCTGGACGGGCCAGGCGACCCGAAGGTCGGCATCACCGGTGCCTCGTACGGCGGGGCGGTCTCGCTGCTGGCCTCCGCGTACGACCACCGGATCGACGCGGTGGCCACCCAGATCACCTGGTGGAACCTGGCCGACGCGCTGTTCCCGCAGGGCGTGCAGGGCTCGGGCGCGGCGGACGGCGTGTTCAAGAAGCTGTGGGCCGGGATCTTCTTCACCACCGGCGCGGCCGGGGACCTCGGCCCCTCGGGCGAGGCGCCGCGGGAGAGCGGCGGCGCGGGGGCGCCGACGGGCGGCGGCGCACAGCCGCAGGCCGGCGGCGGCGCGCAGCAGACGGACGGGCCGGTCGGCTGCGGGCGGTTCCTGGAGTCGCTCTGCGCGATGTACGACCGGGTCGCCACCGCCGGGCACGCCGATCCGGAGGCCGTCGCGCTGCTGGAGCGCTCCAGCCCGTCCTCGGTGGCGGCGCAGCTCAAGGCGCCCACGCTGGTGGTGCAGGGGCAGCAGGACTCGCTGTTCCCGCTGGACCAGGGCGACCGCATCGCCAAGGCGGTGGCCGCCAACGGCGCACCGGTGGCGGTGGACTGGTTCGCGGGCGGCCACGACGGCGGGACGGACACCAGCGCCCGGGTGGACGACCGGGTGACCGCCTGGTTCGACCGGTATCTGAAGGATCACGGCCTGAAGGGCGGCGGCACCGACACCGGTGCCGCGTTCCGGGTCACCCGCACCGGCGGGGTGGACTCGACCGGCTTCCAGGCCGTGCTGCGCGGGGCCACCGCCGACCGGTACCCGGGGCTGGGCGGGACGGGCTCGCGGCCCGTCGAGCTGGCGGGCGGCGAGAAGACCCTCGCCAACCCGCCCGGCGGCGCGCCGCCCGGGATCTCGACGCTGCCCGGCGTCGGCGCGCTCAGCCAGGCGGCCTCGCTGGGCGCCGGACTGTCGTTGGACTTCCCCGGGCAGAACGCGGCCTTCGACTCGGCGCCGCTGGACTCGCCGCTGCACCTGACCGGGCAGCCGACCGTGCCGGTGCGGGTGAAGGCCGACCGGCCGGACGCGGTGCTGTTCGCGAAGCTGTACGACGTCGGCCCGGACGGCAAGGCGGTGCTGCCGCAGCAGCTCGCCGCCCCGCTGCGGGTGACCGGCGCGGACGCCGGGAAGACCGTCACGGTGGCGCTGCCGACCGTCGACCACACCTTCCCGGCCGGGCACCGGGTGCGGCTGGTGCTGGCGAGCACCGACCTGGCGTACGCCTCACCGGTCGAGCCGGCCACCTACCAGGTGGCGCCGGCCGGGGCGCTCACCGTGCCGACCGTCGAGGAGCTGGTCACCGAGGCGGCGCCGCTGCCCTCGCGGACCTGGCTGCTGCCGGTGGTCGCGGTCGTGATGGCCGCCGGGCTGGTGCTGGTGCCGCGGCTGCGACGCCGCAGGGCGGCCGCCGGGCCCGGCTTCGACCCGGAGCTGGCCGCGATGCCGCTGCTGATCAGCGGGCTGAGCAAGCGCTACAAGGGCTCCCAGGACCGCTACGCCGTCCGGGACCTCGGCTTCCGGGTGGAGCGGGGGCAGGTGCTCGGACTGCTCGGGCCGAACGGCGCGGGCAAGACCACCACGCTGCGGATGCTGATGGGCCTGATCCGCCCGGACGCCGGCGAGATCCGGATCTTCGGGCACCTGGTGCGGCCCGGCGCCCCGGTGCTGTCCCGGGTCGGGGCGTTCGTGGAGGGCGCCGGCTTCCTGCCGCACCTCACCGGGCGGGCCAACCTGCGGCTGTACTGGCAGGCGACCGGACGGCCGGAGGCCGACGCGCGCTTCGACGAGGCGCTGGCCATCGCCGGGCTCGGCGAGGCGCTGGACCGCGCGGTGCGGACGTACTCGCAGGGCATGCGGCAGCGGCTGGCGATCGCGCAGGCGATGCTCGGGATGCCGGACCTGCTGATCCTGGACGAGCCGACCAACGGGCTGGACCCGCCGCAGATCCGCGAGATGCGCGAGGTCATGATCCGGTACGCGGCCGGCGGGCGGACCGTGATCGTGTCGAGCCACCTGCTGTCCGAGGTGGAGCAGAGCTGCACCGACCTGGTGGTGATGGACCGCGGGCGGCTCGTCACGGCCGGGCCGGTCGGGGACATCGTGGGGGCCGGCGAGCTGCTGATGGTCGGCATCGCCGGCCCGTACGACCCGGTGCCGGTGGCCGGGAAGGTCGCCGCGCTGGCCGGGGTCGGCTCGGCGGAGGCCGTCGAGGGCGGACTGCTGGTGCGCCTGGACGGGCTGGCGGCGAGCGCGCTGCTGGCCGAGCTGGTGCGGCTGGAGGTGCCGGTGGAGAGCGCCGGACCGCAGCGGCGCCTGGAGGACGCGTTCCTGTCGTTGATCGGAGGTGGAGAGTGAGCGCCGTGACGACGACGGACCTCGCCGAGTCGAAGGACCATGCCGAGGGGTACCGGGCGAGCCGGACGCTGCCGCTGCGGGTGGAGGCGATGCGCCAGCTGCGCCGGCGCCGCACGATGGTGATCGGCGCGGTGCTGGCCGCCATGCCGTTCGTCCTCCTGGCAGCGTTCCAGATCGGCGGCACCCCGGGCCGTCCTGGCCGGACCACCTTCATCGAGCTGGCCACCGCCTCGGGGGCCAACTTCGCGGTCACCATGCTGTTCGTCGGCACCGGCTTCATGCTGGTGATCCCGGTCGCGCTGTTCTGCGGCGACACCGTCGCCTCCGAGGCGAGCTGGTCCTCGCTGCGCTACCTGCTGGCCGCGCCGGTGCCCAGGGCCAGGCTGCTGGCCCGCAAGTTCGCGGTCGGACTGGCGTTCTCGGCCGTGGCGGTGGTGATGCTGCCCGCGATCGGACTGGTCGTCGGCACCGCGGCGTACGGCTGGGGGGACCTCAAGCTGCCCGCCGGGGTCAGCCTGCCGGCCGGGGAGGCGCTGCCCCGGATCGCCGTCGCGGTGGCCTTCGTGTTCCTCGGCGAGATCGTGATCGCGGCGCTGGCGTTCTGGCTCTCCACGGCGACCGACGCGCCGCTGGGCGCGGTGGGCGGCGCGGTGTTCGCGTCGATCATCACGGGCGTGCTGGACGCCGTCACCGCGCTGGGCGACCTGCGGGAGTGGCTGCCGGCGCACTGGCAGTACTCCTGGGCGGACGCCCTCCAGCCGCAACTGGAGTGGGGCGGCATGGTGCAGGGCGTCTCGCTGTCGCTCTCGTACGCGGTGGTGCTGCTGGCGCTGGCATTCCGGGGGTTCGCGCGCAAGGACGTGGTCTCGTAGCCGGGCGTGGAGCCCCAGCCGGAGGTGGGATCGTCGGGCCCGGTGAGGGATGCGGGATCATGGGTGGGTAGCCGACTCCCCTGATGAAGGACCCGAACCGTGGCCCAGATCGTCCTCTTCCACTCCGCCTACGGGCTGCGCCCCGCCGTGCGGGCCGCCGCCGAGCGGCTCCGCGCCGCCGGGCACACCGTGCACACCCCGGACCTGTTCGACGGGCGGACCTTCGACTCCGTCGAGGAGGCGCAGGAGTTCCAGGAGGAGCTCGGCGGCAGCGAGGAACTGCTGCGGCGGGGCGTGACGGCGGCCGCGCCGCTGTCCGAGGGCGGGCTGGTGTACGCCGGCTTCTCGCTGGGCGGCGCGCTGGCGCAGAACCTGGCGCTGGCCGACGAGAAGGCGCGCGGGCTGCTGCTCCTGCACGGCACCTCGGACCTGCGGGAGGACGCGGCCACCGAGATCCCGGTGCAGCTGCACATCGCGGAGCCGGACCCGTTCGAGCCGGAGGACTGGCTGAACGCCTGGTACCTGCGGATGGTGCGGGCCGGGGCGGACGTCGAGGTGCACCGGTACCGGGGTGCCGGGCACCTGTTCACCGACCCGGAGCTGCCGGACTACGACGCGCAGGCGGCGGAGCGGGCCTGGGCGGCGGCGCTGGCCTTCCTGGCGGAACTGGACTGAGCGGTGCCCCGGCCGTGCGTGGGAAGTCGGCCCGGCCGACCTCCTGTTCCCGAGCGGGGTCCGGCGGGGATGGAACGGCGGCCGCCCGCCCGGGTGGGGGCCGGGCGGGCGGCGGGTCGTGAGGGCGGGGCGGGTCAGAGCGGCTGGGGCTTGATCATGGCGAAGGGGGCGCCCTGCGGGTCGGCGACCACGGTCATCCGGCCGGCGACCATGTCGAAGGGCGGGGCGAGGACCGTCCCGTTGCGCTTGACCAGGGCGTCCACGGTGGAGTCGACGTCGTCGACCGAGAAGTACGTCAGCCAGTGCGCCGGGGTGCCGGGCGGGTCGTTGGCGAGCAGGGTGGCGCCGCCCACCGGCCGGCCGCCGACCCGCAGCTCCCAGTACGCGTCCGCGCCGTCCAGCGGCTCGATCTCGATGCCGAACGCCTCGCCGTAGAAGGCGGTGGCGGCCGGGATGTCGCTGGTGTGCAGCTCGTTCCAGGTCAGCGCGCCGGCCTCGTTGACGACCTTGGCGCCGGAGAACTCGCCCGGCTGCCAGGCGCCGAACACCGCGCCCTGCGGGTCGGCGGCGATCAGCATCCGGCCCAGGTTCCCGACGTCCATGACCGGCGCGAGCAGGGTGCCGCCGGCGGCGACGATCGCGTCCTGGGTGGCCTGGGCGTCGGTGGTGGCCAGGTAGCTGGTCCAGACGGTGGGCGGCTCCGGCGCTCCTTCGGGGGCCATCGCCGGACCGATGCCGGCGACGGCCTTGCCGTCCAGCTCGCAGACGGCGTACCCGCCGAACTCGGCCGGGCCGGGCTGGCCCTGCCAGCCGAAGAGGTCGCGGTAGAAGTCCAGTGCGGCCTGCTGGTCCTTGGCCATCAGATCGACCCAGCACGGGGTGCCGGTCGCGTACGGGGAGGTGACCTCGGGCATGATCGCCCTTTCTGGTGAGGGGTCTCTGCCGGTCACCATCTCCTTGCGCACCCTGGTTCGCCACTCGGCGCACCTCCCCGGCCGCCGGGTCGGACGGGCGCGGCGCGGCGGGGCCTGCCCGACGGACGTACGGGTGTGGGTGCGTCCGTTCGGGTGACGGGTGGTTCGACCCCGGGCACCGCGGCGGGCGGGTCGGTCGCGCGTGTGCGGGGACGAAGCGTGGACACCCGAGGGGCCGGAGGCCGTGAAGTGGCCGCGCGCGAGGATCGTCGCGATGCGCTCGGGGTCGGAGTGGAGCAGGACCGCCGGACGGTCCTCGGGGGCTCGGGGGGCGGGCCGGCTTCCTGCGCGGTGCTACCGGAGGGGCGGGATGACGGCGGTGCCTCCGTCAAGGTCGACACCGGTGCGGGGCGGGGCGCCGGCGTGGTCGTCGTCCCGCAGGACGAGCCGGGCTTGGCGCTGCTCGATCTGCACGCGTTTGTTGGCGTTGAGGAAGGCGTGGAACTCCTCGGTCGCGGTGGCACCGAGGCCGAGTTCGCCGGATCGGGACCGGGCCGAGAGCCGTCGGGACAGCCAGGCGGGATGGCCCGAGCGTGCGACGACGTGCCGGGCGGAGGCGAGCGTGAAGGGCACGATCACCAGCGCCGCCATGAGGAGCAGACCCGCCGTCATCACCATGTCAGCCCCAACGTGCTGTGGTGGCAGGTCAGTTCCGGCGTCGGGGGAGTGCGTGTGCACCGGAAGTCGGGCGGGCCGACTTCCGGTGCGGCGGGGGTCAGACGTCGATCTTCTCGAAGGTGAAGGCGGTGGAGCCTTCGAGGACGGGGATGACCTCGATCCTGCTCTGCTTGTTGGGTTCGAGGACGGTCCACGAGGAGCCCTGGGGGGACTTGATCTGATAGGTGTCCGGGGCGCCGTCGACGGGGATCAACTCCCACTCGGGGGCGTCGCCCTGGTCGAGGAGGAGGGAGACCAGCGGGCCGGCGGGCTTGAGGTCCTCCACGGCGGTCGGGGCGCCCTTGGCGTAGAGCCGGTAGTGGTTGTTGGGGTAGGCCTCGACGACCCAGACCGCGTCCTGGTCGTCGGTGTGGGCGAAGACGGCTTTGGGGGAGAGGTCCAGGGCTTCGTGACGGGCTCGGCCGATCTTGGCGTCGCCGTTCTGGATGGTGTAGAGGCCGGACTCCAGCTGTGCCATGGCTGTCATTCCTTCGCGGTGCGGGCGAGGTGCACGACAGTTGTACGTGGTCGGAGGAAGGCGGGGGAGGGGCCGCAGCGTGTCATCACCTGAACGAGCTACGCCCCCTCGCCCGGGGCGGGCGAGGGGGCGTGGGGGCGTGGAGTGTCAGGCGTGGTGGTCGAATTCGCCGGCCTTGACGCCGTGGAGGAGGGTGGCGAGGGCGGCGGGGGTGGTGTGGATGGTGAGGTGGCCCTCGTCGGACTCGCGGAGTTCGACTGCCCTGCCCGCGGTGCGGACCTCCACACAGCTCTCGGAGGATCCACTGAAGGAGGACTTCTGCCAGTCGGTATCGGTCATCGTGGGCCTTCTCATATGTCTCGTGCGATCTTGTGGATCAAGTCGCGGGAATCACTCTCATTCAGAGCGAGCGATTCGGTCCGGTCGAAGATGGATCGATAGCTGGTGAGCTCGCTGATCGCATCAAGGTGTTCGGAATCATGGGAAGACTCCCGCTCGACTGTGTCGAGCTCCGAGACCGCGCCGAACGCATAGGTGAGGTTCTCGACAGGGCCGGGGAAGGTCTCGATGTCGAACGGCACAACACGGATGGTCATCCAGGGCAGCTCGGAGTCTTCGAGAAGGGAAGAGAGCTGTTCCTTGAGGATCTGTGTTCCGCCGAAGCGAGTCAGCAGGACCGACTCGTAGATGAACGCCGTCAGCGGCTTCGGGTTGCGGCGGAGGTCGGCCTTGCGCTGCATCCTGAAAGCCGTTCGGATCTCCAACTCGTGGCGTGGGAGTGGAGGAAAGATTCGCCCGAACGCCGCCGAGGCGTAGCTGAGTGTCTGGCACGGTCCGGGCATGTGGGTGAGGACCCACAACATAAGCCCGTGGGAGGTTCGTTCAAGCTCCGCATTTTCAAGGATGCCCTCGGGGACGCTGCCGCGGTACTCCTCCCACCAGCCCTTGGAACGGTCCAGGACCATGGATTCCAGGGCGTCGATCAAGGGCTCGTTCATGCACTTGCAGGCGGCGGCGAAGGAGCGGAGCCGCTCCGGGCTGACGCCGACCTTCGCTGCCTCTATCTGGCTGACCTGCGTCCGGTCGATGCCGAGGGCTCTGCTCAGGGTCAAGGTCGACAGTCCGGCTGCCTCGCGCATCTTCCGAAGCTCGGCCCCGACGCGGCGTTGACGAAGCGTCGGGTTGACTCGTGGCGGCATTGGTCCCTTCCTTGCCGAAGTGCCCCAAGTCTGCCGCGCTGCTGCGCTCGGGGTCCACTTGAGGATGAATCTATCCGGATCCGGGATCACACATGATTCCAGAGGGGTATCGTCAGTGCTACGTCGATCCGATGGATCGTCAGCTCTGGCTGTTGTCACGCCACTTCTTCGCATCCCCGGAGAACTTCCATGCGTCTCGTCAACACCCCCACCATCGCCGTCGCCCGTCAGACCCTCTGCACCACCATGACCCGCGTCGGCTGGGCCCCCGCCACGATCTCCGACGCGCAGCTCGCGCTCTGTGAGCTGCTTGTCAACGCGTGGCGCCACACCGACACCCCCGCCCCGCTGGTCGAGATCATCTCCGTCAACGACTCGCTCCGCGTCTCCGTCACGGACGAGAGCCCGGTCCTGCCCTCCGCCCCTCCGCTCTCGCTGCTCGCCGAGTCGGGGCGCGGCCTCCAGCTGGTCGAGGCGCTCACCCACCGCTGGGGCGTCGACCCCCACGAGCGTGCCAAATCGGTCTGGTTCGAGCTGCTGAAGGACGCCGGCTGATGATCTACCGCCCCGGCCGCCACCCGATGCTGCCGACCGACCCCCGGATCCGGTACTACACCGAGGATCACATTCGCACCCTCCTGGACGAAGTCCGGGAGCGGGGGCGCGAGTTCGGCCTCATCTTCCCCTCGATCGACACCGACAGGACCATGGACGGCCGCGTCCTCGTCCGCTTCAACACCGCGCCGGCGTCGACCCTCCTCAACCTCCTCACCCTCCTCCTCGACGCCGAACGCAGGACCCCGTGCGATACCTGATCGGGACGGCCCTCGCCGCCCTCCTCGCCCTCGCGGTCTCCACGGTCGCCCTGGGCGTCGTCACCGCCCTCCGCGCCGCCCCGCCGCCCGACGAGGACACCTGACCCACCACCCGCCGGCCCCCGCCGCCCACGCGCCGGGGGCTCCGGCACGATGGACCCCATGCACACCGACCACTACGCACCGACGACCACTCTCCCCGGCCTGCTCCAGCGCGGCCGGGGCCAGGGCGCGCTGATCGCCGCCGAGGACCGGGCGTCGGTCGCCGACCTGGTGTACGGCTGCATCCGCTGGGAGTGGCGGTGGGACTCGCTGGTCGACGACCGGCACCTCTACCTCGCCCGGCTGATCCGGGACCTGGACCTTCCGCTCGCGCCGGTGGTGGAGTTCCTGTCCGGCGACGAGGACACCCGGTACCGGGCCACCCGCGTTCTGGAACTGCTCGCGCTCGCCGGCTCGGAGGAAGCCCGCGAGGCGCTGCCGGAATCCGCTCCGGAGGAGGACGGGCCGACCACGCGCCACCCCGTGGAGGACCCGTACCCCGACCGCGACAGCGCGAGCCTGCTCGCCCTGCTGCGCGATCCGGCAGCCCCCGAAGGCGCCAAGGCGACCGCTCTCCACGCGCTGTCGCTCCGTCCGCCGGAGCCCGCGCTGATCCCGCTGGTACCCCGGCTCGGCGCCGCCGACGGCACCCGGCAGGTGCCGTACCTGGGGCGGGCGGTCGCACGACTCGCCGGGCAGGCCGTGCCGGCGGCCCGGCAGTGGGCGGCCTCGGAGCAGGACTGGCTCTCCTGGCTGGGCCTCGGAGTGCTGGCCGCCCACGGCGACGAGAGCGACGTGCCGGCCCTCGTCGCCGAGCTGGAGCGGCACTGGGTGGACCGCACCTGGTGCGGCCCCGACACCCTCGCGCGCGGCCTGGCGCGCTTCGGATCGAAGGCCGCCGACGCCGTCTCCCTGCTGCGCCGCTTCTGGCTCTCGACCCCGCACTCGTACGAGCGTCCCGTCTACCTGGAGGCGCTGGCGGCGATGGGAGCCGCCGGCACGGCCGAGGCGTACACCGAGTCGCTGTGGGACTGCGAGGTGCGTGCCCGGCTCCTCGGGGTCGGGCACGCACCCGACCGGCCCGAGGTGAGGACCCGCCTGGCGTACCTCCGCGACGATCCGATGGAGGCGCCGGAGGTCCGCGAAGCCGCCGGAGCCCGACTCGCCGGGCCGACCAGGGGAGCCGCGAACGGCGCGGGGGAAGCCGTTCGGAGGGGGCTAGAGTAGACGGGTGAACGTGTGAGTGATGGTCCGGGCCCCGCGAGGCGCTCCGGACCACATCCATTTCCGGGGGTACCCCCTGTGACCCGCACGTTCGCCGGCCCACCAGCCCAGCACCAGAGCCCCCGGAGGCCCCGCCTTGAGCGACCAGCCGTTCGCGCATCTGCACGTCCACACCGAGTACTCGATGCTGGACGGTGCCGCCCGGCTGAAGCAGATGTTCAAGGAGGTCGAGCGGCTCGGCCAGACCCATGTCGCCATGACCGACCACGGCAACATGTACGGCGCCGCCGAGTTCCACCGGCAGGCCACGGACGCGGGCATCACCCCCGTCATCGGCATCGAGGCGTACGTCGCCCCGGAGTCCCGCTCCAACACCAAGCGCATCCTGTGGGGCCAGCCGCACCAGAAGCGCGACGACGTCTCCGCGTCCGGCGCCTACACCCACAAGACCATCTGGGCCCGGAACAAGGAGGGCCTGCACAACCTCTTCAAGCTGACCTCGCGCTCCTACTCCGAGGGCTGGCTGGTGAAGTGGCCCCGGATGGACAAGGAGCTGATCTCCGACCTGTCCGGCGGCCTGATGGCCACCACCGGCTGCCCCTCCGGCGAGGTGCAGACCCGCCTGCGGCTCGGCCAGTTCGACGAGGCGGTGAAGTCGGCCGCCGACTACCAGGACATCTTCGGCAGGGAGAACTACTTCCTGGAGCTGATGGACCACGGCCTCGACATCGAGAAGCGGGTCCGCGACGGGCTGCTGGAGATCAGCAAGAAGCTGAACATCCCCCCGGTGGTCACCAACGACTCGCACTACACCACCGAGGCCGACGCCGGCGCGCACGACCTGCTGCTCTGCGTCCAGACCGGCAAGAACCTCTCCGACCCGGACCGCTTCCGCTTCGACGGCACCGGCTACTACATCAAGTCCGCCGCCGAGATGTACGCGCTGGACTCCTCGGACGCCTGGCAGGAGGGCTGCCGCAACAGCCAGCTGCTCGTCGCCTCCCGGGTCGACACCGAGGGCATGTTCAAGTTCAAGAACCTGATGCCCCGCTTCCCCATCCCGGAGGGCTTCGAGTCCGAGGCGGACTTCTTCAAGTCCAAGGTCTGGGAGGGCATGGACTGGCGCTTCCCGGACGGGTACGACGAGGAGCACAAGAAGCTCGCCGAGTACGAGATGGACACCATCATCCAGATGGGGTTCCCGGCGTACTTCCTCGTGGTCGCCGACTTCATCATGTGGGCCAAGAGCCAGGGCATCGCGGTGGGCCCCGGCCGTGGTTCGGCGGCCGGTTCGCTGGTCGCGTACGCGATGGGCATCACCGACCTCGACCCCATCCCGCACGGCCTGATCTTCGAGCGCTTCCTGAACCCCGAGCGCATCTCCATGCCCGATGTCGACATCGACTTCGACGAGCGCCGGCGCGGCGACGTGATCCGCTACGTGACGGACAAGTGGGGATCCGACAAGGTCGCCATGATCGTCACGTACGGCACCATCAAGGCGAAGGCCGCCATCAAGGACTCCTCCCGGGTCCTCGGCTACCCGTACGCGATGGGCGACCGGATCACCAAGGCGATGCCGCCGGACGTCATGGGCAAGGGCATCCCGCTCTCCGGCATCACGGACAGCAGCCACCCCCGCTACGGCGAGGCCGGCGAGATCCGCGGCCTGTACGAGAGCGACCCGGACGTCAAGAAGGTCATCGACACCGCGCGCGGCATCGAGGGCCTGATCCGCCAGCCCGGTGTGCACGCCGCCGGCGTCATCATGTCCGCCGAGCCGCTCACCGACCACATCCCGGTCTGGACCCGGCACACCGACGGCGTCACCATCACGCAGTTCGACTACCCCACCTGTGAAGGCCTCGGCCTCCTCAAGATGGACTTCCTCGGCCTGCGCAACCTGACGATCATGGACGACGCCGTCAAGGCGATCGAGCGGAACAAGGGCGAGAAGATCGAGCTGCTCAAGCTGCCGCTCGACGACAAGCCCACCTACGAACTGCTCGCCCGCGGCGACACGCTCGGCGTCTTCCAGCTCGACGGCGGCCCCATGCGCTCGCTGCTGCGCCTGATGAAGCCCGACAACTTCGAAGACATCTCCGCCGTGCTGGCGCTGTACCGCCCGGGCCCGATGGGCGTCAACTCCCACACCAACTACGCGCTGCGCAAGAACGGCCAGCAGGACATCACCCCGATCCACCCGGAGCTGGAGAAGCCCCTGGAGGAGGTGCTCCGGCCGACGTACGGCCTGATCGTCTACCAGGAGCAGGTGCAGAAGGCCGCGCAGATCCTGGCCGGCTACTCGCTCGGCCAGGCGGACCTGCTGCGCCGCGCCATGGGCAAGAAGAAGAAGGAGATCCTGGAGGCGGAGTTCGTCCCCTTCCAGAAGGGCTGCCGCGAGCGCGGCTACTCCGACGCGGCCATCCAGGCCGTGTGGGACGTCCTCGTCCCCTTCTCCGGCTACGCGTTCAACAAGGCGCACACCGCGGGCTACGGGCTGGTCTCGTACTGGACGGCGTACCTCAAGGCCAACTACCCGGCCGAGTACATGTCGGGCCTGCTCACCTCCGTCAAGGACGACAAGGACAAGTCCGCGGTCTACCTCAACGAGTGCCGCAAGATGGGCATCCAGGTGCTGCCGCCGGACGTCAACGAGTCGGACTCGGACTTCACCCCGCACGGTGACACCCTGGTCCGCTTCGGCCTCACCGCGATCCGCAACGTCGGCGGCCCGGTGGTCGAGTCCATGATCCGCACCCGGAAGGCCAAGGGGAAGTTCGCGTCGTTCCCCGACTTCCTGGACAAGGTGGAGTCGGTGGTCTGCAACAAGCGGACCGTCGAATCGCTGATCAAGGCCGGCGCCTTCGACTCGCTCGGACACACCCGCAAGGGCCTGAGCGCGCAGTTCGAGCCGATGATCGACAACGTGGTCGGCGTGAAGCGCAAGGAGGCCGAGGGGCAGTTCGACCTGTTCGGCGGCGACGCCACCGCCGACGAGCCGAGCTTCGGACTGGACGTCGTCTTCTCCGAGGAGGAGTGGGAGAAGTCCTTCCTGCTCACCCAGGAGCGGGAGATGCTCGGCCTGTACGTCTCCTCGCACCCGCTGCACGGCATCGAGCACGTGCTCGCCGACAAGGCGGACTGCGCGGTGGCGGACCTCGCGGAGCGGCCGGACGGGACGATCGTCACCATCGGCGGCATCATCTCGGGCCTCCAGCGGAAGATGACCAAGCAGGGCAACGCCTGGGCGATCGCGACCGTCGAGGACCTGGCGGGCTCGATCGACTGCATGTTCTTCCCGGCCAGCTACCAGCTGGTGTCCTCGCAACTGGTCGAGGACGCCGTCGTGTTCGTGCGCGGCAAGCTGGACAAGCGGGAGGACGTGCCGCGGCTGATGGGCATGGAGCTGTCCGCCCCCGACCTGTCGAACGCGCACGCCGACGCGCCGATCATCATCAACATCCCGAGCGGGAAGGTCACCCCGCCGCTGGTGGCCAGGCTCGGCGAGGTGCTGGGGAGCCACCGGGGCACCACCGAGGTGCGGGTGCGGCTGGAGAGCCGCAACAAGACCACCGTGCTGCGGCTGGACCGGCACCGGGTGAAGTCGGACCCGGCGCTGTTCGGGGACCTGAAGCAGCTGCTCGGGCCGAGCTGCCTGGTGGTCTAGCCGTACCCGTCACGAAGGGCTAGGGGCCGGGCGCCCCGGGCCCTTCGCGTACGCGAGGTCCTCAGGCCCCGCTGCCCAGCCCCGGCGGCACCGCCGTGTGCAGCGCCGAGACGAAGGCGGAGATGGCCGGGTGGGAGCCCGCGCCGGCGCGGAAGGCGGCGCGGGTGCGGCGGTACATCGGCAGGCGGGTGAGGACGACGCCCGGCCGGGACCCGGCGGTGCCCAGGTGGGGGACCAGGGCGACGCCCTGGCCGGCCGCGACCAGCGCCAGCACGGTGGTGAAGTCGTCGATCTGGTGCCGGACGCGGGGGGCGAACCCGGCCGCCTCGCAGGCGCGGACGGCCATGGTGTGGCAGAGCGTGCCGCGCGGGGACATGATCCACGGCGCGCCGCGCTGCTCGGCGACGGTGCCGGGGGCGCGGGCGGCCAGGTACATGGGCTCGGTGAAGACCGGACGGGTCACCGCGAGGCCCGGCTCAGGGTCGGCCGGGACGAGGTCGTACTCGTGCACCAGCGCCACGTCCAGCTCGCCCGCCCGCAGCGCGGCGCCGACGGCCGCCGGATCCACCTCGGTGACCATCGGCTCCAGCCCCGGGTGCCAGGAGGCCAGTTCGGCGAGCACCGCGGGGATGATCGCCCGGGCCGCCGAGGGGTAGGTGCCGATCCGCAGCGGACCGGCCAACCCCCGCTTGGCGTGGGCGAGTTCGGAATCCGCCTGCTCCAGCAGGGCGAGCACCGCCTCGGCGTGCCTGACCAGGCCAAGACCGGCCGGGGTGAGGGCGACCCGCCGGCCGGTGCGCTCCAGCAGTGGGACGCCCGCCTCCTTCTCCAGGACGGACAGCTGCTGGGACACCGCCGAGGGGCTGAAGGACAGCGCCTCGGCGACGGCCGCGATGGTGCCGAGGTGGGCGAGTTCGCGCAACAGGCGCAGGCGTCGGACGTCCAGCATCAGGCCACCCTAGGCCCTGGCGCGGGACATTCCCTGCCGAGCATCGGCTCAGCTTACGAGAAGCGTCGGACATGTGAACTGGACCTGAGTGATCGCCGGGCCGCAGGATCGTGGGCATGGAACTCACGGGCATCCACGTCCCCCTGATCACCCCCTTCGCCGCCGACGGATCCGTCGCCCTCGACGCGCTGGAGAAGCTCGCGCACGAGGTCCTGGACGCCGGGGCGGCCGGACTGGTCGCGCTCGGCACCACCGGCGAGCCCGCCGCGCTGACCGCCGAGGAGCGCGACGCGGTGGTGGACGTCGCCGCGGCCGCCTGTGCCGCGCGCGGGGCGCAGCTGACCGTCGGTGCCTCCGGCGGCGACACCCGGGCCGTCGGCGAGGCGCTGGCCGCGCTCGGCGCGCGGGTGCCGCGGGCGGCGGCGCTGGTCACCACGCCGTCCTTCGTCCGGGCCGGGGAGGCCGGGACGGTCGCGCACTTCCGGGCGCTCGCCGCGAGCAGCCCGCTGCCGCTGGTCGTCTACCACATCCCGTACCGCACCGGGCAGCAGCTCTCCACCGCGGCGCTGCGCGAACTCGCCGCGATCGAGGGCGTGGTGGGCGTGAAGTACGCGACCGGAGGGCTGGACCAGACGGCCGCCGAGCTGCTCGCCGACGCCCCCGAGGGGTTCGCCTTCCTCACCGGTGAGGACGCCTTCCTCTCGCCGATGATGGCGCTCGGCGCGGCCGGCGGCATCCTCGCCTCGGCGCACCTGGCGACCGCCCGGTTCGTCGAACTGGTCGAGGCCTGGCAGGCCGGGGACGTGGCGCGGGCGCGGGCGCTCGGGCACCGGCTGACCGGGCTGGCGCTGTCCGCGTTCACCGCCCCCAACCCGACGGTGACCAAGGGGGTGCTGCACGCCCAGGGCCGCATCCCGACCCCGGACGTCCGGCTGCCGCTGCTGCCGGCCGGGGAGGCGGAGGTCCGCGCCGCGCTGGCGCTGGCGAGTGGTCTGGACCAGTAGTCGCGCTCTCACACCGTGGAACACCAGGCCGCCCGACCCGCGTGACAAGGCATGATGGGCGGAGTGCGGCTGTGAACAGCACCATTCAGAGGAGTAGTCGGAGATGAAGATCGGCATTGTCGGTGCCACCGGCCAGGTCGGCGGTGTGGTCCGCGAGATCCTGGCAGAGCGCGACGTCCCGGTGGAGCAGCTGCGGCTGTTCGCCTCGGCCCGCTCGGCCGGGCGCACGCTGCCCTGGCAGGGCACCGAGGTCACCGTCGAGGACGCGGCCACGGCCGACTACACGGGCCTGGACATCGTGATCTTCTCCGCCGGCGGCTCCACCTCCAAGGCCCTGGCCCCCAAGGCCGCCGCGGCCGGTGCCGTCGTGATCGACAACTCCTCCGCCTGGCGCCGCGACCCCGAGGTCCCGCTGGTCGTCTCCGAGGTCAACCCCGGGGCCATCGCGGACCGCCCCAAGGGCATCATCGCCAACCCCAACTGCACCACCATGGCCGCCATGCCCGTGCTGCGCCCGCTGCACGAGGAGGCCGGCCTGGCCGCGCTCGTCGTCTCCACCTACCAGGCGGTGTCCGGCAGCGGGGTGGCCGGCGTCGCCGAGCTCCAGGACCAGGCAGCCAAGGTCGTGGACGGCGCCGCCGCGCTCGCCCACGACGGCGGTGCCGTCGAGTTCCCCGAGCCCAAGGTCTACCAGCGGCCGATCGCCTTCAACGTGGTGCCGCTGGCCGGCTCCGTCGTGGACGACGGCTCCAACGAGACCGACGAGGAGCAGAAGCTCCGCCACGAGAGCCGCAAGATCCTCGGCATCCCGGAGCTCAAGGTCGCCGGCACCTGCGTGCGCGTCCCGGTCTTCTCCGGCCACTCGCTCCAGATCAACGCCCGCTTCGAGCGTCCGATCAGCCCCGAGCGCGCCGTCGAGCTGCTCGCTGCCGCCCCCGGTGTCGAGCTGTCCGACATCCCCACCCCGCTCCAGGCGGCCGGCCGGGACCCGAGCTACGTCGGGCGCATCCGGGTGGACGAGACCGTGGAGAACGGTCTGTCGCTGTTCATCTCGAACGACAACCTGCGCAAGGGCGCCGCGCTGAACGCCGTCCAGCTGGCCGAGCTGGTCGCCGCCGAGCTGAAGGGCTGACGCGCCAGGACGGAAGGGCCGGACCCGGGGAGCGCAAGGCCCCCGGGACGGCGACCGGCGTCCACCGGTCGGAACACCGCTGCGTGACCTGGGGCGGGCCTCGTCGTTGTACGGGGCCCGCCCCCGCTTCCGTTCGCTCCGCGCCGGGGCGGCTGTTGCGGTACCGGGACAACACGCGAGGTTCGGCGGGCGAACCGCGGGTAAAAGGTGACCCACCGATCGGACGACGGGGGCCCCTCACCTCGGCACGCCCGGACGGCGGGCGGACCGCCCGTTCCCGAAACGATCCACCCGACTGATCCGAGGGCGAGCGAGAAGAGGTGCGCGATGGACCGCTGTGTCGTCCTGGTGGACGCCGGATACCTGCTGGGCGCCGCCGCCAGCCTGCTCGCGGGAGATCCATCCCGGTCCAAGGTCACCGTGAACCACACGGCCCTGATCACCGCACTGCGCGAGCGCGCCGAGGCGGAGACCGGGCTGCCGCTCCTGCGGATCTACTGGTTCGACGCCGCGCCCGACCGGCGCCCGATGCCCGAGCACCGGCGGCTGCGGGTCCTGCCCAGGGTCACCGTACGGCTCGGCGCGCTCACCCGGGCCGAGGGGCGCTGGGTGCAGAAGGGCGTGGACGCCGCGATGCACGCCGAACTCTCCGAACTCGCCCGCAACCGGGCCTGCGCCGACGTCGTGCTGATCACCGGGGACGGGGACCTGCTGCCCGGCATGATGACCGCCAAGGAACACGGGGTGGCCGTCCACCTGTGGGCCCTCCAGGCCGCCGACGGCGACTTCAACCAGTCCGAGGACCTGGTCGGCGAGGCGGACGAGCGGCGGGTGCTGGACCGGGAGTGGATCGAGGGGTCCTTCTCGCTGCGGGAGCACTCCAGCGTGTTCCCGGCGCCGGGGGCCAGGCAGGAGATCGCCAAGATCCTCGCCGCCCCGCCCGCCGCGGCACCGCCGGTGGTCACCCCGGCCGCCGCCGCCCCGGCGAGCGCGGCCCCCGCCGACGGAGGGCCGCAGCCGGCCGCGCTCAAGGTCGTACCGACACCGAAGGACCTCGCCGGGCGGGCCTCCTCGGTCACCCCGATCACCCCGGTGGCGAACGGCGCCGTCGGCCCCGGCACCAACGGACACGGCGCGAACGGCTCCAACGGCGCCAACGGGCACGGGGCGCTCGCGCAGGCCGGTCCTGTGCTGCGCTGGTCCTCCGACCGCGGCTGGGTGGACCGGCCGGCCCCCGAGCCCGCCGTCACCGCCGGCGACAGCCTGCCCACGCTCGCCCAGCTCACCACCGCCGAACAGCGCTGGGCCGACCGCGAGGAGGACATCACCTCCATCGGCGGCGACGCCCACGAGGTCGGGCAGGTCTTCGCCCGCCGCTGGAGCGATCGCGTCGGCGACGCCGAGAGACTCACCACGCTCTGGCCCGACTACCCGCGCATCCCGCACCGGGTGGACGGCGAACTGCTGCGTTACGCGGCCCGCTTCGGGCTGCTGGCGCACAAGGACGACCAGATCGACGAGCACGACCGCTACGCCATCAGGGCCGGCTTCTGGAAGGAACTGGCGGCACGGGTGCCGGGCGGGTCGATGGTCGTCGACGACTGACGGGCTCCGGACACCGCGGGAGGAACGGCCCGGGCGCCGGGACGGGCCCCGTTGTCCGGTTCGCCCGTATGAACGCGTAGAGTCTTCGGTCGTGAACGAGACGGCCGGGCGAGCACCCGAGGAACCCCAGCCGTGCGTCGCCGTGCGCGACCTGGTAAGGACCTACCGCAGCGGGCGCGGCGCGGCCGCCGGCGAGATCCGGGCCAACGACGGGATCAGCCTCACCGTCCGGCCGGGCGAGGTCTTCGGGCTGCTCGGGCCGAACGGAGCGGGGAAGTCGACGCTGGTGCGCCAGCTCACCGGGCTGCTGCGCCCCGACTCCGGATCCGTCGAACTCTTCGGCCACGACATCGTGCGGCACCCGGAGCGGGCCGCCCGGTTGCTCGGCTACCTCGGGCAGGAATCCACCGCGCTGGACGAGCTGACGGTGGCGCTCGCCGCCGAGACCACCGGCCGGCTGCGCGGACTCACCCGGGCGCGGGCCAGGAGCGTCGCCGCCGACGTGCTGACCGAACTCGGGCTGGAGCCGCTCGCCGCCCGGCCGCTCGCCAAGCTGTCCGGCGGGCAGCGGCGGCTCGCCTGCTTCGCGGCCACCCTGGTGGGGGACCGGCCGCTGCTCGTCCTGGACGAGCCGACCACCGGCATGGACCCGGTCGCCCGGCGCGCGGTGTGGGCCGCCGTGGACCGGCGCCGCGCCGAGCAGGAGACCACGGTGCTGCTGGTCACCCACAACGTGATCGAGGCGGAGACGGTGCTCGACCGGGTCGCCGTGGTGGACGAGGGCCGGGTGATCGCCTGCGACACGCCCGGCGGGCTCAAGGCGTTGGTGGACGGTGACGTCCGGCTCGACCTGGTCTGGCGGGACGAGGCGCCGGTCGGCGTGCCCGCCGTCGCCGCGCTGCGCGAGCGGGCCGAGTGCGCCGGGCGCCGCTGGACCGTCCGCACCACCCCCGAGCAGGCCCGCGAACTGGTCGCCGCCGTCACCACGGGACCGGCCTTCGCCGCGCTCGACGACTTCACCCTCGCCACCCCGAGCCTTGAGGACGCCTACCTCAAGCTGGGCGGCCGCCACGGAGGACTGGCCAAGTGACGCTGCTCTCGGTACCGCCGGAGACCCGCCGGTCCACGGCCGCCCCCGCTCCGCTCGCCCCCGCGGCCGGGCTGCTGCCCGGGCTCGCGGCCGTGTACCGGGCGCAGCTCGCCCGGGCGCGGGTGGCGCGCATCCCGCTGCTGTTCGTGGCCACCTTCCAGTCGCTGGGCATCCTGGTGATGATGCGGGGCGTCGTGGAGGCCGGGCAGTCCTCGGGGGCGCGGTCGGTGGTCGCGGGGGCGAGCGTGCTGGTGGTGGCGTTCGTCGCGCTGAACCTGCTCGCCCAGTACTTCGGGAAGCTGCGGGCCACCGGGGGCCTCGACCACTACGCGACGCTGCCGGTGCCGGCCGCCTCGGTGGTGCTGGGGACGGCCGCGGCGTACGCCTCGTTCACCCTGCCGGGGACGCTCGTCACGGCGGCGACCGGGGCGGTGCTGTTCGGGCTGCCGCTCGGGCAGCTCTGGGTGCTGCTGGCGGTCGTGCCGCTGGCCGGGGCGGCGCTGTCCGGGCTGGGGGCGGCCTGCGGGCTGCTCGCGCCGCGGCAGGAGATCGCGACGATGCTCGGGCAGCTCGGCATGTCGGCCGCACTGCTGCTGGGCGTGCTGCCGACCGACCACCTGCCGCAGCCGGTGCTGTGGCTGCGCGCCCTGCTGCCGTCCACGTACGGGGTGGAGGCCTTCGCGCGGACGTTCACGCCGGACCCGGACTGGGTGGGGGTGCTCGTGGACCTCGCGGTCTGCGCGGGCGTGGGCGTGGTGTCGCTGGCCGTGG
This sequence comes from Kitasatospora sp. NPDC036993, assembly GCF_055607525.1. Lineage (NCBI taxonomy): Bacteria > Bacillati > Actinomycetota > Actinomycetes > Kitasatosporales > Streptomycetaceae > Kitasatospora > Kitasatospora sp. NPDC036993. Next base: position 156,185 of record NZ_JBVJRP010000011.1, on the reverse strand, counting down.
CCACCTGGGCGTACCGGCGGGCGGTCTCCCGCTAGGACGCTTCGCGGCAGGGCCCCTCGCGGCAGGTCCTTCGTGGCAGGACGATCCGGGGCGGGCCGTTTCTCGGGGGAGGGGGCCGGGGGCGGGCCGCCGACTGGGTGGGCCGTCCGCGTGGCCGTCGTGAAACGATGGGCCCGTGACCGCACCGAACACACCTCCGGATCCCGCCGACGCCGATGCGCGGGCGGTGCCGGAGGACGCAGCGCCCGACCCGTTCGCGCCGCCGCCGGGGGCCACCGCCCTCAAGGACGGCGCGCCCCCGCTGGGGCGGCGGCTGCTGCCGGAGGTACGGGTCGGGGCGGGTGTCGTCGTGGCCTGCCTGGTGGCCGGCGTGGTGTTCGCCGGGCTGTGGGCCTGGCTGGCGCCGAAGGTGCCGCTGGTGGTGGACGGGGACCGGATCCTCTACGCGGACCCCGAGGGGGAGCAGCGGGCCGGCGCCGACGCGGTGTTCGTGCTCATCGGCCTGGGCGCCGGGATCGTGACCGCGCTCGGGGCCTTCCTGGTGACCCGGCGGCGCGGGGGCGGCATCGCGGTCGCGCTCGGGCTGACCGTCGGCGGGCTGCTCGGATCGATCGGGGCCTGGCGGATCGGGCGGTGGCTCGGGCCCGGCAACGACCTGATCGGCGAGGCCCGGCGGGTCGGCGACGGCGGGCACTTCGACGCGAGCATCGACCTGGGGGCGCTGGGCGCGCTGCTGGTCTGGCCGATGGCGGCGATGGTGGTGCTGCTCCTGCTCTCGGCGGCGTTCGGGAAGCGGGAGGAGGACCCGCCGCCGTACTGGGGGGTTCCGGCGGGGGTGCCCGCGGCGCAGGCGCCGACCGGGCCGTGGGCCGCTCCGGAGACCGGGCCGTCCGGGCCGCCCGGGCCGACCGGACCGCAGGACGGTACGGGGAGCGATGCGCAGCGCGGCACGGAGAGCGGCACGCAGCGCTGACCGCGCCGTGGGCCCTGGCCGGCGGGCCGGGCGCGGGGGTTCCTCAGCGGGCGATCGGGGCGGTGCGGGCCTTGGTCAGGGTGACCAGGTCGGCCGGGGCGAGTTCGACTTCGAGGCCCCGGCGGCCCGCCGAGACGTAGACCGTCGGGTGACCGAGCACGCTGGCGTCGACGACGGTGCGCAGCGGGCGGCGCTGGCCCAGCGGTGAGATGCCGCCGAGCACGTAGCCGCTGCTGCGCTCGGCGGCGGCCGGGTCGGCCATGACGGCGCGCTTGCCGCCGACGGCGGCGGCCAGGGCCTTGAGGTCGAGCCGGCAGGCGACCGGGACCACGCCGACGGTGAGGGTGCCGTCCACGTCGGCGACGAGGGTCTTGAAGACCCGGTCGGGGGCGATGCCGAGGACCTCGGCGGCCTCACCGCCGTAGGAGGCGGCGGCCGGGTCGTGGTCGTAGGAGTGCACGGTGAACGGGACGGCGGCGGCTTCCAGGGCGACGGTGGCGGGCGTGCCCTGGCCGCCCTTCCTGGTCTTCTTGGCCATGCGGGAGTCCTCGGTTTCCTCGGGGCCCCGGTCAGTTGGGGCTGAAGCGCTGGCGGGTGAGGTCGGTGGCGGGCAGCGAGGGCAGCCAGGTCAGGACGGCGGTCTCGCGGCGCAGCAGGTCGAGTTCGGTGCGCAGCCGCTGGGCGGTGTCCGGGCAGGCGAGCAGCTGCTGCTTGACCGGGGTCTCGAACACCGAGGCGGCGGCGACCAGGTACGAGAGCACCTGCGGGTCGTCCGGGAGGTCCTGGCGGCCGACGGTGCTGGCCTCGCGGGCGCCGGCCAGGCGCTTCTGGTAGACCCGGAACGCCCGCTCCACCTCCGAGGCCAGCGCGCCGGAGCCCTCCCCGGGGCGTTCCTCGATCTGCTCGACCTCCCCCGTCAGGTACGGCCCCGAGACGTCCGCCGAGCACAGCCGGAACCGGGTGGTGCCGGTGACCAACAGCTCGTAGCGGCCGTCCGGCTGGTGCTGGACGGAGGCGACGTCGGCGACGCAGCCGATGTGGAAGACCGCCTCCAGCGGGTCCCCGGTGACGGTGCCGAGGCCGTCCAGCGGACCGGCCGGGCCGTCCTCCGGCCTGACCGGAGCGACCTCCCTGCCGTCCTTGATCGCGAGCACGCCGAACCGCCGGGGGGCGTCCTCGGGCTGCTCCAGCAGATCGGCGACGAGACGGCGGTAGCGCTCCTCGAAGACGTTCAGGGGCAGCACCAGGCCCGGGTAGAGCACGGTGTTCAGGGGGAAGAGCGGCAGCCGTTCTGTCACGGCGGACAGCGTAGTTCCCCGGACCGGGCCCTTGTCGCACGGATAACGGCCTCAGCCCCGCTGGAGCATCCTGGTGGCGCCGGCGACGACGGTGGAGGCGAGCAGCCAGCCGACGACGACCAGCCCGGCGGAGATCCACTGGGCGAGGCCGCCGGGGTTCCAGCCGCCCTGGCCGAGGTCCACGATCGGCAGCAGCTGGTTGAGGGTGTACAGCACCGGGTTCCAGTGCGGGCGCTCGTCGGCCTTGAGCGGCTCCAGCGGGTGGGTGGCGAACCAGAGGCTGCCGAGGAACCAGGCGAGCAGCAGCCACAGGCCCGCCCGGCCCGGGCGGTAGCCGTAGCCGACGGTGGCGTCCTGGACGGCGCCCCAGACCCGGGCCGGCAGTGGCAGGGTGCGGCGGCGCCGGCGCTGCTTGGCGTAGAGCACCTCGCGGGCGTCGTCGTCGGCGCCGTCGCGGCGCAGGGCGGCGGCGAGCTGCTCGTAGGACTCGGGCTGGAAGTCCACCGAGGAGCCCTCCAGCCAGGCGATCCGCTGCCGGACGGTGAAGGGCGTGATCGGGCGCAGGTTCTCGTAGACGAAGCCGGTGAGCCGCAGGTGCCTGCCGAGCGGCCAGGCCTGCGGGTCGTCGACCAGGTTGCCGATCCGGGCGCGGGAGAGCGAGACGGTGCCGGTGGGGCGGAACTTGCAGGAGAAGCGCAGCTCGGGGGTGTGGATGCGGCTCAGCGCCAGTTCGTCGTCACCCTCCAGGTGGAACTCCCCGGAGATCAGGCAGGCGCCCTCGAAGCGGGAGTCGGACAGCCGCACCCGGCCGAAGGCGCGGAACGGGGTGACGGGGCCGTCGGGCGGCGGGTACTCGCCGTAGCCGGAGCCGTAGTAGCCACGGGAGCCGACCCAGCCGAGGTCGGCCGAGCCGGTCAGGTAGAGGGTGTGGCCGACGCTGATCCGGACGGCGTTGAGGCAGATGCGGTTCTTCCGCGGGATGGCGCGCAGCTGGGCGCCGCGCAGCGAGAGGCGGCCGCCTATCCGGGCCGTGCGGATGCTCAACTCGCCTGTGGTCTCCAGGCGTTCGGCCTCGAAGTCCTGGTTGACGGCGATCCCGTCGGCGGACAGGGCGCGGGCGTGGCGGTCGCCGCCGATGACGGTCTGGTTGAGCAGCAGGTCGGTGCCGATCCTGGCGTCGGTGAGCCGGATGCCGCCGGGGACGCGGCAGCGGGCCAGGTGGAGGTCGCCGGTGGTGGAGAGCCGGGAGGCCTCCAGCCGGGGGATCAGGCAGCGCACGAAGCGCAGCGTGGGGGCCGCGGCCTCGGAGACGAGGATCTTCTGCTCGAAGCGGCAGTCGTGCACCTCGACGTAGCGGTCGATGGTGGCGCCGGCCAGCTTGAGCGCGCCGGTCACCAGCACGCCGCTGAGCCGCAGCGAGGCGACCTTGCCGGGGGCGGGCGCCGGGCCGGCCAGCAGCAGATGGGCCAGCACCTCGGCGCGGACGGTGCGGTCGGGGCCCCAGACGGCGTCGCCGAAGGGGTCGTCGGTGTCCGCCTCGCCGGTTCGCAGATCCAGGATCTCGCCCTGGCGGTAGGCCTCCCAGAGCCTTCGCTCGACCCCGTTCCAGCCCTCCGGAGCGCGCTCCGCCATGGTTCCCCCGTCCCCCCGGTCGTCTCGCCCTTCGTATCACGGACTGAAATGCGGGACCAGCGGTTCCGGCCACTCCTTACACTGGGTGGCGTGATCTCTCGAATCGACCTCCGCGGCTCGCTGGACGACCCGCGTGACCTGCTGCCCCGTGCCGAGTTCGACGTTGCCGACGCCCTGGAGAAGGTGCGGCCGATCGCCGAGGACGTACGCCATCGCGGGGTCGCGGCGCTGATCGAGATCACCGAGCGCTTCGACGGCGTCCGGCTGGAGTCGACCCGGGTCCCGGCCGAGCAGCTGACCGCCGCCCTGGAGACGCTGGACCCGAAGGTGCGGGACGCCCTGGAGGAGTCGATCCGCCGGGCCCGCGTCGTGCACGGGGACCAGCGCCGCACCGGGCACACCACCCAGGTGGTGCCGGGCGGCACGGTCACCCAGCGCTGGGTGCCGGTCGAGCGGGTCGGCCTCTACGTGCCCGGCGGGCTGGCGGTCTACCCGTCCTCCGTCGTGATGAACGTGGTGCCGGCCCAGGAGGCGGGCGTCAGGGGCATCGCGGTCACCTCGCCGCCGCAGAAGGAGTTCGATGGCCGGGTCCACCCGGCCATCCTGGCGGCCTGCGCGCTGCTCGGCGTGGACGAGGTCTACGCCGTCGGCGGCGCCCAGGCGGTCGCGATGTTCGCCCTCGGCACCGAGGAGTGCGCGCCGGTCAACATGGTCACCGGCCCGGGCAACATCTACGTGGCCGCCGCCAAGCGCTACTTCGCCGGCCGGATCGGCATCGACTCCGAGGCCGGCCCGACCGAGATCGCCGTCCTCGCCGACGACAGCGCGCTGCCGTCCGACGTCGCCGCCGACCTGATCAGCCAGGCCGAGCACGGCCCGACCTCGGGCTCGGTGCTGGTCACCGACTCCCCGGCGCTGGCCGACGCGGTCGAGGCCGAGCTGGCCGTGCAGGTCGCCAGGACCAAGCACGGCGAGCGGGTGGCCGAGGCGCTGGGCGGCCGGCAGTCCGGCATCATCCTGGTCGACGACCTGGAGCAGGGCCTCGCCGTGGTCAACGCGTACGCGGCCGAGCACCTGGAGATCCAGACCCGCGACGCCCACGCGGTGGCGGCCCGGGTCGTCAACGCCGGCGCGATCTTCATCGGCCGCTGGACCCCGGTCTCGCTGGGCGACTACGCGGCCGGCTCCAACCACGTGCTGCCGACCGGCGGCTGCGCCTGCCACTCCTCCGGGCTGTCGGTGCAGACGTTCCTGCGCAGCGTCCAGGTCGTCGAGTACGACCGGGACGCGCTGGCGGACGTCGCCGCGCACGTGGTCACCCTGGCCAACGCCGAGGACCTGCCGGGGCACGGGGACGCGATCAAGGCACGCTTCGACTGGACGGTTCCCGGCTCGTGACTCGTGAGGCTTCTGTGACCCGTACGAACAGCACGACCCGGATCGACGACCTCCCGATCCGGGAGGAGCTGCGCGGCCAGTCCCCGTACGGCGCGCCGCAGCTGGACGTGCCCGTCCAGCTGAACACCAACGAGAACCCGTACCCGCTGCCCGAGGAGCTGGTGGCCCGGATCGCCGAGCGGGTCGCCGAGGCCGCCCGCGGGCTGAACCGGTACCCCGACCGGGACGCGGTCGAGCTGCGCGAGGGCCTGGCCGGGTACCTCGGGAAGACCACCGGCTTCCCGGTCGGACGCGAGCAGGTGTGGGCCGCCAACGGCTCCAACGAGGTGCTCCAGCAGCTGTTGCAGACCTTCGGCGGCCCCGGCCGCAGCGCGCTCGGCTTCGAGCCCTCGTACTCGATGCACGCGCTGATCTCCCGCGGCACCGGCACCGCGTGGATCTCCGGCCCGCGCAACGACGACTTCACCATCGACGTGGACGCCGCCGTCGCCGCCATCGCGGAGCACCGGCCGAACGTGGTGTTCGTCTGCTCGCCGAACAACCCGACCGGCACCGCCGTGGACGCCGGCACCGTGCTGCGGCTGTACGAGGCCGCGCAGGCCGCCCGGCCCAGCCTGGTGGTGGTGGACGAGGCGTACGTCGAGTTCTCGCACCGCCCCTCGCTGCTGCCGCTGATCGAGGGCCGCCCCAACCTGGTGGTCAGCCGCACCATGTCCAAGGCCTTCGGTGCGGCCGGGCTGCGCCTGGGCTACCTGGCCGCCGACGCGGCCGTGGTGGACGCGGTGCAGCTGGTCCGGCTGCCGTACCACCTGTCGGCCGTCACCCAGGCCACCGCGCTGGCCTGCCTGGAGCACACCGACACCCTCCTCGGGTACGTCGGGCGGCTCAAGGAGGAGCGCGACCGGCTGGTCGACGCGCTGCGCGGGCTCGGCCTGGAGGTCACCGACTCGGACGCCAACTTCGTCCAGTTCGGCCGCTTCGCCGACACCCACGCGGTGTGGCAGGCGATCCTCGACCAGGGCGTCCTGGTCCGCGACAACGGCGTCCCCGGGTGGCTGCGCGTCACCGCCGGCACGCCCGCCGAGAACGACGCCTTCCTGGACGCCGTCCGCAGAGTCAGCAAGGAGCTGTGACCCCCATGTCCCGCATCGGACGCGTCGAGCGCACCACCAAGGAGACCTCCGTCCTGGTCGAGATAGACCTCGACGGCACCGGGAGGACCGAGATCTCCACGGGCGTCGGCTTCTACGACCACATGCTCGACCAGCTCGGCCGGCACGGTCTGTTCGACCTCACCGTCAAGACCGACGGCGACCTGCACATCGACACCCACCACACCATCGAGGACACCGCCCTCGCGCTCGGCGCGGCCTTCAAGCAGGCGCTCGGCGACAAGGTGGGCATCTACCGCTTCGGCAACTGCACCGTGCCGCTGGACGAGTCGCTCGCCCAGGTCACCGTGGACCTCTCCGGCCGGCCGTACCTGGTGCACACCGAGCCCGAGGGCATCGCACCGATGATCGGCTCGTACGACACCACGATGACCCGGCACATCCTGGAGTCCTTCGTGGCCCAGGCGCAGATCGCGCTGCACGTCCACGTGCCGTACGGGCGCAACGCGCACCACATCGTGGAGTGCCAGTTCAAGGCGCTGGCCCGGGCGCTGCGCTACGCCGCCGAGCGCGACCCGCGCGCGGCCGGAATCCTTCCGTCGACCAAGGGTGCGCTGTGAGCAATACCGCGATGATCCTCATCTTCGTCGGCCTCTTCCTGGGCGGCGGAGTGATCTCCTTCTGGAAGCAGAAGCACTCCAGGAGCGTCATCCTGGTGCTGGCCTTCGGCTCCGTGATGTGCCTGGCCTCCGGCCTCATGCGCCTGTAGACCGCCGCCAGCCACCACCGCCAGCCGCCCGCCGCACAGAGACTGGACACCTGAACAATGGGCAAGAACGTCGTCGTCCTCGACTACGGCTCCGGCAACCTCCGCTCGGCGCAGCGCGCCCTGGAGCGGACCGGAGCGGACGTCACGGTCAGCTCCGACTACGACACCGCGATGGCCGCGGACGGCCTGCTCGTCCCCGGCGTGGGCGCCTTCGAGGCCTGCATGCGCGGGCTCAAGTCCGTCCGCGGGGACTGGATCATCGGCCGCCGGCTCGCCGGGGGCCGACCGGTCATGGGCATCTGCGTCGGCATGCAGATCCTCTTCGAGAAGGGGGTCGAGCACGGCGTCGAGACGGCCGGCTGCGACGAGTGGCCCGGCACCGTGGAGCCGCTGGACGCCCCCGTCGTCCCGCACATGGGCTGGAACACCGTGGACGCGCCCGAGGGCACCCGGATGTTCGCCGGCCTCGACCCGCAGACCCGCTTCTACTTCGTGCACTCCTACGGCGTCCGGCACTGGGAGCTGGAGACCCACAGCGCGCGGATCAACCCGCCGCTGGTCACCTGGGCCACGCACGGACAGCCGTTCGTCGCGGCCATCGAGAACGGCCCGCTGTGGGCCACCCAGTTCCACCCCGAGAAGTCCGGCGACGCCGGCGCCGCCCTGCTGACCAACTGGGTCAACACCCTCTGACTGCCTGAGAGTTGGAACTGATGAGCCTCGAACTTCTGCCCGCCGTCGATGTCCGCGACGGCCAGGCCGTCCGCCTGGTCAAGGGCGCCTCCGGCACCGAGACCTCCTTCGGCGAGCCGCTCGCCGCCGCCCTCGCCTGGCAGAACGCAGGCGCCGAGTGGCTGCACCTGGTCGACCTGGACGCCGCCTTCGGGACGGGCAGCAACTACGAGCTGCTGCGCGACGTCACCGGCAGCCTGGACATCAAGGTCGAGCTGTCCGGCGGCATCCGCGACGACGAGTCGCTGGCCCGCGCGCTCGCCACCGGCTGCACCCGGGTCAACCTCGGCACCGCCGCCCTGGAGGCCCCGGAGTGGGTCGCCAAGGCCATCGCCGAGCACGGAGACAAGATCGCCGTCGGCCTGGACGTGGTCGGCACCACCCTGCGCGGCCGCGGCTGGACCCGCGACGGCGGCCAGCTCTTCGACGTGCTGGCCCGCCTCGACCAGGAGGGCTGCGCCCGCTACGTCGTCACCGACGTCAACCGGGACGGCACCCTGACCGGCCCCAACCTCCAGCTGCTGCGCGACGTCTGCGCCGCGACGGACAAGCCCGTGGTCGCCTCCGGCGGCGTCTCCTCGCTGGACGACCTGCGCGCCATCGCCTCGCTGGTCGGCGAGGGTGTCGAGGGCGCCATCGTGGGCAAGGCACTCTACGAGCAGAAGTTCACCCTCGAAGAGGCCCTGGAGGCGGTTTCAGGATGACGGACGGTCGGATCGTACGTGGCAGGGTCGGCGGATTCTCCCCCTGGGAGGACGAGTTCGGCTACTCCCGGGCGGTCGCCGCGGGCGACCACGTGCACGTGGCCGGCTCCACCGCCTGGGTGGACGGCCGGATCGAGCACGAGGGCGACCCGTACCGGCAGACCCTCGCCGCGTTCGGCGTCGGGCTCTCGGCCCTCGCCGCGTACGGTCTGACCACGGACGACGTCGTCCGCACCCGGATGTACATCGCCCACGTCCGCGACGCCGAGGAGGTGGGCCGCGCCCACCGCGAACTCTTCGGCGCCGCACGCCCGGTGGCCACCATGGTGGTGGTCGACGGACTGATCGACTCCCGGATGCTGGTCGAGGTCGAGCTCGACGCGTACCGATCCGGGCTGGCAAAGACCCTGGAAGCCCCGGAAGGCGAACAGCCGTGACCCTCGCAGTACGTGTCATCCCCTGCCTCGACGTGGACGCCGGGCGGGTGGTCAAGGGCGTCAACTTCCAGAACCTGCGCGACGCCGGAGACCCGGTCGAGATGGCCAAGCTCTACGACGCCGAGGGCGCCGACGAGCTGACCTTCCTCGACATCACCGCCTCCTCCGGCGACCGGGAGACCACCTACGACGTGGTCCGCCGCACCGCCGAGCAGGTGTTCATCCCGCTGACCGTGGGCGGCGGCATCCGCGCCGTCGAGGACGTCGACAAGCTGCTGCGGGCCGGCGCCGACAAGGTCGGCGTCAACACCGCCGCGATCGCCCGGCCGGAGCTGGTGCGGGAGATCGCCCGGCGGTTCGGGCGGCAGGTGCTGGTGCTCTCGGTCGACGCCCGGCGCTGCCCCTCCGGCGTGGAGACCGAGTCGGGTTTCGAGGTCACCACGCACGGCGGACGCCAGGGCACCGGGCTCGACGCCGTCGAGTGGGCGGGCCGCGCCGCCGAGCTGGGCGCGGGCGAGATCCTGCTCAACTCGATGGACGCGGACGGCACCAAGGACGGCTACGACCTGGACATGATCCGGGCCGTGCGCAAGGCCGTCTCGGTGCCGGTGATCGCCTCCGGCGGGGCGGGCAGGCTCGCGGACTTCGGGCCGGCCGTCGACGCGGGCGCGGACGCGGTGCTGGCGGCCAGCGTGTTCCACTTCGGGGACCTGCGGATCGGCGACGTCAAGGGCGCGCTGCGGGAGGCCGGGCACCCGGTGCGGTGATCTTGTCGAGCGGTGCCTGCCCGCGTTCGCGGACGGGCACCGCTTCCTCGTCGGCTCAGGACTCCCGGGGGTCTTCGCGGGCTCAGGACTCCCGGGGCTCGCCCTTGATCAGGGCGAAGGGGGCGCCGTTCGGGTCCGCGAGCCAGGCGAGCCGGCCGACGTTCTCCACGTCCGAGGCCGGCATCAGCACCGAGCCGCCGGCCGCCGTCGCCCTGGCGATCACCGCGTCCACGTCCTCGGCGGCGAAGTACGGCGTCCAGGCGGGGGGCTGCTCCGGCGACATGGTCGGAGCGATCCCGCCGAAGCCGGTGTCCCGCTGGTCGCCCTCGGCGGTGGAGACCACCCGGTAGTTCATGCCCGGCGACGGCTCGAAGTTCTCCACCCGCCAGCCGAACAGCTGCCGGTAGAAGGTGAAGGCGCCGTCCTGGTCGGACGTGTGCAGCTCGGCCCAGACCAGGGCGCCCTCCTCCGAGACGGCGTCCAGTCCCTTGGTGTTGCCCGCCTGCCAGACGGCGAAGCGGGCGCCCTGCGGGTCCGAGAACTGTGCCAGCCGGCCCTCCCGCATCACGTCCATGGGCTCGACCAGGACCTTGCCGCCGGCCTGCTGCACGGCGTTGGCGGTGGCGTCCGCGTCGGCGCTGCGGAAGTACGTCGTCCAGGTGGACTGGGCACCCTCGTCGAGCGAGCCGATCGCGCCGACGGTCCTCCCGTTCAGCTGGACGAAGCCGTAGCCACCGGTCTCGGGGATCTCCAGGAACGTCCAGCCGAAGACCTCGCGGTAGAAGCCGGCGGTGGCGGGGATGTCCGGGCTGCCCAGGTCGATCCAGCAGGGCGAGCCGATGGGGAAGTCGGTGGTGATCATGGGAGGGTGCCCCTTCGACGGTTCGACGCTTCGGCGAAGTGACCGGGGCGGTTCCGTCGGGCGCGCGCCCGCCCGCTCCCCGGCCACCTGCGAGTCTGCACCCGGGCACCGACATCCGCAGCCGGAGCACGGTCAGGGGAGTGCGACGGGCCCGCCCGGGCGGGCCCGTCCCGGGCTCAGCCCCCGGTCCTGTGCCAGGTGCGGGACGGCGAGGAGATGCCGTCGTAGCCGCTCCCGCCGAGAACGGATCGACAGCCGGTCAACGTGCGGCACCTCCGCGTTGATCGGACGTCGGTCACGGCAGCGGCAGGACGTGGCGGAGGGCCTCGACGGCGTCGGGGGCGCCGTCGACGGCGAGGGTGGTCCGGTCGCCCCGGCCGTAGACGAAGAGGACCAGCTCGCCGGGTTCGCCGGTGAGGTGGACGGTGGGGGCGCCGGCCGGGCCGACGGTGAGGGAACGGCCGTCCGGATGGGTGAGGGCCAGTCGCACGGGGGAGCGGCGGCCCGCCTCGAAGCGGGCGATGAGGGGGAGGCGGCGCCACAGGGCCTCGGCGCGGCCGGGCGGGACGGACTGCCCGGTCCAGTCCTCGGCCGCGCGCACCACGTCCTCGGCGTGGACGAAGTACTCCACGGTGTTCGCCGCCTCGTCGGCACCGGGCAGGGCGAACGGGGAGTAGACCGGCGGGCCGGCCCGGAACAGCCGCACCAGCTCCTCGTACGGCCGCTCGGCGTAGCCGTCCTGCACCCGCTGCGTCCAGCCGGCCAGCGCGCCGACCCGGATGCCCGCGGCGGCGTCGGGGCGGCGCTCGCGGACGACCAGGTGGGCGGCGAGGTCCCGGGTGGTCCAGCCGGCGCAGAGGGTGGGGGCGTCCGGCCCGGCGGCGGTGAGCAGTCGGGCGAGCCGGTGGCGTTCGGCGAGGGCGTGGTTCGACATGGCGTCAGCCTAGGGGGTCGGCCCTGTGCCGGGCCGGTCCGGCCGGTCGGGGTCTCCGGGGTCCCTTCTCTGGGGTCCCGTTTCCCGGGTGCCGTCAGCCGGGGGTGGCGGCGAAGCCGGCGCAGAGCAGGCGGACGCTCCGGGTGAACTTCTCGTCCTGGCTCAGGCGCGGCATCGACGGGCCCATGACCAGGGGGAACCGCTCGCACAGTTCGGCGTACAGCTCGGCGGTGACGGGCGGCGGCGCGGCCGGCTGGTTCTGCTCCTGGAGGACGAAGCCGGTGACGTGGCTGAGGAGGGTGTCGGCGGCGATCGCGCAGTGGCCGGCGGGCAGGCTGGCGTCGAGGAGGGTGCGCAGCAGGCGTTCCATCAGGGAGAGGGCGCCGGTGCTGAGCGTGCCGGGGCTCTCGGCGAGGAGCTGGGCGCCGCCGGGGTGCTGTTTGATGCTCAGGCGCAGGGCGGTGGCCTGGGTCCGGACGCGGTCCTGCCAGGTGGCGGTGGCCGGAAGGCCGTCCAGGGCTTCGGTGCCGGCGTCGTACGCCCGTCGGCAGACCCGGTCGGCCATCAGGGCGAGCAGTTCGTCCTTGCCGCGTACGTGGTAGTAGAGGCTGCCCGCGTGGGCGTCGAGGCGGTCGGCGACCTGGCGCATGGACAGGTTCTGGTAGCCGACCTCGGCGAAGACGGCCATGCCCGCGTCGACGATGCGGTCCTTGGTGAGCTTCATGGGCCTACCGTACAACGCATTCCAACACTGTTCGAAAACTGTGCTAGCTTTGCGCCGTCGGATTTTCGAACGGCGTTGGAAAGCGTCGGAACCGGGGGGAGGGGCCAGGCAATGGGGGCGATCGTCTTCAACGTGACCACGGCCGCGCTGATGGTCATGATGGTCAACTGCGGGTTCGGCGTGGTCGGCCGCGAGACCCTGCGGGGGCGGCCGCTCCCGTGGGCGGCGATCGGCCTGACCGCGCTCGCCGTCGGCGGCGTGCTGCTCCAACTGGTCTGGTCCGGCGCCATGGACGCGCTCGACGCGGACCCCGCCAGGTCCGGCTGGTGGCGCGAGTTCACCTCGGTGTTCATGCAGAACGGCGGCCTCTTCGGCGGCCTGTGGAACCTCGCCGCCGTCGCCGCGCTCGCCCAGTGGTACTGGGGCGGCCCGCTCACCCTCGGCTACTTCCTCGCCGGCATCCTGCTGCCCGGCCGGATCGACACCCTGCTCGGCCTCGGCGACGGCCCCAGCACCGACCCGCGCAACTTCGCCGGCAGCTCCGGCGCCACCTACTTCCTCGGCGCCGGCCTCGCCCTCGCCTTCCTCACCCGCACCCGTCTGCCCAGGGAAATCGCCCTGGCGGCCGGCGTCCCCGCGCTCGGCCTCGCGATGTGGATCGCCCAGGACAACGGCCACGGGCTGGTCTCCGTCTACGGCTTCGCCCTCGCCGCGGCCGTCTGGGCGGTCCGCCGCCGCCTGCCCCGCCCGGCCCCCGGGCGAGCGGCCTGACGAAGACGCTGCCCTCCGCGGGTATGCCTGCGACGGTGCGTGGAGTCCGGCAGCCCGTACGGGTGAGTTCGGCGAAGCGGCTGCCGAGCGGGGCCGGTGTGGGCCATCCTCGTGGCCATGACCTCCGAGCAGCCGCCGCCCGCAGCCGACTCCCGTCCGTCCCGCGGCCTGGTCCTCACCGTTGCCGCCGTGCTGGTCGTCCTGCTCGCGGTGGTGGCCACCGCGGTGCTGTGGCCGGACGACAAGAAGCCGGCCGCCGCGCCGCCGCCGCCCACCCCCACGGCCACGCCGACGCCGACCCCCACGCCGACGCCCACCCCCACCAAGCCGCCGCCGCCGTACGCCTTCTTCCCGGTCGGCGCCTGCTTCGACCACCCCCAGCTGAGCCCGGTGATCACCAAGGCGGAGGAGCGCCCGTGCGCCGGCGAGCACGACGGCGAGGTGATCGCCGACCTCCAGCTCGCCGACGGCCTCACCGGGGAGATCCCGCTCGCCCTCGCCATGCGGGAGGGCTGCAAGGACGCCGAAGCCGCCGCCAAGGCCCGCCAGGGCGACGGAAAGACCTACTACGGCCGCCAGTTCGGCCCGGCCATGGCCAACTACCAGCAGGGCTGGCGGGACTACACCTGCACCCTGACCGTGAGCAACAAGCAGGGCGGCCCCAAGCTGACCGGGCAGTTGCGCCCGTAGCGGGCCCGGTGCGATCCGGTTCGTCCCGCGGAAGCCGAGGGGAGCGCCGCCCCGCAGGTGGTAGCGCGGGCGGGCGCCGCGGCGGCGGCGGGCCGGGCTGACACAATGGGGCCCATGTCCACCACACCCGCCACTCCCGGCAGCACCGCCCTCGCCCCCGGGATCGCCGCCCGCCTCAAGCGCACCGAGGACGGGCTGATCCCGGCCGTCGCCCAGCAGTACGACACCGGCGAGGTGCTGATGCTCGGCTGGATGGACGACGAGGCGCTGCACCGCACCCTCACCACCGGCCGCTGCACCTACTGGAGCCGCAGCCGCCGTGAGTACTGGGTGAAGGGCGACACCTCGGGCCACGTCCAGGTGGTCAAGTCGGTGGCCCTGGACTGTGACGGCGACACCCTGCTGGTCAAGGTCGACCAGACCGGCGCGGCCTGCCACACCGGCGACCGCACCTGCTTCGACGCCGACGTGCTCCCGCTGTCCTGACCCCACTCCGCCCACAACTCCAGAAGGTGCCGCCCGTCATGGAACTCGAAGCCTTCCGCAAGCTCGCCGTCGACACCCGGGTCATCCCGGTCACCCGCAGGCTCCTCGCGGACGGCCTCACCCCGATCGGCCTCTACCGCAGCCTCGCCGAGGAGCGCCCCGGCACCTTCCTGCTGGAGTCCGCCGAACAGGGCCGCAGCTGGTCGCGCTACTCCTTCGTCGGGGTGCGCAGCGCCGCCTCGCTCACCGTCGGCCCGGACGGCGGGGCCCGCTGGCTCGGCACCCCGCCGGTCGGCATCCCCACCACCGGCGACCCGCTGGAGGTGCTGCGGGCCGCGCTCCAGGCGCTGCACACCCCGCGCCAGGAGGACGACGGCCTGCCCCCGCTCACCGGCGGCCTGGTCGGCTACCTCGGCTACGACATCGTCCGCCGGCTGGAGAAGCTGCCCGACCTCAACCCGGACGACCTGCGGCTCCCCGAGCTCACCATGCTGCTCGCCACCGACCTCGCGGTGCTCGACCACGTCGACGGCACGGTGCTGCTGATCGCCAACGCCGTCAACCACAACGACCTGGCCAGCGGCGTGGACGAGGCCTGGGCGGACGCGGTGGCCCGGCTGGACGCGATGGAGGCCGAGCTGTCCAAGCCGGTCGACCCGGGCCTGGCCACCTTCACCCCGGCCGGCCCCGGCGAGGTGCACTCGCCGTTCGGCGGCGAGCCGTACCGGGCCGCGGTGGAGGAGATCAAGGAGCGGATCCGGGCCGGCGAGGCCTTCCAGGTGGTGCCCTCGCAGCGCTTCGAGGCGCCCTGCCCGGCCTCCGCGCTGGACGTCTACCGGGTGCTGCGCACCACCAACCCCAGCCCGTACATGTACCTGTTCCGCTTCCCCGGCCCGGACGGCGGGGCCGAGGGCGGCTTCGACGTGGTCGGGTCCAGCCCCGAGGCGCTGGTCAAGGTCACCGAGGGCGAGGCGATGCTGCACCCGATCGCCGGTACCCGGCACCGCGGCGCCACCCCGCACGAGGACGCGGCGCTGGCCGCCGAGCTGCTCGCCGACCCCAAGGAGCGGGCCGAGCACCTGATGCTGGTGGACCTCGGCCGCAACGACCTCGGCCGGGTCTGCGAGCCGGGCAGCGTCGAGGTGGTCGACTTCATGCAGATCGAGCGCTACAGCCACGTGATGCACATCGTGTCGACGGTCACCGGCAAGGTCGCCCCCGGGCGGACCGCCTTCGACGTGCTGACCGCCTGCTTCCCGGCCGGCACCCTCTCCGGCGCGCCCAAGCCGCGGGCGATGCGGATCATCGAGGAGCTGGAGCCCACCCGCCGCGGCCTGTACGGGGGCTGCGTCGGCTATCTGGACTTCGCGGGGGACTCGGACACCGCGATCGCGATCCGCACCGCGGTGCTGCGCGACGGCACCGCGTACGTGCAGGCCGGTGCGGGCGTGGTCGCCGACTCCGACCCGCACGGCGAGGACACCGAGTGCCGCAACAAGGCAGCCGCCGTGCTGCGGGCCGTCGCCACCGCCAATACGCTGCGGACGCCGGAACCGTCGTAGCGGTCGCGGGGCCGGTGCGGTGACTGCCGGAACGCGCGAGGAGGCGGCCGGGATGCCCGAGGTGCCGTACGACGAACTGCGCTGGGCGGTCGTGCTCGGCGCCGCCGGACAGCTCGGCGAGCAGCCGGCCGGCCACGGCCGGGTGCTGTCCGGGGTGGCGGTCGACTTCCCGGCGGCACCCGGCGGCCCCGGGCCGGAGGCCGTGCCGGCCCCGGACCCGGCGGTGCTGACACCGGACGCGGCGGTGCTGGCCCCGGACCTGGCCGTGCCGGCCCCGGACGCGGCGGTGCTGGCCCCGGACCTGGCGGTGCTCGCCGGGGACGCGGTGCGCGGCGCCCGGGGCCGGTTCGGCGCGGCCGGGGTCGAGGCCGTGCTGGAGGTGGCCAGGCCCGGCCTGGCGGAGGCGGCGAGGGCGTACGCGCGCAGCGGCGTCCCGCTGTACGTGGTGGTCGACCCGGCGGCGGCGGTCTGCACCGTGCACACCGCGCCGTCCCCCGAGGGGGTGTACCGGGAGGCCGAGCGGGTGCCCTTCGGCAACGACCTGTTCCTGCCGCTCGGCGGCCGCACGGTGGTGCTGCGGACCGACGAGTTCCCCACCCCGTCCCCACTCCCCGACCCGGCCCCGTTCCCGTTGCCCGACCCGGCCCCGTTCCCGACCCCGGGTACGGCCTGAGGTGTCGGCCGGGGGATAGTGGACGGGTGACCGCTGAGCAGACCCCCGCCCCCGCCACCCCCAGCCGCCGCACCCTCGGCGTGATGCTGCTGCTCACCGTGCTGAGCGCCGTCCTGGTGCTGACCGCGGCCGGGCGGACCTGGGCCGAGGGCCGGGCCGGCACCCTGGACGTGTCCGTCACCGGCGGCAGGATCTCCGAACTCCCGGGCGGGCTGGCCCTGGTGGGCCTCGCCGCGGCCGTCGCGGTGTTCGCGGTGCGCGGCGCCGGCCGGCTGGCGGTCGGCGCGCTGACCCTGCTGGCCGGGCTCGGCGCCGCGGCCGCCTCGGTGGCCGGAGCGGGCGACACCGCCGCGCTGGACGCCGAGGCCGCCCGAAAGCTGGCACTGACCGGCTCGGCGGCCACCGAGGTCGCGCACACCGGCTGGCCCTGGGTCGCGCTGGCCGGCGGGCTGCTGCTGGCCTTGGCCGGGCTGCTCACCCTGCGCTACGGCCGCGGCTGGCCGGCCATGGGCAGCCGCTACGAGGCGCCGACCCGCAAGGCGCCCGCGAAGACCGAGACGCCGGGCGACCTGTGGAAGGCCCTGGACCGCGGCGAGGACCCCACCGCGGTGTGAGCCGCGTCCGTGTGACGCGATAGACCCGCCACCCGCTTTGGGCCACCGGTGTGTGGCCCGGCACAATGGAACCCGTCAACCCGCCGGCGGCCCCGCAGGCCCGGCCGGGCCCCGAGAGCCAAGGAGCACCACCGATGGCAGCAGCAGCACACGGCCACACCCCCGCCGCCTGGACCGGCGTCGTCATCTCCTTCGTCGGTTTCGGCGTCGCGGGCGTCGCGATGATCCTGCCGTCGGTGCTGCTCGTCTGGGTCGGCCTGGCGGTCATCCTGGCCGGCGGCGTGGTCGGCAAGGCGATGTCGCTCGCCGGCATGGGCCAGCAGGCCAGCGCCAACGTCTACAAGTCGGTCGAGGAGCAGACCGCGGCCCGCCAGGCCGCCGCCGTCACCGCCTGACGGCGAGCTCGTCGCACCACACGTTTGTCGTACATCGGAACGGCGGGCGCGCCACGCCCGCCGTTCCGTCGTGTCCGGGCCCGCCCCGGGCAGAATCGGGGCGTGACCTCCGCCCCCGCCGCCCCCGCCCCGCCGCCCGTACTGCGCCGGCTGAGCCCGCCGCTGACCGCGCTGGCGGCGGTGGCCGTCCCCACCGCGTACGTCGCCGTGGTGGACCCGAACACCCCCGGGCACTACCCCGACTGCCCGTTCCTGACCGCCACCGGCTGGTGGTGCCCCGGCTGCGGGGGGCTGCGCTGCGTCCACGCGCTGACCCACGGGGACCTCACCGGCGCCCTGCACGACAACGCCGTCGCCGTCCTGCTGTTCGGCGTGCTGGCGGTGCTCTGGCTGCGCTGGGGCTGGGCCGCGCTGACCGGCGGGCCACCGCCGAGGACCACCGTCGGGGCCAGGCGCTGGGTGCTGATCGGCCTGCTGGTGCTGGTGTTCACGGTGGTGCGCAACTCGTCGGTCGGGGCGGGGCTGGCACCGCCGCTGGTCTGAGCGGACCGGTCCGATCCGGCCGCCGTGCCACCCGTGCCACTCCTGCCGGCCACCTGGGTCGCCCTGCCGCGCCGGCGCCGGGACCGGGCCCGAGGGCCGGCCGGAAAGCCGTGCAGAAGCGGTGAACCCGCAGCTGGGGACCGCTGGAGCGGGCGTCCGGTCCGCGAGACGCCGGGAGGACTGGTGCGCCCCCCGCCGCCGGGTGCCGATACCATCGAAGAACCGGTGGGCTGTCGCCCGCCGGCTCGTGCCGGCCAACTGGCAGAAAAGATGGGGGCTCCTGAGTGAGTGTGCTCGACTCGATCATCGAAGGGGTCCGCGAGGACCTCGCCGAGCGGCAGGCCCGGGTTTCCCTGGACGAGCTCAAGGCGCTCGCCGCCAAGGCACCGGAGGCCAAGGACGGCGTCGCCGCCCTGAAGGGCGACGGGGTCCGGGTGATCTGCGAGGTGAAGCGCTCCAGCCCCTCCAAGGGCGCCCTGGCGTCGATCGCCGATCCGGCCGCCCTGGCGGTCGACTACGCGGCCGGCGGCGCCGCCGCGATCAGCGTGCTGACCGAGCAGCGCCGCTTCGGCGGGTCGCTGGCCGACCTGGACGCCGTCCGCGCCGCGGTGGACACCCCGCTGCTGCGCAAGGACTTCATCGTCACCGCCTACCAGCTGTGGGAGGCCCGCGCGCACGGCGCCGACCTCGCGTTGCTGATCGTCGCGGCCCTCGACCAGTCGGCCCTGGTGTCGTTGATCGAGCGCGCCGAGTCGATCGGCCTCACCCCGCTCGTCGAGGTGCACGACGAGGAGGAGATCAAGCGCGCGGCGGACGCCGGCGCCCGGATCATCGGCGTCAACGCCCGCAACCTCAAGACCCTCGAAGTGGACCGCAACACCTTCGAGAACGTGGCCCACACCATCCCGGACGGCATCGTCAAGATCGCCGAGTCCGGCGTGCGCGGCCCGCTGGACGTGATCGGCTACGCCAACCTCGGCGCCGACGCGGTGCTGGTCGGCGAATCCCTGGTGACCGGCAAGGACCCGCGTGCCGCGGTCGCCGACCTGGTCGCCGCCGGGGCCCACCCCGCCGTCCGGCACAAGGACTGACACCACCCGATGAAGATCGCCGCCCGACTCGCCCCCGGCTGCCGCCCGCGCGGCTGCCGCGCGCCCGCACGCCGGGTGCTGGGGCGGCGGGTGCGCTACGTCATCGGCTGCGAGCCCGGGCAGGTGCCGGGGCGGCGATGGCGCGTGACGTCCGGCTGAACCAGCCGATCGGACGTCATCGTCGTTCATCTCCGTCTTCGTCAAGGGAAACAACCATGTCCGAGAAGGACTACCTGCCCGGTGCCCAGGTGCCGGACGCGCGCGGCTACTTCGGCGCGTACGGCGGCCGCTTCATCCCCGAGGCGCTGGTCGCCGCGGTCGAGCAGGTCGCCGAGGAGTACGAGAAGGCCAAGACCGACCCGGCCTTCGCCGCCGAGCTCGACGCACTGCTCAAGGACTACACCGGGCGCCCGAGCCCGCTGACCGACGTGCACCGCTTCTCCGCCGAGGCGGGCGGCGCGCGTGTCCTGCTCAAGCGCGAGGACCTCAACCACACCGGCTCGCACAAGATCAACAACGTGCTGGGCCAGGCACTGCTCACCAGGCGGATGGGCAAGACCCGGATCATCGCCGAGACCGGCGCCGGCCAGCACGGCGTGGCCACCGCGACCGCCTGCGCGCTGTTCGGCTTCGACTGCACCATCTACATGGGCGAGGTCGACACCCGGCGCCAGGCGCTCAACGTCGCCCGGATGCGGATGCTGGGCGCCGAGGTGGTGGCCGTCACGTCCGGCAGCCGGACGCTCAAGGACGCCATCAACGAGGCGTTCCGGGACTGGGTCGCCAACGTCGACTCCACCCACTACCTGTTCGGCACCGTCGCCGGGCCGCACCCGTTCCCGATGATGGTCCGCGACTTCCACCGGGTCATCGGGGTCGAGGCGCGGCAGCAGGTTCTCGACCGGACCGGCAGGCTGCCCGACGCGGTCGTGGCCTGTGTCGGCGGCGGCTCCAACGCGATGGGGATCTTCCACGAGTTCATCCCGGACGCCGGGGTGAGGCTGGTCGGCTGCGAGGCCGCCGGCGAGGGGGCCGAGACGCCGCGGCACGCGGCCACTCTCACCAAGGGGGACCCGGGGGTGCTGCACGGCTCCCGGACGTACGTCCTCCAGGACGAGGACGGGCAGACCATCGAGTCGCACTCGATCTCGGCCGGGCTGGACTACCCCGGGGTCGGCCCCGAGCACGCCTGGCTGAAGGACACCGGGCGGGCGGAGTACCGTCCGGTCACCGACGACGCGGCGATGCAGGCGCTGCGGCTGCTGTCCCGCACCGAGGGCATCATCCCGGCCATCGAGAGCGCCCACGCGCTCGCCGGGGCGCTGGAGCTGGGGCGCGAGCTCGGGCCCGAGGCGACCATCCTGGTCTCGCTGTCGGGGCGCGGGGACAAGGACATGCACACGGCGGCGGAGTACTTCGGGCTGTACGACGAGCCGGGTGCGGGGTCCGCGGGCGAAGGCGCTGGGAACGGTGCCGGCAACGGCTCCGCCGAGGGGGGTAAGTGATCATGACTTCGAAGCTGAGTGGTGTCCTGGCGGCGGCCAAGGCGGAGGACCGGGCCGCGCTGATCGGGTACCTGCCGGCCGGGTTCCCGACCGTGGACGGCGGCATCCGGGCGATCAACGCGCTGATCGAGGGCGGCTGCGACGTGGTCGAGGTCGGGCTGCCGCACTCCGACCCGGTGCTGGACGGCGCGGTCATCCAGACCGCCGACGACATCGCGCTGCGGGGCGGTGTGCGGATCAAGGACGTGCTGAGGACCGTCCAGGAGGTCGCCGCTGCGCACCCCGAGGCGCCGGTGCTCGTGATGACGTACTGGAACCCGGTCGACCGCTACGGGGTGGCGCGGTTCGCGGCCGACCTCGCGGCCGCGGGCGGGGCCGGGTGCATCCTGCCGGACCTGCCGGTGGAGGAGTCCGAGGAGTGGCGCAAGGCGGCGGACGAGCACGGGCTGGACACCGTGTTCGTGGTCGCCCCCAGCAGCAAGGACGCGCGGCTGGCGGAGGTCACCGCGGCGGGCAGCGGGTTCGTGTACGCGGCCGCCGTCATGGGGGTGACCGGGACGCGGTCGGCGGTCGGCTCCATGGCCGAGGACCTGGTCGCCCGGACCAGGGCGACGACGGACCTGCCGGTCTGTGTCGGGCTCGGGGTCTCGGACCCGGTGCAGGCGGCGGAGGTCGCGCGGTTCGCGGACGGGGTGATCGTGGGGTCGGCGTTCGTGAAGCGGATCCTGGCCGCGGGCCAGGATGAGGCGGGGGCGTTGGACGCGGTGCGGGGGCTGGCGGGGGAGTTGGCTGGGGGCGTGCGGAGGCGCTGACGCGCGGTAGAGCGGGTGGCTGACGGCCCTTCACTCCTTGGGGAGTGGGGGGTCGTCGGGTTTTCTGGGGGCTTTCGGGAGGGTGGGGTGGGGGTGTGGTCGGGGGGCTTTCGGGAGGGTGGGGGCTGGGGGTGGGGTGGCGCGGTGAGGGTGAGGGTGAGGGGGTGTCGGGGGTGGGGGTGGACCCGAACGGGTGAACTGGGGGTGGGGGGACGCATCGGGTGGGGGTGGGCGGCGTTGAGTGGAGGGAGGAGTGCACGAACGAGGTGTGCCGGGGTTGTGGGGTGAGCGGAAGGGGTGAGCCGGTGCGGGGTCTCCAGCGGGCCGTTCTGCTGCGGGCGGTGGTGGCCGCGTTGGCGCTGGGGGCGGCGGTCGGGGTGCATGTCGAGGTGGGGCACGCGTTGGCGAAGCGGGGGGCCGAGCGGGCGGAGCGGGAGGCGGTGGCTTGTGCGGAGGCGGCTCGGCATCCCGATCTGTTCGATTCCGGGTGGCGGGCGGGGTGCCGGTGACGCGTGAGTGTTCGAGTTATCGGACAGAACGTCACTCATCCGGCTTAATTCCTGAATACGGAGGAACCGGCCTTCGTCCCTTACGGTTCATCAGGGAGTGAACGAGTTTCCCGAGGGGGGTTCCCTGATGGCCGCGCAGCCCGGTGGTTCCGCGCCCGCGCCGATGGCGCGGCGGCCGGTGCCGGTCTGGAGCGAGTGGCTCGGCACCGTCGTCCGGCTCGGTCTCGCGGTGGTCTGGGGGTGGGCCGGACTGGCCAAGGTCTCCGATCCGGCGGAGGCCGCCCAGGCGGTGCGGGCGTACGAGATCCTGCCCGAGGGCCTGGTGAAGCCGATCGGTTACGGCCTGCCGTTCCTGGAGCTGGCGCTGGCCCTGCTGCTGGTGGTGGGCCTCGGTGTCCGGCTGGTGGCAGGGGTCTCCGCGCTGCTGCTGCTGGTCTTCATCGCCGGGATCGCCTCCGCCTGGGCCCGTGGCATCTCGATCGACTGCGGCTGCTTCGGCGGCGGCGGGCACGTCGACGAGTCCCGGACGGAGTACCTCCAGGAGATCCTGCGCGACACCGGATTCCTGTTGCTGGCCGGGTGGCTGCTGTGGCGGCCCCGTACCCGGCTGTCGGCAGACGGCTGGCTGGCGAGCTGACCCCCACATCCCCGCACCCGACGAAGGCCCCCGACCGTGGATGTCAAGGCAATGAGCGATAAGAACCGAGAAGGCAAGCGCACCGCCCGCGAGCGGATGCAGGAACAGCGGGCCGCCGATGAGGCCTCCTCCCGGCGCAGGAAGAAGCTGATCGTGGGCGGCTCCGTGCTCGCGGTGATCGCCGCGGCGGTGATCGTCGGCGTCGTGGTGCAGAACCAGCGCTCCAAGCCGGAGACCCCGACCGCCGTACCGGCCGGGACGATCGGCGACAAGAACCTGGTCATCCCGGTCGGCGCCGGCAACGCGCCCTCCGTCCTCACCATCTACGAGGACCCGCGCTGCCCCGCCTGCGGCACCTTCGAGCGGGAGTTCTCGGCGACCATCGACCAGTTGGAGGACGCCGGGAAGATCTTCACGAACTACCACATCGTGTCGTTCATCGACCGGGCCGTGTCGGGCAAGGGGTCCAGGACGGGCGCCAACGCGCTGGGCTGCGCCCAGGACGCCGGGCGGTTCCGGGACTTCCACGACGTGCTGTACCGCAACCAGCCGGAGGAGACCAACGACGCCTTCGGCGACAAGGCCGTCCTGCTCAGCCTGGCCAAGCAGGTCAACGGCCTGGACACGCCCGAGTTCCAGTCCTGCGTGAAGGACAACAAGTTCGGCGGGTGGGTGTCCGCGGTGCAGCAGGACTTCGACAAGTCCAGCTTCAAGTCCACCCCGACGGTGCTGCTCAACGGCCAGCCGATCTACCCGAAGAACGGCGGCGAGGAGATCACCCCGGCGAACCTGGTGAAGTGGGTGGACGCCGCGAACCAGGGCAAGCAGCTGGGTACGGCGGGCTCGCACGGGCAGACCCCGGCGCCGACCAGCACCGCCTCGGAGGCCAACAACCCGTCGCCGACGGCCGGCTGAGCGCGATCCCGGTCCCGCCCGTCCCCTCCCCGTCCGGAGGGGGCGGCGCGGCCCGTTGTTCGGTTTCTGTGACCCCAGGGGTGTCCGACGGGGCCGTCGGACCCTGTAGCGTCGGAACTGCCATGGATATCGCCTACATTCCCAGCCCGTCGCGGGGCGTCCTGTACATCGGACCGATCCCGCTGCGCGCCTACGCCTTCTGCATCATCCTCGGTGTCGTCGTCGCCGTCTGGCTCGGCAGCAAGCGCTGGGTCGCCCGGGGCGGTGCCAAGCACACGGTCGGTGACATCGCCGTGTGGGCCGTGCCGTTCGGCCTGGTCGGCGGCCGCCTGTACCACGTGATCACCGACGGCGGCCGACTGTACTTCGCCGACGGGAAGAACCCCTGGGACGCCCTCAAGATCTGGGAGGGCGGCCTCGGCATCTGGGGCGCGGTCGCGCTGGGCGCGGTCGGCGCCTGGATCGGTGCCCGCCGCCGGGGCGTGCCGCTGCCCGCGTACGCCGACGCCATCGCGCCCGGCATCGCGCTCGCCCAGGCGCTGGGCCGCTGGGGCAACTACTTCAACCAGGAGCTGTACGGCCGGTCGACCACCCTGCCGTGGGGCCTGGAGATCGACAAGACGCTGCCCGACGGCGAGGTCGTGAAGGGCGTCTACCACCCGACCTTCCTGTACGAGTCGCTGTGGTGCGTCGGTGTCGCGCTGCTGGTGATCTGGGCGGACCGCCGGTTCAGGCTGGGCCACGGCCGGGCCTTCGCGCTGTACGTGGCCGCGTACACGGTGGGCCGGTTCTGGATCGAGTGGCTGCGGATCGACGACGCGCACGTCTACTTCGGCCTGCGGCTGAACGACTGGGTGTCCATCGCGGTGTTCCTCGGCGCGGTCGCGTACTTCGTGATCGTCGGCAGGACCCGGCCCGGCCGGGAGGACCCGGCGGGCGTCGATCCGGCCGCGCACGTGGTGGAGGGCGCGCCGGCGGACGGCACCCCGGCGGAGGACGCCCCGGTGGGGGAGAAGAACGGCAAGAGCGTCGAGGAGAAGGCCGACGGGAAGCCGGTTCTGCGCAAGCAGGCCGATCCCGTGGACGGGGAGACGGCCGGCGAGGACGCCAAGAACCCGATCTGACCTGGGACTTCTCCGCACTGAGGCCACCCTTCGCGAGGTTTGCGAAGGGTGGCCTCAGTGGTGTTCGGACAGCCTTACTTTGCTGGAAATGCCCAGGTCAGAAGGGCTACGTTCAGGGCTGACGAACGACGACGGAGGGGAATGACGATGAGTGCGATCACCGTGGAGGCCGACGCCGGACACCAGCCCCGGATACCCGCGGCCGACCACCACAGGGACGTCAACGGGGGCTGGCTGCGGCCGGCCGTGTTCGGGGCGGTGGACGGGCTGGTGTCCAACTTCGCGCTGATGACGGGTGTGGTCGGCGGTGCGGCCTCCAACGGGACGGTGATCCTCACCGGGCTGGCGGGCCTGGCGGCCGGCGCCTGCTCGATGGCGGCGGGGGAGTACACCTCGGTGGCCTCGCAGCGGGAGCTCGTCCAGGCCGAGATCGAGGTCGAGCGGCTGGAGCTGAGCCGCAACCCGCACGGGGAGCTGGCCGAGCTGGCCCAGCTGTACGTCTCGCGCGGGGTGGACCCGGAGCTGGCCCACGAGGTGGCCCGGCAGCTGTCCGCGGACCCGGAGCTGGCCCTGGAGGTGCACGCCCGCGAGGAGCTGGGCGTCGACCCGACCGACCTGCCCTCGCCGCTGGTGGCGGCCGGCTCGTCCTTCCTGTGCTTCGCGCTCGGCGCGCTGCTGCCGCTGCTGCCGTACCTGCTGGGGGCGACCACGCTGCTGCCCGCCATGCTGCTGGCGGGCGCCGGGCTGTTCCTGTGCGGTGCGGTGGTGGCCAGGGTGACGGCGCGCAGCTGGTGGTTCAGCGGGCTGCGGCAGCTGGTGCTGGGCGGCGCCGCGGCCGGGGTGACCTACCTGCTCGGGTTGCTGATCGGCGGCCATGTGGGCTAACCGCGGGCGTGCATGACTATGCTGGTCAGTGCGTGACGTTTCACACATGGACGGCGAGCGGGGCCTGGCACTGTCTCATCATTCGAGCCCCTTCGCCGCGGATTCGCATCCGCGGACGGGCTCCCGGGATGGATTCGCAGGCAACCATGATCGGCTTCCATGACGATCCGGTTTCGCCGCTGTTTCAGGCCGCGGACGGTTGGGCACAATCGTCGGGACGCGCACTGTGGCGCGTCCCCTCACACACCCTCTGACCTGCGCGTCATTCCGCCATGTGGACGGGATATTTCGCTTCTCAGGATCACGGGCATCATGTAACTTGCACCATCGCATCAGGGCCAACGTCGTCCCTCCTTGCATCAACTTGCCGAAAGACGACGACGGGAGAGCCGATGCTGTCTGCATCCATGCACTCCGCCAACGAGCACCAGGCCGGCGCCGCCCGCCGGCCGTACGCGCTCGTGCCGGATGCGCGACCTGCTGCTCAGGGCCTGTACGACCCGCGAAACGAGCACGACGCCTGTGGCGTCGGTTTCGTCGCCACGCTGACCGGCATCGCCGACCACACCATCGTCGAGCAGGCGCTGAACGTCCTGCGCAACCTGGAGCACCGCGGCGCCACCGGCGCCGATCCGGACTCCGGTGACGGCGCGGGCATCCTGACCCAGATCCCGGACGCCTTCCTGCGCGGGAAGGTCGCCTTCGAGCTCCCGGCGGCCGGGTCCTACGCCGTCGGCATCGCGTTCCTGCCGGACGAGGACGAGACCTGCGCGGCCGCCGTCGCCCGGATCGAGGCGATCGCGCTGGAGGAGGGGCTGACCGTCCTCGGCTGGCGCGACGTCCCGGTCACCCCGGACCTGCTCGGGGCCACCGCGCGCAGCGTGATGCCGCGGTTCCGGCAGCTCTTCCTGGCGAAGGCCGGCCTGGCCGGCATCGAGCTGGACCGGGTCGCCTTCGTGGCCCGCAAGCGGTCCGAGCGCGAGGCCGGGGTGTACTTCCCGTCGCTGTCCGCCCGCACCATCGTCTACAAGGGCATGCTGACCACCGGCCAGCTGGAGCCCTTCTTCCCCGACCTGTCGGACCGCACCTACGCGTCCGCGATCGGCCTGGTGCACTCGCGGTTCTCCACCAACACCTTCCCGAGCTGGCCGCTCGCCCACCCGTACCGCTTCGTCGCGCACAACGGCGAGATCAACACGGTCAAGGGCAACCGCAACTGGATGCGGGCCCGGGAGTCCCAGCTCGCCACCGACCTCATCCCCGCCAACGGGAACGGGCAGGGCCTGGAGCGGATCTTCCCGATCTGCACCCCGGACCACTCCGACTCCGCCTCCTTCGACGAGGTCCTGGAGCTGCTCCACCTCGGCGGCCGCTCGCTGCCGCACTCGGTGCTGATGATGATCCCGGAGGCGTGGGAGAACCACGCCACCATGGACCCGGCCCGCCGCGCGTTCTACCAGTACCACTCCAACCTGATGGAGCCCTGGGACGGCCCGGCCTGCGTCACCTTCACCGACGGCATCCGGATCGGTGCCGTGCTCGACCGCAACGGCCTGCGCCCGGCCCGGTACTGGATCACCGAGGACGGCCTGGTCGTCCTCTCCTCCGAGGTCGGCGTGCTCGACATCGACCAGGAGAAGGTCGTCAGGAAGGGCCGCCTCCAGCCCGGCCGGATGTTCCTGGTGGACACCGTCGAGGGCCGGATCGTCGAGGACGAGGAGATCAAGTCCGCCCTCGCCGCCGAGCACCCGTACGAGGAGTGGGTGGACGGCGGGCAGATCCAGCTCGCCAAGCTGCCCGAGCGCGAGCACATCGCGCACACCCACGCCTCCGTCACCCGCCGCCAGCAGACCTTCGGCTACACCGAGGAGGAGCTGCGGGTCATCCTCGCGCCGATGGCGCGGACCGGCGGCGAGGCGCTCGGCTCGATGGGCACCGACTCGCCGATCGCCGCGCTGAGCGAGAAGCCGCGCCTGCTGTTCGACTACTTCGTGCAGCTCTTCGCGCAGGTCACCAACCCGCCGCTGGACGCCATCCGCGAGGAGCTGGTCACCTCGCTGCTGTCCAACCTCGGCCCGGAGGGCAACCTGCTGGCCGCCGAGGCCGCCGCCTGCCGCTCCGTCGGCATCACCTTCCCGGTGATCGACAACGACGAGCTGGCCAAGCTCGTCCACATCAACGCGGACGGCGACCAGCCCGGCCTCAAGGCCGTCACGCTCTCCGGTCTGTACAAGGTCGCCGCCGGCGGCGAGGGCCTGGCCTCCCGGCTGGCCGCGATCGCCGCCGAGGCCGACGCCGCCATCGCCGACGGCGCCCGGATCATCGTGCTCTCCGACCGGCACTCGGACGCCGAGCACGCGCCGATCCCCTCGCTGCTGCTCACCTCCGCCGTCCACCACCACCTCATCCGCACCAAGCAGCGCACCCAGGTGTCGCTGCTGGTCGAGGCCGGCGACGTCCGCGAGGTGCACCACGTCGCGCTGCTGATCGGCTACGGCGCGGGTGCCGTCAACCCGTACCTGGCGATGGAGTCGGTCGAGGACCTGGTCGCCCAGGGGGTCTTCATCGAGGGCGTCGAGCCCGAGAAGGCGATCAAGAACCTGATCAAGGCGCTCGGCAAGGGCGTGCTCAAGGTCATGTCCAAGATGGGCATCTCGACCGTCGCCTCCTACCGCGGCGCCCAGGTCTTCGAGGCCATCGGCCTCTCCCAGGACCTCGTCGACGGCTACTTCGCCGGCACCACCACCAAGCTCGGCGGCATCGGCCTGGAGGAGCTCGCCAGGGAGACCGCCGCCCGGCACGCCAAGGCGTACCCCGCCTCCGGCATCCCGGCCGCGCACCGCGCGCTGGAGATCGGCGGCGAGTACCAGTGGCGCCGCGAGGGCGAGCCGCACCTGTTCGACCCGGACACCGTCTTCAGGCTCCAGCACGCCACCCGCAACCGCCGGTACGACATCTTCAAGCAGTACACGGACCGGGTGAACGAGCAGTCCGAGCGGCTGATGACGCTGCGCGGCCTGTTCCGGCTGAACGGGCTCGGGCAGGAGCCGATCCCGGTCGAGGAGGTCGAGCCGGTCTCCGAGATCGTCAGGCGCTTCTCCACCGGAGCCATGTCGTACGGCTCGATCTCGCGCGAGGCGCACGAGACGCTGGCCATCGCGATGAACCGCCTCGGCGGCAAGTCCAACACCGGCGAGGGCGGCGAGGACCCGGACCGGCTGTACGACCCGGAGCGCCGCTCGGCGATCAAGCAGGTCGCCTCCGGCCGGTTCGGCGTCACCTCCGAGTACCTGGTCAACGCGGACGACATCCAGATCAAGATGGCCCAGGGCGCCAAGCCCGGCGAGGGCGGCCAGCTGCCCGGCCACAAGGTGTACCCGTGGGTCGCCAGGACCCGGCACTCCACCCCGGGCGTCGGCCTGATCTCGCCGCCGCCGCACCACGACATCTACTCGATCGAGGATCTGGCGCAGCTGATCCACGACCTCAAGAACGCCAACCCGGCGGCCCGCATCCACGTGAAGCTGGTCTCCGAGGTCGGCGTCGGGACGGTCGCGGCGGGTGTGTCCAAGGCGCACGCGGACGTCGTCCTGGTCTCCGGCCACGACGGCGGGACGGGCGCCTCGCCGCTCACCTCGCTGAAGCACGCCGGCGGCCCCTGGGAGCTGGGGCTCGCGGAGACCCAGCAGACGCTGCTGCTGAACGGGCTGCGCGACCGGATCGTGGTGCAGACCGACGGCCAGCTGAAGACCGGCCGCGACGTGGTGATCGCCGCGCTGCTCGGCGCCGAGGAGTTCGGCTTCGCGACCGCCCCGCTGGTGGTCTCCGGCTGCATCATGATGCGCGTCTGCCACCTGGACACCTGCCCGGTCGGCGTCGCCACCCAGAACCCGGTGCTGCGCGAGCGGTTCTCCGGCAAGCCCGAATTCGTGGTCAACTTCTTCGAGTTCATCGCCGAGGAGGTCCGGGAGATCCTGGCCTCGCTGGGCTTCCGCTCGATCGAGGAGGCCGTCGGCCACGCCGAGCACATCGACGCCAGGGCCGCGATCGACCACTGGAAGGCCGCCGGGCTCGACCTGGCTCCGCTGTTCCACGTGCCGGCGCTGCCCGAGGGCGCCGCCAGACACCGCACCACCACCCAGGACCACGCGCTGGACAAGGCCCTGGACAACCAGCTGATCGCACTGGCCGAGGACGCCCTGGAGCGCGGCGAGTCGGTGCGGGTGCAGCTGCCGATCCGCAACGTCAACCGCACCGTCGGCACCATGCTCGGCCACGAGGTGACCAAGCGGTACCGCGGTGAGGGCCTGCCGGAGGGGACCATCGACGTCACCTTCACCGGCTCCGCCGGGCAGTCCTTCGGCGCGTTCCTGCCGCGCGGCGTGACCCTGCGGCTGGAGGGCGACGCCAACGACTACGTCGGCAAGGGCCTCTCGGGCGGCGTGCTCGTCGTCCGCCCGGCCCGCGAGGCCGCGGCCATCGGCAACGACGCGCAGAACCACGTCATCGCCGGCAACACCATCGGCTACGGCGCCACCTCGGGCCGCGTCCACCTGCGCGGCAAGGCCGGCGAGCGCTTCGCCGTCCGCAACTCCGGGGCCACCCTGGTGGTCGAGGGCGTGGGTGACCACGGCCTGGAGTACATGACCGGCGGCCGGGTCGTCGTCCTCGGCGAGACCGGACGCAACCTCGCGGCCGGCATGTCCGGCGGCATCGCGTACGTCCTGGACCTGCGCCCGGCGAACGTCAACGACGGGATGGTGGGCATCGAGGCCCCCACCGCCGCTGACCGCGACTGGCTGCGCGAGACCGTGCAGCAGCACTACGAGGAGACCGGCTCCACCGTCGCCGCCGAGCTCCTGGCGGACTGGGGCAGCGGGGTCTCCCGCTTCTCCAAGATCATGCCGACCGACTACAAGGCAGTGCTCGCCGCCAAGGACGCCGCCGAGCGCGACGGCCTCTCCGAGGCCGAGACCACGCGCAAGATGATGGAGGCGGCAAATGGCTGACCCCAAGGGCTTCCTGACCACGCCCAAGCAGCTGGCCGAGCGCCGCCCGGTCGACGTGCGGATCAAGGACTGGAACGAGGTCTACGTCGAGCGCAGCCTCCTGCCGATCATCACCAAGCAGGCCGGCCGCTGCATGGACTGCGGCATCCCGTTCTGCCACAACGGCTGCCCGCTCGGGAACCTCATCCCCGAGTGGAACGACCTGGCCTACCGGGACGACTTCACCGGTGCCATCGAGCGGCTGCACGCCACCAACAACTTCCCGGAGTTCACCGGCCGCCTGTGCCCGGCTCCCTGCGAGTCCGCGTGCGTCCTCGGCATCAACCAGGACGCGGTGACCATCAAGAACGTCGAGGTCACCATCATCGACAAGGCCTGGGACCGGGGCGGGGTCATCCCGCAGGTGCCGGAACGGCTGTCCGGCAAGACCGTCGCCGTGGTGGGCTCGGGACCGGCCGGCCTCGCCGCCGCCCAGCAGCTCACCAGGGCCGGGCACACCGTGGTGGTGTACGAGCGGGCCGACCGGATCGGCGGGCTGCTGCGCTACGGCATCCCCGAGTTCAAGATGGAGAAGCGCCACATCAACCGCCGCGTCGAGCAGATGCGGGCGGAGGGCACCCGGTTCCGCACCGGCGTGCACGTCGGCGAGGACATCACCGGGCAGCAGCTGCGCGAGCGCTTCGACGCCGTGGTGGTCGCGGCCGGCGCCACGACGGCCCGCGACCTGCCGGTGCCCGGGCGCGAGCTCAAGGGTGTGTACCAGGCCATGGAGTACCTGCCGCTGGCCAACAAGGTGCAGGAGGGCGACTTCGTGGAGTCGCCGATCAGCGCCAAGGGCAAGCACGTGGTCGTGATCGGCGGCGGCGACACCGGCGCGGACTGCGTCGGCACCGCCCACCGGCAGGGGGCGGCCTCCGTCACCCAGCTGGAGATCATGCCGCGGCCCGGCGAGGACCGGCCCGGGAACCAGCCGTGGCCGACCATGCCGATGACGTACAAGGTCACCTCCGCGCACGAGGAGGGCGGCGAGCGGATCTACTCCGTCAGCACCACCCACTTCGCCGGTGACGAGGACGGCAACGTCCAGGAACTGCACCTGGTCGAGGTCGAGTTCAGGGACGGCCGGTTCGAGCCCGTCCCGGGCACCGAGCGGGCCGTCCCCGCCCAGCTCGTCACCCTGGCCATGGGCTTCACCGGGACGGACGTGCGCAACGGGCTGGTCGAGCAGCTGGGAGCGGACCTCGACGCGCGCGGTAACATTGCCCGCGATGGCCGGTTCGCCACCAATGTCGATGGCGTGTACGTCTGCGGAGACGCCGGCCGTGGCCAGTCACTGATCGTCTGGGCCATCGCGGAGGGCCGTTCGGCCGCTGCCGCGGTGGACTCGTACCTGGGCGGCAAGACCCCGCTTCCCGCTCCGATCCGACCCACGGACCGCCCCCTGGTGGTCTGACGGCCGACGGTCCGACCGGCCCCACCGAACCCCCGGCGCCGCATCGCCGGGAGCTCAACCCGCTGCCCCCGCCAGTGTCGCCGGGCCAACGCGGTCTCCTGGCGCCTGCCCTCTTCCCCGACCAGTTGGAGGGCGGGCGCCGTCGCGTGCCCTGACGGTGGCGGCGCCGGGAGCGGTCGAGCACCTCGGGGTCCGGGACTTCGAGGCCCGGAACTTCGGGGCCGGGAACTTTCGGGGCCCTGAGCTGCGGGGCCCGGACGTACGGTGGCCGGCAGTGGCCGGAGTCGTCCGTGGCCCCGGCGGTTCCCCGGCAGCGGGCTGTTGTTCGTCGGTGCCAGGTGGCAGACTGCGGCCGACGGCCGGGGGGCTGGGCGAGTGCGGAGGGTGACTTCGATGGGCACGACTCAGGCAGGCGGGGGCGCCACCGTACGGCGTCTGCTGCTCGGCACCCAGCTGCGCAAGCTCCGCGAGGCCAGAGGCGTCAGCCGGGAGGAGGCCGGGTACTCGATCCGGGCCTCCGAGTCGAAGATCAGCCGGATGGAACTCGGCCGGGTCGGCTTCAAGGAGCGTGACGTGGCCGACCTGCTGACCCTGTACGGGGTCGAGGCCGAGCCGGAGCGGGCCACCGTGCTCGGGCTGCTGCGCGACGCCAACGCCAGCTCCTGGTGGCACGAGTACGGGGACGTGCTGCCCGGCTGGTTCCAGAACTACCTCGGGCTGGAGGAGGCCGCGGCCGAGATCCGCAGCTACGAGGTCCAGTTCGTCCACGGGCTGTTGCAGACCGCCGACTACGCCCGGGCCGTGGTCACCGCCGGCTGCCACGCCAACGGTCCGGAGGAGATCGAGCGCAGGGTCGACGTACGCCTCAAGCGGCAGGGGGTGCTCACCGGGGAGCGGGCGCCGCGGCTGGTCGCCGTGCTGGACGAGGCCGCGCTGCGCCGGCCCTGGGGCGGTCCCGGGTTGATGCGCGGCCAGCTGGACCGGCTGCTGGAGCTCGGCGAGCTGCCCAACGTCCGGCTCCAGGTGCTGCCGCTGGGCAACGCCGGACTGAGCGCGGAGAGCGGCGCGTTCACCGTCCTGGGCTTCGCCGAGGCCGAGCTGGCGGACGTGGTGTACCTGGAGCAGTTCACCACCGCGCTCTACCTCGACAAGCCGACCGAGGTGGCCGAGTACCGGCAGGCGATGGACGACCTGGTCGCCGACAGCCTGAGCCCGGAACTGACCCGCGATCTTCTGTACGCGGTGCGCCAGGAGCTGTAATACGTCAGTACGATGATGTCTCATCAGGTCGGTGCATGAGAGGGATCAGATGTCGTACTTCTCCGAGTTGGCGCTGCAGTACATCGACGGCGAGTGGCGCACGGGCAGCGGCTCCTGGGACATCGTCGACGTCGATCCCTACACCGGGGACAAGCTCGCCACCATCACCGTCGCCACCGTCGCCGAGGTCGACCTGGCCTACCGCGCGGCCCAGCGCGCCCAGAAGGAGTGGGCCGCCACCAACCCGTACCAGCGGCGGCTGGTCTTCGAGCGGGCGCTGCGGCTTCTGGAGGAGTGGGAGCCGGAGATCGTCGGGGCGATCATGGCGGAGCTCGGCGGCACCGCGCTGAAGGCGGGCTTCGAACTGTCGCTGGTCAAGGACCTGCTGCGGGACTGCCTGTACCAGTCCGTGGCCCCCGAGGGCCGGCTGCTGACCTCGCCCGCCCAGGGCCGGGAGAACCGGCTCTACCGGCTGCCGGTCGGCGTGGTCGGCGTGATCAGCCCGTTCAACTTCCCGCTGTACCTGGCGCTCAAGGCCGTCGCCCCGGCGCTCGCGCTCGGCAACGGCGTCGTCCTCAAGCCGCACCAGGAGACCCCGGTGGTCGGCGGCGGGCTGATCGCCAAGCTCTTCGAGGAGGCGGGCCTGCCGCCCGGCCTGCTGAACGTGGTGATCACGGACATCGCCGAGGTCGGCGACGCCTTCCTGGAGCACCCGGTGCCCAAGGTGATCTCGTTCACCGGCTCCGACAAGGTCGGCCGGCACGTCGCCACCGTCGCCGCAGGCCACTTCAAGCGGACGGTCCTGGAGCTCGGCGGCAACAGCGCGCTGATCGTGCTGGACGACGCGGACGTGGACCACGCCGTGGACGCGGCGGTGTTCAGCCGCTTCGTCCACCAGGGGCAGGTCTGCATGTCGGCGAACCGGGTGCTGGTGGACCGCGCCGTCGAGGCCGAGTTCACCGAGAAGTTCGTCGCCAAGGTGGCCTCGCTCGTCGTCGGCGACCCGAGGGACCCGGCCACCCACATCGGCCCGCTGATCAACCCCGTCCAGGCCGACGCCCTCGACGCCCAGGTCGACCAGGCCGTCGCGGCCGGCGCCACCGCGCTGCTGCGCGGCACCACGGTCGGCAGCCTGATGGCGCCGACGGTGCTCACCGGCCTCGCGGAGGACGCGCCGATCCTGCGCAACGAACTCTTCGGCCCGATCGTGCTGCTGGTGCCCTTCGACGGCGAGGACGAGGCCGTGCGGCTCGCCAACGACTCGCCGTTCGGGCTCAGCGGGGCGGTGCACACCGGCAACGTCGAGCGCGGCGTGAAGGTCGCCCAGCGGGTCGAGACCGGCATGATCCACGTCAACGGCGGCACCATCGCCGACGAGCCGGGCGTGCCCTTCGGCGGCGAGAAGAACTCCGGCGTCGGCCGCCTCAACGGCGAGGCCACGGTGGACGCCTTCACCACCGTGAAGTGGATCTCCGTCCAGCACGAGCGCGCGGTCTTCCCCTTCTGATCCGGTTCCGATCCGGTTCCGATCCGGGGACGTCGAATGTGCGGGCCTCCCGGCGGGTGCCGCCGGGAGGCCCGTGGCACTCGACCGTTCAGGCCGGGTAGCGGACCAGGGCGTCGGTGGCGAGCGTGAAGTCGAAGGGGGCCGGGACCGGGACCGGGTCCCCGAACCTGCCGCTCCACTGACGGTGGTAGCCGCTGCCGGACGGCTCGGAGTAGAGCGTCAGCTCGCCCTCGCGAGGGTCGATCAGCAGGTACAGCGGGATGGCCATCAGCGGATAGTCGCGGACCTTGCCGACCAGGTCGTTCTCCGGGTTCGACGGGGAGACGATCTCCACGGCGATGGCGGCCTGTTCGGCGGGGACCTGGTTGCCGCCCTCCTCGAGCGCCGAAAGCGGGATGTAGGTCAGGTCGGGGTTGCGCAGCTTGCCGACGTTCGGGGAGGCGAGGTCGGTGTTCTCGCTGGGCATCAGGTCGGCGGGGCGGTGGGCGTCGAACTGCTCGCGCACAAGCAGCAGGTTGCGTTGATGGATCACCGATGGGCCGGCCATCATGATGATCTCGTCGCCGGAGATCTCGATCTTCCAACCGCTGGGAGGCGTCAGACTCTGCGCGTAGGCCAGCAGCCGCGCGTGGCGCTCCGGGATCTGCAACTCGCTCATGGAGCCATTCTTCCACCGGACAGGCCGGAAGGCCGCCGCCCCGACGGGGGCGACGGCCTTCCGGTGGGAGCGTCGGTCAGAAGACCGGCTGGCCGGCGCGGACGAGGCGCCAGGAGTCGGTGAAGAAGTCGGCGGGGTCGATGGTGCCCTTGGCCTTCACCCAGGCGATCATGGTGTTGCGGATCTCGTCGGAGTCCGACCAGATCATCTTGGCCTTGGCGACGTGCGGGAAGTTGCCGCCGCCGTTGGCGCGGTAGTTGTTGACGGCGAGGACGAACTCGGCGGCCGGGTCGATCGGCTTGCCCTGGAAGGACAGGTTGACGATCCGCCGGCCCTTCGGCTGGGCGATGTCGATGTCGTAGCTCAGGCCGTAGACCGAGTCGTAGTTGTAGTCCGGGGTGGCCTCGGCGCCGGTCAGGGTGTCCTTGTCGACCGGGGCGCCCGGGGCGAGCTGGTTGTAGTACTTCACCGAGTACTCAAGGTAGTCCTTGAGCTGGGCGCCCGTCAGGATGCGGGCCTCCAGGGTGTTCTCGTAGATGTACAGGCCCGCGGCGTCGCGCAGCTTCACCTGGCCGGACGGGATCAGGGCGGTGCGGTTGAACGGGGCGGCCTGGGCCAGCACCGGGAGGCCGGCGTACTGCCCGCCCGCCAGTGCCGTCTTGACGGCGTCGGCCTGGACCCTGCCGATCAGGTCGATGATCGGGGTGGCCTTGAAGGGGGCTTCGGCGATCGACAGTGCGATCTTGCTGCTGCCGATGTTCTGGTTGACGTACGCGACGACCTTCTTGTGCTGCCCGGCGATCGCGTCGGTGATCTCCGGGTTCTCCGGCACGGTGTTGGAGTTCAGCAGCCGGGAGGAGAC
The DNA here is from genome assembly GCF_055607525.1 of Kitasatospora sp. NPDC036993. Taxonomy (NCBI): domain Bacteria; kingdom Bacillati; phylum Actinomycetota; class Actinomycetes; order Kitasatosporales; family Streptomycetaceae; genus Kitasatospora; species Kitasatospora sp. NPDC036993. The sequence continues at coordinate 119,882 of NZ_JBVJRP010000011.1, read as the reverse complement.
CGAGGAGACCTTCCAGGCACCGCCCGCGAACTCGGCCTCGAAGTCGAAGCAGGTCAGCCGCTGGCCGTAGCAGAGCGGCTCGGAGAGCACGACCGTCCTGCCGGTCTTCTTGTTGACGACCAGGCGCTGGGCGATCTCCTTGTGGGCGTGGCCGACCAGCACCGCGTCGATGTCGGGGACGGTCTCCGCCAGGGCCACCGAGGCGTTCTCGGCCCAGGGCAGCTGGTCGCCCCAGGTGGTCGCCTCGTCGCAGCCCGAGTGCGAGGAGACCACGATGACGTCCGCGCCCGCAGCCTTCATCCGCGGCACCCAGGTGGCGGCGGTCTCGACGATGCCGGGGAAGACCATCTTGCCGCTGACGTTGGCCTTGTCCCAGATCGCGATGCCCGGGTTGGTGAGGCCGAGGATGCCGACCCTCAGCGGCCGGCCCTCGCCCAGCCGCAGCTCCTTGATCACGTACGGCTTGAAGGCCGGCTTCTCGTTCTTCGCGTTCAGCGCGTTGGCGCCCAGCAGCGGGAACTCCAGCTGGTCCTGGTAGGCCTTCAGGAGCGGGATGCCGTAGTTGAACTCGTGGTTGCCGAGCGCGGCGGCGTCGTACTCCATGAGGTTCATGGCGACGGCCATCGGGTGGTCCGGCACGGTGTCGGCCTCGGTGTCGATCGACTCGATCCGGGCGTAGTAGTAGGACAGCTGGGTGCCCTGGATGGTGTCACCGGAGTCGATGAGCAGGCAGCGGTTCCAGCCCTTCTCCTCGCGCACCTGGTTGGCCAGGGTGGAGATCTTGGCGAGGCCGACCGCGTTGTGGGCCTTGTCGGTGTACTCGGCGTCGGTGAAGTAGTCCCAGTTGAGCACCCGGCCGTGCAGGTCGGTGGTGCCCATGACGGTGAAGGCCTGGGTGCGCGGCTTGCGCTGCGGACCCTTGGCGGCCGCCGTGTCCGGCTGGGCGGCCGCGGCGGAGGGGGCGGCGGCCAGGGCGGCGCCACCGGCCAGGGCGGCGCCGGCGGCGGTGGCGGCGGACCGGGTGACGAAGTCACGGCGGTTCAGGGGCATGGACGACTCTCCCGAGTGGGGCGACGGCGGATGGGCCGTCAACTGGTGTTCGTGAGCAGGTGCGCGTGAGCTTGCGCGCGTGCACGCGGCGACGCGTCGACGCGCGTAGAAGGACGCGCGTAGAAGTGTGCCGTGCGGGCCGGGCCGCTGGGTAGCCCCCGAACGTGTCCAGGAGGTGAGATCTTGGCGACTCGTTCGTGACGGGGGCGGGGGAGGTGCGCGGTGGTAATGGGCCGGCCCGCCGGCGACGGATCAGGACAGGTCGCCCACCAGCCGGCCGACCTCCGCGGCCAGTTCGGCCGCCGGGTCCGGCGTGCCCGGGCCCGCCCAGGGCTGCCAGGTCCGCGCCCGCAGGTAGCCGGCCACCGCGACCGGCAGCCGGTGCCGGACGATCCGCTCGGCCACCGGCCCGGGGCCGGCCGCGCGCAGCGCCGCCACCAGGGCGTCCACCTCGGCGGAGGGCGGCAGCGGCACGGTCTCCAGGTAGGCGGCCAGCGCCTCCAGCTCCGGGTCCGGCACGGGAACGGGCGCAGGAGGCGGGGGCTCCACGGGTTCCCGTACGGGCGGTACGGGGGCCTCGGGCGGCTCGGGCCGCCCGGCCGGGAGCGGCCGCGGGGGCGTCGGGCCTGGCGTCAGCAGCGCGCCCGCCCCGTACAGCGCGGCCACCACCCCCGGCCACCAGGCCCCGCCCAGGCCGGCGAAGTGCAGCCCCAGCCCGGCCGCGCCACCCGCGCAGCCGACCAGGTTCTTGGGCGACTCCAGGTAGCGCAGCAGCCGGGAGCCGAATCCGTCACTGGTAGCCACGGATCTCCTCGAACACCCCGTCCAGCGAGCCCGTCCCGTCGAACAGCTTGCCGCCGCTCAGGTCCGCGATCCCCTGGAGCTGGCCCACCGCCGCCTCCCCGAACTTGATCGGGAACACCGGGATCCGCTTCTCCGCGGCCGGCAGCGCGTCGTGGAAGCGCTTGAAGTCGCCGTCCGAGGCACCGGCGTTGCTCTCCCCGTCGGTCATCAGCACGATCGAGGTGAACCGGTCGTCACCGGCCGCCGCCTGCTGGCGCTCGATCACCCGGTACGCCTCCTCCAGCGAGGAGTACACCGCCGTCCCGCCCGAGGCGGCCAGCGACTGCACGTCCGCGTCGATGGACGCCAGCTCCGCCTCCGGGCCCGGCCGGCTGCCCGAGGGCGGCACCACGTGGGTCTTGGTCCACTTCACCGCGGAGGCGAAGGAGAGCAGCGTGATCTCCTCGCGGTCCCGGAAGCGGCGCACCCCGCGGGTGTCGTCCGCCCCGGTCAGCCGGCCCAGGGCCGACTTCAGGGCGGCGATCCGCGAGCCCTCCATCGAGCCCGAGGTGTCCAGCACGTACACCGTCCTGGACGGGCGGCGCAGCTCGTTCTGGTACGCGGCCAGCAGCCCGTCCGCGACCTGCCTGGTGCCGGGGAACGGCAGTTCCCTGCGGCGGTCCGAGGGCAGCCCGGCGGCGGGGGCGACGCCCGCCGTCGCGGGGCGGCGCAGCGTGGTCTCGGAGATGCGTTTCTGCACGTCCTCCTTGAGCAGGTACGAGGTCAGCCGCTGGAACGCGTCGCGCTGGTCCGCCGACGCGGCGGACATCAGCGAGAGCGGGTAGTCCGCGGACACCACGCCGTCCAGCGGCCGCACCACCGTCAGCTGCTGCTGCGGCGGCAGCGTCCTGTTCAGCGACAGCAGCACCGACTCGTAGTTCACCAGCGCGCCCACCACGCCCGACTCGGCCCGGGTGTACGCCTGCGCCAGCCAGCCGGAGGAGCCCGAGGTCAGCTTCTGGCCCTTGAAGAACTCCTTCAGCTGCGGCGTGGCCTTCTGCACGTCCGCGTCGGACAGCGCCGCGCCGGCGCCGGAGAAGGCCGAGGCCACCGCGACCAGGGTGGAGAAGCCCGAGTTGGAACGCGACGGGTCGGCCATCCCGTACGGCAGCTTGCCGGCCGCGGCCGCCTCGCCGACCTGCGCCCAGGTGACCTTGGAGCCGTCGCCCCAGCCGAGTTCCCCGAGCACCGAGGAGCGCACCCCGATCGCCACCGGCGAGACCATCACCGGGGTCTCGGAGACCACCTTGGACCGGCCGGCCGGATCGAGCCGCAGGTACTGGTTGGACGGGAACCACACGGCGTCGTACTTGCCGTCGGCCCGGCCCGAGGAGACGGTGTCGGCGCCGTCGACGGAGCCCGTCCAGGAGAACTGCACCGTCACCCCGGTGGCCTTCCTGGCGTCCTCCAGGACCGGTGCCAGGTCCTGGAGTTCACTGCCGGCCAGGACGCGCAGCACCCCGGCGCGGGCCGTCGGGGCCGGCGGGTCGCTGGGGCCGGGGCGGGGGTCGTCGCCGCCGGAGGTGCAGGCGGTCACGGCGGCGAGAGCGGCCGTCAGGGCCACGGCGAGCCGGCTGTGGCGCTTGGTGCGGAGGGTCACTTCACACTCCCGGTCTTCGCCGCGGTGGTGAGCTTCTTCATGTACTCGAGCGAGGGCACCGGAGCCAGGGCCAGCCCCGCGGACCGGACGTCCTGGACGAACTTCGGCTGCTTGCCCCGCACCTCGTTCCAGAACAGGTCGGGCTCGGTGTCCGGGTGCAGGCCGAACCTGGCCTCCAGCTTGCGCAGCTCAGGGCTGTTCACCAGCGCGTCGGCCAGTTTCTGGCCGTCGGGCGTCCTGGCCACCAGGGTGTGGTCCGTCTTGATCGTGGTGGTCGGGTACATCACCACCATGTCCCCGATCTCCTTGCCCTGGATCGGCAGGGCGGCCGCCTGCGACTCGTACGCGAAGACCATCGTGTTGACCCCCGCGCCGAACTCCCGGAACGGCCCGTCACTGCTGACCTTCTGCAGCCCCTGGAACCGGTTCGCGTCGTACACGACGCCCTTGACGGCGTTCAGGCCCGCGTCGTCGGACACCACCTTCTTGCCGTTCGCGAGGTAGGACAGGACCGCCAGGTACAGGGCGCCCGAGGAGGAGCTCTCCGGATCCGTGGTCGACACGTACATCGTGCCGGCCAGCTCCGGGTGCTTGGCCGCGTCCGTCAGCGTCTCCCACTGCCGGCCGCCCTGCTTCAGGGCCTCCACGTACTTGTCCATGTTGAACGTCCAGACGCCCGAATCGTTCACGGCGGCAAGGTCGTTGGCCTTCAGCACGTCCGCCACCGACTGGTGCGTGACGATCACCAGCGGGGAGTAGAACTGCACCCGCGGCGAGTCCTTCTGCTGCCAGTCCCGCTGGATGGCCAGCGCCGGCGCGCTGCTCGCCGGGAAGGCGAAGTCCAGGTTCGGGGTGTTCCTCGCCTGCTCGTCCATCGTCCAGGAGCCGGTCGGCACCGCCTTGACCACCAGGCCCTGCCTCTTCAACTCGGCCTTGACGTCGGGGTTGTCGAAGAAGTCACGCTTCTCCGAGCCGATCAGGCCGGTGACGGTGACGGTCTTGGTGTCCTTCGGGTCGGGGATCAGCGCGTAGGCCACCCCGCCCAGCAGGGCCAGGGCCGCCACCACGCTCAGTGCGCGTTTCATGCCGAACGCTTCCCCCTCGTCCGCTACTTCGTCCGGGTGGTCGCCCGGCGAGCCCGGGCAGTCACCCGTGGGTGACGAGCGTCTCGCCGGGCGGGGAGCGGTGACGGAAGCACCGGTGAACCGGGGGTGAACACCCCTTCACGGAATCGCATCGACCGCGGCTCCGGGAGCGGCGCGGGAGTGGTGCGGCGGGGGCGTGGAACGGGGCGCTCGCACGGTGGTCCGAGGATGTGTCAGATTGTTCAACTCGCCTTACGGCAACGGTCATCCCGCAGTCCGGACCCGCGTCGTGGTTACGCGCCGGTAATGCCTAGTCTCAGCACTATGCGCCGAGCAAAAATCGTCTGTACCCTCGGGCCCGCCACCGACTCGTACGACCAGATCAAGTCCCTGGTCGACGCCGGGATGGACATCGCCCGACTGAACCTCAGCCACGGCTCGCACGCCGAGCACGAGGAACGCTACCGCCGCGTCCGCAAGGCCGCCGACGAGACCGGCCGCAGCGTCGGCATCCTCGCCGACCTTCAAGGCCCGAAGATCCGGCTCGACACCTTCGCCCACGGGCCGGTACTTCTCGAACGCGGCGACGAGTTCACCATCTCCACCGACAAGGGCGTCGTGGGGGACAAGGACGGCTGCGGAACCACCTACGCCGGACTCGCCGGGGACGTCAGCCGCGGCGAGCGCATCCTGGTCGACGACGGCCGGGTCACCCTGGAGGTCGTCGCCGTCGACGGGCCGCGGGTGCGCTGCCTGGTCATCGAGGGCGGCCTGGTCTCCGACCACAAGGGCCTCAACCTCCCCGGCGTCGCCGTCTCCGTCCCCGCACTCAGCGACAAGGACGTCGCCGACCTGCGGTGGGCGCTGCGGACCGGGGCCGACCTGATCGCCCTCTCCTTCGTCCGCAGCGGGCGGGACATCGAGGACGTCCACCGGATCATGGCGGAGGAGGGGCGTCACGTCCCGGTCATCGCCAAGATCGAGAAGCCGCAGGCGGTGGACGAGCTGGAGTCCGTCGTCGACGCCTTCGACGGGATCATGGTGGCCCGCGGCGACCTGGGCGTGGAGATGCCCCTCGAACAGGTCCCGCTGGTCCAGAAGCGCGCCATCAAGCTCGCCCGCCGCAACGCCAAGCCGGTCATCGTGGCGACCCAGATGCTCGACTCGATGATCAACACCTCCCGGCCGACCCGCGCCGAGGCCTCGGACGTCGCCAACGCCGTGCTGGACGGGACGGACGCGGTGATGCTCTCCGGGGAGACCTCGGTGGGCAAGTACCCGGTCGAGACGGTCAAGACCATGGCCCGGATCGTCGAGGCCGCCGAGAACGACATCCTGGCCGCGGGCCTCCCGCCGCTCACCACCGGCAGCAAGCCGCGGACCCAGGGCGGCGCCGTCGCCCGCGCGGCCGCCGAGATCGGCGACTTCCTGCACGCCAAGTACCTGATCGCCTTCACCCAGTCCGGCGACACCGCGCGCCGGCTGACCCGCTACCGCTCGCCGATCCCGGTGCTCGCCTTCACCTACGAGCCGGCCGTACGGAGCCAACTCGCCCTCACCTGGGGCGTGGAGACCTTCCTCGGCCCGTTCGCCCCGACCACGGACCAGATGGTCGAGCAGGTCGACGCGGCCCTGCTGTCGCTCGGCCGCTGCCAGAAGGGCGACATCGTCGTCATCACGGCAGGCTCCCCGCCCGGCCTGGCGGGCTCCACCAACCTCGTCCGCGTCCATCACGTGGGGACGCTGGACGTCTGACCGCCCTTCGGCGGCGCGGCCCTCCCGGGGGCCGCGCCGCCGTCAGTACTTGGGGCCGATGTGGGCGTCCATCAGGGCGACGGAGTCCTTGCGGGCGACGGAGATGTTGACCCGGCCGGTCGGGCGGGGTACCGCGGCCTTCCACTGGACGCCGACGGCGTCGAGGGTGGCGGTGAAGAGGCCGATGATGTCGGTCGAGGTGTTGGTGAAGAAGTAGCGCGGGTACTCGTAGCGCTTCTTGGTGCCGCCGACGTCCCGGGTCGTCCAGTTGGTGATGCGGCAGCCGTCGGAGTGGATCAGTCCGCGCAGGAACTCCCAGGGGTGGGCGTCGACGATCTCCTGCTGCCAACGGGCCAGGGCTATGGTGCGCTCGTGCTTCTTGCCGGGGCCGTGCTGGGGGAAGAGACAGGTCAGATGATTCGAGTAGACCTTCACGTCGCGACAGCCGGTTCGGCGGACTCGGCAGGGCGTGTTGTGGGGGAGGACCTGGCGCATGGCCTGTTCGGCGGAGTCGATGATGCCGGGCCACTTCTCGTCGCAGGTGATTTGGAGACTCTGGGTCCTGCGGTATTCGTTGGGCAACAGGATATGGCCGTCACCGAGATAGAGGCCGAGAAGATAGGCGTACATCGGGCGGTTCAGTTGGTCGCCGTAGCAGTGCGGGCAGGTGGAGCGTCTGCGTCCGGGAAGTTCGCCTCGCTTTGCCCGGTCCTTGTGCTTCCACGCACCGACCGTGCCCTGAGGTACTCCGAGCCGGCGGGCCACGTCGGCATTGCGAACGCCTCGGCGCAGCAGGTGAACGGCCTCGTCACGGGTGGATCGGACTGCCATGTGGGCGATCTTGAGCGCCCTGCGCCGAACGCGCAGGCGAATGGGATGGTTACCGCCCGAACGGATGAAGATCGCCAACCATCAGGTTGCCCTAAGTGGCTTGTAAATCGAAGGAAGGTACCCCGGGTGGGATTCGAACCCACGCTGTCGGCGGTTTGAGCGCCGTGCCTCTCACCACTGGGCTACCGGGGCATCCACAGTTTCGAAGGTTGCCCCCCGACCCTGCTGGGTTCAAACATACCGTGTCTAGGTACCCTCGTGCATGCAGTACCCCGCCGGAACTAGGAGCCCCGTGAGCACCGCCGACGAGCAGGCGCAGCCGCTTGAGACCGAAACGCCCCAGATCACACGGATTGTGATCGCCGAGGACGAGGCGCTGATCCGTCTCGACCTCAAGGAGATGCTCGAGGAGGAGGGGTACACCGTCGTCGGTGAGGCCGGAGACGGGCAGACGGCGGTGCGGTTGGTGGAGGAGCTGAAGCCGGACCTGGCGATCTTCGACGTGAAGATGCCGGTGCTGGACGGGCTGTCCGCGGCCGAGCAGATCCACGACAAGCACCTGGCGCCGGTGCTGATGCTGACGGCGTTCTCGCAGCGGGAGCTGGTGGACCGGGCGCGGGACGCGGGGGCGATGGCGTACATCGTCAAGCCGTTCTCGAAGTCGGACCTGGTGCCGGCGATCGAGATGGCGGTCTCCCGGTACGCGGAGATGCGGGCGCTGGAGAAGGAGATCGGGGACCTCAGCCAGCGGCTGGAGACCCGGAAGCTGGTGGACCGGGCGAAGGGCGTGCTCCAGACCAAGTTCGGGCTGAACGAGCCGGCCGCCTTCCGGTGGATCCAGAAGACCTCGATGGACCGTCGGATGACGATGGCGGCGGTGGCCGAGGCGGTCATCGAGGAGGGCGAGGCCCAGGACCGCAAGAAGGCGGACGAGGGCACGTCCGAATAGGACCCGTCCGGACAGGGCATGCGCGAAGGGCCCGGCAGAACGTTACCGCCGGGCCCTTTTCGGGTGCGGAAGGCTCAGTCCTCGCCGAGGTAGGCCTTGCGGACGGACTCGTCGTGCAGGAGGTCCGCTCCCGTCCCCGAGAGGACGACGCGGCCGGTCTCCATGACGTAGCCGCGGTCGGAGAGCGAGAGCGCCGCCTGGGCGTTCTGCTCGACCAGCAGGATGGTCGTGCCGGAGGACTTCAGTTCCACGATGGTGGCCATGATCTTCTGCATCATCAGCGGCGAGAGCCCCATCGAGGGCTCGTCCAGCATCAGCAGCTTCGGCCGGGACATCAGAGCCCGTCCCATGGCGAGCATCTGCTGCTCGCCGCCGGAGAGCGTGCCGGCCGCCTGCCGCCGGCGTTCGCCGAGGATCGGGAACAGCTCGTAGGCCCGTTCGACGTCCGCGGTGATGCCGGCGGCGTCGGTGCGCAGGAAGGCGCCGAGGAGGAGGTTCTCCTCGATGGTCATCCGCGGGAAGATGTGCCGGCCCTCGGGGGAGTGGGCGAGGCCGAGTGCGACGATCTTGTGGGCGGGGACGGTGGAGAGGTCCCGGCCGTCGAAGGTGATCCGTCCGGCGGTGGGCTTGAGCAGGCCGGACAGGGTGCGCAGGGTGGTGGTCTTGCCGGCGCCGTTGGTGCCGATCAGGGTGGTGACCTCGCCCTGTTCGACGGTGAAGCCGATGCCCTTGACGGCCTCGATCTTGCCGTAGGCGACGCGGAGGTCCTGGACTTCGAGAAGTGCGGTCACTGGTCGGACTCCGTAACGGCCGGGGTGGTGCCTTCGAGCGGGGCGCCCAGGTAGGCGGTGATGACGCGTTCGTCGTTCTGGACGGTCTCGCGGTCGCCCTCGACGATCTTCTGGCCCTGGACGAGCACCGCGGTGCGGTCGCAGAGGTTGAAGATGAAGCGCATGTCGTGCTCGATGACGAGGACGGAGACGCCCCTGTCGCGGATCGCGAAGACGAGTTCCTCGGCGGCGCGGGTCTCCTGGGGGTTCATGCCGGCGGTGGGCTCGTCGAGCAGCAGCAGGCCGGGTTCGGAGGCGAGGGCGCGGGCGATCTCCAGCTTGCGCTGCTCGCCGTACGGGAGGTTGCGGGCGAGGTGGTCGGCCTTCTCGGCGAGGCCGGTGAACTCCAGGAGTTCCATGGCCCTCTCGCGGCTCTCGGCCTCGGCGCGGTGGTAGCGGGGGCCGCGCAGGACGGCGGAGAAGATGCCCTCCCTGGTGCGGGTGTGCCGGCCGACCAGGACGTTCTCCAGGACGGTCATGTTGGCGAACAGCCGGATGTTCTGGAAGGTGCGGGCGATGCCGGCCTGGGTGACCAGGTGGGGCTTGGGCGGCAGCAGGGTGTCGCGGAAGCGGACGGCGCCCTCGGTGGGGACGTACAGGCCGGTGAGGCAGTTGAAGAAGGTGGTCTTGCCGGCGCCGTTGGGGCCGATCAGACCGATGATCTCGCCTTCGCCGACGGTCAGCGAGACGTCGTTGACCGCGATGAGGCCGCCGAAGCGCATGGTGACGCCGGTGACTTCGAGCAGGGGTGCGGCGGTGGTGGTGGTCATCGGGTCGGTCACGCCCCTGCCTTGGTGAGTGCGGTCGGCTCGCCGGCGGTCTGGGCCGGGATGTCGGCCTCGTGGAACTCCAGCTGCCGGCGACGGTTGGGGATGAGCCCTTCGGGGCGCACCCGCATCAGGAGGATGAGGGCGGCGCCGAAGGCGAGGAGCTGGTAGTCGGCGAGGAACTCGAGCTTCTTCGGGATGAGGAAGAGCAGGGTGGCGCCGGCCAGCGGGCCGCTGATGGTGCCCATGCCGCCGAGGATGACCGCGGCGAGCAGGAAGGCGGAGTTCGGCGGGAGGGCCTCGGCGAAGGTGTACTGGTCGGGGGTGACGGTGTAGCTGACGTGGGCCTGGACGGTGCCGGCCAGGCCGGCCAGCAGGGCGCCGAGGGCGAAGGCGAGCAGCTTGAGCCGGAAGCCGTTGATGCCCATGGCCTCGGCGGCGGTCTCGTCCTCGCGGATGGCGACCCAGGCGCGGCCGATGCGGGAGTTGCCGACGCGGGCGAAGACCAGCACGACCAGCGCGGTGACCAGCAGCATCAGCAGGTAGTAGTTGGAGAACCGGCCGAGTTCGACGCCGAACACGGTGTGCGGGTTGCCGAGGTCGAAGCCGAGGATCTCCAGGTCGGGGATGCGCGGGATGCCGTTGGAGCCGTTGGTGACCTTGGGGCCGGTGGTGCCGTTGAGGTTGAGCATGGTGATGCGGAAGATCTCGCCGAACCCGAGGGTGACGATGGCGAGGTAGTCGCCGCGCAGCCGCAGGGTGGGGGCGCCGATCAGCACGCCGAAGATCATCGAGACCACGGCGCCGGTGAGCATCGCGGCCCAGAACGGGAACTGGACGTGGATGGGCGAGGCGGGGGAGCCGGAGACCAGGGCGGCGGCGTAGGCGCCGACGCCGAGGAAGGCGACGTACCCGAGGTCGAGCAGGCCGGCCAGGCCGACGACGATGTTGAGGCCGAGGGCGACGGTGGCGAAGATCAGGATGTTGGTGGCGACCGAGGTGTACTGGTCGCTGGTCTGGGTGAACGGGAAGCTGGCGGCGGCGGCGAAGGCTGCGCCGGTGGTGACCGGGCGGTGCTTGACGGTCAGCGCGCGCAGCCGGGCGATCAGGCCGGCCCTGGTCAGGGCGGGGACGGCGAGGGCGACGAACAGCAGGTAGCCGGTGAAGAGTTGGCCGTACTCGGTGTCGATGCCGAAGGTGATCGCGAACAGTCCGAGCCCGAAGACGAGGACGATCACCAGCACCTCGGCCCAGGAGGGCAGGGCGCGCGGCGCGGGCAGCGGGCGGTCGATCCGGCCCAGCCGCAGTCCGCTGTTGGCGAGGTGGCCGAGCTGGAGCAGCAGGACCGCGCCGGCGGCGATGACGATCCCGCCGGCCAGGGCGGTCATGACCGGGGCCACCGGCTTGTCCTCGGGGATGGCGTGGGCGCCGAACCAGGCGAGGGGGGCGGCGGGGACGAGCAGGAAGAGGCGCTTGTCGAGAATCCGCAGCGGGACGGCGGTGCGGCGGTCGAGCGGCAGGCCGAGGGCGCCGAGGACGGCGAGCAGGCCGCCGGCGAGGAGTGCCCAGCCGCCGGGTTCGAGGTTGGCGAGGCCGCCGAGGTCGGCGGAGATGGCGGCGGCCGAGTAGACGGCGAGGGTGAGGGCGCCGGTGGCGGCGTACAGCACGGCGTTGTGGCTGCGGGCGGGGGCGGCCCAGCGCAGGCCGGGGACGCCCTGGCCGGCGAGCAGCAGGACCAGGGTGAGCAGGCCGGAGGCGAGGGCGAGCCACTGGAGGCCGGCCGGCGAACCGTAGTAGGTGAGGTCGCCGGGGAAGTCGGAGGTCCAGGTCCAGGCCATGGCGGCGGAGGCGGCGGTGAGGAGGGCGCCGAGGCCGGTGACGGCCGCGGCGGCGCGGGCCGGCAGCGGGACGACCGGGGTCGTCTCGGTGTGGGTGGTGGTCATGGTGGTCACGCCCTGTCCGCGACGCGCTCGCCGAGCAGGCCCTGGGGCCGGATCAGGAGTACGAGGATGAGGAGTACGAAGGCCCAGACGTCCTTCCAGGCACCGCCTCCGAAGAGGTGCATGCCGGGCAGGTGCTGGATGTAGCCGGTGGCGAGGGCTTCGGCGAGGCCGAGGGCGAGGCCGCCGAGCATGGCTCCGTAGATGTTGCCGATGCCGCCGAGGACGGCGGCGGTGAAGGCCTTGAGGCCGAGGATGAAGCCCATCCGGAAGTCGACCTGGCCGCTGCGCAGCCCGTAGGCGACGGCGGCGACGGCGGCGAACGCGGCGCCGATGGCGAAGGCCATGACGATGATGCGGTCGGTGTCGATGCCCATCAGCTTGGCGGTGTCCGGGTCCTGGCTGGTGGCCTGCATGGCGCGTCCGGAGCGGGTGCGGGTGACGAACCAGCCGAGGGCGAGCATGCACAGGGGGGCGGCGATGATCAGGAACAGGTCGCTGCGCTGGATGGTGACGGAGCCGAGGCTGAACGGGTCGCCGGGGAGCTTGGGGAAGACCCGGGCTTTCTTGGCGTCCGGGTAGAAGGAGAAGACGAGCTGCTGGAGCAGGATGGACAGCCCGATCGCGGTGATCAGCGGGGCCAGCCGGGGGGCGTTGCGCAGGGGGCGGTAGGCGAAGCGCTCGGCGGTGACGGCGGTGAGGGTGGAGACCAGGATGCCGGCGATCAGCATGAGCGGCAGGGCCAGCCAGAGGGTGGTGCCGCCGGGGAGGGCGAGGTAGGCGGTCAGGGCGCCGAAGCCGCCGACCATGACGATCTCGCCGTGGGCGAAGTTGATGAGCTGGACGATGCCGTAGACCATCGTGTAGCCGATCGCGACGAGCCCGTAGAGGGCGCCGAGGATCAGGCCGTTGGCCAGCTGCTGCGGTAGGTCGTGCACCGCTGGGCCTCCGTAGTGCGTTCGGGGGTGTCCGCGTGGGTGGTGGATGTGGGCGCGCGCGGGGGCACTCGTGGCGCCCCCGCGCGCGGTGTGGAGAAGTCGAGCCGGTGGAACGGGTGGTGACGGAGAGTCAGCCCTTGAAGGTGCCGGACTTCTCCACGGCCCACTTGCCGTCCTTGACGGTGTAGACGGTGAGCTGCTTGTTGGTGGTGTCGCCGAACTCGTCGAAGGAGACCTTGCCGGTGACGCCGTCGAAGGTGACCTTCTGGACGGCGTCGCGGACGGCCTTGCGGCCGGCCTGGCCGGAGGGGACCTTGCCGCTGTTGTCCTTCACGGCGTTCTTGACGCCCTCGATGATGGCCCAGGCGCTGTCGTAGGAGTAGCCGCCGTAGGTCTCGTAGGCGTCCTTGTAGCCGGCCGTCTTGTAGTCGGCGATGTACTTCTTGGCGGTGTCGAGGGTCTCGACCGGCAGGCCGACGGCGGTGGCGTAGTCGCCCTGGCTCTTGGGGTTGAGCTTGATGAAGTCGCCGCTCTGGATGCCGTCGCCGCCCATCAGCGGGATGTTGACGCCGGCCTCCTTGAGCTGGAGGGAGAGCGGGCCGGCCGCGGGGTACTCGCCGCCGTAGTAGACGGCCTCGGCGCCGGAGCTCCTGACCTTGGTGACGATGGCGGAGAAGTCGCGGTCGTCGGGGTTGACGTGCTCCTCGCCGGCCAGGGTGCCGCCGAGCTTGGTGAACTCGCCCTTGAAGGTGCCTGCCAGGCCCGCGCCGTAGGTCTTCTGATCGTCGATCAGGAAGACCTTGGTCTTCTTGGCGTCGGTGTAGAGGAACTGGGCGGCGAACGGGCCCTGGACGGCGTCGGTGGTGGCGGTGCGGAAGTAGGACGTGAAGGGCCGCTTCTTCTCGCCGCTGGCCCACTTCTCGCCCTGGCTGAGGGCGACGCCGGTGTTGGCGGGGGAGACCTGGACCAGGCTCGCGTCGTCGAAGATCTGCTGCATCGACTGCGCCACACTGGAGTTGAGCGGTCCGACGACGCCGAGGACCTTGGGGTCGCCGACCAGCTGGGTGGCGTTCTGCTGGCCGGGGGCGGGCTTGCCGGTGTCGTCCAGGGCCTTGATCTCGAACTTGACGCCGGGGACCTCGTTGGTCTCGTTGGCCTTCTTGACGGCGAGGTCGACGGAGTTGCGGATGCCGAGGCCGAGGGCGGAGAGGTCGCCGGTGAGCGGGGCGTCGACGCCGATGACGACGGTGGTGGAGCCGGAGTTGGAGCCGCCGCCGTCGGCGTTCTTCTTCTCTCCGCGGGAGCCGCAGGCGCTGAGGCTGAGGGCGCCGATCACGGCAATGCTCACGACAACTGCTGAACGGTGACGCACGAGGGTCCCCTTCGGTTCAGGAGGCGCCCGCGCCTTAATGGCGGGAGCCGGAGTGCGCGGAGGGCCTGGCCCAATCGAATGGCGCGGTGACTGGCCGTGACTCTAGATGTCGTTGGGCGGCTCGGGCAGTGCTGCGAGCAGGCTGTGATTCTCTTGTTATGAGCACACAGAGCAATTGTCTCATCATGTGGTCGTTCTGGCTCGATCGATCCCGCGATGACGGGCGTTTACTTCCTGGTAGGCCGATGTAAGGGCCAGAAATGGGGGTTGCAGCTGGCATCACCGAATATCGGACACTGGTGTCCGATGACCTGCCTCCGGCCTTGAGCGTCCGCATTTCGGACACCGAGGGTGCGGCAAAGCGGTCCCGGGGCGTTTTGGGACCCTCGGAACCGGCAATTGATCGGATTTCCTACTTGTTACGCAGCGTTACAAGCGCAGGTTGCGCGCCGACTGCGCCCGGGCATGTGAACGCCCCCTTGTCCAGACCAACGCCTGCCCAGGGTGGCGGAAGGTCAAACAAGGGGGCGGGAAAGGGACTTGATCTCGTCCCGGGTGAACTCTCCGGTGCGGTACGGACGTTGTCGGCGCGGAGGTCAGGGTGGGGGTCGGAGGCCGGAGGCCGGGGGCTCAGAGGTCGCGCAGCATGCAGGTCAGCCGGCAGCTGGTGATCCGCCGGCCGGTGTCGTCGGTGATCGCGATCTCGTAGGTGGCGGCGGTGCGGCCCTTGAACACGGCCGTCGCCACCCCCGTCACCAGTCCGGAGGTGGCCGAGCGGTGGTGGGTGGCGTTGAGGTCCACGCCGACCGCGTACCGGCCGGGCCCGGCGTGCAGCATCGCCCCGATCGAGCCCAGCGTCTCGGCCAGCGCCGCCGAGGCGCCGCCGTGCAGCAGCCCGTACGGCTGCTGGTTGCCCTCCACCGGCATGGTGCCGACCACGCGGTCGCCGGAGGCCTCGACGATCCGGATGCCGAGCTTCTCGCCGAGGTGGCCGCCGGAGAAGGTCTCCGGGTTCACGCCGAGCTTGGCGAAGTGGTCCAGCACGTCCTGCGGGACGTCCAGGACGGGGGCGGTGTCGGGGGCGGTGCCGGGCGCCGTGTCGGGGACGGCCGCGGAGACGGTCTCGGGTGCGGTGTCGGGGGCCGCGTCGGTCATCGGGGAGCTCCTGCCGCTCGGGTATGTGCCGACTGTGATCGTACGACCGTCCTACTCGTAGGTAACAGCTGTGGCAGAACCGGCGCGGCGTCCTTTTTGTCGGTGCCGGGCCATAGGATCGGTGGCCGGTAGTGGAATCGGCAGGAACGGACGTTGACGTGGCTACGCAGAGTACGGACAAGGGCGCGACGGGTGGCGGCGGGGCCGGCCCGCGGCCCCGGCTGATGCTGCTCGACGGGCACTCGATGGCCTACCGGGCCTTCTACGCCCTGCCCGTGGAGAACTTCAACACCTCCACCGGCCAGCCCACCAACGCGGTCTACGGCTTCGCCTCGATGCTCGCCAACACCGTCCGGGACGAGCGGCCCACCCACCTCGCGGTCGCCTTCGACCTCTCCCGGCAGACCTTCCGCTCCGTCGAGTTCCCCGACTACAAGGCCAACCGCGCCAAGACGCCGGACGAGTTCCGCAGCCAGGTCGGCCTGATCGGCGAACTGCTCGACGCCATGAACGTCCCCCGGCTGACGGCCGAGGGCTTCGAGGCCGACGACATCATCGCCACCCTGGCCACCGCCGCCGAGGCGGCCGGCTACGACGTCGACATCGTCACCGGCGACCGCGACTCGCTCCAGCTGGTCACCGACCACGTCACCGTGCTCTACCCCACCAAGGGCGTCTCCGAGCTGACCCGCTTCACCCCGGAGAAGGTCGCCGAGAAGTACGGCGTCACCCCGCGCCAGTACCCGGACCTCGCCGCGCTGCGCGGCGACCCGTCCGACAACCTGCCCGGCATCCCCGGCGTCGGCGAGAAGACCGCCGCCAAGTGGGTCAACCAGTTCGGCTCCTTCGAGGAACTCGTCGCCCGCGCCGACGAGGTGAAGGGCAAGATCGGCGAGAAGCTGCGCGACAACCTCGACTCGGTCAAGCGCAACCGGGTGCTCACCGAGCTGGTCCGCGACGTCGAACTCCCGCTCGGTGTCACCGACCTGGACCGCAAGCCGTTCGACAAGTCCGCCGTCGGCACCCTGATGGAGTCGCTGGAGTTCCGCAACGCCAACTTCCGCGACCGCGTCTTCGGCATCGACCCCTCCAGCGGCGAGGAGGAGGCCGCCGAACTCGCCCCCGGCGTCGAGGTGGACGGCGAACTCCTCACCGACCCGGGCACCCTGGCCGCCTGGCTGGCCGAGCACGCCTCCGACGGCAAGACCGCCGTCGCGCTGGCCGCTGTCTACCAGTGGGCGCTCGGCACCGGCGAAGTCACCGAAGTCGCCCTCGCCGCAGGGGAGTCCGCCGCCTGGTTCGACCCGGCACTGCTCGCCGAGGAGGACGAGCGGGCCCTTGCCGGCTGGCTCGCCGACCCGGCCGCCCCCAAGGCCCTGCACATCGCCAAGCACGTCATGCGCGCCTTCGCCGAGCGCGGCTGGGCCGTCGAGGGCGTCGTCGCCGACACCGCGCTCGCCGCCTACCTGGAGAAGCCCGGCCGCCGCACCTTCACCCTGGAGGTGCTCGCCGAGGAGTACCTGGCCCGCTCGCTCACCCCCGCCCCCGCCACCGAGAGCGGCCAACTCGCCTTCGACGCACCGGAGGAGGACGAGACGGCCGCAGCCCAGGCGCTGATGCTCCAGGCCCGCGCCGTGCTCGACCTCGCCGCGCTCTTCGACACCCGCCTCGCCGAGGTCGGCGCCGCCGGGCTGATGCACGACATGGAACTGCCCATCGCCGCCCTGCTGGCCAGGATGGAGCGCTACGGCATCGCCGCCGACCGCGACTGGCTCACCACGCTGGAGGCGCAGTTCGCCGCCGAGATCCAGCGCGTGGTGGAGGAGGCGCACGCCGCCGCCGGGCACGAGTTCAACCTCGGCTCGCCCAAGCAGCTCCAGGAGATCCTCTTCGGCGAACTCGCGCTCCCCAAGACCAAGAAGATCAAGACCGGCTACACCACCGACGCCGACGCGCTCACCTGGCTGGCCACCCAGACCGACAACGAGCTGCCGGTCATCCTGCTGCGCCACCGCGACCAGGCCAAGCTGCGCACCACCGTCGAGGGCCTGCTCAAGACCGTCTCGCCCAAGGGCCGCATCCACACCACCTTCAACCAGATGGTCGCCGCCACCGGCCGGCTCTCCTCCCAGGACCCGAACCTCCAGAACATCCCGGTCCGCACCGAGGAGGGCCGGGCCATCCGCCGCGCCTTCATCGTCGGCGAGGGCTACGAGTCCCTGCTCACCGCCGACTACTCGCAGATCGAGCTGCGGATCATGGCGCACCTGTCCGAGGACGAGGCGCTGCTCGAAGCCTTCGCCTCCGGCGAGGACCTGCACACCACCGTCGCCTCCCAGGTCTTCGAGGTCCCCGGCGCCGCGGTGGACGCCGAGATGCGCCGCAAGATCAAGGCGATGTCCTACGGCCTGGCGTACGGGCTGTCCGCGTACGGGCTCTCGCAGCAGCTCGGCATCAAGCCCGGCGAGGCGCAGGGCCTGATGGACACCTACTTCGAGCGCTTCGGCGGCGTGCGCGACTACCTGCACCGGGTCGTCGAGGAAGCGCGCGCGACGGGCTACACCGAGACCCTGCTCGGCCGCCGCCGCTACCTGCCGGACCTCAACAGCGACAACCGCCAGCGCCGCGAGATGGCCGAGCGGATGGCGCTCAACGCCCCGATCCAGGGCTCGGCCGCCGACATCGTCAAGATCGCCATGCTCCGGGTGGACGAGGCGCTGCGCACGGCCGGGCTCACCTCCCGGATGCTGCTCCAGGTGCACGACGAAATCGTGCTGGAGCTGGCCCCGGGCGAGCGCGAGCCGGTCGAGGCCCTGGTCCGCGAGCAGATGGCGGGCGCCTACCCGCTGCGCGCCCCGCTGGACGTCTCGGTCGGCGTCGGCGCCGACTGGGAGGCCGCCGCGCACTGACAGCACCGCTGTCGCACGGGCCCGGGCACGCGAGTGTCCGGGCCCGTCGCGGTCCCGAACCGGAGGCGGCCCGGAGGTTCCCGTGGCCCCGGGTGGTGGTCCCCGCCGGGTTGGCGGCGCTGGTGGGCGGGTCGGTGTGGGCGGTGTCCGGGGCTTCCAGGGGCGAGTCCGGCCGGACCGGTCGAGGAGTGGGGAAGAGACATGGCAACCGTCATCGACAAGGTGGCCTGGATCCACACGGAAGGCGGGAAGGTGCTGAGCACGCGTTCCCGCGGCAAGGACGCCTACTACCTGCCGGGTGGCAAGCGGGAGCCCGGGGAGAGCGGCCTCGACACCCTGGTGCGGGAGATCGCCGAGGAACTCACCGTTGCGATCGCGCCCGAGTCCGCGGCACTGCTGGGCGTGTTCGAGGCCCAGGCCCACGGGCATCCGGACGGCGTTGTCGTCCGGATGACCTGCTACACCGCGGCGTACGAGGGGCACCTGGAGGCGAGCAGCGAGATCGAGGAGGCGGTCTGGCTCGCGTACGGCGACAGGCACCGTACGTCGCCCGTCGACCGCCTCATCTTCGACCACCTGCACGCGGCGGGCCTGCTGAGCTGACGCCGGGGCGGGGCGGCGTCGGCAGCCAGCGCGGGCCCGGATTTCGGGCGCGGATGCCACCGCGAGTTCGACTGGGGTACGTTCAGGCGTTCTCCGCGTTCGGAACCCGGCGCGATGCGCCGCCACTGACTCGAAAGTGTGTCTTCCTGCCGTGATACAGCCGCCGATATTCCAGCCGCGCCGAGTCCGTCCCGCGAGTCCGTCCCGCAGGGCGCGGGCGACCGTCCTCGGTGCGGGTGCGGTCGCCGCCGTGCTCGTGATGGCCGGCTGCAAGGCCGAGGCTGACGGCACGTCGGCTTCGGGCGTTGCCGGGACGAACGGCACACCGGTTCCGAGTGTCGTCGGCATGCACGGGGACAAGGCCAAGGACGCCTTGCAGCAGCGGGACGCCCGCGTCGCCAAGAACGTGGACTTCAAGGACGTCCACCCGGGCGAGTCCCACACCCGCTCGGTCCTCATGCCGAGCCACTGGAAGGTCTGCTCCCAGCAGCCGGCCGCCGGGGAACCCTCGGTGAAGGACATGACGGTGACGCTGTCCGTCGTGAAGAACGAGGAGGACTGCCCGGGGGCTGCCCCGGCCGCCCCGCCGGTCATCACGCCGCCGCCCCCGGCCGCGAGTGCGACCGAGGCAGTACACGAGGCACCGACCTCGACGCCCGCTCCTGCCGCCCCGGCCACCCACGAACCGGCTCCGGCGCACACCCCGCCGGCGCCGCAGCCCACGCCCACGCAGCACCAGGCGGCCGGGTGCACCACCGACTCCAAGGGCGCCTGCATCGTCCGGGGGAGGTTCTGCCCCAACAGCGCCCATGGAGACACCGGCACCGATGCCACAGGGCACGTCCTCACCTGCGAGGACAAGAACGGCTGGCGCTGGGAGTGACCGACGGGCGGCGCCCCGGGCCCGGACTCCCCGAGAGGACGAGGCCGGGCCGCGCGGGACGTCGGCGGGGTCGACTTCCCGTGCACGACAGTGCCTCGCGATGCGGAAGGTTTCCAGATGTTTCCACGCGGGCGCGCGGTGGTCGTTCTTCCGGACCGCACACGGGCACCGCGTCCTGTCGGTCAGATCAGGGAGGGGAACACCCCGATCGGCCAGTGGTCGAGCCAGAACGCGGCAGTGGAAGGTTCGGGGAGGTCGCTCGTGGATCCGTCATGGGGCAGCAGTTCGGTGGGGGCGATGTATCCCTCGCCTGGATCGAGCCGCAGCCGTAGGCAGCGCAAGGGATGCCCGGCGCGCACGTAGGCCCGGATGTCGTCGGTGTGTGGGTGGTGCGCCGGGTCAAGAACCTCGCGCCAGAACCCGACGGCCTGTTCGCGGGTGGGCGGGGTCCGCTCGGTGTTGACGCCCTCCAACTCCTCGGTGTTGAGGCCGATGCTGACCGGCCGGAGTGCGGCAAGGAAGTCGAGGAGCCGGTCGGGGCGGGCGATGCTCTCCCGTCCGACGACGGCGATCAACGAGAACGGGACGTTGTGATGGTGCAGCCGCCCGATTCCCTTCATGATCCGGTCGAACGCCGGGCGCCCTTGCGGTCGGTGCGCCGGGCGGTCAGGTCTGCGGGGCCGTCGATGCTCACGCCCACCCGGAAGCCGTACTCGGTCAGGAGGTCGCACCACTCGTCGTCGATCAGGGTGGCGTTCGTCTGGACGGCGTGCTCCAACAGGCCCTTGCGGCGCAGTTCCTCGAAGGGTTGGAGCAGCTCCGTGAAGCGCGGACGCCCGAGTGCCAGCGGCTCTCCGGCGTGCCAGATCAGCCCGAGGGGTTTGCGATGGCGGCCCACCAGTTCGCTTGCCGATCGTGCGACGGCCTCGGCGACCGCTGCCGGCATGGGGGACTTGTTGTCGCGGCCGGGCAGATAGCAGTACGTGCAGTCCAGATTGCAGAAGCCGGTTGGCTGGACCACCAGGTTCCGGGGAACGCCGAGGATCCGGTGCTGGTAGCGGCGCAGCAGGGCCGCATCCTGTCGGGTCGGTGTGGTGCTCACGGTCGGTCCTCTCCATTCGGCGTCAGCGTCCGTTCGGCGCGCGGGAAGTCGGTGGGGCCGACTTCTGGTGCTTGGCGGCTTGGGCTTGGGCTTGGGTGAGGGCGTAGGTGAGTTCGGTGTCGGTGAGGGACTTGGGGATGTCGAAGACGCCGAGGGCTTCGAGGACTTCGCCGGTGTCGGTTTCGGAGTTCGGGCGGGGGTCGGCGAGGAGGGCGTCGTGGCAGTCGGTGAGGTGGCGGGTGGTCTCGGCGAGGGGGATGGTGAGGGCGAGGCAGACGGCGCGGGCGGAGGGCAGGGGTTTGCCGGAGCGTTTGGTAAGGAGGGCGTAGGTGGCGGCGGGGGTGTGGCCGCGGGTGAGGGCGTGGCGGGCGAGGGTGGTGAGGTTCATCGGGGGCTTTCAGGTGGTGGCGGGGGCGATGAGGGTCCAGACGAACTTGCCGATGCCGCCCGGGCGGGGGGAGTAGCCCCAGCGTTCGGCGAGCTCGTTGACGAGGTGGAGTCCTCGTCCGTCCGTATTCGTTGAAGGGCGTTGGGGTGTGGAGGGTGGGGGTGTTGGCGCCGGCGTCGTGGACTTCGAGGCGCAGCAGGTCATCCGGGGTGAGGGCGAAGTGGATCTCGATGTGGCAGTCGTCGGGGGCGTCGGAGTGCTGGACGGCGTTGGCGAACAGTTCGCCGAGGAGGAGTTCGGCGGTGTCGGTGTAGCGGTCGCCGGTGGGGAGTCCGGCCGGGTAGGCCCGCAGCAAGTAGCGGGCCAGGGGCTTGGATTCGATCCGGGAGTCGAGGCGCGCGACGAACATGCGGGGCCGGTGGGACGTGAGCATGGGGGTACCTCGGGAGGACGGGGAGGAAGCACGTCTTGGATCGGGCGTGCGTGATGCGGTGTCACTCCGCAGTTGGGGAGAGCGCCTGTGGGTGTGGACAAGGAGCTACGCCAGAGCGCGACCGGGCGGCCCAGGCGCCATGGGTGGATTCCATGTCCTCCCTGCGGGCGAACCCGGGGCCTTCGGGTGCGGGCGGGAGCGGACGGTGACGGTGCCCGGGATGTCCAGACGGGCGGCCCAGCAGCCCGTGCGGGCATGGGTGGGGGCGGCAGCAGGTTTTGACCATGGTGAAGTACCCCAGGGGGTCAGTGTGTACGGATGGAGAGACTCGTCGCGCCACACATTCCTGCTGTGGCGCCATCCAGTAGCCGGGTGCTACGACTCGGCCGTCTCATGGACGTGAGACGAAGCCATGTACTTATGTACATGAGTAGCAAGTAGAAGAGTGCCTGACTCCTGTATATGAGTCAACCCGTCGCGAGGAGAATCTCGCGACGGGTTGAGGAAATTGATTATCAGTCAGTCATGAGCGGGGAACCGGTAGTCGAGAACGAACTGGTCGGCGGCCATGACGGTGTCGCACACCTCCACCACCCGGCCATCCGTGGTGATGGCTTCGCGAATGAGATGGATCACCGGCGCTCCGGGGCTCAGTGCGAGCGCTTTGGTCTCGGGCTTGGTTGCGAGCCGGGCCTGTACGGACTCGGTGAACTCGGCCAGGGAGTAGCCGTGGTCTTCGAGGCGGGCGTAGATGCCGCCGCCGCCGGGGTTGTCGGCGAAGACCTCAGGGATGTCCCTGACTACGTCCCACGGCAGGTACGACGTGGCTTCCTCGGTAGGTGTCCCATCGCGGAAGTACCGGCGCTTGCGAGCCAGTACCTGGGTGCCGGTGGGAAGACCCAGTCGATCGGCGATCTCAGAAGGCGCTGCTGTCGGGCCCACGAAAAGCACGGTCACGGACGGGACGCCGCCAGAGGTCTCCGCCTCTGCGAGGTACGCGGCCTTGCCGGCCTTGCGATGGGCGCGGCGGAACCGGTCCGCGGACTTCCGCTGTACCGGCGGGCGGGAGCGGACGAACGAGCCTCGACCGTGGTGAGTCTCGATGAGCTGAGCCGTTCGGAGTTCGGCGACGGCCTTGCGCGCTGTCCCGGATGCGACTCCATACCGCTGCATGAGCTCGGCCTCGCTCGGCACGATCGCGCCGGGAGGTAGAACGCCCGACTTGATCTGTGCGGCGAGGTCGGCCGCTATCTGTAGGTACTTCGCTGTGGCCGACGAGGCCACTTCACCATTCGCCATAGTCCTTCAGGGCTCCTATTCTCCTGCACATGAGTAACAGTGCCGGGAAGTCCCGGTCAACGCCGCTCCACTCGGTGTCCGTCGCCGGAGTGGTGGTGCGCGAGGACGGCTGCGTGCTGGCGATTCGTCGGGCTGACAACGGAACTTGGGAACCCCCGGGTGGCGTGCTGGAACCGGATGAGGCCATCGAGGACGGCGTGCGTCGCGAGATCTACGAGGAGACCGGGATCAAGGTCGGCGTGGAGCGGCTGACCGGCGTCTACAAGAACGTGAGCCGGGGGATCGTCGCCCTCGTCCTTCGCTGCCGACCGGAGAGCAAGGAGATACGGCTTTCGGAAGAGTCGGTCGAGGTCGCCTGGCTCACACCGGCCGAGGTCTCCGAGCGCATGGCCGAGGTCTATGCCGTGCGTGTCCTGGACGGGCTTCGGGGCGACACCGCACCAAGTGTCCGGACTCATGACGGCCGACACCTGCTGTGACAAGCCGGGCGGCGGAGGTGGTGGACCGCGTCCAGGCGTGACGACCTGGACGCTCCCGGGGCGAAGTCGCTGCCACTCGCGTTGACGGGGGCGGATTCCGGGATGCCGACGTTGGCTGTCGCATCGTCAAATTCCGCTCGACCTCCCAGAAAATGGCGGGTATCGCGCGAGCGGGATCCGGGAGGGGGAGCGAATGAAGCGGCCAGGGTACGCGATCGCGGTGGTGCTCGACATCGTGCTGCTGGTCGGGCTCCTCCAGGGCTGGCTGCCCGCCAGTTCCGAGGGCTTCCGGGAGCTCCTGATCGTCTTCACCGTCGTGATCCTGGCGCTCGTCCTCTTCTCCGCGATCCGGCCGGACCGGCGCGGCTGACGCCACTGGCGGCGTCAGCCGCGAAGGGGCGGCTGGCAATCAGGACAGTCGGTGCCATGGCAGGTGTCCTTCCCCGTTCGAACGGCCTTCCCGGGACCGGGGTCGGGACCGCGCCCGCGGGGCCTCATCGGAGGACTCGACGGACCCCACTGCCCCTCGACGGGCAGTGGGGTCCCGGGCCGGGTGGCCGGTCAGTGGGCGCCGATGGTGGTGCGGGGGCTCTGGACGTCGCCGTAATAGGTGCCGTTCAGCCAGAAGCCGGCGGAGACCACGTACGTGCCGGCCGGCGCGTTCCAGTACTGGCTGTACCCGGCGGCCCCGCCGCCGGTGCCCGCGTTCACGAAGCCGGTGTTCGCCGAAGTCGCCGGAGCGCAGCCGAAGTCGTGGGCCCAGCCGCCGGTGTTGACGTTGATCGCGTGCGCGCAGTACACGACGGTGCTGCCGGGGTCGTTGTTGAAGGCGATGGCGCCGGACATGGTGTAGCCGCCGGAGACGAAGTAACACGAGTCGATGGAGATGTTGTTGGTGACGTAGGCGTAGTTGTGGGTGGTGTCCGATCGGCAGGCCGACGCGTTGGCGTGGGCGCTACCGGCGCCGACGACCAGGCCGGTGGTGGCGACGGCGCCGGCGACGAGCAGCTTGGCGAGGTTCCCGGTCCACTTGGACATGCTTCTCCCTGGAGTTCGCTGGTTCATGTCGTGTCCATGGCGGACGCGACATCGGAAGAGTGTCCGATGAACCGTTGCGAAGCCGCTCCTTCACTGAAGGTGCCCATGTGCTGGTGCGAGTTCCGGCGTGCTTCTCCTGACGGAAACCGGCTTGCCGACCGCCGCCTTCCGTCCGAGGGATTCGGGACGTGCGGCGCGGGGAAGGCGATCACCCCGTCATGCGCCGTTCACCGGGTGATCGCCGCGCCGTCCTCCTGGGGATCTCCGGCATCCGGCGGGAGTGGCCACGTATCCGGCCACTTCCCAGCCGTGAACGCACGGACAGGTGGCCGGATCGCGCCGCTGCTACTTCCGGGTGTTGGCGCGGCGGGTGGGTTCGGCCGTGGTCGGGTCCTCGGGCCAGGGATGGCGGGGGTAGCGGCCCCTCAGGTCCGCGCGGACGGCGCGGTAACCGTTGTGCCAGAAGCCCTCCAGGTCGCTGGTGACGGCGGCGGGGCGGCCGGCGGGGGAGAGCAGGTGGATGGTCAGCGGGACGCGGCCTCCGGCCAGGGCGGGGGCGGTTTTCCAGCCGAAGAGTTCCTGCAACTTGACGGCCAGGACCGGGCGTTCGGTGCTGTAGTCGACGCGGATCTTTGATCCTGACGGCACGGTGACGCGTTCCGGGGCGAACTCGTCGAGGCGGCCCGCCTCGCCGGTGGCCCACGGCAGCAGGCGCTGGAGGGCGGACGTCGTATCGATCCTGGTCAGGTCGGAGCGGCGGCGGGCGCGGGAGAGTTCGGGCTCCAGCCACTCGTCGGCGCGCTCAAGCAGAGCCTCGTCGCTGACGTCGGGCCAGGGGGCGCCGAGGGCGGTGTGGAGGAAGGCGAGGCGTTCGCGAAGGCCAGAGGGGAACGTCAGCAGCGTGCTGACGCCCTCGCGGGCCAGCCCTTCGAGGAGGGCGCCCCGGACGAGGGCCCGGTCGGGGCGGTTGAGCGGTTTCTCCGCGAGTTCGATGGCGCCCAGTGACTCGACCCGGCGGGAGACGACCTCGCCGCGCCGGGTGTCCCAGTGGACTTCGTCGCGAGCGGCGACCAGCGCCGCCCCGGCGACCAACGCGGTGGCCTCGTCCAGGGCCGCGGCGTGCAGGATGCGGGCCGAGTGCGACCCCGCCGGGCGGTCGGCGACGGCGACGGCGAGCCACGGCAGCGCCCCGAGCACCGTGCCGGGCGCGAGTTCGGCGGCCGTTCCGCCGGCCATCAGGTACGGGCTGCGCTCGCCGGGGGCGGGCCGCTCCACCCGGGCGCGGGCGATCCGCTCCGGGAAGGCGAGGGCGACGACCAGCCCGGCGGCGGTGGCATCCGGCAGACCGGTGGGGGGTTCGTCGGAGGTGGCGCGCAGCAGGCGGCGGACTTCGTCGCGCCAGCGGCCCGCGTAGGGGTCACGGGAGGTGCGGACCGTCCGCCAGACCGCGCCGAGGTCGTCGCCGAGGGCCCGGGGCGGCTCCTCGGAGAGCAGCGCGACGAGTTCGGCCGCCCGGCGGGCGCCGACGGCGGGAGCACCGTCGACCAGGGCGCGGCCGAGCCGGGGGTGCAGCCCCGTGCGGGCGAGGCGGATGCCGCGCTCGGTGGCCCGCCCGTCCGGGGAGACGGCGCCGAGGGCCTGGAGGGTCTGCCGGGCGGCGGCCATCGCCCCGGCGGGCGGGGCGTCGGGCAGGGCGAGGCCGGTGGCGTCCGGGTCGCCCCAGCAGGCGGCCTGGAGGGCGAACGACGTGAGGTCGGCGAGCGCGATCTCCGCTGTGGGGAAGCGGGCGGCGAGCGCGTCCTCGGCCTCGTTCCAGCAGCGGTAGACGGTGCCGGGGGCCTCGCGCCCGGCGCGGCCGGCGCGCTGGCGGGCGGCGGCGAGGGAGGCCCGGACGGTGACCAGCCCGGCCAGTCCGCGGGCGTGGTCGGTGCGGGGTTCGCGGGCCAGTCCGGCGTCCACCACGACCCGTACGCCCGGCACGGTGAGCGAGGACTCGGCGACGGCGGTGGTGAGCACGACCCGCCGTGCCGAGGACGGGGTGAGCGCGGCGTCCTGGACGGCCTGCGGGGCGCGGCCGTGCAGCTGCAACACCTCCGCGGGCAGGCCGCCCAGCTGCCCGGCCACCCGGGCGATCTCGCCGACGCCGGGCAGGAAGCAGAGCACGTCCCCGTCCTGCTCGCCCAGGGCCCGCCGTACCACCGCCGCGACGTGGTCGAGCAGCGCCGGGTCCACCCGGGTTCCGTGAGCGGGCCGGACGGCGCGGGGCGGCGGCGCCCAGAGCACCTCGACCGGGTGGGAGGTCCCGTGCGCCTCCACCACCGGTGCGCCGCCGAGCAGTTCGGCCCAGGCCCCGGTGTCGGAGGTGGCCGAGGCGCAGACCAGCCGCAGTTCGGGCCGCAGCGCCGCCCGGACGTCGAGCAGGAAGGCGAGCGCGGTGTCGGCGTCCAGGTGCCGTTCGTGGCACTCGTCCAGGACGACCACGTCCACCCCGGGCAACTCCTGGTCGCGCTGGAGGCGTTGGAGCAGCACCCCGGTGGTGACCACCTCGACCACCGTGTCCGGCCCGACGCGCCGGTCCCCGCGCACCGTGTACCCGACCTCGCGCCCCACGGACGAGCCGAGCAGCCAGGCCATCCGCCGGGCGGCGGCCCGTACGGCGAGCCGGCGCGGTTCGGCGACCAGCACCCGCCGTACGGGCCGGCCGTCGGAGAGCAGTCCGGCCAGGGCGAGCGGCACCAGGGTGGTCTTGCCGGTGCCGGGCGGCGCGGCGAGGACGGCGGTGCCGGGCCCGTCCAGCGCGTCATGCAGGGCGGGCAGGGCGGTGCGGACGGGCAGTTCGCGCCAGGCCGGGTTCAGCAAGACGTCAGCCCCGTTCGGTGACGAAGATCGCGGTGCCGGGGATCAGCCGCCCGCGCAGCGGGGACCAGCCGCCCCACTCCTGCTCCAGGCCGGCCGGCCACTCGGGCTCGACCAGGTCCACCAGCCGGAAGCCGGCGGCGACGAGTTCGCGGACCCGGTCGCCGAGGGTGCGGTGGTGCTCGACGTAGCTGGCGTGGCCCTGCTCGTCCTGCTCGACGTACGGGGTGCGGTCGAAGTAGGAGGACGCCGCGGTGAGGCCCTCGACGCCGGGCTCGTCCGGGAAGGCCCAGCGGATCGGGTGGGTCACCGAGAACACCCAGCGCCCGCCGGGCCGCAGCACCCGGTGCACCTCGCGCATCAGGGCGCCGGTGTCGGCGCTGAACGGGACGGCGCCGTAGGCGGAGCAGGCGAGGTCGAAGGAGGCGTCGGCGAACGGCAGCACGGCGGCGTCGGCCTGGACGACGGGGACGGGCGCGGTGCCGCGGCCGAGGTCGATCCGGCGGGAGTGCTGGAGCTGGCGGTGGGAGATGTCCAGGGCGACCGGCCGGGCGCCCCGGGCGGCGAGCCAGCGGGAGCACTGGGCGGCGCCGGCGCCGATCTCCAGCACGTCCCGGCCGGCCACCTCGCCGAGCAGCCGGGCGTCCGCCTCGTCCAGGCCCTCGGGGCACCAGGTGAAGCGGTCGTCGCCGAGGAACTCGCCGTGCTCGTCCTGGTACTCGTCGGCGTTGCGGTCCCACCAGTGCCGGCTGGCCCGGCTGCTCTCCCCGGTGCCGGCCTCGCGGCGCACCGCGTCGTCGCCGTCCTCGGTCTCGTCGGCGTCCGTGAAGGGTCCGGCCACGGAGGTGTCAAGATCGTGGAAGTCGGACTGGGGGGTGGTGGCCACGGTGACAATGCCCATCGCGTAGGGTATGGAGTGCGGAAGCGCCGCTGCCGCGAACCGGCCCGTGAGGGCTCGGATCCTGGCGGTGGCATCCGGGGACAGAAGGCCCCTTCGGGCGCCGCCGCGAGGCGCGCATTCGGAGGATATGGCCTGATCCGTACCGGGCTCCACCGTCTTGCCGTCCTTCGGCATTGACCGTGCCTGGCCGTCCCCGTATGCTACAAGTTGCGCTGCGGGCCTGCGCGCCTCGGACGGAGCAGGTCGCGCTCGCATCTGTCGAAGACCCCACGGTCGCAAGACGGACACCGGTTCTCGTTGTTCACGGGAATCCCGGTGCGCCGTGTTCTTGGCTGTCCGGCTTTCGGTGGGAGCGATACGGGCCCTCCGCGTGGCATTACCTACGACTTTCATGTCCGTACCGGAGCCCTTTTCCTAATGACGAGCCCCACCGACTCCTCCCTCAGCACCACCCCGCAGGTCGCGGTCAACGACATCGGCGACGCCGAGGCGTTCCTCGCCGCCATCGACGAGACCATCAAGTACTTCAACGATGGCGACATCGTCGAGGGCGTCATCGTGAAGGTCGACCGTGACGAGGTCCTCCTCGACATCGGTTACAAGACCGAGGGCGTCATCCCGTCCCGCGAGCTCTCGATCAAGCACGACGTTGACCCGCACGAGGTCGTCGCCGTCGGTGACAACATCGAGGCCCTGGTTCTCCAGAAGGAGGACAAGGAGGGTCGTCTCATCCTGTCCAAGAAGCGCGCTCAGTACGAGCGTGCCTGGGGCACGATCGAGAAGATCAAGGAAGAGGACGGGATCGTCACCGGTACCGTCATCGAGGTCGTCAAGGGTGGTCTCATCCTCGACATCGGCCTCCGTGGCTTCCTTCCGGCCTCGCTCGTCGAGATGCGCCGCGTCCGCGACCTCCAGCCCTACGTGGGCAAGGAGCTCGAGGCCAAGATCATCGAGCTGGACAAGAACCGCAACAACGTGGTCCTGTCCCGCCGTGCCTGGCTGGAGCAGACCCAGAGCGAGGTCCGCCAGACCTTCCTCACCACCCTCCAGAAGGGTCAGGTGCGCTCCGGCGTCGTCTCCTCGATCGTCAACTTCGGTGCCTTCGTGGACCTGGGTGGCGTCGACGGCCTGGTGCACGTCTCCGAGCTGTCCTGGAAGCACATCGACCACCCGTCCGAGGTTGTCGAGGTCGGCCAGGAGGTCACCGTCGAGGTTCTCGACGTCGACATGGACCGCGAGCGTGTCTCCCTGTCGCTGAAGGCGACCCAGGAGGACCCGTGGCAGCAGTTCGCCCGTACCCACCAGATCGGCCAGGTCGTTCCGGGTAAGGTCACCAAGCTGGTTCCGTTCGGTGCGTTCGTCCGCGTGGACGAGGGCATCGAGGGTCTGGTCCACATCTCCGAGCTGGCCGAGCGCCACGTGGAGATCCCGGAGCAGGTCGTCCAGGTCGGCGACGAGATCTTCGTCAAGGTCATCGACATCGACCTCGAGCGTCGCCGCATCAGCCTGTCGCTCAAGCAGGCCAACGAGGCCCTGGGTGCCAACCCGGCCGAGGTCGAGTTCGACCCGACCCTGTACGGCATGGCCGCCTCGTACGACGACCAGGGCAACTACATCTACCCGGAGGGCTTCGACCCCGAGGCGAACGACTGGTTGTCCGGCTTCGAGAAGCAGCGCGAGGAGTGGGAGCGCCAGTACGCCGAGGCGCAGAGCCGCTTCGAGCAGCACCAGGCGCAGGTCATCAAGAGCCGCGAGGCCGACGCCCAGGCCGCCGAGGAGGGTGGCGACGCCGTCGCCGCTGCCGCCGGTGGTTCCTACTCGTCCAGCAGCGACGAGGGCTCGGGCGCCCTGGCCTCCGACGAGGCCCTCGCCGCCCTGCGCGAGAAGCTGGCCGGCGGCCAGAGCTGAGGCTCTCGCTTCCCGCTAGCCGATAGCTAGACGGTGGGCCCCACCCGGACTTTCCGGGTGGGGCCCATTTCGTTGTCCGCGGTGGCTCTTCCCGCGGTCCGGGCCCGGCTTATCCCGCCTTCACTTATGTGATGTTCATGTGAAGGAAAGTGTGAGATGGGGCTCATTGCCCATCTATAGGCCGGAGTTCGGGTTGCACCTAGATTGAGGGGAGCTGCCCGAAAGGCTCCTCATGCGCAACCCCTCCTCCGCCGCCCCCACCGCCGTGGTCGGCGGCCGGCTCGCGGCCGTCGGCCGGTTCTGCTTCCGCCACCGTCGCTGGGTGCTCGGCTTCTGGGCCGTCGTCCTGGCGGTCGGCGTGCTGATCGGGGGCCGGGTCTTCGAGAGTTCGGTGGCCGGAGCCTCCTCCGCCAGCGCCGAGGCCGACCGGGGCAGCGCGGTGGTCACCGCGGCCGACCCGGCCAAGGGAACGGTCACCGCCGTGGTGGACGGCCGGCCGGTGGACGATCCGGCTGTGCGGGCCGCCGTCGAACGGGCCACCGCCGAGATCGCCGGTCTGCCCGGGGTCTCCTCCGCGCTCGACGCGTACGGTCCCGGCCCGGCGCCGGCCGCGCTGCGCTCCGCCGACGGGACGGCGAGCCTGGTCACCGTACGGATGGCCGACAGCGCGAGCACCGCCCAGACCGACGCCGTCACCCAGCGGCTCGCGGCGCTGGACGGGACGGGCGGCGCCCACGTCACGGTCGGCGGGGACCTGGTGCTCCAGCAGGAGGTCAAGAAGCAGACCGAGCAGGACACCCGGTTCGGCGAGCTGGTGACGCTGCCGCTCACGCTGATCGTCATGGTGCTGGTCTTCGGCGGTCTGGCGGCGGCCTCGCTGCCGGTGATCGGGGCGGTCGCCTCGGTGGGCGGCGCGCTGCTGGCCATGTTCGGTTTCAGCCGGATCATGGACATCGACACCAGCGTGCTGCCGATCGCCACGGTGCTGGGGCTCGGCCTCTCGATCGACTACGCGCTGCTCATGGTGAATCGTTTCCGCGAGGAGCGCGGCCACGGCGCCGACATCGCCGCCGCCGTCGAACGCACCGCGGCGACCGCCGGGCGCACCGTCGCCTTCTCCGGACTGACCGTGGCCGTCGCGCTGTCGGGCCTCTTCGTCTTCACCAGCCCGGTGCTCGGCGCGGTGGCGGCGGCCGGGGTGAGCGTGGTGGTGATCGCCGTCGCCGCCGCGCTGACGCTGATCCCCGCGCTGCTCGGCTTCGCCGGGGCGCGGATCAAGGCGCCCACCGCGCCCGTCGCGGACGAGGGGTTCTTCAGCCGGACCGTGCGCCGGGTGCGCAAGCGGGCGGTCGCGGTCACGCTCGCCTCGGTGGCGCTGCTGATGGCGGCCGGGGCGCCCTTCCTCCACGCGGACATGCGCAGCTCCGGCGCCGCGGTGCTGCCCGTCTCCTCGGCGGGGCGGCAGGTCGCCGAGACGATCGACCAGCGCTTCCCGCAGGCCTCGGAGGCGCCGGTCACGGTGGTGGTCGAGGGCGGCGCGAAGGTGGCGCAGGCGTACGCGGACGACGTGGTCGCCAAGCTGCCGGGGGTGAGCGGGGTGCGGGCCGTCTCGCCGGTGGGCGACGCGGCCTCCACGATCGACGTGCTGGTGCACGGGGACCCGCAGGGCGGGCAGGCCAAGCAGGTGGTGCGGGAGCTGCGGGCCGACCGGGGCGGGCTCACCACGTACGTCACCGGCGGCGCGGCCTCGGTGGTGGACTTCCAGGACGAGCTGCTCTCGCGCGGACCGTGGGCGCTGGGTCTGGTCGCGGCCGGGACGCTGGTGCTGCTGTTCCTGATGACCGGCTCGGTGGTGATGCCGGTCAAGGCGCTGCTGATGAACCTGCTCTCGCTGGGGGCCTCGCTCGGCGCGCTCACCCTGGTGTTCCAGGACGGCTGGTTCAGCGGGCTGCTCGGGTTCAGTCCGACCGGCGGGCTGGAGACCTTCATCCCGGTGCTGGTCTTCGCGTTCGCCTTCGGGCTGTCGATGGACTACGAGGTGTTCCTGCTCTCCCGGATCAGGGAGCTGACCCTGCGCGGGCACGACTGTGTCCGGGCGGTGGAGCTGGGCGTGCAGCGCAGCGGTCGGATCATCACCTCGGCGGCGCTGCTGATGGTGATCGTCTTCGCCGGGTTCGCGCTCGGGGACATGCTGATGGTCAAGCAGATGGGCATCGCGCTGGCCGTCGCCGTCGCGGTGGACGCGACGCTGGTTCGGTGCCTGCTGGTGCCCGCCGCGATGAGCCTGTTCGGCGAGTTCAACTGGTGGGCGCCCGCACCGCTGCGGCGGCTGCACCGGCGGTTCGGGCTGAGCGAGCACGTCGACCTGCCGGAGGTCGGCGCGGCGGCGGTCCCGGCGCCGCGGTCGGCGGAAGAGCCGGTGGAACAGTCGGCGGAGCAGTCGGTGGCCAAGGGCCTGGTCGGCTCAGGACAGGCGGTCCAGTAGGGCGACCGCCGCGCGGAGCCGGTCCTGCTCGGCGGGGCTGAGGCGGGACTCGATGGCGGTGGCGATCCGGTGTTCGCGGCGGGCCCGCTGGTCGAGCAGGGCGGTGCGGCCGGCCCCGGTGGCGGCGACGAGCAGCTTGCGGCCGTCGGTGGGGTGGGGCTGCTGGGTGACCAGTCCGGCCTCGGTCATCAGGGTGACGGTGCGGGCCATCGACTGGTGGCGGACCCGCTGGAGCGCGGCGAGTTCGGCGACCGTGCGGGAACGCTCGTCGCGGACCAGCCGGCCGAGGATGGCGGCCTGGTTCTGCGGCAGCTCGTCGCCGTCGCGCAGGGAGCGGACCAGGCGGCCGAGCGCGGCACGCAGGTCGGCGGCGAGTTCCAGGGTGTCCGGGTGGGGGGTGTCGCTGGTCATGGGAGGAGTCTATCCGGAATGTATCCAGCCTTGCTGTACAGCTTTGCTGTAGGGTTTCGGGCATGCGAATCACCAAGTTCGGACACGCCTGCGTACGCGTCGAGCACGGCGGCAGCACCGTCGTCGTCGATCCGGGGGCGTTCACCGACCCCGCCGCACTGGCCGGAGCGGACGCCGTCCTGATCACCCACGAGCACATGGACCACTTCGAGGAGTCCCGGCTGCGCGCCGCGCTGGAGGCCGACCCGGCGCTGCGGGTGTGGACCAACCGGGCCGTCGCCGACCGGCTGGACGGCGTGGCGCAGCGGGTCGGCGTGGTCGGCGAGGGTGACGTCTTCGAGATCGGTGGGCCCGGCGGGCTGAGCGTCTCGGTGCACGGCGAGTGGCACGCGGAGATCCACCGGGACATCCCGCGGGTGCCGAACATCGGCTTCCTCTTCGACGGCCGGCTGTTCCACCCCGGCGACGCGTTCACCGTGCCGCCGCACGCCGTGGAGACCCTGCTGCTGCCGCTCGCGGCGCCCTGGAGCAAGGCCTCCGAGGTGATCGACTACGTCCGGGAGGCCGGGCCGCGCCGGGCGGTGCCGGTGCACGAGGCGGTGCTCAGCCCGATCGGGCTCGCCGTGCAGACCCGGCTGGTCGGGCCCGAGGGGCCGGGGACGGGGGCGGAACTGGCGGTGCTGGGCGAGGGCGAGAGCCTGGAGCTGGGCTGACCGGGGTGCCGGTGGTGTGGGATCACGGTGCTGACGCCCCGTGCTGACGCCCCGTGCTGACGCCCCGTGCTGACGCCCCGTGCTGACGCTTCCGGTGCCGCGCCGGTAGCCTGACGGGCATGCTGAAGATCGGACTGACGGGCGGCATCGGTGCGGGCAAGAGCGAGGTGTCCCGGCTGTTCGCCGCGCGCGGCGCGGTGATCGTGGACTCCGACGTGATCGCCCGCGAGGTGGTCGCCCCCGGGACGGACGGTCTGGCGGCGGTGGTCGCCGAGTTCGGCCCGCAGGTACTGCGGGAGGACGGCACGCTGGACCGTCCGGCGCTCGGAGCGGTCGTGTTCGCCGACCCGGAGCGGCTGAAGGCGCTGAACGCGATCGTCCACCCGCTGGTGCGGGCCCGCTCCGCCGAGCTGGAGGCGGCGGCCGCGCCGGACGCGGTCGTGGTGCACGACGTGCCGCTGCTGGCCGAGAACGGGCTGGCGCCGCTGTTCGACCTGGTCGTGGTGGTGGACGCGGCCGACGAGGTGCGGCTGGAGCGGCTCGTCCGGCTGCGCGGGACGACCGAGGAGGAGTCCCGGGCCCGGATGGCCGCGCAGGCCTCCCGGGAGGACCGGCTGGCGATCGCGGACCTGGTGATCGACAACAGCGCCGGCCTGGCGGAGCTGGACGCGCGGGTGGCGGAGGTCTGGGCCGAGCTGGCGCGGCGCGCGGCGGCCTGACGCCGGTTCGGCGGTTCGGCGGTTCGGCGGCTCAGCGACTCGGGGGCTCAGTGGCTCGGTCGGGCCGCCGCGGTGACGGGCCGGGCGCCGGCGCGGCTCCGGGACGATCATCGGATCGAGTGGCCGGGAAGGGACTGGTTATCGGCCCTGGTGGGAGGGGAGCATGGCGGAATGAATGATCGTTTCTCTCCCGAGCAGCACCTCACCGGGGCCCCGGTGGTCGAACGGCTCGCCCGGTACGGCCGCGCCGAGCAGGAGGAGATCCTCGGCCCGACGGACGACCCGTACGGCGTCGCGTACACCGGGCTGACCTTCCTGCCCAAGGAGATCCACTTCGGGGTCCGGGCCGACGACGGCCGGCTCGTCGCCCACGCCGGGCTGCGGCCGCTGCCGCTCACCGTGGGCGGCACCGACCTGGCGGCGATGGGCGTCGGCGGGGTCTGCGTCGCGCCCCACCGGCGCCACGGCGGCCTCGCGCGGGCCGTGGCCGGGGCCGCCCTCGACCACGCGGCCACGCTCGGCCACCGGTACGCGCTGCTGTTCTGCCGTCCGCCGCTGGCCGCGTTCTACCGGGAGCTCGGATTCCGGAAGGTGGCGGAGGCGGTGACGGTGGAACAGCCGGAGGGGCGGCTGGCGCAGATGCCGCTGCGGACCATGTGGGCGCCGCTGGTGGCGGGGGCCGGCTGGCCGGAGGGGCCGGTGCGGCTGCGTTCGCTGCCGCTGTGAGGTGCGCTCAGGCCGTGGCGGACGGAGCGGTCATGACGGTCGGGGTGGCCGTGGCGGTCGGCGTGGTCGGAGCGGCCGGGGTGCCCGCGTCCGCGTGCGCCACGGCGGCGCCGGCCAGGGCCCGGATCATCGGATGCGCCCGGCTGCCGTCGCCGGACAGCTCGGGCTGGAAGAGCGAGGCCAGGAAGAACGGGTGGCCCGGCAGCTCCAGGACGCGCACCTCGCCCGACCCGTCCACGCCGCTGAACCTGAGGCCGTGCGCGGACAGCCGCTCCAGGTAGGCGCCGTCGAGGCCGTACGCGCAGTGGTAGCGCTCCAGGGTGCGGGTGGCGCCGAGGACCCGTTCGGCGAGGCTCCCCGGGGTGATCGTGACGGCCCCCTCGTGGCCGACCAGCGAGCAGGCCAGCGGGGCGATCACCTGCTGCTCCCCGTCGGGGTGCTCCTCGCCGTGGACGGCCCCGGTCAGGCCGCAGACGTTCCGGGCGAACTCCAGCACAGCGTGCTGGAACCCGGCGCAGGTGCCGAGGAAGGGGATGCCGCGCTCGCGGGCCGTCCGGACGGCGGCCAGCGCGCCCGCCTCGCTGCGGTACGGGCTCCCGGGCAGCAGCCAGAGCGCGTCGAAGCCGTCCAGGGCGCCGGGCTCGGCGGCGTCCCCGGTCGGGATCCAGTAGGCGTCCAGCACGAGGTGGTCGTGCTCGGCGAGGGCGTCCAGCAGGCCGGGGACGCGGGCGTGCGAGCGGACGGCGGGGGAGCGGTCGCCGACCAGGGCGACCCGCGGGGTCAGGTAGGTCATGCGGCTATCCTGACCCCGCACCCAGGATCAGTGCCAACGATGATTCCTTAAGCTCCGATCAGATCGGTTGATGACCGCCGTGGACCCGCAGCAGCTGCGCACCTTCGTCGCCGTCGTCCGGCTCGCCTCCTTCTCGGACGCCGCGCGGGAACTCGGCTACACCCAGTCCGCGGTCTCCCAGCAGATCGCCGCGCTGGAGGCGGACCTCGGGGCTGCCGTGCTGGTCCGCCGCCCGGTCGGCCCGACCGGGGCCGGACGGCGGCTGCTGGAGCACGCCGCGCCACTGCTGGTCCGGCTGGAGGCAGCGCGCGCCGACGTCGCGCGCTTGGCCGGCGCCCCGAGCGCCCGGCTGGTCCTCGGGGCCACCCCGCTGGCGGTCGGGGCGACGCTGGGGCGCGCGCTCGGCGAGGTGCGCCGGGAGTATCCGGGGGTGGAGCCGGTGGTCAGGGTGCTCGCCCAGGACGCCCTGCCCGCCCGGGTCGCCACCGGTGAGGTCGACCTCGCCCTGATCGACGGACTGGCCGCGCCCAGCGACCCGCTGCCGCTGCCCGACGTCGGCCCGCTGCGCACCGTCGCGGTGGCCGAGCAGCCGGTCGCCGTCGCCCTGCCCGCCGGCCACCCGCTGGCCGGCCGAGGCGGCCTCGCCCTCGCCGACCTCTCCGCCGCCCGCTGGCTGGACGCCCCGGACCTCACCCCCACCGCGGCCCGGCTGCGCGCGGCCACCGGTGTGGACGGGTTCCGGCCCGCCACCCGCTACCAGGGCACCGACCTGCACGGGCTGCTCGCGCTGGTGGCGGCCGGGCACGGGCTCACCCTGCTGCCCGAGCCGGTGCTCGCGGGGGCGCTCGGAGCGGCGCTCGGAGTCGGGTACGCGCCGATCGCGGTGCCCAGGCTGGTGCACCGCACCGAACTCGTCCACGGCAGCCTGCCGGAGGGGCCGGCGGCGCTGCTGGCGCTGCTGCTGGAGCGGTCCAGGGCCTGAGGGCCGGCCGGCGGCGCCGAAAACCGGGTTGCGTGGGCCGCCGGTGCCGGTGACATGATCACGCGATGA
Source organism: Kitasatospora sp. NPDC036993 (assembly GCF_055607525.1). NCBI lineage: Bacteria > Bacillati > Actinomycetota > Actinomycetes > Kitasatosporales > Streptomycetaceae > Kitasatospora > Kitasatospora sp. NPDC036993. The sequence goes on along the minus strand of NZ_JBVJRP010000011.1, from coordinate 83,070 downwards.
GCACCGGAATCATCATCAGACGGGTACGGATCGAGGACTGGCCGCAGGCCAGGGACCTCCGCCTGGAAGCGCTGCTGGACCCGGTCGCGTCCGTGGCCTTCCTGGAGAGGCACGAGCAGGCCGTGACCAGGCCGGACGAGTTCTGGCAGGAGCGCACCACCCGGGCCGCGACGGACCCGCACGTGGCGCAGTTCATCGCGCAGGCCGGGGACGGGAGCTGGCTCGGCTCGATGACCGGGGTGGTCGAACGGGCCGGCGGGAACGGGGCCCTGGAGGGCGATGTCGTCGAGGTCGACCAGGTGCACGTGGTCGGGGTCTACGTCCGGCCGCGGGCGCGGGGCACCGGGCTGGCGGGCGAGCTGATCCGGACCGTCCAGGAGTGGGCGTGGTCGCTCACCGAGCCCCGGATCGAGCGGGTGCGGCTGTTCGTCCACGAGGACAACGCCAGGGCCGAGGCGATGTACCTGAAGGCCGGCTTCGAGCGCACCGGCGTGGCACTGCCGGTGCCCGGCGACCGGACCCGCAGGGAGACCGAACTGGCGGTCCCGCGAGGCTGACCGGCCGACGGGAGGTGGGGCGCGGGGCCCGGCGCGCGGGCCCCACGACGGTTGTGGAGGCGCGGGCACCAGGCGTTCACGCCCCCGGGCCTGACGGTGGCCGGCCGGACGGTGCTGTCATGAACGCAGTCGCCCGGCGAGGGGCCGGGCCGGCCAAGGAGTGCTTCCCCCATGATGCTCCGTCACCGTCTCGCCGTCATCGCCTCGGCGGCCGCCCTCGCGGCCGCCGGGCTCGCCGCCGGCACCGCGCGGGCCGCCGGACCCGTCGCCGGGCCGGCCCCGCTCGCGACGGGCTGTTCGCAGGCGTACCTGCCGCTGCCCGACCCGAACTGCACCCCGGGTGCGTACAACCCGGACGTCACCCAGGCGACCATCGGGCAGACCATCTGCGTCTCCGGCTGGACCGCCACCGTCCGCCCGCCGACCAGCTACACCAACGCGCTGAAGGTGCAGCAGATCGCGGCCTACGGCTACGCGGACACCAGCACGGCGGACTACGAGGAGGACCACTTCGTCCCGCTGGAACTCGGCGGTGCCCCGCGCGACCCGGCCAACCTGTGGCCCGAGCCGCGCTACGGCAGCCAGCCGGCGCAGAGCAAGGACTCCGTCGAGACCAAGCTCAAGAACGCGGTGTGCGGCGGCCGGGTCGGTCTCGACGCGGCCCGCGGCGCGATCGCGAACGACTGGACCACCGCGCTCGGCGTCCTGGGGCTGTGAGGCCGGCTCCCCGGGAACGGGCCTGAAGGAGCCGCCAGGGGCCCGGCCGTGCGGGCGGGCGCCCGCCCGCACGGCCGCCGGGTGTCAGTGCCCGTCGCAGCCCGGCAGGGCCTCGCACATCGGCGCCGTCATGCCGGTGCCGACGTACTTGTCCTCGGGGGCCTTCCAGGGGTCCTTGGGCTGGGCGCCGGCCTTGGCGGTGGCCCAGACGGCCAGCTCGCTGACCACCCCGCCGTCGCTGACCACGTACTCGTGCAGGGTGACGGTGCCGCCGTCGGCCTGCGGGACGGTCAGGACGGCGGCGAAGTAGGGCGCGTCCTGGGCGCTGTCGACCTTCACGGTGGCGCCGGGCGCGGTCTTGGCGCAGGACTTGAGCGCCTCGGTCAGGCGGCCCTCTGCCAGCTTGGCGGACTGCTTGACGGCGCTGCTGCGGGTCGGGTCGCCGTGGAACAGCAGGGTCTGCTGGGCGGTCCAGCGGTCCCCGCCGAAGCCGACCGAGGCCTTCGCGGTGGCGGTGCCGGTGAACAGCGGCTCGTCGTCCTTGGCGAGCGCCTCGCGGCACAGCTCCATGCCCTTGAACTGGACCGGGCCGGAGAGCTGCTTGGCGTTGGCCGCCAGCGGCGTGTAGTGGTAGCTCTCGTCCATCGGGATGCTCTTGGTGTCCATCCAGGCCTTGTCCGGTATGCCCTTCTCGGACCCGGTCGGCTTGGTGGGGTTGGTGGTGGGCGTGCCGCCGGCCGCCGGGGCGGCGGTCTTTCCGGCGTCCTCGCCGGAGTCCTCCGGGCCGCAGGCGCTCAGGGCACCCAGGCAGACGAGGACTGCGGCGGTGGCGGTGACGAGTCTGACGGTGCGCAACTGACGGTTCCTCGGGTGTCCGGTGGCGTGGATCGGGGTCGGTCGCGGGCCGGCCGCGGGCCGCCGGTGGGCGGTGCGGTCCGTCGGTCCTCGCCACCCGGTCGACCGGTGGTCGCGGGCCTGCGGCATGGCGGCTCCTCCCCCGTGCGTACGGCCGCCGGGCTCCTCGCGCCCTCGTCCGCCCGGGGACTGAGGGGCGGTCAGCAGCGGTGGCGCGTCGACGGCGTCGAAAACCTATGCCACCGGACCGCCGGGAGCAAAGCCGGGTTCCGGCCGGAGGGACGGATTCCCGATCGGCGCCGACGGGGCCGGTGGGCCGGGTGTGAGCGGGCGCGGGGGCTCTGCCGGGTGGGGTGCGGGGCGTGCCGGGGGCGCGCGATCGCGTCCTGCGCGGGCCCGGGCGGCGCATCCGTGCTGGTGGGGGCGGGTGCGCCGGGCCGTACGGGAGTGCCGGCGGCCGGTGGGCGGTCGCGGTCAGCCGACCCGGCCGCCGACGCCGGAGCGGCCCGCCGGCACGCCGTCGAGGGTGACCACGGTCTGCTTCCCGACGGCCTCGCCGAGCACGTCGGTGATCGCCCCGGTGGCCGCCGCGACCAGGCGGGCGGGCGCGTCCGGCACCTGCGGCAGGTGGTAGGCCGCCTCCCGCATGCTCAGCGTGACCACCGGTGCGGCCTCCTCGGTCGGCACCCCGCCGATGCCCCGGCGGCGCTGCGGGACCCCGATCAGCTCGACCGCGACCAGGGGGCGGAACCGCTCGCCGAAGACCGCGGCGACGGCCCCGGTGAGGGCGGCGATGAGCTTCGGCTCGACGTCGGCGTCGAGCGACTCCTCGCGGATGTGCAGGCTCAGGTGCGGCATGGTGGAGCTCCGTTCGGCTCGGTTCGTACCATGGACGGACAGACTCACTTTGCACGTAAAACAGCTTTGCTATCAAAGATAACTGGGGAGGGGTGTGCGATGTCAACGCCCGGGGGAGAACCGCGCGACGGGCAGCCGGCCGGCGGGGAGGGGCTCGACGACGCGGTGCGGTCGATGCTGCTGCTGATGCCCCGGCTGGTCGGGCGGGCCAAGCGGATCCCCGTCCCCGAACCGCTGCGCGGCTTCGCGCTGGCGCCCCGTCACCTGTCGCTGCTCGCCTGTCTGCTGCTGGACGGGCCGATGGGCGTCAACGACCTCGCCGCCCGGCTGGAGGTCGCCCCCACCACGGTCAGCCTGATGGTCGGCGACCTCAGCCGGCAGGGCATCCTCGAACGGCGCGAGGACGAGGCCGACCGCCGGCGCCGCATCGTCGCCGTCACCCCGGGGCAGCTGCCCGCGATCGAGGCCTGGCTCGCCCCGGGCGCCGCCGCCTGGCGCACGGCCCTCGGACCGCTCGGCCCGGCGCAGCGGCGTCTGGTGGTCGACACGCTGCTGGCGTACGAGGCGGCGGTGGGGCGGGAGCGGGACTGACGCGCGGGCCGGCCGCGGGTGTCAGCCGTGCGCGCTAGCCGTGGGTGGCCCGCCGGAAGAGCGCGGCGAGCAGGAAGGGGACGCCGAACAGCCCGGAGCCCGCGGCCTGGGCGGCCATCGGGCGGATCTCCAGCGGGGTGAACTCGCGGAAGAGCGAGCGGAGTTCGTCCGGTGAGTAGGCGAGGCCGCCCTCCAGGGTGCCCAGCCGGTAGAGCTCCTCGTCGGACCGCTCGGAGCCCATCGCGCCGGCCGCGAACGCGGTGACGCCGAAGTGTCCGCCCGGCGCCAGGACCCGGTCGAGGAGGGCGAGGTAGCTGACCCGCCGGTGCGGCGCGAGGTGGTGCAGGCAGCCGGAGTCGTAGACCAGGTCGTAGTGGGCGTGGGGGAGTTCGGCGTCGAAGATGTCGGCCCGGTGGAACCGGAGGCCGGTGCCGGCCTCGCGGGCGCGCTCCTCATCCCCTGTGCGGTGGGTGACCGGGGCTTTCCGCGGCAGACCGGAGCCGGGCCCTTCGGGGCCGGAGCGGCGCTTGGCGGCGCCCTTCTCCAGAGCCGGGAAGGGGCCTTTCCGCGGGGCGGGGAGAGGGGCCGGAACGGGGGCCGGCGTAACGCTTCGGTCAAACCTCCGGCGGCGCCCGGTATCCGGCGATCGGCGGTGGAATTCCGTCCGGGAAATGGAATGCGGGGAATGGAGGGACACATTCGGTCCGGGCAAGTCAACATTTACATTTCCGGAATCCCTCTGCATAGTGACGGGTCGAACCGAGAGGGGCCTTCCTTGTCGCAGATCAATGAGAACGCCGAACGCCAGGTGGAGTTGGAGCGGGCGCGGGTGTCCGCCATCGGCGCGCTGTTCGACGAGCGGCTCGCCGGGGCGCGGGCGTCGCTGGGGCAGGTGCTGGCCTCGGTGGCGGACGGTGCGGGCGAGGTGTACGAGCGGGAGGTGGCGGCCGGGCGGCTGGCCGGTGAGGTGCGGCGGCTGGAGGGGGCCGAGGGCGGGCTGGTGTTCGGCCGGATCGACCTGGCGGACGGGATGGTGCTGCGGATCGGGCGGCTGGGCCTGCAACGCGACGAGGACGAGCTGCCGCTCCTGGTGGACTGGCGGGCGGAGGCGGCCCGCTCCTTCTACGAGGCGACGCCGGTCCATCCGATGGGGCTGCGGCGCCGCCGTCATCTGAGCCTGACGGGCCGTACGGTGGTCGGGCTCAGCGACGAACTGCTGGACGGCTCGGAGCCCACCGCCGGGGACGTCGTCGGCGACGGCCCGTTGGCGGCGGCACTCCAGGCGCGGCGTACGGGGCGGATGGGGACGGCGGTCGCGACGCTCCAGGTCGAGCAGGACGCGATCGTCCGGTCCTCGCACCGGGGGGTGACGGTGGTGCAGGGCGGCCCCGGCACCGGAAAGACGGTGGTGGCGCTGCACCGTGCCGCGTACGTGCTGTACGCGTTCCCGAAGGCGGCCGAGCACGGGGTGCTGGTGCTGGGCCCGAACGCGCGGTTCCTGGACTACATCTCCCAGGTGCTGCCCTCGCTCGGGGAGAACGACGTCGTCCTGGCGACGTGCGGGGAACTGGCGGGCGTCGTGCCGGGCGCGGTGGAGGGGTTCGGGGCGGCGCGGCTCAAGGGCGGTGCCGCGCTGGCCGACGCGCTGGCCGGGCTGGTCCGTTCGCGGCAGGCCCCGGACGGGGACTTCACGGTCAGGGTCGGGCAGGAGTGGGTCCGGCTGGAGGAGGGTGAGGTCGCCGGGGTGCGGCAGGCGGCCCAGGCGAGCGGTCTCGCGCACAACCGGGCGCGCCGGGTGTTCCTGGAGCTGCTGGTCGACGCCCTGACCGGCGCGCTGGCCCGGGACACGGCGGCGACGCTGGAGCGGCTCGATGCCGAGGTCATGCAGCTCACCGGGGTCGACCTCGACCGGATGGCGGCCCGGGACCTGCGCAACCTCGGCATCGACGACGCGCCCGCCACGGGGGCCGACGAGTTCGACGCCGACGCCGTCCGCGCCGCACTCCTGGACGACCCGCACCTCGACCGGGCCGTCGACGGGCTCTGGCCGCGGCTGGTGCCCGGCGACCTCGTCGGCGCCCTGCTGGCCGACGCCGACGCGTTGGCCGAGCACCTGCCGCAACTCACCGACGAGGAGCGGGCGTTGCTGCTGCGCTCACCCGGAGCGCCGTGGACCGACGCCGACCTGCCGCTCCTCGACGAGGCGGCGAGCCTGGTCGACGGCCCGCCCGGGCGGACCTTCGGGCACGTCGTCGTCGACGAGGCGCAGGAGCTGACCGCCATGCAGTGGCGGACGGTCGTGCGCCGCTGCCCCGGCCGGTCGATGACACTGGTCGGCGACTTCGCGCAGGCGGGCCCGGCGACGGCCGCACGGGACTGGAGCGAGGCGCTCGACCCGCACGTCGGCCGGCGCTTCGACCTGCGGACGCTGACCGTCAGCTACCGGACCACGGAGGAGATCCTGGCCACCACGGGGGAGTTGCTCGCCCGGATCGCCCCGGGGCAGCCGCCCGTCCGGTCGATCCGGCACGGCGAGGAACCCCGTACGGTCGCGGTGGAACCGCGGCGGCTCGCGGGGGACCTCCTCCGGGAGCTGCGGGCGCAGAGCGCGGCGCACCCGGGCGAGCTGCTCGGGGTGGTGTGCGCGGACGACAGGGTGGCGGAGCTGGCCGCCGCGGGGGTCGAGCGGTACGCCCGGCTGGTGCCGGCCTCGCAGGCGCGCGGCCTGGAGTTCGACGAGGCCGTCGTGGTCGACCCGGACGGGATCGTCGCCGCCCGCCCGGCCGGTGAGCGGGACCTGTACGTCGCCCTCACCCGCGCCACCAAGCGGCTGTGCACGGTCACCGTGCGGTCGGCGGGCGGGTAGGCCCGGTCGAGGGCCTGGGCGGACAGGCCCTCCTCCGAGTCGGGGGAGCGGTTGACCACTGTCACCATCACCATTGGCGTCGCCGTCACGCCCGCCCGCTCGGCGATCCAGCCCCCCCCCGGGTGCTAGGTTTTGAGCGCGTTCAGATAGCCGGTGTGCAGGGGGAGAGCATGGTGGCGGTGCCGGTGAGTGCCCGGTGGATGTCCGGGCTGGGGGTCGGGGCGTTCCTGCTGCCGCTGATCCCCGTGGCGGCGGGCTCCGGGCAGGGTGTGCTGTCCGCGTTCGGACTGCTGTGCGTCATGCTGTGCGTCGTGCCGTGTGCCGTTCCACCGTTCTTCCGGCGGCGCGACCACTTCCGGGTCGCCTGCGCGGCCGCCGGGATGACGCTGGCGACGGTGTCGGTGCCGACGGGACTCTTCGGCGCCATGGTCGCGCTGCTCGTCGGCGGCTGGCTGTCCTACCTCACCCTCCTCACCCTCCTGGCCCTCCCGGCCACCGCGATCGCCGGCCTGATCGCCGGGTTCCAGCGGGCCAGGGGCGGCGAGTGCGGCCGCCGCGCGGCCGTGGTCGCCTGGGTGTTCACGGCGGTCACGGTGATCGGCTGGACCTACCTCGCGGTCCGGGCACTGACCTGGGAACGGCCCTTCGCCTCGCGCAGCAGCTAGGGCCCGGCCGTTCGGCGCCCCGCGGGCGCGAGCGTGAGGACACGTCCTAGGATCGCCGGATGATCACCGTTCCGTCCGGCCGCGTCACGCTCTCCGACCGTCGCACCCAGCAGAGTTGGGCCGTCGACGTCGCCTCGTACGAGCTGGCGGCCTGTCCGGTGACCCGCGAACAGTACGAAGGCGCGACCGGTGACCGCCGCCCGGCCCACAGCGTCTCCTGGCTCGACGCCGTCCACTACTGCAACGAACTCTCCCGGCGCGAGGGCCGCACTCCCGCCTACGCGGCGGACGGTGAGGACGTCTCCTGGGACCGCACCGCCGACGGCTACCGGCTGCCCACCGAGGCCGAGTGGGAGCACGCCTGCCGGGCCGGCACCGAAGGCCCGCGCTACGGCCCGCTGGACGAGATCGCCTGGTACCGCGGCAACTCGGACGAGCGCCCGCACGAGGTCGGCGGGCTGCGCCCGAACGCCCACGGGCTGCACGACCTGCTCGGCAACGTCTGGGAGTGGTGCTGGGACCGCTACGACCCCGCGGTGTACGGGGACTACCGCGTCCTGCGCGGCGGCGGCTGGTTCGACGAGCACTGGAGCTGCCGCGCCTCCGTCCGCCGCCGCAGCCACCCGACGCTGCGGATCGACGACGTGGGCTTCCGGCTCGCGCGGTCGCTCTCCGGAGGGAGCGCGGGCGCGGCGGGGGAGGCCGCGGCGCGCTGAACCGCAGGCCCGCGGGGCATCCGCGCGCATTCCCCCGGCGGTATGAGGAACCGTCACCCCGTCCACGCGCGTTGACGCCTGCATGAGTGATGAGAGAGCCGAGGAAGGCGTTTCGCTGCGCCCGGTCGTCGAGGCCGACCTGTCCGCCATCGACGTGTTGCTGAACGAGCCCGAGGCGCTGGGCGAGTTCCAGTGGTACGGCTGGCAGGACCCGCAGCGGTTCCGCCGCCGGTGGGCGGAGAACGGGCTGCTCGGGGACGAGCAGTGGGTGTTCGCGGTCGTCGCCGGGGGCGGGTTCGCCGGCTTCGTCGCCGCCGGCCGCGCCGGGGTGCGGCCGGCCGCCCCGTACTGGACCCTCGGCGTGCAGCTGCTGCCGAAGGCGCGCGGCCGGGGGATCGGCACGCGCGCCCAACGGCTGCTGGTGGACTACCTGTTCGCGCACACGCCGGTGATGCGGCTGGAGGCGGACACGGAGGCGGGCAACCTGGCCGAGCAGCGCGTCCTGGAGAAGCTCGGCTTCACCCGGGAGGGCGTCCAGCGCGCGGTGACCTTCCGCGCCGGGGAGTGGCGCGACGTCGTCCGCTACAGCCTGCTGCGCACCGACCCCCGGGCCTAGACCCGCCCCGGGCGGTGCCCGGCCGGGGCCGCGTCCCCGAACTTCCGGGCGAGGTAGCTGAACCAGGTCTGCTGGAAGGTGGCCGCGAGCTGCGACTCGGGGGCGAACAGGTCGAAGGCGTGGTAGGCGCCGGGGTACAGGTGCATTTCGACCGGGACCCCGTGGGCGCGCAGGCGGGTCGCGTAGTCGAGGTCCTCGTCGCGGAAGCAGTCGAGTTCGCCGACCGCGATGAACGTGGGCGGCAGCGAGCCCAGATCGTCCGCGCGGGAGGGCGCCGAGTACGGGGAGACCTCGTCGGTTCCGGCGCGGTCGCCCAGGATCGTCTGCCAGGCGAGGATGTTGGTGGAGCGGTCCCAGATGCCGATGTCGGTGATCTCGTGGCTCGACGCGGTCAGGTTGCGGTCGTCGAGCATCGGGTACGTCAGCGACTGGAACAGCGGTGCCGCGCCGCCGCGGTCCCGGACCAGCAGCGCGGTGGCCGCCGCGATGCCGCCGCCTCCGCTCTGGCCCGCGATGCCGATGCGGGCTCCGTCCAGGCCCAGGACGCCGGCTTCGCGGCCGAGCCACCGGTAGGCGGCGAAGCCGTCCTCGGCGGCGCCGGGGGAGGGGGTTTCCGGGGCGAGCCGGTAGTCGACCGCGGCGACGGCGCACCCGAGCCGGGAGCTCAGCCGCTTGAGCCACGGGTCGTCCTGGGCGGCGAAGCCGAGCACCTGCCCGCCGCCGTGGAACCAGAGCATCACCGGCAGCGGTCCGGGCGCGGCGGTGGGCCGCAGCAGGCGGACGGGTACGTCCGGGCCGTCCGGCCGGCTCACCCGGTGTTCCTCCGTGACGACGGACGGGTCGTCGGGCGTGCCGGCGGCGACCGACTCGGCGAAGGAGCGGAGTGCCTCGCGGGTCGCGGCGATGTCGGTCAGGTCGAAGGCGCCGTTGGGGGTCATCGGGACGCCGTCGAGGGCCTGGCCGAGTTCCCGGTCCATCAGCAGACGGGAGACGGGCATGGGTGGGCCTGCTTTCCATGGGGAGGGCGCCGCGGACCGGCGCCGTTGTCGGTGGGTGAGCGGGGGATTCAGGCCCGGAACTCGTCGATGACGACCACTCCGGTCGGCCCGTAGGTCTCCAGGGACTCCAGGACCCCGCTCGCCTCGTGCAGGCCGACGGTGCGGGTCACGATCCGGCCGGGGTTGAGGCGCCCGGCCTCGATCATGTTGAGCATCGTGCCGAAGCGCTGGCCCTGCATGCCGAACGCGCTCAGGAACTCCAGCTCCTTGACCATCATCACGTCGACCGGCAGCGCGACGTCACCCTTCTCGGCGCCGGTGGTGTGCCCGAGCTGGAGGTGGCGGCCGCGCGTCCGCAGGGACAGGACGGAGTTGCGGCAGGCCTCGGCGATCCCGACGGCGTCGACGGACACGTGGGCGCCGCCCCTGGTGAGGGTCTTCACCGCCTCCGTCGGATCGTCCGTGGCAGCGTTGACGGTGTGGACGGCGCCCAGGGCGCGCGCGGCCGCCAGCTTCTCCTCGTCGATGTCGATCGCGATGACGTTGGCGCCGGTCGCCGCGGCGATCTCCACCGTCGACAGGCCCATGCCGCCGCCGGCTCCGTACACCGCGACCCATTCCCCGCCGCGGACCCGGGCCTGGTCGACGACACCGTGGAAGGCGGTCATGTAGCGGCAGGCCAGGGCGGCGACGTCGACGAAGCCGACGGACTCCGGCATCTCGACCAGGTTGACGTCGGCGAAGCGGACCATGACGTACTCGGCGAAGGCGCCCCAGTAGGACACCCCGGGCACGAGCGAGTCCACGTGGTCGCAGACGTGCTGGTTGCCGCTGCGGCACATCTCGCAGTTCCCCTCGCCGGGGTTCATCGGGAAGATGACGCGGTCGCCCTCCTTCCAGCCCCGCACCTCCCGGCCGACCTCCACGACGGTGCCGGCGAACTCGTGGCCGAGCACGAACGGGGCCTCGACCCGAGGCCCTCCCGTCCAGAAGTCCCCGGCCCACAGGGCCCAGTCGGTGCGGCAGATGCCGTTCGCCCCGACGCGCAGGACGGCGCCGTCCGGCGGGCACACCGGGTCGGGCACCTCGCGGATGACGAGCGGCTGGTGGAGTTCCTCGATGACTGCGGCGCGCATGGGCGCGACCTCCTCGTGTCTGGTGAGCGGTGTGGCGAGCGGTCCGCGGTCGGTGCTGCGGAGCGGCGGACCCTCGCAATGTCCACCGATTCAAGCGGTGGACTTGGAAGCTATGTGCTTGCCGAGCTTCATGTCAACCGCATAAAGTGGTGGACATGAACGACGAGGGTGGCCGACGTGAAGGGCGCCAGCGCGCCAAGACCGACTTCCGGTTCGACGACGCGCGGCTGTGTTTCGCCTTCGCCGGCACGCTGGCCGACCGCGGCGCGGACGTGCACGTCGAACGGCTGGTCCTGCCGGAGGACCTGAGCCGCTGGTGCGTGGAGAGCGGCTGCACCACGGCCGCGCCGGTCTGCACCGAAGCCGACCTGGAGCGCGCCAGGGCGCTGCGCGAGGCGATCCAGCGGACGGGCCGGGCCCTGGCGGACGCGGCGCCGCCCGCCGCCGAGGACATCGCGCTCGTCAACGGCGCCGCGGCCGAGCCCACTTCGGTGCCCGAGCTCTCGGCCGGCGCGGCCTCCGTGCGCTGGCGCGGGGGCGGGGCCGGCGCGGTGCTCTCCATGGTCGCGCGGGACCTGATCGCGCTCTGCGACTCCGAACACCGCGCGCGCGTGCGGATCTGCGGAAACCCCGCCTGCGGCACGCCGTTCGTGGACACCTCCCGGGCGGGCGCCCGGCGCTGGTGCTCGATGAAGACCTGCGGCGCTCTCGTCAAGAAGCGCGCCTACCGGGCCAGGGCGCGGACGACCGCCGACGGCGAGTAGGGCGCGTCGGCTTCGGCGCGGCGGGGCGCCGTGGGCGTGGAGGGGTGCGGGCGTGCAAGGTGGAGGGCACGGGCTGACGCCCGTGCCCTCAGGGGTCGTTCGGCGTCAGGACGGGCAGCGGCTCCCGCGGGCGTCGGCGTCCGAGGAGGCCGGCTCCGGGCCGTCGTCCGGGTTGCGGGTGAGCAGGTAGCGGGCGCCGGGCCCGGCCTCGCCGGCGCGGTCGGCGGCGTTGTAGAGGGCGCAGCGGGAGAGCGAGAGGCAGCCGCAGCCGATGCAGCCGGTGAGCTTGGCCTTCAGCAGCCGGAGTTCGGTGATCTGCTCGTCGATCCGGCTCTGCCAGGACTCGGCGACCCGGTCCCACTCGCTGCCGCTGGGGGCAGGGCGCTCGGGGAGGCGGTCGAGGGCGACCTTCGCCTCGTCCAGGGAGAGGCCGACCCGCTGGGCGGCGCGGATGAAGGCGATCCGGCGCAGTGTGCCGCGGGTGTAGCGGCGCTGGCCGCCGGCGGTGCGGGTGGCCTGGATCAGCCCGAGGCTCTCGTAGTAGCGCAGCGCGGAGGCGGCGAGGCCGCTGCGGTCGCCGAGTTGGCCGATGGTGAGGAGGTCGCCGTGGTGCGGGCCGCCGGTGCGGCGGCCGTCGGGGTGGGCGGTCATGGGAGCCCACTGTAGCCGCTTGACCTCAAGCTGGCTTTAAGTTGCACCATCGTGGTCATGACGACGAACGCGACCGCCAAGACCGCGACCGGCACCCGCTTCGAGGACCTGCCCGCGCTGATGGGGCTGATGACCGGCGCCGAGAAGCACGGCCCCGCCGCGACCTCCACCCTGGACGCGCTCTGGGTGCTGTACGACCGGGTGCTGCGGGTGGCCCCGGACACCGCCGACGCGCAGGACCGCGACCGCTTCCTGCTCTCCAAGGGCCACGGCCCGATGGCCTACTACGCCGTGCTGGCTGCCAAGGGCTTCCTCGACCCGCAGGTGCTGCCGAGCTTCGGCGGCTACGACTCGCCGCTCGGCCACCACCCGGACCGCACGCTGCTCCCCGGCGTGGAGATCGCCTCCGGTTCGCTCGGGCACGGCCTGCCGCTGGCCGTCGGCACCGCGCTCGGGCTTCGGGCGCAGGGCCTGGCCGGCCCGGCGGTCTGGGTGCTGGTCGGCGACGCGGAGTTCGACGAGGGCTCCAACGCCGAGGCGGTGGCCTTCGCCGGGGCCTGCGGACTGGACCGGCTGCACGTGGTGGTGATCGACAACTCCTCGGCCACGCACGGCTGGCAGGGCGGCATCGCCCGGCGGTTCGCGGCCGAGGGATGGTCCGCCGAGACGGTGGACGGGCGCGACCACGAGGCGCTGTACCGGGCGTTCACCGCCGAGCACCCGGGCCGCCCGCACGTGGTGGTCGCCCGGGTCGAGCCCAAGGGCCTCTGAGCGCCTCGATCACTGCCGATCCGCAGACAACGAAAGGGACTTCACCGATGGACACCATGCGCGACCGCTTCGTGGACGTGACCAGCCGACTGCTGGACGAGGACCCCCGGCTGGCCCTGGTGCTCGCCGACATCACCGCGGCGGCCTTCGCCCCGGCCCAGGAGCGCCACCCCGACCGGGTGGTCAACGTCGGGATCCGCGAGCAGCTGCTGATCGGCGCGGCCGGCGGCCTGGCGCTCACCGGGATGCGTCCGATCGCCCACACCTTCGCCAGCTTTCTGATCGAACGCCCCTTCGAGCAGGTCAAGTTGGACCTCGTCCACCAGGGCGTCGGCGCCGTCCTGGTGAGCGCCGCGGGCTCGTACGACTGGCCGGCCGGCGGCCGCACCCACATGTCCCCGGGCGACGTCGCCCTGCTGGACACCCTGCCGGACTGGACGGTCCACGTCCCCGGCCACCCGGACGAGGCCGAGCAACTGCTGCGCCACGCCTACGCGGACGGCGACCGCAACGTGTACGTCCGGCTCTCGGAGCACCGGAACGGAGCCCCGGTGCCGGTCGAGCCGGGCCGTTTCACCACCGTCCGTACGGGCTCGCGCGGCACGGTGCTCGCCGTCGGGCCGATGCTGGACGCGGTGCTCGCGGCCACCGAGGGCCTGGACGTCACGGTGCAGTACGCGGCGACGGTGCGCCCCTTCGACGCCGCCGGACTGCGCGCGGCGCTCGGCGACCGGGCGGACGTGGTGCTGGTCGAGCCGTACCTGGCGGGCACCTCGGCCAACGAGGCGCACGCGGCGCTGGCCGACCGCCCGCACCGGGTGCTGGCGCTGGGCGTGCCGCGCGAGGAGCACCGGCACTACGGCTCGATCCAGGAGCACCTGGCCGCCTACGGCCTGGACGCCCCGTCGCTCCGGGAGCGGATCGGCACCTTCCTCTGGTAGTCGCTCGGGTCGCTACACGGCGACGATCGCCACCGTGTCCGCCGCCAGCCGCACCGCCGCCCCGTCCGGCGCCATCCCCTCCGGCGCCGTCCCCTCCAGTGCCGCCGCACCGAAGGCCGCCACCACCTCGCGCCCGGCGGTCCCCAGTGGCAGCGAGGCCTCGCCGGGGCCGAGGTTGACCGCGACCCGGTACGGCCCCCGGTGCACCACCAGCCAGCCCGCCGCCTCGTCGTACGCCACCCGTACCGCGCCGAGGTCGGGGTCGGACAGCTCCGGCCGTTCGCGCCGAAGCCTGATCAACGTCCGGTACCAGAGCAGCAGTTCGGCGTGCGGTCCGCGCCGCGGCTCGGTCCAGTTGAGGACCGAGCGCAGCAGGGTGGCCGGCTCCTGGGGGTCGGGGACGGCCTCGGCGGCCCAGCCATGCTCGGCGAACTCCCGCCGCCGGCCCCGCCGGACGGCCTCGGCGAGGTCCGGTTCCGTGTGGTCGGTGAAGTACTGCCAGGGGGTCGCGGCGCCCCACTCCTCGCCCATGAACAGCATCGGGGTGAACGGCGAGGTGAGCACCAGCGCGGCGCCGCAGGCGAGCCGGCCGGGGGAGAGGCCGGCGGAGAGGCGGTCCCCGAGTGCCCGGTTGCCGACCTGGTCGTGGGTCTGGAGGTAGCCGAGCAGCCGGTGCCCTTCGCCGAGCGGGGCGAACGGGCGTCCGTGGCGGCGGCCGCGGAAGGAGGACCGGCCGCCGTCGTGGAAGAACCCCCGGGTGAGCGCCTTGGCGACGGCGGCGAGCGGCTCGCGCGCGAAGTCCCGGTAGTAGCCCTGGGATTCGCCGGTGAGCGCGCAGTGCAGGGCGTGGTGGAAGTCGTCGCTCCACTGCGCGGTGAGGCCCTGCCCGCCGGCCTCGCGGGGGGTGGTGGTGGCCGGGTCATTGCGGTCGGACTCGGCGACGAGGAACAGCGGCCGGTTGGTGGCGACCGCCAACTTCGCAACCTCGCGGGAGAGTTCCTCCAGGAAGTGGACCGCCCGGTCGTCCGCGAGGGCGTGCACGGCGTCCAGTCGCAGCCCGTCGATCCGGTAGTCGCGCAGCCAGGCCAGCGCGCTGCCGACCAGGTAGGCGCGCACCTCGTCCGAGCCGGGCGCGTCCAGGTTGACCGCGGATCCCCACGGGGTGTGGTGCCGGTCGGTGAAGTACGGGCCGTACGCGGGAAGGTAGTTGCCCGAAGGGCCGAGGTGGTTGTGCACCACGTCCAGCACCACCCCGAGGCCCTTGCGGTGGGCGGCGTCGACGAAGCGCTTGAGCCCCTCGGGCCCGCCGTAGGGCTCGTGGACGGCCCAGAGCGAGACCCCGTCGTAGCCCCAGCCGTGCCTGCCGGGGAACGGGCAGACCGGCATCAGCTCGACGAAGTCCACGCCCAGCTCGACCAGGTGGTCCAGGCGTCCGGCGGCGGCGTCGAAGGTGCCGGCGGCCGTGAAGGTGCCCACGTGCAGCTCGTACAGCACCGCGCCGGGCAGCGCCCGGCCGCGCCGGCCGGGGTGCGACCAGCGGAACGCGGCGTGGTCCACCGGGCGGCTGGGGCCGTGCGGGCCGTGCGGCTGCCGGGGCGAGCGCGGGTCGGGCAGTGGCGGCCCTTCGTCGAGCCGGAAGGCGTAGTCGCCCGCCGGGGCCTCGCCGGACCACCAGCCCGCCCGGTCCGCGCTGCGGGCCAACTCGTGTGCCGTTCCGTCGACTTCGACCCGCACCCGGGAACCCGCGTTGGGTGCCCACACCTCGTAGACCGGCATCAGCCCCTCCTCGTCAGCAGCGCCACCGGCAGGGCCGCCAGCAGCTCGGCCACCGGCACCGCGCCCGGTGGGAAGCTCCGCCCGGTCAGCTCGTCCGTCCACGGCGTGCCCGCGGGCAGCTCCAGCACGGTGTCGCGCCAGCCGCCCGCCCGCTCCAGCCCGTACGGCAGCCGGGTGACGGCGGTGATCACGTCCTCGCCCCGGGCGAAGGCCAGCAGGTGGTCGGCGGAGAGGCCGACGGCGGCCAGCGGCCGGTACCGGCCGAACGGGCCGGAGCGGCGCAGGTGCAGCGCGGTGGTGGTGAGGTGGAGCTTCTCCCGGGCGAGGTCGCCGGGGCGCGGCGCGGCCGCGTCGGTGAGCCGGACGGCGAGCGCGCCGAAGTCCACCACGCCCCGGTTGTCCGGGTCGACCAGGGTGTACAGCGGCTCCTCGCTGCCCTGGTAGAGGTCGGGCACGCCCGGCACGGTGAGGTGCAGCAGCGCGGCGGCCAGGGTGTTGGCGCGGGCGTACGGGGCGAGGGCGTGCACGGCGCCCTCGATCCTGGGCAGCAGCCCGGGGTGGCCGTGGACCGAGCGGGCCCGCTGCTCCAGGGCCCGCTCGTAGCGGGCGTCGGGGGTGGTCCAGGAGGTGTGCAGCTTGGCCTCGCGGGCGGCCTTGAGCAGGGCGGTGACCAGCCGGTCCGGCGTGACCGGCCAGGCGGCGACCAGGGTGTGCCAGAGCAGCCAGTCGGCGTCCCGGTCGAAACCGGGCCCGGCCGCGGTGGACCAGGCGGCGGCCTCGGCGGCCCAGGCGTCCGGCCGCTCGGCGAGCACGGAGAGGCGGGCCCTGGCGTCCGCGCTGCGCTTGGTGTCGTGGGTGGAGAGCACCGTCATGCCGTGCGGCCAGGCGCGCTCCTGCCGGCGGCACCAGTCGTGGAACTCCGCCGGGTGCAGCCCGGGCCTGGCGGGCTCGCCGCCGACCTCGTTGAGGCCCGGCAGCGCGTTCCAGCGGTAGAAGGCGGTGTCCTCGACGCCCTTGGCGGCCACCGCGGCGGCGGTCTGGGCGAAGCGCACGCAGAACTCGTCCTTGTCCGCGCCCCGGCCCAGCTCGCCGAGCGCGAGCGCGGCGACCAGCCGGTCGGTCGGGTCGGCGGAGCAGTCCAGGGCGGCCCGCAGCTGGTCCTCGGAGGCCGGTGGAGGCGGCTCGCCGGGCCGGGCGTACGGCCGGTACGCCGGGTAGCCGGTGAGCAGCCGGCCGAGCGCCGCGCGCAGCTGCGCGGGGGAGTGGTCGGCGTGCGCGGGCTCGGCGGTGCCGATCCGCAGCGCGATCCGCGCCAGCCGCTCGACCTCGGCGGCGAGTTCGCCGTCCGGGCCGGTCATGTCGGCCCGCCCCCGCCGGGCGGCGGCGATCGCGGGGTGCGGGTCCGCGCAGAGGTCCCGGACCGGGCCGCCGTGCCGGAAGGACTCGTACGCCCCCGCCAGCCGGCAGGCGCCCGCGTGGTCGGTGAGCACGCCGTCGATCCGGCGCAGCGCGTCGTAGCCGGTGGTGCCGGCCACCGGCCAGTCCTCGGGCAGCCGCTCCTCGCCGGTGAGGATCTTCTCGACCACGACGTACGCGCCGCCGGTCGCCCCGGCGAGGCGCCGCAGGTAGCCGCGCGGGTCGGCGAGCCCGTCCGGGTGGTCGATCCGGAAGCCGTCCAGGACGCCGTCGGCGTGCAGGGCGAGCAGCACGGCGTGGGTGGCGGCGAACACCTCGGGGTCCTCGGCGCGCAGCGCGATCAGCTCGTTGACGGTGAAGAAGCGCCGGTAGTTGAGCTCGGTGCGGGCCAGCCGCCACCAGGCCGGCCGGTACCACTGGCGGGCGAGCAGCTCCGGCAGCGGAAGCTCCTCGGTGCCGGGGCGCAGCGGCAGCTCGTGCTCGTGGTAGCGCAGCACGCCGGCGTCCACGGTGAACTCGTGGAGCACGGCGCCGAGCCGGTCGCCGAGCAGCGGCAGCAGCACCCGGCCGCGCGCCGGGGCGTCGGCGGGGCCCGGCTGGGCGGTCCAGTCGATGTCGAACCAGCGCGCGTACGGCGAGTCGGGCCCGTCGCGCAGCACCTGCCACAGCGGCCGGTTGAGCCGCTCGGGGGCGGGCACGGCCATGTGGTTGGGCACCACGTCGGCGATCAGCCGCAGTCCGTGGCGCTGCGCGGCGGCGGCCAGCTCGCGCAGGGCCGGCTCGCCGCCGAGCTGCTCGCTGATCCGGGTGTGGTCGACGGTGTCGTAGCCGTGGGTGGAGCCGGGGACGGCCTCCAGCAGCGGGGAGAGGTGCAGGTGGGAGACGCCGAGGGCGGCCAGGTACGGGACGGCGGCGGTGGCGTCGCGGAGGGTGAAGCCGGGCTGGAGCTGGAGGCGGTACGTGGACGAGGGGACGGTGGCGGCCGGGCGGGGCTGCGCGGGCTCGGCGGCGGGGGTCATAGCTCCATAGGTACCCGGGGGAGCCCGGCGCCAAGACCCGCTGCTGATCCGAACAGGTGACCGCCCCGGCCGTCCGGAGCCGCCGCGCCGCTCCGCGCGCGTCCGGCCGCGGGCCGTCCGGGCAGGTCAGGGCCCTGGGGCCGCTCCTAGGGTCCGTCTTCAAACTCGCGCCTGCGGGGCGACGCCGCGGCACGCGCCTCGCCGCGTTGTCGTCGGTCGCCAATGGCCCCCAGCCTGGCGGCCGGGAGGTGCCCCCACCTCCGCCTTGCGATGCACGCACCCCAACGCCGCCCCGCCCGCCCTCCGGGCGGACGACGGGAGTTTGAAGACGGACCCTAGGCGGGCCGTTGCAGCACCATCAGGGAGCGGTCGGTGAGCCACAGGCTGTCGCCGGCCTTGACCCGGGCCCCCGTTCCCGGGGCGGGCAGCCGGGGCTGGGCGGTGTCGACCACGACCTGCCACTCCTGCCCGTGTTCGGCGGGCACGGTGAACTCCAGCGGTTCGAAGTGCGCGTTGAACATCAGCAGGAAGGAGTCGTCGACGATCCGCCCGCCGCGCCGGTCGGGTTCGGAGATCGCGTAGCCGTTGAGGAAGACGGTCAGCGACTTGGCGTAGCTGGTGCCCCAGTTGCGCTTGGTCATCTCCTCCCCGGCGGGGGTGAACCAGGCGATGTCGGTCAGGTCGTCGAACCCGCCGGAGGCGGGCAGACCTTGACCGGGTGCCGTCGGGCCGGGCGCCGTCGAGCCCTTCGCCGCCGGCCCCGGCGCCGTCGAGCCGGGCGCGCCCGGCCGCGGACGCCCGGACACCGGCCGGCCGTGGAAGAACCGCCGCCGCCGGAACACCGGGTGGTCGCGGCGCAGCCAGATCATCCCCTGGGTGAACTCCAGCAGTCTGGCCCGTGGCCCGTCCCCCTCGGGCCAGTGCACCCAGGTGAGTTCGTTGTCCTGGCAGTAGGCGTTGTTGTTGCCCAGCTGGGTGCGGCCGAGCTCGTCGCCGTGCGAGAGCATCGGCACGCCCTGGGAGAGCATCAGGGTGGCGATGAAGTTGCGCTGCTGGCGGGCCCGCAGCTCCTCGACGGCCGGGTCGGTGGCCGGGTCGGTGGCCGGGTCGACAGCAGGGTCGGCGGCGGGCCCCTCGACGCCGCAGTTCCAGGAGCGGTTGAAGGATTCGCCGTCCCGGTTGTCCTCGCCGTTGGCCTGGTTGTGCTTCTCGTTGTACGAGACCAGGTCGCGCAGGGTGAAGCCGTCGTGGCAGGTCACGAAGTTGATCGAGGCGATCGGGCGGCGGCCGTCGTCCTGGTAGAGGTCGGCGGAGCCGGTGAGCCGGGAGCCGAACTCGGCGAGGGCCGCGGTCTCGCCGCGCCACAGGTCGCGCACGGTGTCCCGGTACTTGCCGTTCCACTCCGTCCACAGCGGCGGGAAGTTGCCCACCTGGTAGCCGCCCTCGCCGAGGTCCCAGGGCTCGGCGATCAGCTTGGCCTGGGAGACCACCGGGTCCTGCTGGACCAGGTCGAAGAAGGAGGAGAGCCGGTCCACTTCGTGGAACTGCCGGGCCAGGGTGGCGGCGAGGTCGAAGCGGAAGCCGTCCACGTGCATCTCGGTGACCCAGTAGCGCAGCGAGTCCATGATCAGCTGGAGCACGTGCGGGCTGCGCATCAGCAGGCTGTTGCCGGTGCCCGTGGTGTCCTCGTAGAAGCGCTGGTCCTGGGCGAGGCGGTAGTAGGAGACGTTGTCCAGGCCGCGCAGCGACAGTGTCGGGCCCAGGTGGTTGCCCTCGGCGGTGTGGTTGTAGACGACGTCCAGGATCACCTCGATCCCGGCCGCGTGCAGCGCCTTGACCATGGACTTGAACTCCTGCACCTGCTGGCCGCGGTCGCCGGTGGAGGAGTACGAGGAGTGCGGGGCGAAGAAGCCGACGGTGTTGTAGCCCCAGTAGTTGGCCAGGCCGAGGTCCCGCAGCCGGTGGTCGCGGACGAACTGGTGCACCGGCATCAGCTCGATCGCGGTGACGCCGAGTTTGGCCAGGTGCTCGATCACCGCCGGGTGGGCGAGGCCCGCGTAGGTGCCGCGGATCTCCTCGGGGATGCCGGGGTGCAGCCGGGTGAGCCCCTTGACGTGGGCCTCGTAGATGACGGTGCGGTGGTAGTCGGTGCGCGGCGGCCGGTCGGTGCCCCAGTCGAAGTACGGGTTGATCACCACCGAGTGCATGGTGTGCGGGGCGGAGTCCAGGTCGTTGCGGCGCTCGGGGGCGCCGAAGTGGTAGCCGTAGACCGACTCGTCCCAGTCGATGTGCCCGCTCATCGCCTTGGCGTACGGGTCCAGCAGCAGTTTGGCGCTGTTGTGCCGCTGGCCCAGGCCCGGGTTGTACGGGCCGTGCACGCGGAAGCCGTAGCGCTGGCCCGGCTGGATGCCGGGGAGGTAGGCGTGCCGGACGAAGGCGTCCGTCTCGCGTAGTTCGACGGCCGTCTCGGAGCCGTCCGCGGCGATCAGGCACAGCTCGATCCGGTCGGCGCTCTCGGAGAACACCGCGAAGTTGGTGCCGGCCCCGTCGTAGGTGGCGCCGAGCGGGTAGGGCGTACCGGGCCAGACCTGCATGACTCCTCAACTTCCTTGCTGCCGACGGAAACTGACGTGTGATCCGACAACGGGTGCGGGACCGTCCGGGCCGTCCGCCCGACCCCGGACGCTCTCTTCCCGGCCGGACGGCCGGGCATGTGCGGACCCGTGCGCCGTGACGCACGGCACAGCGCATACTCCCCGAGCCCGTCCCCGACGGCCGGGAGATCCGGCCCGGGTTGGGCCGAACGAGCGCCCGCCGGGCAATCGTGTGAAGAACGCGTCGGGGGTGCGGAAGGCCCCCGGCATCCGGCTGCGAGCGGCTCGCGGCGGGCAGTACCCTTGATCGTCCGGCCGCCCGGGGCGGGCCGACCGGGATTCGACGGTCCCCGCGTCTGCGGGGGTCAGCCGCAGCAACCAGATGAGGTGGCGCATGGTGTTCCCCGCCGGCGGCCGTGGCTCCGGGCCCGGCGGCCCCGACCGGGGCGCGGCCCGCAGCGAGGCGCCCACGGTGGTCATGCGCCCCACCCTGACCGGCCGGGCCCTGGTGCCCGCGCAGGGCGGCCCGGTCGAGATACCCGCACTGGCCTGGTCGACAGCCGAGTGGGAGGACGCCTACCAGCGGGTACGGCTGTCCGGCCGCGCCTACGTCTGGCTCAACCTGGTCGAGCAGCGGCTGCGCGCCCTCGTCGACGAGGTGCTGCACCCGATCTACGCCCCCGCCCACGGCGAGGACTGGGTCACCGCCGCCGCCGGTCCGGCGGGCGAGGAGTGGGCGCACCGGGCCGGGGCCGTACGGGAGATCAGCCGCCGCAAGGGCTACCTGCTCGACCCGGCCGACGACGACCCGCTGGTCTTCCTCACCATGCCCCAGCTGCGCGAGCTGATGGTCCAGCACTGGCCCTGCTTCGAGCCGTACCTGGCCGACCGGCGCGAGATCGAACTGGCGCTGGACGAGCTGGAGGTGGCCAGGCACGTGGTCTCCCGCAACCGGGTGCTCACCCAGACCGTGCTGGCCCAGACCGAGCGGGCCGCCGCCCGGCTGCTCGCCGTCCTCGACGGCGGCGCCGGCGGGGTGCCCGCCGACGTGGTCGAGTCCCTGGTGGCCGGCCGGTACGCCGACGTGGTCGCGGTGCACGCCGACCGGGTCCGGCTCCAGCGCGACCTGCCGGTCGAGGACCTGCTGGACGGCGCCAGGCGGCTCGACGCCCTCGGCATCGGCCTCGGCATGCTCTGCCAGAACTACACCGGCAAACGCCTGGTGCGGCTGGCCGGCGAGGGTTGCCGGGTGCGGCTGCTCTTCCTCAACCCGGCGAGCAGCGCGGTGCGCCGCCGCGAACGCGAACTCGGCCTCGGGCGCAGCGAGTTGTCGCGTTCGATCGAGATGAACATCATGCACGTACGGCGGGTCAGGGCCCGGCTGCGGGACCAGGGCGGCTTCGAGATCAGGGTCTTCGACGAGACCCCGCGCTTCACCGCCTACCTGGTCGAGGGTCCCCGCACGGCCGGCCAGGCGGGCGGCCGCCGGCAGGGCCGCGACCTCGGCGTCATCCAGCCCTACCTGCGCCGCGCCCGCGGCATGGAGTCCCCGGCCCTGGTGCTGCGCGGCGGCGCCGGCCAGCAGCCGGGCGGCACCGAGTCCGGACTGCTGGAGGTCTACCGCGAGGAGTTCGAGGGCATCTGGGCCGACTCCAGGCCGGTGTCCTGAGCCGTGCCCACCCCGGGGGCCGCCGGTCGGGGCGGCGGACGAGGCTGCGAGGATGCGGGCCGTGAACAGTGACCCCCGGTGGAGCCTGCGCCCCGCCACGGCCGACGACCTCGAACCCGTCACCGCGCTCAAGGCCCGGGTCATGCGCGCCGACCTGGAACGCCTCGGCCGCTGGGACCAGGACCGCTCCCGGGAGCGGGTGCGGAAGTCCTTCTCCGTCCGCCACACCTCCGTGCTCCTGGTGGACGGCGCCTTCGCGGGCTGCGTCACCGTCCGCCCCGACGAGCAGGGCGGGCGCCACCTGGAGCTGTTCTACCTGGCCCCGCACCTCCAGGGCCGGGGCCTGGGCAGCGCCGTCCTGCGCCACCTCCTCGCCGACGCCGACGCCGCCGGGGACCCGGTCCGCCTCGTCGTCCTCCGTGGCAGCGCCGCCCAGCGGCTGTACGAACGGCACGGCTTCGCCGTCGTCCACGAGGACCCGGTCGACGTCGCCATGCTCCGTCCGGCCCGGGGGCCCGAACTGCCCACCGGCGTACGGTAGCCCGCCGCCCTGCCGCCGTCCCGCCCACCGGCTCCGGCTCCCCCCGGGGCCGGGTTGTCGGTGGGGCGGGTGATGATAGGGGCTGTTTCGGGAGACAGGACGGAAGGACACACCTGATGAGCTGGTGGCAGCAGCCACTGGTCGGCTTCGACCTGGAGACCACGGGCACCGACCCGGCCGTGGACCGCATCGTCACGGCCGCCCTCGTGGACACCGTCGGGGCCGCCCGGGTGGGCGCCGCGCACTGGCTGCTCGACCCCGGGGTGCCGATACCCGCCGAGGCGGAGGCGATCCACGGGATCGGGGACGAGGTGGCGCGCGGCAAGGGCAGACCGGCGAAGGAGGCGGTGGAGGAGATAGCCGCAGCGCTCTGCGAGCGGATGGCCGCCGGCCGGCCGGTGGTGGCGTTCAACGCGCCGTTCGACCTCTCGCTGCTCGACGCCGAGCTGAACCGGCACGGACTGGCCACGCTCGCCGAGCGCCTGGGCCGGCCGGTCGGGCCGGTGCTGGACGCGCTGGTGATCGACCGGGCCGTGGACAAGTACCGCAAGGGCTCCCGCACCCTGCAACGGGTCTGCGAGCTGTACGGGGTGGAGCTGACCGACGCCCACGAGGCGGGCAGTGACGCCCTGGCCGCCGTCCGGGTCGCCGTCGCCCTGGCCGAGCGCTATCCGGCCGAGGTGGGCGCGGTGGCGCCCGCGGAGCTGCACCGCCGGCAGGTCGACTGGTACCGGGAGTGGGCCGAGGGCCTCCAGGCCTGGCTGCGCCGCGGCAAGGACCCGCAGGCGGTGGTCGACCCGCGCTGGCCCGCCCGGTGACGGAGGTGCGCCCGGCCCGCCCCGCGGACCTGCCCGGTTTCCTCGCCCTCGCCGCCGAGGTCGAGCACTGGTTCGGCCCGATGGTCGCCGAACCGGGCTTCCACCGCGCGGTGCGCGACAGCATCGACGCAGGCCTGGCGACCGTCGCCGAGGACGGCCGGGGGCTGCTCGGCGGCCTGCTCTTCGGCACCGGAGGCACCGGAGGCACCGGGCTCCACCACCTGCACTGGCTCGTGGTCGCCGGGCGGGCCAGGGGCACCGGCGTCGGCCGGGAGCTGGTCGAGGACGTGCTGCGCCGCCACGTCCGCGGCCCGGCCACCGTCGAGGTGGTGACCTTCGGACCGGACCACCCGGGCGCGGTGACGAGCGGGGCGCGGGTCTTCTACGAACGGCTGGGCTTCACCCCGGCCGAGGCGGCGGAGCCCGGCCCGGAGGGCGGCTCCCGGCAGGTCTACCGGCTGGGCGTCGACCGTTCGGGCGTCGACCGGCCCCCGGCCGGCACCGGAACGGACCGGGCCGGAGGGCGGCCCGCCGGGTGACCGAGGGGGAGACGTTCCGGGGCGAGGGCCCCGACGGCGCTACCCGGCCGGGAAGTCGAAGTCGTACCCCTGGGCGACCAGCCAGGGCAGCAGCTGCCTGACCGCGGCCACGGTCTGGCCGCGGTCGCCGCCGCCGTCGTGCATCAGGATCACCCCGCCGGGCTTGAGCTGCTTCTGCACGGCCGAGACGATCGCCGGCACCCCCGGCCGCGACCAGTCGCGCGGGTCGACGGACCAGCCGAGCGAGGACATCCCGAGGCCCGCGGTGATCCGCTCGTTGTCGGCGGTGAAGCCGCCGCCCGGGGCGCGGAACCAGCCGACCTCGGTGCCGGGGCCGCCCGCCTGGACGATCATGTCCCGGGCGGCGGTGATCTCGTACACCGCCTTGTCGTGCGGGAGCTTCGCGAACGGCTGCGGGTGGTGGACGCTGTGGTCGCACAGCCGGTGCCCGGCGGCCAGGACGCGCTTGACCATGGCCGGGTTGGCGGCGGCGTTCTGGCCGACCTGACAGAAGGTGGCCTTGACGTGGTACTGGGCCAGCAGGTCGAGGATCTGACCGGTGGCCGGGCCCGGGCCGTCGTCGAAGGTGAGCGCGACGGTGCGGCCGCCGGAGGCGGTGGAGCCGATCACCGTGCCCGCCACGGGGTGCGGGGGCGGCGCGGCGGGCGAGGACGGGCCGGCGGCCGGCGCCGTCGGAGCGGCCGGGGCGGTGGGCGTGGCGGAGACGGGGGAGCCGGTGGCCGCGGGCGGGGCCGGCTTCGACGGCGCCGGGGCGGAGGCGGCCGGGGAACCCGCGCCCGGCGGCACGGCGTCCGAGCCGGGGGCCGGCGCGATGGTGGGCGCGGCCGTCCCGTCCGGCTGGGCGGCGGCCGGCGACTGGGTTCCGGACGGCGCCGCCGCGCTCGGCGGCCGGAGCGCCCCGCTGGCGGTCCCGCACGCGGCCAGCCCCAGGGCGGCGGTCACCGCGACGCATCCGGCGAACAGCCGGCGCCGGGAGCGGGACGGTCGGATCGGGGCGGCGGGGCGGCGGGCGGTCCGGTGCATGGCGGCGGCTCCTGAGGTGCGAAGGACGGTGCCGATCACTACAGGTCAGGACGACTGTCCGATAGGACGCCGATCGTACGTGCCCCGGTTGCCGACCGGACCGAAGCGCCGTAAGAGTCTTCTCACACTCGCCCCGGTGGCGGTCCCGCGCCGCCGCGGGTACCGCGGACGGCCGTCAGAACGGGTACCAGCGCACCTCGGTGGCCCCGTCCCGCAGCGAGTCGACCCGGCGCCGGAACTCCTTCAGCGCGGCCGGGCTGCTGGCCGCCTGCTGCGCCACCCAGGAGGCGCTGGCGGTCTCCCTGGCGCCGCGCAGCACCGTGAAGCCGGGCCACTCGCGGACGTCCCAGCCGTACGCGTCGGTGAACGCGCGGTACTCCTCGACGGGTACGCCGTAGCGGTCCTGACTGAGCGCGAGGACCACCAGGTCGTGCTCGCGCAGGTCGTTCGCCATGAACTCCAGGTCGAGCAGCACCGGGCCGTCCGGGCCGACGTGGACGTTGCGCGGCAGCGCGTCGCCGTGGATCACCCCGGGGTGCAGCCGGGGGACGAGGTCGGGCAGGGCGGCCGCGAAGGCGTCCCTGCGGTGGCGCAGGAAGGCGACGTCCACCGGGTCGACGTGGCCCTCGGCGGAGGCCAGCCAGCGCTCGACCGGGGCCAGCAGGTCGCGCCGGCCGAGCGTGAAGGGCGGCGGCGGCAGCCGGTGCAGGGCCCCCAGCAGCGGGGCGAGGTCGACCGGGCGGGCGGGGCGGACGGCGGGCGCGAGGCGGTGCCAGAAGGTGACCGGGTGGCCGTCGGCCAGCTGCGGCTCGGGCGGGACCGCGTCGTACGGGCGCACCACGGGCACGTCCTGCCCGGCCAGCCAGTGGGCGAGGGCCAGCTCGCGCCGGGCCCGGTCGTACAGCTCGGGGCCGCGGCCGACCTTGGCGACCACCGCCGGGTCGCCGAGGTCGAAGACGGCGTTCTCGCCGAGCGCGAGCAGCGTGGCCCCGTCGGGGGCGGCCAGCCCGGCGGACTCGCAGGCCTGGGCCAGCAGCAGCCGGGCGCGGCCCTCGTCGAAGGGGATCATGACTGGGTTCCGTTTCGCCGACGTTCATCCGGGGGACCCCGGACGGTGATCATCATGACGCACCGGTGCCGGGCCCCGCGCGCTGCGGGGCCCGGCACCGGTGCGGGTCGGGGCGGTCGGTTCGGAGGCGCCGGGTCAGACCCCGGCCCTGCGGTGGCGCGCCCCCTCGGCCGGGGCGGCCGGCCGCTCGGGCAGGGCCTGCTCGGCGCCGGCCGGCGGGACGGACTCGCCGTGCGAGAGGTCCGGCAGCCAGTTCAGCCAGCGCGGCAGGTACCAGTTGCGGTCGCCCAGCAGGGTCATCACGGAGGGCAGCAGCACCGCGCGGATCACCGTGGCGTCGATCAGCACCGCGACCGCCAGGCCCACGCCCATCTGCTTCATCACCTGCATGGACAGCGAGCCGAAGACCGAGAACACCGCCACCATGATCACCGCGGCGCTGGTGACCACCCCGGCCGTGGAGCGGATGCCCTCGGCGATCGCGGCCCTGGTCGGCAGGCCGCGGTCGTGGCCCTCCTTGATCCGGGAGACCACGAAGACGTGGTAGTCCATCGAGAGCCCGAAGAGGATCACGAAGAGGAACAGCGGCACCCAGGACTCCACCGCGCCGACCCCGGCGGTGCCCAGCAGCGAGGCGCCCACGCCGTGCTGGAAGACCAGCGTCAGCACCCCGTACGCGGCGCCCACCGACAGCAGGTTGAGCACCACCGCGGTGACGGCGACGGCCAGCGAGCGGAAGGAGGTGAGCATCAGCAGGAAGGCGAAGGTGACCACGAAGGCGAAGACCGGCGGCATCGAGCCGGTCATCGTGTGGTTGAAGTCGTACGACCCGGCGGTGCGGCCGGTGACCGGGGCCTCGGTGCCTGGCACCTTGAGGACGGTGGCGGGCACCAGGTCCTCGCGCAGGCTCCGCAGGGCGTCGTTGCTGGTGGCGTCGTTGCCGGTGCCGTTGAGCGGGATGTCGACGGTGGCGACGTTCTTGTCGGCGTGCACCGTGACCTCGA
Source organism: Kitasatospora sp. NPDC036993 (assembly GCF_055607525.1). Lineage (NCBI taxonomy): Bacteria > Bacillati > Actinomycetota > Actinomycetes > Kitasatosporales > Streptomycetaceae > Kitasatospora > Kitasatospora sp. NPDC036993. The sequence continues at coordinate 55,879 of NZ_JBVJRP010000011.1, read as the reverse complement.
CCGGGCCGTGCATCAGCCTGCTGGCCAGGGCCTTCGCCCTGAGGTCGGCGATCGCGGCGGTCATCGCGGGGGAGTCGATGTCGGCGGCCTTGATCACGACGCCGGCGGGCCCCGGGCTGCCGGGGAAGGCGGCCTCGATCTTCTGCGAGGCGGCGACCAGGGGGTTGCCCGCGGGCAGCTGCTGCTGGAACGTCAGGTTGGCGGTGTTCATGGTGAGCATCGGCGCGGCCAGGGCCAGCAGGAAGGCGCCGGCGAGCACGGTGGCGGCCAGCGGGCGGCGCAGCACCGGGGTGAGCACCGCGTTCCAGAACCGTCCGCCGGTCCGCGCGGCGTCCGGGCGGCGCAGCCTGGCGAGGAACGGCACCCGGCCCTTCTCGACCCGGTCGCCGAGCATCGACAGCAGCGCGGGCAGCACGGTGAGCGAGCCGAGCACGGCGGTGATCACGACCACGATGGTGGCGAAGGCCATCGAGCGGAAGGTGGCGATCCCGGTGAGGAACATGCCGGCCATGGCGACCACCACGGTGACGCCGGAGACCAGCACCGCCCGGCCGCTGGTGGCGGCGGCCACGGCCAGCGCGGTGGCCGCGTCCCGTCCGGCGGCCCGCTCCTCGCGCTCGCGGCGCAGGTAGAAGAGGCAGTAGTCGACGCCGACGGCGAGGCCGACCAGCAGCATCACCGAGCTGGCGTCGTTGCTGGTGTGCAGGAACCCGCTGCTGAGCGCGACCAGTCCGGCGGCCGCGACGAAGGCGGTGAGCGCGAGCACCACCGGCAGCACGGCGGCGACCAGCGCGCCGAAGGCGACCAGCAGGATGCCGAGGGCGAGCGGCACGGCCGTCCACTCGGCGCGGGCGAAGTCGTTCGCGAACTGGTCCTGCATCCACTTGCCGGAGCTGGCGTCGCCGAGCTGGACCACGGTCAGGTCCCGGTGCCGCTCCTGCACGCCGGCCACCGCGTCCAGCACCGACTGGACGTGCTCCGCGGCTTCGGTCCGGTCGCCCTTGAGCGTCAGCGTCACGAGCGCGGAGTGGCCGTCGGCGGAGACCGCCCCGGTGTCGTACGGCGAGCGGACCTCGGCGGCCAGGCCGGTGCCGTTCACGGCGGCGACCACCTGGCCGACGGCGGTGCGGAACTCGGGGTCGTCGGCGAGGCGGGTGGCGCTCTGGACCAGGACGGTCTCGCCCGCCGGGGTCTTCAGTCCGGCCTCGTCGAGGATCACCGCGGCCCTGGAGACCTGCCCGGGTATCGACTCGGCGTCGGTCACCTTGGTGCTGCCGTGCGCGGTGCCGAGCGCGGCGGCCAGGACGACGAAGAGCAGCCAGCCGAACACGGCGGTCTTGCGGTGCCGGGCGCTCCAGGCGCCCATCGCGGCCGCCAGACCGAGTCTGGACTTCACGGGCTTCACGGTGGTTCCCCCCTCGGACGTCGGCGGGTGTCGCCGGACGGGAGCGGCGGCCCTGGTCGGGGCCGCCGGCTGCGGTGCGCCGGCTGTCCATCCGGCGTCCCGATCAACCCTAGGGAGGCGGGAGTTGACGGGTAATCCGGCTGGCGGGTGGCCTTCTCCTGGGGCTCTCCTCGGGGCCGGGGTGGGGTTTTCCCTACCCCTGGACCCCGAGATCTCCTCCCGGGGGGTAGGGGATGTGCCTCCACCTTGAGGGGGAGAAGACTCCACCCGCAGCACGAGGTCAGCGGGGCCGTGTTCGGGGGAGACTGGGGCCGGGCCGCCCATGGGCGCCCCACGGGGGTTGAATGCACAACGGGGGCTCCTTGCCGGGCGGCAAGCAAGTACTCGTAGGATGACGCCCCAGACCTACTTACCTGCCGACCGGCAAGGGAGTGCCGCCGGGCATTCCCCGCACCGGTCATGCCGTCGCCCAGCGTCCCGTCCCCCAAGGGCTGCGGTGAACCATGCCCAGGAGGCATTCGAGCATGTTCCACCGACTAGGACAGTTCGTCGTTCGTCGCGCGTGGTGGGTGATCGCCGCGTGGGTCGTCGCGATGCTCGCCATCGTCATGACGGCGCCGAAGGTCACCTCGCAGACGGACGAGTCCGCGTTCCTGCCCAAGCACTACGAATCCATCCAGGCGGCGCAGCTCCAGGAGCGGGCCTTCCCGTCGAGCTTCACCCCGGCCGCGCTGCTGCTCTTCGAGCGCAACGACGGCCAGGCGCTGAACGAGGCCGACCAGGCCTCGATGGACAAGGTCGTCAAGGGCCTCACCGACGCGCACATACCCGCCGTCGAGACGGTCGTGCCCGTCGACCCGAAGACCTCGAAGTCCAAGGACGGCAAGTACGCGCTGTCCATGGTCGCCATCGACAAGACCAAGATGCAGAGCGAGGAGTACACCGAAGCCGCGAAGAAGCTGCGCAGCGAGGGCACCAGGCTCGCCGACGGCTCCGGCCTGAAGTTCCAGGTCGGCGGCGGGGCCGCGAGCGCCCTGGACCAGCAGGAGTCCTCCGGCGCCACCGACGCCATCGTCATGCTCGGCAGCCTGCTGCTGGTCATCCTGATCGTCGGCGTCATCTTCCGCAGCATCCTGGCCGGCATCCTGCCGGTCATCCTCTCGCTGGCGATCGCGATGCCGGTGTCCAACGGCCTGATCGCCGACGCGATCAAGATGTTCGACCTGAAGTCGTCCCCGATGACCTCGGCGATCCTGATCATCGTGGTCCTCGGCGTCGGCACCGACTACTTCCTCTTCCTGGCCTTCCGCTACCGCGAGCGGCTGCGCCTGGGCGAGGACCGCAAGACGGCCGTGGCCAACGCCGTCGGCCGGGTCGGCGAGGCGATCGCCTCCGCCGCCGGTGCCGTCGCCGTCGCCTTCGCCGTGCTGATCCTCTCCAGCTTGGGCATGTTCACCGCGCTCGGCCCGGCGCTGGCCATCGCGGTCGTCGCGACCGCCCTGGTCTCGCTGACCCTGGCCCCCGCCGTGCTCGCCGTCATCCCCTCCCGCGGGGTGTTCTGGCCGGGCAAGAAGTGGATGCAGGAGCCGAAGAACGCCCGCTTCGCCGCGCTGGGCCGGATCACCGGCAGGAAGCCCGGTCTGGTCGCCCTGGTCTCCGGCGGCGTCCTGCTGGTACTGGCCCTGGCCGGCGTCAACTACAACGGCACCTACGACCTGGCCGGCAGCTCGATGCCCAAGGGCAAGGAGTCGATCGTCGTCGAGGAGAAGCTGATGACGGCGTTCTCGGCCGGCGCCGCCGACCCGAGCCACGTCTTCCTGACCAGCAGCGGAGCCAAGCTGAACGACGCGGCGATCAAGGACTTCGCCGACAAGCTCCAGGGCGTCCCCGGGGTGGCCAGCGTGGTCGCGCCGACCGCCGAGGCCAAGACGATCAGCGCCGACGGCGCCACCGGTGACTTCACCGTCCTGCTCAAGGACGTGCCGGCCTCCAACAAGGCCATCGACACCATCCAGAAGGTCAGGGACACCGCCCACGCGTCGGCCCCGTCCGACAGCAAGGCGCTGGTCGGCGGCGTCACCGCGGTGTACAAGGACATCAACACCGCGATGGTGCACGACTACACGCTGGTCTTCCCGATCGCGGCCCTGCTCATCATGATCATCCTGGGCCTCCAGCTGCGCAGCGTCGTCGCGCCCTGGTACCTGATGGCCTCGGTCGGCCTCGGCTTCGGTGCCACCCTCGGTGCCACCACCCTGCTGTTCCAGAACGTCAAGGGCGAGCCGGGCCTGATGTTCATGCTGCCGATCTTCATCTACCTCTTCGTGGTGGCGATCGGCACGGACTACAACATCCTGATCATCGCCCGCCTCCGCGAGGAGGCCCGCGAGGGCCGCAGCCCGCGCGAGGCGGCCAGCGAGGCCGTCAAGCACGGCGGCCCGACCGTCGCGGCGGCCGGCTTCATCCTGGCGGCCTCGTTCGCTACCTTCATGCTCGCGGGCAACGTGCTCTTCATGGAGCTCGGCTTCTCGCTGGCCTTCGGCATCGTGCTGGCGGCCTTCGTGATGGCGATGTTCTTCACCCCGGCGCTCACCGCGCTGCTCGGCCACCGCGCCTGGTGGCCCGGCCACGCGGACAGCCCGGGCCACGGCCACGGCCACGGCGGGGGCCCGGCCCCGCTGACCGGCACCCACGGGGTGCCGGAGCCGGCCGGACGGCGCTGACCGACCGGTCCTGGGCACCAGGCCGCGTCCCGCTTCGGCGGGGCGCGGCCTGCCCCTTTCCCCGGCCCGCCAAACGTGATCTACGAGGCGGGAAAATCCCCGGTCAACCGGGGTGGCACCGTGCTACAGTCGAAGCAGTTGCAGTTTTGGTTCCCATGAACGTGGTGTGCGCCTGCTGGTACCAACCGACAGGCGCATTTGTTTTGTCCGGTGTTTCAGCCTCCGGATGGGGATCGCGGCTACTTGGGGATCCACGAGGTGTGGATCTCTGATGCCCCAGTTAGAGGAGACGGTTATGGCTACCGGCACCGTGAAGTGGTTCAACAGCGAAAAGGGCTTCGGCTTCATCGAGCAGGATGGTGGCGGCGCTGACGTGTTCGCCCACTACTCGAACATTTCGGCTCAGGGCTTCCGTGAGCTGTTCGAGGGCCAGAAGGTCGAGTTCGACGTGACCCAGGGCCAGAAGGGCCCGCAGGCCGAGAACATCTCGATCATCGGCTGACGCCAGCTCCACGCTGACTCGCGATCATCGCGAAGCGGGGGCCCGCACCGCACGGTGCGGGCCCCCGCTCATGCCGCCGTACGGCCGGGGCGGCGAATTTCCCTCCGACGGCCGACCCAGTCCGCACCGCGGGCTGCCGACGACCGACCGACGGAGATTTCGTGACCACCTCTGCCCGCCCGCCGCGCGACCGCGGCTCCCGCAGCACCGACCAGACCCGCCGCGGCGGTGACCAGGCCCGCCGCAGCACCGGCGGCGGCGACCACCCGCGCAAGCCGCGCAACCGCGCCGGCGCCCCCAAGCAGAACCGCCCCGCCGCCGTCCCCGAGGCCACCGACTTCACCGTGGTCCAGGGCACCCCGGCCCGGCCCCCGGCGGCGACCTTCGCCGAGCTGGAGCTGCCGAAGGGGATCCTCTCCGCGCTCACCCGCGAGGGCGTCACCGAGCCCTTCCCGATCCAGGGCGCCACGCTGCCCGACTCGATCGCCGGGCGCGACGTGCTCGGCCGCGGCCGCACCGGCTCCGGCAAGACCCTGGCCTTCGGCCTGCCGCTGCTCGCCCGTACCGCGGGCAAGCGCGCCGACTCCCGGTACCCGCTGGCCCTCGTCCTGGTGCCCACCCGCGAGCTGGCCCAGCAGGTCACCGACGCGCTCACCCCGTACGCGACCGCGGTCAACCTGCGGATCACCACCGTCGTCGGCGGCATGTCGATCAACAAGCAGGCCAACGCGGTGCGCCGCGGCACCGAGGTGCTGGTGGCCACCCCCGGCCGGCTGGACGACCTGATCGGGCGCGGTGACGTCAACCTCTCCGACGTCGCGATCACCGTCCTCGACGAGGCCGACCAGATGGCCGACATGGGCTTCCTGCCGCAGGTCAGCAAGCTGCTGGAGCAGGTCGCCGAGGGCGGGCAGCGGATGCTGTTCTCCGCCACCCTGGACCGCAACGTCGACCGGCTGGTCAAGCGCTTCCTGACCGACCCGGTGACCCACTCGGTCGACCCCTCGGCCGGCGCCGTCACCACCATGGACCACCACGTCCTCCAGCTGGACGCGACGGACAAGGCCTCCGCCACCGCGCACATCGCCTCCCGCGACGGCCGGGTGATCATGTTCGTGCACACCAAGCACGGCGCCGACCGGCTGGCCAAGCAGCTGCTGGCCAACGGCGTGATGGCCGCCGCCCTGCACGGCGGCAAGTCCCAGCCGCAGCGCAACCGGGTCCTGGACCAGTTCCGCGACGGCCACGTCACCGCGCTGATCGCCACCAACGTCGCCGCCCGCGGCATCCACATCGAAGGCCTCGACCTGGTCGTCAACGTCGACCCGCCGGTCGACCACAAGGACTACCTGCACCGCGGCGGCCGCACCGCCCGGGCCGGCGAGTCCGGGACGGTCGTCACCCTGGTGCTGCCCGAGCAGCGCCGCGAGGTCAACCGGCTGATGACGGTCGCCGGCATCCGCCCGACCGTCACCAAGATCCGCCCGGGCGACGCCGACCTGACCCGGATCACCGGTGCCCGCACGCCGAGCGGCGTCCCGGTGACGCTGGCCGTGCCGGTCGCCGCCGACCAGGCCGCCGCGGGCAAGGCCGGTGCGGACAAGGCCGCCGGTGCCAAGTCCGGCTCCTCGCGCCGCCGGCCCGGCAAGCGCTCCGCGCTGCCCGCCGACGTCGACATGAACGGCAACCCGCGCCGCCCCCGCCCCAAGCAGCGGATGGGCGCCGCCACCCAGGGCGAGCGCCCGCAGGCGGCCGGCTTCATCGGCCGCTCCGCCGGCCGCGCCAAGCCCGGCAGCGGTGCCAAGTCCGGCTCCAACTACGGGACCGGGCGCCAGCGCCGCACGTTCGACTGACGTCCGGCCAGGCCTGATCGTTCGGCCCGTGCCCCCGACGCCCTCGCCACGAGGGCATCGGGGGCACGGGCCGTTTCGGCCGCAGGCCGATGCCGGGCACGGCGCGCACGGCTCGCCGTGCGCGCCGTCGGCGTTTCCGGGCGCCGTCACCCGAGGGAGTGACGGCGGCTGGTCGTGCGCCCGGTGCCGACGGCAGGCTGGGGCGCGGCGGAGAGCGGAGGGTGGCAGGTGGCGGACGATGACGCACGGCTGGGGTCGGTGACGACGGCGGAGCCGGCGTGGTTCCGCTCAGGCGGTGAGGGCCCGGGTGGCGGCCGTGGCCCGGAGGGCCTCGTCGTGGCGTTGCAGCAGGAGGGCCGCCAGTTCGGGGGTGGCGCCGAGGACGGCCGCGACCGTGTCCGCGCCGTCGGCGGCGGCCGCGATGCGGTCGGGCAGCAGGCCCGGGGCCAGCAGGTAGGGGGCGACGGCGGTGTGCCGGGCGCCGGCGGCGCGCAGGGCGGCGAGGGCGTCGGGGACGCGCGGGCCCGCGGCGGAGGCGTAGGCGACCTCGACGGCGGCCCAGCCGCGGGTGCGGCGCCACTCGGCGGCCACCGCGCGGGTCGCGGCGTCGGCGGCCGGGTCGGAGGAGCCGGCCGCCGCCAGCACCACGCCGGTACGGGCCCGGACGGCGGGTGAGTCGACCGCCAGGCCGGCCTCGGCGAGGCGGCGGTCCAGGGCGGTGAGCAGCAGGGGCGAGGGGCCGAGCACGTCCGCCACCGGCAGTCCGGAGCCGGCGGCGCGCAGCGCGGCGGGGATGTCGTGCTTGGCGTGGAACGCCCGGTTGAGCAGCAGCGGTACCGCCACCGCGTCCGCGTCCGCCAGCCGTCCGACCACCTGGGGGATCCGCGGCGCGCAGTGGTCCAGGTAGGCGGTGGCGACCTCGGTGCCGGGCCGCTGGGCCCGCACCTCCTCCACGAGCGCGGCCACCGTCGCGGCGTGGCGCGGGTCGCGGCTGCCGTGGGCGATCAGGAGGAGGGCGGACATCAGCGGTGCCTCACTTGCTCGCGGCCAGCAGGCCGCGGTTGCGCAGCACCCGGCGCTCGACCGGGGTGAAGACCAGCAGTTCGATGGCGATGCCGACGAACAGGATGAGGATGATGCCGAGCAGCACGCCGGACATGTCGGAGAACTCGCGCGAGTCCTCCAGGAACCGGCCCAGTCCCCGGCCGAGGTCGGGGGAGGAGGCGACGAGTTCGGCGGCCATCAGGGAGCGCCACGAGAACGCCCAGCCCTGCTTGAGGCCGGCCAGGTAGCCGGGCAGCGCCGCCGGGATGAGGACGTGGCGGGCTCCGTTGAGGCCGGTCGCGCCGAGGGTGCGGCCGGCCCGCAGGAACAGCGGCGGGACCTGGTCGATGCCGGCGACGAGGCCGTTGGTGACGGAGGGGACGGCGCCGAGCAGGATGACCGCGTACATCATCGAGTCGTTGATGCCCAGCCAGATGACGGCGGCGGGCACCCAGGCGACCGAGGGCAGTGACTGGAGGCCCTGGAGGACCGGGCCGATGGCGGCGCGCACCGGCCGGACGCGGGCGACCACCAGACCGATCGGGGTGCCGATGACGACGGCGAGCAGGAAGCCGGACAGGCCGCGCCAGACGCTGGTCCAGATGATCGTGAGCAGGGTGCCCTGGTACCAGAGGTCCTGAGCGGAGCGCCAGACGTCGGCCGGGCTGGGCAGCTTGTACGACGAGGTGACGTGCAGGCTGTAGGCGCCCTGCCACAGCGCGATGACGACCAGGACGCCGAGCAGCGGCGGCAGGGCCTTGGACCGCAGGGCCTCGCCGAGCGGTCTGCGGTGCGCGGTGACGGCGTCCAGGGCGTCGAGTCCGGCGCCGACGGAAGCGGAGTCCCCGGTGCCGTCGGTACCGTCGGCGGGCTTGGTGAGCGTGGTCTCAGTGCTGGACATGGCGACGGATCTCCCCACGCAGTTCTTCGGTGATCTCGATGGACAGGTCGGCGACGCCGGCGGACTCGATCCGGCGCGGCTGGGGCAGGTCGATGTGCCACTCGCGGGCGACCCGCCCGGGCCGGGAGGAGAGCAGGACGACGCGCTCGGCCAGGCGGACGGCCTCGCGGACGTTGTGGGTGACGAACAGGACGGTCAGCTGCCGTTCGGCCCAGATCCGGGTGATCTCGTCGTGCAGCACGTCGCGGGTGATGGCGTCGAGGGCGGCGAAGGGCTCGTCCATCAGCAGCACCTTGCTGCCCTGGGCGAGCGCGCGGGCCATCGCGACGCGCTGGCGCATGCCGCCGGACAGCTCGTGCACCCGCTTGCCGTACGAGCCGTTCAGCCGGACGAGTTCGAGCAGCCGCTCGGCCTCGGGGCGGCGCTCGGGGCGGGCCACGCCGGCCAGCTTGAGGGCGAGTTCGATGTTCTTGCCCGCGGTGAGCCAGGGGAACAGGGCGTGTTCCTGGAACATCAGGGCGGGGCGGCCGCCGGCCACCTCGATGGTGCCGCCGGTCGGCTGGTCGAGGCCGGCGACCAGGTTGAGCAGGGTCGACTTGCCGCAGCCGGAGGCGCCGAGCAGGGTGACGAACTCTCCGGGGGCGACGTCGAGGGTGATGTCGTCCAGGACGTGGGTCTGGGAGCCGGGGCGGCCGAAGGACTTGTGCACGTGCGAGAGCCGGACGGCGGGAGCGCCGGCGGGGGCACCGGCGGCGCCCTGTTCGGTGGTCAGTGCCGGAGTCATCCGGGCACCTCCTGCGTGAGTGGTCATGGGCCCCTCCCGCCCGGTGGCGGGCGCGGAGGGAAAGGTCTGCGAGGCGGGGCCGTGGTCCGGGCCCCGCCCGCCCGGTGGGCATCGATCGGGGATCGACCGGGCGGGCGGGGCCGGACCGCGGAGTCGGGGGGCGGGCGGCCGGGCCGTGGGCGGCACCCGGGCCGCCCGGCCGGGGCTACTTGGCGCCGAGTCCGGCGTCCGCGACGGCGGGCCGGCCCTGGGCCGCGAGGACCTTGTTCAGCAGGGTGAGGTCGTAGATGCCCTTCAGGCTGGGCTTCTTGAGGAGCCCGGCGGTCACGGCGTGGTCGGCCTCGGCCTGGAGGGTGCCGGCCAGCGGGTCGTCGAGGAAGTCGATGTCCGCCCAGGCCGGGTCGAGGATGGCCGGCTCCAGGGAGTTGCCGGCCTCCTTCTTGATCGCCTCGTTCGCGTCGGCCTTGGCCTTCTCGGAGTTGTCCTTGATGAAGGCGTTGGTCTTCACCGAGCCGCGCAGCACGGCCTCCACCACGTCCGGGTGCTCCTTGAGGAACTTCTGCGAGACGATGATGTTGGTGATCACGAACTTCTTGTCCGGCCAGACGTCCTTCTCGTTGAGCAGGACCTTCGCGCCGAGCGTGACCAGCTTGGAGGCGGTGGGCTCGGGCACCCAGGCGCCGTCGATGGAGCCCTGCCGGAAGGCGTCGGGGGTGACCTTGTTGTCGGTGCGCACCACCGAGACGTCGCCGGCGCCGGAGGCCGCGTCGACCTTGTAGCCCTTCTCGGCGAGGTAGTTGAGCAGCGCGACGTCCTGGGTGTTGCCGAGCTGCGGGGTGGCGATCTTCTTGCCCCTGAGGTCGTCCAGCGAGGTGATCTTCTCCGGGTTGACGACGAGCTTGACGCCGCCGGAGGCCGAACCGCCGATGATCTTCAGGGACTGGCCGTCGGACTTGGTGTAGCCGTTGATCGCGGGGGAGGGGCCGATCCAGCCGATGTCGATGGAGCCGGCGTTGAGCGCCTCGATCTCCGCCGGGCCCGCGTTGAAGACCTGGGTCTTGACCTGGGTGGAGCCCAGCTCCTTCTGGAATATGCCTTCCTGGAGGCCGACCAGCGGGGTGCCGTGGGTCAGGTTGGCGAAGTAGCCGATCTTCACGGTGTCCGCGGACAGCTTCACCCCGGAATCCCCGGCGGTGGCCGCGGCGTTGTTCGTACCGGAGGGCTTGTCGGCATTGGAGCCGTAGCCGCAGGCCGACAGCAGGGCCACCGCGGTCAGGCCGGCGACGGCGGCCGCGGCGGAGCGTCTGATCCGCCCGGCGTCGGGGCGGGAGAGGGTATGCGAAGGTGCCGGGTTCGGTGCCATGGAGGAGTCCTGTTCGCGGACGGACCGTCAGAAGACGGTCTCGGGCGGAAGGTGCGGAAGGTGGTGCGCGCGGCAGCGGTGTGCCGGGGCAAGCCGGGCGGCTGTGGGGGTAGACAGCCCGGTGACAGGGCGTTCTCAGCCCTGTCGGCCCACACATCGGGTCAGGCCGCCCTGGCCGCTGCCGAGGACGCCGCTGCCGATGCGGCCGCCTTCCTTGTCCATGCCCGAGAACGCCTCGCTGGGCATCAGACCCAGTCCTCCTCGTCGGGTGCTCCGGTGGTGCGTACGGTCGCGAAGGCCTCGCCCGCCATGCCGGCGGTGAGGGTGGTGCCGTCGGCCGGGTCGATCAGCAGGAACGATCCGGTGCGGCGGTTGTCGGTGTAGTCGTCGAGGGCCAGCGGCTCGGCGGTGCGCAGCACCACGTGGCCGATGTCGTTGACGTTCAGCCCCTCGGGGGCGCTGCGCTGTTCCAGGCCCCCTTCGCCGATCGGCGCGGTGATGTCGATCCGGTAGGAGATCTCCTTGACCAGCGCGCGCACCGTACGGGTGGTGTGCTTGAGCAGCACCTTGTCCCCGGCGCGCAGCGGCCGCTCGTTGAGGTGGCTGACGGTCGCCTCGATGTCCTTGGCCGGCACGGGGGCCGGGCCGGCCGCGATGAGGTCGCCGCGGGAGACGTCGATGTCGTCGGCGAGCCGGACGGTCACCGACTGCGGGGCCCAGGCGACGTCGGTCTCGCGGCCGAGCGCGTCGATCCCGGCCACCGTGGTGGTGTGGCCCGAGGGCAGCACGGTGACGGCGTCCCCGACGCGCAGCACGCCGGAGGCCAGCTGGCCCGCGTAGCCGCGGTAGTCGGGGTGCTCCTCGGTCTGCGGGCGGATCACGTACTGGACCGGGAAGCGGGCCGGCACGGCGTCGGGGTCGCTGCCGACCGGGACGGTCTCCAGGTGCTCCAGCAGGGTCGGGCCGCCGTACCAGTCCATGTGCGCGGACGGCTCGACCACGTTGTCCCCGGCCAGCGCCGAGATCGGGACGGCCAGCACGTCGGTGACGCCGAGCGAGGCGGCGTAACCGGTGAACTCCTCGGCGATCGCGGCGAAGACGGGCTCGGCGTAGTCGACCAGGTCCATCTTGTTGACGGCCAGCACCACGTGCGGCACCCGCAGCAGGGCGGCGACCGCGGCGTGCCTGCGGGTCTGCTCGACCACGCCGTGGCGGGCGTCGACCAGCACCACGGCGAGCTCGGCGGTGGACGCGCCGGTCACCATGTTGCGGGTGTACTGCACGTGCCCGGGGGTGTCGGCGAGGATGAACCGGCGCCGGGGGGTGGCGAAGTAGCGGTACGCCACGTCGATGGTGATGCCCTGCTCGCGCTCGGCGCGCAGGCCGTCGGTGAGCAGCGCGAGGTCGGGCGTCTCCTGGCCGCGGCTGCGCGAGGCGTGCTCGACGGCCTCCAACTGGTCGGCGAGCACCGACTTGGAGTCGTGCAGCAGCCGGCCGACCAGGGTGGACTTGCCGTCGTCGACGGAGCCGGCGGTGGCGAAGCGCAGCAGCGAGGTGGCGGTGGCTTCCCGGATGGTGCTGGTCATGTTAGAAGTACCCCTCGCGCTTGCGGTCTTCCATCGCGGCCTCGGACAGCTTGTCGTCGGCGCGGGTCGCGCCGCGCTCGGTGAGGCGGCTGGCGGCGATCTCGGCGATCACGGCCTCGATGGTGGTGGCGTCGGAGTCGACGGCTCCGGTGCAGGACATGTCCCCGACGGTGCGGTAGCGGATCAGCCGCCGCTCGACCGGCTCGCCGTCCTTGGGGCCGCCCCACTCGCCGGCGGTCAGCCACATGCCGCTGCGGGCGAAGACGTCCCGCTCGTGGGCGTAGTAGATCTCCGGCAGCTCGATGCCCTCGCGCTCGATGTACTGCCACACGTCCAGCTCGGTCCAGTTGGACAGCGGGAAGACCCGCACGTGCTCGCCGACCGCGTGCCGGCCGTTGTAGAGCGACCACAGCTCGGGGCGCTGGCGGCGCGGGTCCCAGGCGCCGAACTCGTCGCGCAGCGAGAAGACGCGCTCCTTGGCGCGGGCCTTCTCCTCGTCCCTGCGGCCGCCGCCGAACACCGCGTCGAAGCGGTTCTTCTCGATGGCGTCCAGCAGCGGCACGGTCTGCAGCGGGTTGCGGGTGCCGTCCGGGCGCTCGCGCAGTACCCCGCGGTCGATGAAGTCCTGGACGTGGGCGACGTGCAGGCGCAGGTTGTGCTGCTCCGCGACGCGGTCGCGGTAGGCGATGACCTCGGGGAAGTTGTGCCCGGTGTCGACGTGCAGCAGCGAGAACGGCACCGCGGCGGGGTGGAAGGCCTTGAGCGCCAGGTGCAGCATGACGATGGAGTCCTTGCCGCCGGAGAACAGGATCACCGGGCGCTCGAACTCCCCCGCGACCTCGCGGAAGATGTGCACCGACTCGGCCTCCAGCGCGTCCAGGTGGGACAGCGCGAAGGGGCTCCGCGCGTTCTGGCCGGGGGTGTCGGTACGGCCCGGGCTGTCGGTCGCGGTGGTCATGCGAGGCCCCTCTCGGTCAGGAAGGCGTGCAGCTCGGCGGTGGAGTCGGCCACCTCGCGGCCCTGCGTCCGGACCCGCAGCTCCGGGTTCTCCGGTGCCTCGTACGGGTCGTCGACGCCGGTCAGTCCGGAGATCTCCCCGGCGGCCTGCTTGGCGTACAGGCCCTTGACGTCGCGTTCGGCGCACAGCTCGACCGGGGTGGCGACGTGCACCTCCAGGAACTCCGTACCGTTCGCGGCGTGCCGCTCGCGCACGGCGGCGCGGGAGGCCGCGAACGGGGCGATCACCGGGGCGAGCACCTTGACGCCGTTGGCGGCGAGCTTCTCGGCGACGAAGCCGATCCGGGTGACGTTGGTGTGGCGGTCCTCGCGGGAGAAGCCCAGCCCCCTGGAGAGGAACTCGCGGATCTCGTCGCCGTCCAGGACCTCGACCCTGTGGCCCTCGGAGCGCAGCCGCTCGGCCAGCGCGAAGGCCAGCGTGGTCTTGCCGGCGCTGGGCAGCCCGGTCAGCCACACGGTGGCGCCGCGCTCGCAGGGGGCGGCCGGGAGGGCCGCCTCTGCGGCTCCGTCGGCGGCCGGGGTGTGAACTGTCACGGGAACTTCCTCACACGGTAGTTGACGATATGTCAGAAACGGACGACGGGTCAGAGGTGGATGCCGCACTCGATCTTGCCGGAGCCGGACCAGCGGCCGGCCCTGGCATCCTCGCCCTCGGCGGGCTTGCGGGTGCAGGACAGCGGGGAGCAGCCGATCGAGGTGTAGCCCTCCCACAGCAGCGGGTTGGTCAGCACGCCGTTTGCGGCGACGTAGGCGTCCACGTCCTGCTGCGTCCACCGGGCGATCGGGGCGATCTTGACCTTGCGGCGCTTCGGGTCCCAGGACACCACCGGGGTGCCCGCCCGGGTCGGCGACTCGTCGCGGCGCAGCCCGGTCGCCCAGGCGTCGTAGCCGGCCAGGCCCCGGTTGAGCGGCTCGACCTTGCGCAGCGCGCAACACAGGTCCGGGTCGCGGTCGTGCAGGTCCGGCCCGTGCTCGGCGTCCTGCTCGGCCACCGTCCTCAGCGGGGTGAGCGTGATGACGTTGACCGGCATGGTCGCGGCCACCGCGTCCCGCGTCCCGATGGTCTCCGGGAAGTGGTAGCCGGTGTCCAGGAACACCACGTCCACGCCGGGGAGCGCCGAGGAGGCCAGGTGGGCGACGACCGCGTCCTCCATCGAGGAGGTGACGCAGAGCCGCCGGCCGAAGGTGTCCGCCGCCCAGGCCAGGATCTCCTGTGCGGTGGCCTCCTCCAGCTCGCGGCCGGCCCGCAGGGCTGTCGCCTCGTAGTCAGTCACGGTGCTGCTCATGTGACGTACCCCCGTGGTTGGTCGGTGACAGCAGGCCGAGGAACTTCAACTGGAAGGCGCGGCGGCAGCCGTGGCATTCCCAGGCGCCGTGTCCGGTCTCGGAGGGGCGCAGGTCCTCGTCCCCGCAGTACGGGCAGAAGAACGGCGCGGCGCGCTCACTCATCGCCCACCTCGCTGCGCTGAGCGTCCGCTTCGCGAACAACGCCCTGCCTGATCGGTTCTCCCCCGGCCTCCGGCCGGGGGACCCCCACGCTCCGCTCGTTCACGAGAGCTGCTCCTCACTCGCCCGGGCCGCCCACTGGGCGAAACGCTCGCCCTCGGTGCGGTCGGCCTGGTAGTGGGTCAGCACCCGCTCGACGTAGTCGGGCAGGCCCTCGCTGGTGACCTTGAGGCCGCGGACCTTGCGGCCGAAGCCGGCCTCCAGGCCGAGCGCGCCGCCGAGGTGCACCTGGTAGCCCTCGACCTGGTTGCCGTGCTCGTCGGTGACCAGCTGGCCCTTGAGGCCGATGTCGGCGACCTGGATGCGGGCGCAGGCGTTCGGGCAGCCGTTGATGTTGATGGTCAGCGGCTCGGCGAACTCCGGCAGGCGCCGCTCCAGTTCGTCGATCAGGGTGCGGCCGCGCTCCTTGGTCTCGACGATGGCGAGCTTGCAGTACTCGATGCCGGTGCAGGCCATGGTGCCGCGGCGGAACGGCGAGGGGGTGACCCGCAGGTCGAGCGCCTCCAGGCCGGCCACGACGGACTCGACGTGCTCCTCGGCGATGTCGAGGATCAGCATCTTCTGCTCGGCGGTGGTGCGCACCCGGTCGCTGCCGTGGGCGGCGGCGAGGTCGGCGATGCGGCCGAGGAGCGGGCCGTCGACCCGGCCGACGCGCGGGGCGAAGCCGACGTAGAACCGGCCGTCCTGCTGGCGGTGGACGCCGACGTGGTCGCGCCAGCGGGCGGCGGGTTCGGCGGGGGCGGGGCCGTCGACCAGCTGGTACTTGAGGTACTCGTCCTCCAGCACCCGGCGGAACTTCTCCACGCCCCAGTCGGCGACCAGGAACTTCAGCCGGGCGCGGTTGCGCAGTCGCCGGTAGCCGTAGTCGCGGAAGATGCCGATGACCCCGCCGTAGACGTCCGGCACCTCGTCGAGCGGGACCCACGCGCCCAGCCGCACGCCCAGCTTGGGGTTGGTGGACAGGCCGCCGCCGACCCACAGGTCGAAGCCGGGGCCGTGCTCGGGGTGGACCACGCCGACGAAGGAGACGTCGTTGATCTCGTGCGCGACGTCCAGCAGCGGGGAGCCGGAGACGGCGCTCTTGAACTTGCGCGGCAGGTTGGAGAAGTCCGGGTTGCCGATGAAGCGGCGCTGGATCTCCTCGATGGCGGGGGTGCCGTCGATGATCTCGTCCTCGGCGATGCCGGCCACCGGGGAGCCGAGGATGACGCGCGGGGTGTCGCCGCAGGCCTCGGTGGTGGACAGGCCGACGGCCTCCAGCTTCTGCCAGATCGCCGGGACGTCCTCGATCCGGATCCAGTGGTACTGGATGTTCTGGCGGTCGGTCAGGTCGGCGGTGCCGCGCGCGTACTGCTCGGAGACCTCGGCGATCGCCCGCAGCTGGGGGACGGTCAGCCGGCCGCCGTCGATGCGCACCCGGAGCATGAAGAACTCGGCGTCCAGCTCGTGCGGGTCCAGGATCGCGGTCTTGCCGCCGTCGATGCCCTCCTTGCGCTGGGTGTAGAGACCCCACCAGCGCATCCGGCCGCGCAGGTCGGCGGGGTCGATCGAGTCGAAGCCCCGGTGCGCGTAGATCGTCTCAATACGTGTCCGCACATTGAGACCGTCGTCGTCCTTCTTGAACTGCTCGTTGGCGTTCAGGGGGGTGTGGTGGCCCATGCCCCACTGACCCTCGCCGCGGTGACGGGTCACCTTGCGGGCCGCGGCGGGCCGGCGCTCGGCGGCACGGTCGGCCGGGGGCTCGGCAGTCTCGGGGGAGGTGGCCATGGTGAAGTCCTTCTGGGCAGATGGCGCTGGCGCGGGATGGGTCGCGGGGCGTGCTCGGCCGTGCGGTGCTGCTCTGACCTGCGGATTCTCAAGGCCTCAAGGGCAGTGACCGGGACCGGGCGGGCGCCTGCGCATCCGCTTCGGCGGGGATGGCGGGAAGATCGGCGCCGGGTGCGGTGGTACGGCGGAGGGGGAGCTCAGGACACCGGACAGATGGCGCTGGACACGCGAAGGAGATCGACGTGGAGTCGACCTACTAGGGTGGTTCCGGCGCTACGCATGGCAAGAGATTCGCACGGCGCGGGACTCGCGGTCCACTAACATCCGGATACTGGACGCTGATGTTTCGTCATGTGGGACAGTCGGAGGTTCCCGCCGCTCCACGGGCGGACGCCCGGCCACGCGCCCGCACCCCGGGGAGATCAACCGCGGCCCCCCGGCCCGATACGGTTGGCCCTGTGCAAGCAGCAGGCGATACGAGCAGAACGAACGCCGAGCGGCCCTCCCGACGCCGGGGCAAGGGCTCCCGGCGCGCGGCCAAACAGGCCACCTGGCACCGCACGGCGTGGGACCTGGTGAAGGACACCACCAACACCTGCGTCGAGTACCGGGTCACCGGGCTCGCCGCGGAGGCGGCCTTCTTCACCCTGCTGTCGATCCCACCGCTGCTGCTCGGCCTGGCCGGCACCCTCGGGTACCTCGACCAGTTCCTCGGCGCGGAGACCATCGACCGGCTCAAGCACGACATCGTCTCGGCCTCCGGGACGGTGCTGTCGGACTCCTCCGTCAACGACGTCGTGGTCCCGCTGCTGAACCAGGTGTTCGACACCGCCCGGCCCGACCTCGTCTCGATCGGCTTCCTGCTGTCCCTCTGGTCGGGCTCCAGGGCGCTCTACATCTTCATCGACACCATCACCGTCATGTACGGGCTCGACGGCAAGCGGGGCATCGTCAAGACCCGGCTGATGTCGCTCGGCCTCTACTTCGGCGCCCTGGTGATCGGCTCGCTGGTGCTGCCGCTGCTGACGACCGGGCCCGGGCTGGTGGAGAACGCCGTGCCCGGCATCGCCGGGCTGGTCGGCGCCCTCTACTGGCCGGTCGCGATCGTGCTGCTGATCGTCTCGCTGACCACCCTCTACCACCTGGCCGTCCCGGTCTCGACCCCGTGGCGCGAGGACATCCCCGGCGCCCTGGTCGCCCTGGTGGTGCTGGTCTTCTGCAGCGTCGGCCTGCGGCTCTACCTGGTCAGCTCGATCGAGGGCCCCTCCGTCTCGGTGTACGGCTCGCTGGCGGCGCCGGTGGCCGTCCTGCTGTGGATCTTCGTGGTGGCGCTCGCGGTCCTCATCGGTGCCGCGATGAACGCCGCGATAGACCGCCGCTGGCCCACCCTGGAGACCGCCGACGCGCGCGCCGAGAACGAGCGTGCCCAGGAGGAGGCGGCCGCCGCGGTGGTCCGCGAGGTCGCCGCCCGGCGGGCCGTCGAACGGGCCCGGCGCGCCCGCGAACTCGGGCTCGCCGAGGGCGTGGAGGAGGAGTGGGGCGAGGACGAGGGCGAGGACGCCGACGTGCCCTCCGAGTACCCGGAGCGGTGGGCCGACGTGCTGGCCGCCGACAACGTGCGCGGGCGTCTCACCGCGCGCGGCGGGCCGCACCACCGGCCCACCCCGCCGCCGCCGGACAGCGACCGGCCGGCGGGGCCGTCGCCGTCGTCGCGGCAGCCGCCCCGGCCGGAGCAGCCGCCGCAGCCGCCTCAGCCGCCGCCGGTGCAGGGGCCGTCCGGGCAGCAGGTGCCGGGGCACCCGCCGCGGCCGCCCCGGGCGCCGTGGGAGCAGCGGTAGCCGGGGCAGCGTGACAGCAGTACGGGCAGGGCCTCCTCCGCGGGTGCGGGGGAGGCCCTGTGTGCTGGTGGCGGGTCAGGCGGGTCAGGCGGGTCAGGCGGGTCAGGCGGGTCAGGCGGCCGGGACTGGGGCCGGGTCCGGGGCAGGGTCGGTCGCGGGGGCCGGGGCGGTGGCGGGGGTCAGGGCGGTGCGCCCCGCGGAGTCGCTCAGCTTGATCAGCAGCGCGACCATCAGCCAGTTCGCCAGCAGGGACGAACCGCCGGCCGCCAGGAACGGCAGCGCCTTGCCGGTCAGCGGGACCAGCCCGCTCACCCCGCCGACGACCACGAACACCTGGAGCGCCAGCGCCGCCGACAGGCCGGTGGCCAGCAGCTTGCCGAACGGGTCCGTCAGGCCGATCGCGGTGCGCAGGCCCCGCTGGACGAGCAGCACGTAGACCAGCAGCACCGCGGTCACCCCGGCCAGGCCCAGCTCCTCGCCGATGGTGGTGAAGATGAAGTCGCTGCGCCCGGCGAAGCCGATCAGCCAGGGCCGCCCCGAACCCAGGCCCGTCCCGGTCAGGTGCCCGGTGCCCAGACTGAACAGCGCCTCGGCGGGCTGTTCCGAGATCGCCTTGTCGTGCACCGGCTTGTAGTAGTCGAGCGGGTGCAGCCAGGCCTCGACGCGGCCGTGCACGTGCGGTTCCACGGTGCCGACCACCGCCGCGCCGCCGACCGCCATCAGCAGGCCGAGCACCACCCAGCTGGTGCGCTCGGTCGCCACGTAGAGCATCACGACGAAGACGCCGAAGAAGATCAGCGAGGTGCCCAGGTCGCGTTCGAAGATCAGCACCAGCAGGCTGACCACCCAGATCGCCAGCACCGGTCCGACGTGCCGCCCGCGCGGCAGGGTCATCCCCCAGACCCTCCGCCCGGCCAGCGCCAGCGCGTCCCTGGCGGCCATCAGGTAGCCCGCGAAGAAGACCGTGATCGCCACCTTCACGAACTCGTCCGGTTCGAAGGAGAGCCCGAACAGCCGGATCCAGCGCTTGGCGCCGAAGCTGTCGCCGGGGGAGAACACCGGCGCCGTCAGCAGGATCAGCGCGCCCGTCATCAGCAGGTACACGTAGCGCTGGAAGACGCGGTGGTGCCTGACGAGGACGATCAGCGCGATCGCGACCCCGACCGAGACGAACACCCACATCAGCTGGGAGGGCGCGGCCGGGATCTTCTGGTAGTCGCCCTTGGCGGCGTGCGCGGCCTTGTAGCTGAAGTCCAGCCGGTCCAGCAGCACCAGCCCGAAGCCGGTCAGGAAGACGCCCAGCGGCAGGATCAGCGGATCGGCGTACGGTGCGAACCGGCGCACCGCCAGGTGTGCCGCCCCGGCCAGCGCGCCCAGCGACAGGCCGTGCACCAGCAGCCCGGGCGGCATCCTGCCGGTCAGTGCCAGGTCGGCGTCGACGTGTCCTGCCAGACAGACGGCCACCGCGAGGACCAGCAGGCCCAGTTCGATGTCGCGGTGGCGCGTCGTCGGCCGGCGGCCCTCGCGGCGTGCAGTGCTTCGCACCTGTTCCAGTCCCCTTGTCCACCACCCGGCGGTCCCGCCGACGTGCACCCTGGCAGACGTCCGGGATTTTGACGCGGTTGCGGGGGAGAGCGGTCCGTGGGCAGAACTTTGCCTGGGCAAGGCTTTGCGGGGCTTCGGCAAAGGCTTGCCCAGGCCCGGGTATAGAGGTGGGCCCCGCGCGCGCCGGGGCCGTCGGGGAGGGGCAGCATGGCCGGGCGCCGGGGCGTCCCGGCGGTGGCGTTCCGGAGCGGCCGGGGACCACCGGAACGAGCGGGGTGAGCGGACGGATGGACGTGGCGGTGCACGGTGCGGCGGGCGGTCCCGCCGCGGTGCTCGCGTACGGCGGGCCGCCGCCGTGGCGGTGGTCCGACCTGGCCGGGTCCTGGACGGCCGAACCGCTGGTGCTCGTCCTGTCGGTGCTGCTCGGCACCTGGTACCTGGCCGCGGTGCGCACCGTCCGGCGGAACGGCGGCGGGCGCTGGCAGCCCACCAGGACCGCCGCCTTCCTGGGCGGGCTGCTGCTGTGGGTCTGGTGCACCTGCTCCGGCCTCGGTGTGTACGAGCGGATCCTCTTCACCGACCGGGCCGTGCAGGTCGTCCTGCTGCTGATGGTCGTCCCGCTGCTGCTCGCGCTCGGCGCGCCGGTCTCGCTGCTGGTCTCGGCGGCGCCGGCTGCCCGGCGGGAGCGCGTCCTGCGGGCGCTGCGCAGCCGTCCGTCCAAGGTGCTGATGTTCCCCGCGGTCTCCACCGCACTGCTGATGGCACCGCCGTGGCTGCTCTACCTCACGCCCTGGTACGCGTGGTCGGTGTCCAGCGGGCTCGGGAACGCGGTGCTGCACCTGGCGCTGGTGCTGCTGGGCCTCGCGTACTTCTGGCCGCGGCTCCAGCTCGATCCGGTCGGGCACGAGTACCCGCACCTGGTCGGGCTGTTCATCACCTTCGCCGAGGTGATCTTCGACGCGGGGCTCGGGATCGTGCTGATCTACGGCGGGCACCTGGTCGCCGGGCACTACTACGTGGCGCTCGGGCGGCCGTGGGGGCCGAGCCCGGCGCAGGACCAGACCTGGGGCGGAAACGCGTTCTGGGTGCTCGGGGACCTGGTCGGGCTGCCGTTCCTGGCCGCGCTGGTGCGGCGGATGGTGGTGCAGGGGCGCGAGGAGAACAGGGTGGTGGACGCCGAGCTGGACGCCCGCTTCGAGGCGGCCGCCGTGCGGGCGCGGGCGGCCGGGCGGCCGGCGGAGGAGGAGACCGGGATGCGGCCGTGGTGGCTGGACGACCCGGATCTCGGGCGCCGGTACGGGGGTTAGAGCCCGTGCGGGGGACGGCTGGGCGACCGTTGTGGCGGGCCGGTGTGCTGGCGGGCCGATGCTGTGGAGGGCCGATGCTGTGGAGGGCCAATTTTGCTCCGCTCGGGCCCTCCTGGCAGCCTCCGCATCGCGTTTCCGCAGGTCAAAAATGGGTTGGCCGGCATGCCCCGCTCCGCTAGCGTGTGACACGTCCGGTTCGGGAGCCGTTGGGCCGCCCGAGGAGTAGAGAGCAGGAGGTGAACCCCGTGGTCGTTGTCGCCCCGATAGCTGCCCAGGGCAGCACTCGCGTTCGCCTCCTTTTCCCGGCCGCCGGCTGAGCCCTTCGCGCCAGCCGTAGCCCGCCGGGACCATTTCCTCCCGAAGGGCCACTGCGTTGTTCAACGCTGCCTCCGTTCCGTCGTTCTCTTCTTCCTCCTCTGCTTCCGGGGCCTCCTCCGCTCTCGCCGCCTCCGCTCCCTCCGCCGACGCGTCGGCGCTGACCGGCTACGGCTGGACGGCGGAGCTCGCGGAGCTGTTCACCCCGTTCGGCGAGGCCGGGCTGCTCCCGGCCCGGATCGTCCGGGTCGACCGCGGCCAGTGCGACGCCGTGATCGCCGACCCGGAGACGGGCGAGCCGCACACCGTGCGGTTCGACACCCGGCGGGTGGGCGATGCCGACATGATCAACTGCCCGTGCACGGGCGACTGGGCGGCGGTCGACCCGCACGCCCGGCCGATGGCCTCCGTCGCCGCGCTGCTGCCGCGCTCCACCGCGATCATCCGCAAGGTGGCCGGCAAGCGGTCCGACGGCCAGGTGCTGGCCGCCAACGTCGACACCGTGCTGATCGCCTCCTCCCTCGCGACCGACCCCGACCTCGGGCGGATCGAGCGCTTCCTCGCCCTGGCCTGGGAGTCCGGCGCCGATCCGCTGGTCGTCCTCACCAAGGCCGACCTGGTCGACGACGCCGACTTCATCCGGGCCGACGTCGAGGCGGTCGCCCCCGGGGTCACCGTGCTCGTGGTGAGCGCCGAGACCGGTGACGGCATGGACGTGCTCCGCGCCTGCACTCCGGGCACCACGGCGGTGATCGGCCAGTCCGGCGTCGGCAAGTCCACGCTCACCAACGCGCTGGTCGGCACCGAGGTGATGACCGTCCAGGAGGCCCGCGCGGTCGACCAGAAGGGCCGCCACACCACGACCACCCGCGAGCTGATCCCGCTGCCCGGCGGTGGCGTGCTGATCGACACCCCGGGGCTGCGCGAGGTCGGCCTCTACGGCGGCGAGGGTGTCGACCTGGCCTTCGCCGACATAGCCGAGCTGGCCGAGGAGTGCCGCTTCCACGACTGCGGCCACCACACCGAGCCCGGCTGCGCGGTGCGGGCGGCGCTGGCCGACGGCACCCTGCCGCAGCGCCGGATGGACAGCTACCTCAAGCTCCAGCGCGAGAGCGAGTGGATCGCCTCGCGCACGGACGCCCGGGTGGCCAAGGCGCGGTTGCAGAAGTGGAAGACGATCAACAAGTCGATGCGAGCCGCGGGAGGTCCGGTGAAGCGTTGATCCCGGGTACCGGCCGGCCGCCGCGCACGGGCCGCCGGCCGGTACCCGCCGGGCCCTCCCGGCTCAGCGGAGGTCGGTCACCAGGCGGAAGCGCTGCAGGACCACCGGAGTGGCGTCGTCCACGGTGAAACCCGGGTCACCGAGGGCGTCGAGGAGTTCCGGGCTGCGCCAGAATCCCTCGTGCACGGCGCGCCACTCGGCCACGCTGGTGCAGCCCTCGCCCTCGTCCAGGGCGTGCTGGAGGTCGACCTCCGAGAGCGGGACCACCCGGACGTCCGTGGTCTCGATCACGGCGACCCTGCGGCCGTCCGAGTCGAGGACCGCGGAGCGCTCGCCGGCCTGCGGCAGGGGCTCGTCCTCGTGCTCGTAGTCGGCGACCAGGCCCGTGGTGCTGGTCTTGGCACCGTCGAGGATCGCGGCGACCAGCTGGTCCCGCAGCGGGCCGGGGAACGCGAACTCGGACGGGGGCAGGGCGACGACGCGCGGGTCGTCCGGGCCGCTGTACGGGTGCTGCTCGCTCATGGGGCGAGAGTATCGGCGGGCCGTCCGGCGGGCCCGCGAATTTCGGGAGGAGCGATCAACGGCGATGTCCGATTTCCGCCAGTCACCCCTCACTCAGTGCCGCAAACTGGACAACGTGATCGACGACGACATCCGATACCGAGCCGTGGACAGCCGCGACTCCCGCTTCGACGGGGTCTTCTTCACGGCGGTCACCTCCACCGGCATCTACTGCCGTCCGAGCTGCCCCGCCGTGACCCCCAAGCGCACCAACTGCGTGTTCTACCCGAGCGCCGCGGCCGCCCAGGGGGCCGGCTTCCGCGCCTGCCGCCGCTGCCGCCCCGACTCCGTGCCGGGCTCGCCCGAGTGGAACCACCGCGCCGACCTGGTCGGCCGCGCGATGCGGCTGATCGGCGACGGCGTGGTGGACCGCGAGGGCGTCGACGGCCTGGCCGGCCGCCTCGGCTACAGCGCCCGCCAGCTGCAACGCCAGCTCACCGCGGAACTCGGCGCCGGCCCGATCGCGCTGGCCCGCGCCCGCCGCGCGCAGACCGCGCGCCTCCTCCTCCAGACCACCGAACTGCCCGTCACCGACATCGCGTTCGCGGCCGGCTTCGCGTCCGTCCGTCAGTTCAACGACACCGTGCGCGAGGTCTACGACCGCACCCCCAGCGGCCTGCGCGCCGAGGTCACCGCCGGCCGCCGCACCGCGACCCCGGCCGGCGGCCTCACCCTGCGCCTCGCCTACCGCGGCGCGCTCGACAGCGACCACCTGATCGACTTCCTGGCCCTGCGCGCCGTCCCCGGCGTCGAGGAGGTCGTCCCCGGCCCGCGTCCGGGTGTGCGCACCTACCGCCGCACCCTCGCGCTCCCCTACGGCCACGGCATCGCCGAGGTCGACGGCCTGGCGCGGGACGAGCCGCGCACCCGCGGCTGGCTGGACTGCCGGCTGCTGCTCGCCGACCTGCGCGACCTGCCGACCGCCGTCCAGCGCCTGCGCATCCTCTTCGACCTGGACGCGGACCCGCTCGCGGTCGACGAGCAGCTCGGCGCCGACCCGTTGCTCGGCCCGCTGGTCCGCGAGCGCCCCGGCCTGCGCTCGCCCGGCCACGTGGACCCGCACGAACTCGCCGTCCGCGCCGTGCTCGGCCAGCAGATCAGCGTCGTCGCCGCCCGTACCCTGGCCGGGCGGCTCGCCGAGAAGTACGGCACCGTGCTGCCCGAGCCCAGGGGCGGCCTGCGCCTGCTCTTCCCGACCGTCGCGGCCCTGGCCACCGCCGACCCGGAGGACTTCGCGATGCCCGCCGCCCGCCGCCGCGCGCTCACCGGTCTGTGTGCCGCGCTGGCCGAGGGCGTGGTCAGCCTCGACAGCGGGGTCGACCGGGAGGAGGCCGCCGCCCGGCTGCTGGACCTGCCCGGCATCGGTCCCTGGACGGTCGGCTACCTGCGGATGCGGGCCATGGCCGACCCCGACGTCTTCCTCCCGAGCGACGTGGGCGTCAAGCACGGCCTGCTGCGCCTCGGCGTCCCCGGCGATCCGAAGTCCGCCGCCTTCGCCGCCGAGGCCTGGGCCCCGTGGCGCTCCTACGCCGTCCACCGGTTGTGGGCGAGCGCCGCGAGCACCGGCACCGAACTCGGCGCCACCAGCAGCAACAGTGACACCAGCGACACCAGCGCGATCAGCGACATCAGCGCCAGCGGCAACACCAGCGCCAGCGGCGCCGCCGGCGCTACCAGCGCCATCAGCACCGGAACGGAGAACGGACGAGCATGAGCACCACCGTCTACACCACCATGGAGAGCCCCTTCGGCCGGCTGCTGCTCAGCGGTGTGCTGCCCGAGGACGGCGGTCCGGCCGCGCTGGCCACCGTCACCGTGCCCGGCCAGAAGTACGCGCTGGCCGAGCCCGCCGACGACTGGGCCCTCGACCCGGAGTCGCTGGCCGAGCCGGTGGCCCAGCTGACCGCCTACTTCGCCGGTGAGCGCACCGGCTTCGACCTCCCGCTCGCGCCCGAGGGCACCGAGTTCCGCCGCAGGATCTGGTCCGCGCTGGACGAGATCCCGTACGGCAAGACCGTCACCTACGGCGAACTCGCCGTGCTGGCCGGGCAGGAGCCGCGGATGGTCCGCGCGGTCGGCGGCGCGGTGGGCGCCAACCCGCTGCTGATCGTGCGCCCCTGCCACCGGGTGCTCGGCGCCAACGGTGCGCTCACCGGCTTCGCCGCCGGGGTGGACCGCAAGCGCTGGCTGCTGGAGCTGGAGAGCGGCACCCTGTTCTGACCGTCCTGGCCGGGCCGGAGGCCCGGGCCTGAGTTCGAAGGCCCGGGCCCCGAGCCCCGAGCGTCCGCCCGCCGGACAGCAGCGCCGGGAGCGCTCAACTCCGCAGATCCACCCGCCAGTTGTTGCTGCGCATGAACCGCCCGGGCGGGAACTCGAAGTCCGTCTCGCCGAGCAGGGTGAACCCGGCCTTCGCGCAGACCGCGTTGGAGGCGGGGTTGTCCACCGAGGGGAAGGCGTGGAGGTGGCGGTGCGCGGCCTCGCGGCGGGCGGCCGCGACCGCCGCCCGGGTGGCGGCGACCGCGATGCCCCGGCCCTGGAAGCCGGGCAGCACGTTCCACCCCATCTCGTGGACGGTCCGGCCCTCCCAGGTCCGGGTGCCGTAGCCGACCGTCCCCACCGCCTCCGTCCCCACCGCCTCCGTCGCCACAACCTCCGCCGCCGTCCCTGCCGCCGCGGCCCCCGTCGCCACGCCCTCGGGCAGCAGCACGATCCGGTACATGCAGCCGAGCCCGGACGGGACGAAGTCCAGGTAGCGCCGGTGCCGTACGAGCAGGTGTTCCTCGCTCTCCGGCCCGCCGACGTGCTTCTTCATCTCCGGAGTGTTGACCCGGCGCAGCAGTGCGAGGTCGCCGTCCGTCCAGGGCTCGATCCGTACCCGTGTGGTGGTCATGCCGGGGACGGTAGCTCCGGGCGCACTTCGGCGACCAGCGGTTTTACCCGGCCACGGACCCCTGCTCCGTCCCGCCGCCCGGCTGGGCGAGGGCGCGGGCGAGCTGTTCCAGCGCGGGCAGGGCGTCGACGACCGCCGCGCGGTCGTCCGGGTCGAGGGTGCCGAGCGCGGTGGCGATCCGGCGCTCGTGGGCGTGCTGCCAGTCGTCGAGCTGCCGCCGGCCGGCCTCGGTGAGGGCGATCCGGGCGGTGCGGCGGTCGCCGGGGTCGGCCTGGCGGTCCACGAAGCCGGCGTCGAGCAGCTTCCCGACCAGTCCGCTGACGGTGTTGGGTGCGAGCCGCTGCCGCGCGGCCAGCTCGCCGACCCGCAGCGGGGCGGCGGCCAGCGTCTGGAGGAGTTCGACCTGCGCCATCGGCAGGGACTCCCACGGGTAGTCGGTGCGGATGCTGCTGCGCAGCGCGCGACGCAGCCGGGTGACGGTGTCGGTCAGCCTCCGGGCGTGTTCGACCGCCGGGTCGGGGCCTCCGGTGGCGGGGTCGGGAACGTTGGGTGACGACGGCATGGCGGACAGCGTATCGCCTGGTACGGGTCGGTCCGGCGGCCGGTGCGGGCCCGGGGTCCGGGCTGTGGCGCGGGTCTGTCGCGGGCCTCGGAGGACCGGGTTCGGGGCTCCGGCGCGGGCTCCGGTGCGGGGGTCCGGCACGGGCGTCATCCGGTGTCCCGCCCGCGGCCCGCTCGACATCGGCCGGCGTCCGTCCGGCACCGTCCGCACCGTGAGACGAATCCTGTCGCAGGGCGACCTGCTCGTAGAGAGAACATATCTGTATCCGATATATTCGTGCCATGAACGCCACCGCCCTTGCCTCGCGGCTGCTCGCCGAGCGGCCCCGGCCCCGCGGCATCGCCGGCTGGCGCCACGCCCACTGGCTGGCCGTCGGCACGGTCTGTCTCGGTGCCTTCCTCGGTCAGCTCGACGCCAGCGTCATCGCCCTGGTGTTCCCCGCCCTCGGCCGCCACTTCGACGCGAGCTTCGCCGCCGTCGAGTGGGTCGCCCTCGCCTACCTGCTGGTCCTGGTAGCCCTGCTGGCCCCGATCGGCTGGCTCTCCGACCTGCTCGGCCGCAAGACGATGTACATCGGTGGCTTCGCGGTCTTCGGGCTCTCCTCACTCGGCGCCGGCTTCGCGGGCAGCCTCTGGGTGCTGGTCGGCTGCCGCGCCGTCCAGGCGGTCGGCGCCGCGATGATGCAGGCCAACAGCGTCGCCCTGGTCGCGCGCGGGGTCCCGGAACAGGCGATGCGGCGGGCCCTCGGCATCCAGGCCTCCGCCCAGGGGCTCGGCCTGGCGCTCGGCCCCAGCCTCGGCGGGCTGCTGGTGGAGCACGCCTCGTGGCGCTGGGTGTTCTGGGTCAACGTGCCGATCGCCGTGTTCGGCATCCTGGCCGGCTGGTACCTGCTGCCGCGCACCCGTACGACGGGCGTCGCGGCCGTCGTGCCCGGGCCCCGGCGCCGCGCCGCGGCCGACCGGGACGGGGCCCGTCGGCCCGCAGTCCGCCGACCGGCGGCCCAGCAGACCGCACCTCGTGAGGACGCCCGCTTCGACCTGCCCGGCATGCTGCTGCTCACCGGGGCGACCACCGCGCTGCTGCTCGCCCTGTCCACCGCCTCCGGTCTGCCGCTGCCCGGCTGGGCGACCGCCGCGCTGCTGCTCGCTTCCGCCGTCCTGGCCGTGGCGCTGGTGCGCCAGGAGCGGCGGGCCGCCCGGCCGATCCTGGCGCCCGGGCTGGTCAACACCCCGGGCGTGCGCTCGGGCCTGCTGGTCGCCCTGATCGGCTACCTGCTGCTGTTCTGCCCGCTGGTACTGGGCCCGGTGCTGCTCACCGGCGCCGGCATGTCGACGGCCCTCGCCGGCCTGGTGGTGACCCTGCTGCCCGCCGCGTTCGCGTTCGCCGCCACGGTCGGCGGCGGGCTGCTGCCCCGGGGCTGGTCGGACGTGGCCAGGTGCCGCTTCGGCGCGCTGCTCGCGGCTGCCGGACTGCTGCTGTTCGCACTGCTGCCGGCCTCGGGTGCGGCGGCAGCCCCGCTGCTGGTCGCCGGCTACGGGCTGGGCCTGCTGCTGCCCGCCAACAACGCGCTGGTGATGCGGGCGATACCGGCGGAGTGCTCGGCGGTCGGCGGCGGCATGGTGAACATGGCGCGCAGCCTCGGTACCGCGCTCGGCATGGCGCTGTCGGTCCTCGGTGTCCATCTGGCGGGCGCCGAGTCCGGTGGGCGGACGGTGCTGTTCGTCCTCTCCGCCGTCGCGGCGGCGGCCGCGCTGCTCACCAGGCCCGCCCGATCCGCCCGGGCCGCCGGGCGCACCCGGCTGGTCCGGTCCGCCCGGCCCTGAGGCCAGGGCCGCACCTCAGACTTCGGTACGGGCGTTCGCGGTGCCGGCAGTGTTGCCGCTGCCGACAGTGCTGCCGGTGCCGGGGGAGTTCAGGGCGTCCTGGGCCCGGTTCGGGCCACGCCGCACCAGCGCTTCCGGGGCGTCCGCACACCGGTCCAACTCGCCGGGCATGGCGGCGAGTTCGTCGTCCGAGAACCGTTTCAGCACGAAGTCCCCGACGCTCTGCCCCTTCGGCGGCCGGCCGATCCCGAACCGCAGCCGGACGAAGTCCCGGGTGCCGAGCCTCTCGCCCACCGAACGCACCCCGTTGTGGCCGCCGGGGCCGCCGCCGCGCTTGAGCCGGGCGGGAAGTCCAGGTCGTCCTGCACCACCACCAGCCGTTCGACCGGGACGCCGTGGCGGCGCAGCAGCGCGGCCACCGGGCGACCGGACAGGTTGATGGACCACAGCGGCTTGGCCAGCAGCACCCGTCGGCCGTCGACGCCGATCTCGGCCACCAGCGTGGCGATCCCCCGGCGGCGGAACCGGGCGCCGTGTCGCTCGGCCAGCCGGTCCACGGCCAGGAAGCCCGCGTTGTGCCGGGTCAGCCGGAACCACGGGCCGGGGTTGCCCAGTCCGGCGATCAGCCAGGGGGCGTCGGGGGTCATGCGGAGTTCTCCGGAAGAGGCGGGGAGGAAGGACGACGGACGGCCGGGGCGCGGCGGGGACGGTACGGGACCGTCCCCCCCGGCGCCCCGGCCGGCCGGGGAACACGCACGACGTACCGGCCGCACCGGCCGCACGGGACGTGCGGACCACGCGGGCCGGGCTCCGGGCGGGACCGCTCAGGAGGCGGGCGCGCCGGGGGCGGCGCCGCGTTCCTGGAGCATGTCGGTCATCAGCTGGAGCTCGGAGTTCTGCGCGACCACCATCGACTGCGCGAGCCGCTTCTCGGTGTCGTTCCTGGCCAGGTCGACGTAACCCTGGGCCATCTCGACGCCGCCCTTGTGGTGCTCGATCATCAGCTGGAGGTAGTAGACCTCGGCATCCCGCCCGCTGAGCGTGCGCAGCTTCGCGATCTGGGTGTTGGTGGCCATGCCGGGCATCAGCGAACCGTCGTGGGCCTGGTACTCGTGGCCCATCTTCATCCACGCCATCGGCGTGGCGGTCGAGTGCTGGGTCAGCCCCCACTGGTCCAGCCAGCCCATCATCATCCCGCGCTGGTTGGCCTGGGTGTTGATGATGTCGAAGGCCAGGGTGCGGGTCGGCTCGTCGCCGGTGCGGTCCCGGACGACGAACGACAGGTCCACCGCCTGCTGGTGGTGGGTCGCCATGTCGCGGGCGAACCCGGCCTCGGGCGAGTCGTCCGCCGGGACGGACAGCGTGGACGAACCGGACGCCGAGGTCCCGCTCGCCACCAGGGCCGGCACCCCGAGCGCCAGCGCCACGGCGGCGGCCAGCGCGGCCGGCCACCACATCCGCCGCCGGCGCGGGGCCTGGACCCCGGCCTCCCCGGCGGCGTCCGCCGCGTCGGCCGCGTCCGCCGCGTCCTCCGGCACGCTCCCGTCGGGGTGGCCCGCGTCGGCGGTCACATCTGCCCCATGGTGCAGGAGGCGCCGGGCTCCTGGGTCTGCTTGCCCTGGACGTACTTGGTGAAGAACTGCTCCACCCGCGGGTCGCCGGCGCTGTCCACGATCAGCTGGGTGCTCCAGGCGTTCAGGGTGATGGTGCCCTCTTCCTCCATGTACGGGCTCATCAGCGAGTACGGGGTCTTCTTGACCTTGTCGGAGAGGGTCTTGATGTCGTCCGGCGTGGCCTTGCCGTTGTAGGTGACCCAGACCGCGCCGTGCTCCAGCGAGTGGACGGCGCGCTCGTTCTCGACCGGCTGGTCGTAGACGTGGCCCATGCAGTCCGCCCAGATCGCGTTGTGGTCGCCGCCGACCGGCGGGGTCATCGGGTAGGTGACCTTCTCCTTGACGTGGGTGCGGCTCAGCTCGCCGAAGGTCTTCACGCCGGGGATGTCCGCGCTGGCGGCGGTCTCCTTGTCCTTCTTCTTCTGGTTCTGGTCCATGACGATCCAGGTACCGGTGGCTATCGCACCGATCACCAGCACGCCGGCCGCCACCGAGGCGACGATCTTGTTGCGGCGCTCGCGGCGCTGCTCGATGGCGCGCAGCTCGGCGATGCGGGCGCGACGGTCGGAGCTGCCCTGCTTGGCGCCGGGCTTGTTGGACTGCTTGGAGGCGGAACCCATGGTGGTCGTCCTTGTCCCCGCCGCACCGGTCGGTGGCGGCGGTCAGCTGGAGTGGGAGGAGGGGCGGATCCGTCGGCGACTGTGCCGACGGCGGGTTCCGCTCAGGACCGGTGGACCTGGAGTTCGTGCAGGTCGGGAACCGGGTGCGAGCCGTCCAGCAGACCGGTGGCCACCACCCGGGGCGGCGCCTCGGGCGCGGCCGGGGTCAGTGGCGATACGGCGGGCTGCGGCTGCGGCGGCGGGTTCGGCAGCTGGGCGTCCTGTGGACAGAACGGGTGGCTGGAGCAGCCGTTGTTGCGCGGCGGCTCGCCGTCCGCGGTGCAGAGGATCCAGTGCCCCTGCTCCTCGGCCGTCCGGTGGTGGTCGGAGGACTTCCCGGCCTTGGTGACCTTCGCGGCGTGACCGGTGCGACTGGCCTGCCCGGTGGCGACCTGGACGCTGACCACGTTGAGCACGGTGACGGCGCTGACCGGGGCCTGGGGCGGCGCCGGATGGCCGGGGCCGTCCACCGCCTTCGCCTGGCCCGCACAGGGCAGCAGGGTCAGCAGGGCGGCGAGCAGCAGGACCAACAGCGCACCCGCCGGGCGGCCCGCGAACGCGGCCCTCCCCGGTCGGGGCAGGCTGGGGGCCGACGCGGTCATGCGCACATTTAATCAGCCGAACGAGTGATGCGATGCCCCCCATCGGCCCTCATTTTCGGAGGCCCGCGCGCCCGGATGACCAGGAAACGCCCCGCTCCGGACACATCCGGCAAGCACGGACGGAACGGATGCGGACGAACCGGTGACGAGCCCGGTGCGGGCCGGCGAACCGGCTGGTGAACGCGGTGGCCGGGATGTTCCGGTGGGTGACCGGTTGTCGCCGAAACCCGGACAGGGTCCTCGCAGGTGGAGAACAATGTCGTCCAGCCCGGCCCGCCGGGGGCGGCGCGACCACGGAACGACCAGGAGCCGCCAGATGAGCAAGCAGGGTGCACCCGCAGAGCCGCACCGGCCGGACGACGGCTGGTGGGACGCCGTCTACGACGGTCCGGCGGGCACCCTCCCGGACACCCCGCACGCCGACCCGGGGGACGGCAGCGTGGACGACTGGTTCGACACGGCGGCCGGCCTGATCGGGCAGCAGCGTTCGGCGGAACCGGTGCTGGAGCCGGAACCGGTATCGGAGCCGGAGTCGGTTCTGGAGCCGGCGGTGGCGGCTGCGGCGGAGGAGGTACCGACGGCGGCTCCGGGGAGCCGGGGCGGCGGAGCGGACACCCGGGACAGCATCGACGACTGGTTCGACACCGCGGTCGGGGTGATCGGCGGGGCGGCGGGGATCGGGCGTCAGCGGACCTCCACGGAGACCCACCAGTTCCCGGCCCCGGCCTTCGCCGACGACGCTCCGAAGGCGTCGCGGGAGCCGGAGCCGGAGCCGAAGCCGTCGCCTGAGCCGGAACCGGAGCCGGAGCCGGAGGCCGTACCGGTCCCGCTGGAGAAGTCCGTACCGGCTCCCGCTCCCGAGCCGGAGCCGATCGTCGAGCCCGAGCCCGAGCCCGAGCCCGAACCTGAGGCCGAACCCGAGCCCGCTGCCGCCGAGGAACCCCCGGGACCCGAGCCGGAACCCGTCCACACCCCGGAGCCCGACCCGGAGCCCGCACTCCCCGCCGCGACCGTCCCCGACCCCCGGCTGGCCCTCCGCGCGCCGCTCGCCGACGGCGGCGCCGCGGTCCCGCACGTCGGCGAACGCCCCCCGACGTACGGACCCGAGCCGACGGCCGTACCCGAGGCGGACCCCGGCGCACTGCGCGCACTGGTGCCGGACACCGTGCTGGAGGGCGCGCAGTACGGGTCGTCCGTGCTGCGCGCCGCCTCCGTCCGGGGCGACTCCGCGCGCTACCGGGGCGAGTCGCGCCGCGACACCCTGCTGGTCACCCGGTTCGGCGACGGCCCCGACGGACTGCTGCTCGCCGTCCTCGGCGGCTTCGACCGTACGGGCGTCGCCGAGGACGAGGCGGTCGCCCCGGTGGCGGTCGCGGCCGCCACCGGGGAGGCGTGCCACCAGCTCGCCGCCGCGATCGGACGCAGCCGGGCCGGTCTGGCCGCCGACCTGCGCGACGGCGCCCGCGACCGGCTCCGCTACGGCCTCCAGCGCCTGGCCACCGGCGCCGTCGCCCCGCTGCGCGCCCTGTCGCCCCGGGGGGAGGGGGACGACACCCCGTCCCCGGCGTCGCTGCACTGCCTGCTGGTGTCGCTGGACCCGGAGGCCGGCTACCGGGTGGCCTTCGGGGTCGGCCCCGGCGGGCTCTACCTGCTGCGCTCCGGCCACTGGATCGACGCCTACGCGGCGCGGCTGCTGCACCACCCGGACGGCCCGTCGCCGGTCCCCGACGTCCCCGTCCCCGGGCCGCGCCCGTTCCGCTTCCGGCTCGTCCCGGCGACACCGGGCGACATCCTCCTCCTCTGCGCCCCGGGTCTCGCCCGTCCCATCGCCGACGAGCCGGCCGTCGCCCACTTCCTCGCGACCCACTGGGCCCACCCCCACCCGCCGGGCACCGTCGACTTCCTGCGGCAGGTCCAGGTCCGCGCCAAGGGCTACGCGGACGACCGCACGGCCGCCGCCGTCTGGACCGAGTGAAGGCGGGCCGGTCCGTGGAATCCGTCCCCTGCCGCCGCTGCCCGCACGAGAGGTCGGCCCCGTCGGACTTCTCGCACACGGGCCTGAGGCGATCCCGCTGCCACCCGCCGACGCGCCGGAAGTCGGCCGGGCCGACTTCTCGCGCCTCAGGTGCGCAGGAGGATGCCGGTGACGGCGGTGGCCTGGGTGAGGGCGGTGGGGCGGTGGGCGTCCGGGAGGCCGATGGCGATCGGGACGGCGAGGCCGTCGAGCAGGGCGCGGATCTGTAGCGCGCGGTCGGCGGCCGGGCCCGGGGTGAAGTGGCCGGTGCCGGCGCCCCCCTCGATCAGGGCGACCAGGTCGGCCTGCCAGGGGGCCTCGATCTCCTGCTGGCCCCGGCGGATCTCGGCGCTGGCGGGGGAGCGGCCCCAGACCTCGACCCAGAGGATCCAGCGCGGGTCGCCCGCCCCTTCCGGCAGGTAGAGGCGCAGGTAGGCGTCGAGGCGCTGCCAGGGGTCGAGGGCGGTGTCGGCGAGGGCCACGCGGCGGCGGGCGCCGAGCTGGTCCTCGCTCCAGCGGAGGGTCTCCAGCAGCAGCTGGTCCTTGCTGCCGAAGTAGTAGAGCAGGTGCCCGGCGCTCATCCCGAGCTGTTTGCCGAGCCCGGCCATGGTGAGCCCGGCGAGCCCGTGTTCGGCGATCGCGGCCCGGGCGGTGGCGAACACCTCCTCGCGGGGGCGGGCCGGCCGGCGCGGGCGGGGGTCGGCCATCTCTCGTGCTCTCCCTCGGTGGAACGGAGTTCAGCAGGCTACCGGAGCGGGCGGAAGAACCGCCCGCTCCGGTGGCCGGATCAGCGGGTCAGATCGCCGTCGGCTGCTGCTGGGTGATGCAGTGGATGCCGCCGCCGTTGGCGAAGATCTCACGGGCGTCCACGAGTTCGACGGTGCGGCCCGGGTAGGCGTCGGCGAGGATCGCGGCGGCCTCCTGGTCGCGCGGGTCGTCGAAGGCGCAGAGGATCACCGCGCCGTTGGCCACGTAGTGGTTGATGTAGGAGTAGTCGACCGGCTCGCCGTCCTCGTCCAGCAGGACGGTGGGGGCGGGCAGTTCGATGACCTCCAGCGGCCGGCCCAGGGCGTCCGTCGAGGCGCGCAGGACGGCCACCAGCTCCCGGCAGACCTCGTGATCCGGGTGCGCGGGGTCGGGCTGGACGTGGGCGACCACGACGCCGGGGCGGACGAAGGAGGCGACGATGTCGATGTGCCCGCGGGTGCCGAACTCGTCGTAGTCGCGGGTGAGTCCGCGCGGCAGCCAGATCGCCTTGGTGGTGCCGAGGAAGGCGTGCAGCTCGGCCTCGACCTCCTCCCTGGTCCAGTCCGCGTTGCGGCCCTCGCCGAGCTGGACGGTCTCGGTGACCAGCACCGTGCCCTCGCCGTCGACGTGGATGCCGCCGCCCTCGTTGATCAGCCGGGAGGCGAAGCGCTGGACCTTCGTCAGCTCGCCGATGTGCTCGGCGATGTGCTGGTCCTTGTCCCAGCGGGCCCAGGACTGTGCGCCCCAGCCGTTGAAGATCCAGTCGGTGGCGGCCAGCGAGCCCTTGCCGTCGATCAGGAAGGACGGGCCGATGTCGCGCATCCACGCGTCGTTCAGCGGGCGCTCGACGATCTCGACCCGCTCGGAGACGTACCCGCGGGCCTGCTCCGTCTCGCCGGTGTTGACGATCAGCGTCACCGGCTCGTACCCGGCGATGGTGTCGGCGACGGCGGCCCAGGCCCGGCGGGCGGCGTGCAGCTGCTCGGGGCCGTCGAAGGTGGGGTTGGCGGTGGGGAACGCCATCCAGGTGCGGTCGTGGGGGTGCCACTCGGCGGGCATCCGGTAGCCGAGCGAGGCGGGCGTGGGGGTGGTCATCATCGAGTCCCTGGAAGGTCAGAGGAGGTTCAGAGGAGGTCAGAGGGGGTCAGAGGAAGTAGAGGCGGCTGAGCGAGACACTGTCGGCGGGTTCGGAGCGAAGCGGCGAGCCGTCCAGCGAGACCAGTCCGGTCTCGGTGACCTCGACGTGGCCGACGCGGGCGTTGCGCACCATGTCCCGCGGCCCGATGCCGCGGGTGTTCCGCACGCCGACCCGGCGGCGGCGGGTGGGCAGCGCGTCGGCGGCCCGGTCGAGGTAGGCGCCGTCGGCGGCGGCCTGGGCGACGAAGGCCACCGAGATGTCGGCGGCGGTCGCGCCGTGGGCGCCGAACTGCGGGCCGAGGACGAGCGGTTCGCAGCGGTCGGTGGAGGCGTTGGGGTCGCCGACCACCCCGTACGCGGGGAACCCGGCCTTGAGGACCAGCTGCGGCTTGGCGCCGAAGTGGTCCGGGCGCCAGAGCACGATGTCGGCGAGCTTGCCGATCTCGATCGAGCCGACCTCGTGCGCGAGGCCGTGCGCGATGGCCGGGTTGACGGTGAGCTTCGCGATGTAGCGCAGCACGCGCTCGTTGTCGTCGCCGCCCTCCGTCGTCCCGTACGAGCCGGTGCCGTCGAGCGGGCCGAGTTCGGCCTTCATCTTCCCGGCCATGGCGAAGGTGCGGCGCACGGTCTCGCCGGCCCGGCCCATGCCCTGGGCGTCGGAGGAGGTGATGCCGATGACCCCGAGGTCGTGCAGCACGTCCTCGGCGCCCATCGTGCCGGCCCGGATCCGGTCGCGGGCCATCGCGGCGTCGCCGGGCAGGTCGGTCTTGAGGCCGTGCGCGGAGACGATCATGCCGAAGTGCTCGCCGAGCGCGTCCCGGCCGAACGGCAGCGTCGGGTTGGTGGAGGAGCCGATGACGTTCGGCACGCCCGCCATCTTCAGCACGTTGGGGACGTGTCCGCCGCCGCAGCCCTCGATGTGGAAGGCGTGGATGGTGCGCCCGTCCAGCACCTTGAGGGTGTCCTCGACCGACAGGCACTCGTTCAGGCCGTCGGTGTGCAGGGCGACCTGGACGTCGTACTCCTCGGCGACCCGCAGCGCGGTGTCCAGTGCCCGGGTGTGCGCGCCCATGTCCTCGTGCACCTTGAAGCCGGACGCGCCGCCCTCGGCCAGCGCCTCGATCAGCGGGGCCTCGTCGGAGGACGAACCGCGGCCCAGGAAGCCGATGTTGACGGGCCAGGCGTCGAAGGCGTTGAAGGCGTGGCGCAGCGCCCAGGGCGAGTTCACGCCGACGCCCCAGACCGGGCCGAACTCCTGGCCGATGATCGTGGTGACGCCGGAGGCCAGCGAGGCCTCCATGATCCGCGGCGAGAGCAGGTGGACGTGGGTGTCGATGGCACCGGCGGTGGCGATCATGCCCTCGCCGGAGACGATCGTGGTGCCGGTGCCGACGACCACGTCCACGCCGTCCAGGGTGTCCGGGTTGCCGGCCCGCCCGATCGAGGCGATCCGGCCGCCGATCAGGCCGATCGAGGTCTTGCGGATGCCCTGGACCGCGTCGATCACCAGCACGTTGCTGATCACCACGTCGCAGGTGTCCCGGACGGCGGCGGGCTTGAGGTGCAGGCCGTCGCGGGCGGTCTTGCCGAAGCCGGCCAGGAACTCGTCGCCGGGTGCCTGGGAGTCGGACTCCACGCGGACGATCAGTCCGCTGTCGCCGAGCCGGACGCGGTCCCCGGCGCGCGGGCCGTGGACGGAGATGTAGTCGTGGGGAGAGATCGCCGTCACGAGGGCGCCTCCGAGTCGTCGAAGCCGGTCAGGTAGCCGGTCGCGCGGGCCTTCGCGAGGGCGGCCTCCTTCGCGCCGGGCGCGTCCAGGGGGCCGTCCACGAGCCCCGCGAAACCGATCGCGACCCGCCGGCCGCCGATCGGGACCAGGCCGACCTCGACGGTGGCGCCCGGGTCGAAGCGCACCGAGGAGCCGGCCGGGACGGCCAGGTGGGTGCCGTAGGCGGCGGCCCGGTCGAAGGCGAGGCGGGGGTTGGCCTCGAAGAAGTGGAAGTGCGAGGTGACCGAGATCGGCACCCCCGAGGTGTTGTGGACGGGGAGCAGCAGCGTCTCCTCGACCGGGTCGTAGCCGGTGCCGGCGCCGGGCAGCGCGCTGCCGGGGGCCTCGTCGCCGAGCGAGCCGGCGCCCCTGAACGGGGCGTCGACGACGGCGAGGCGGGTGCCGTCCTCGAAGACGGCCTCGACCTGGACGTCGGTGACCACGTCCGCCACGCCGGGCAGCACGTCGTCGGCGGTCAGCACGGAGCGGCCGGCCTCGATGGCCTCGGCCAGTCGCAGGCCGTCGCGGGCGGCCTCGCAGACGGTGTCCGCGATCAGGGCGGTGGCCTCGGGGATGTTGAGGCGCACGCCCCGGGCGCGGCGGGCGCGGGCCAGTTCGGCTGCCGTGAAGATCAGCAGCCGGTCCCGCTCGGTGGGGGTCAGTCGCACGGTTCCTCGCTCGCGGTCGCCGGGAGGGGGTCGGCTCGGGCGATGTTAGAACGCCGTTCAAACATCTCGGGTCATTGAACCCGCACCGGGCCGCCCTGTCCAGCGTTGCCGCTCCGCGGAGGTTCGGCTCGCCGGGCGGGGGGCGGGGGTGAGGCCCGCCGGGCGGGGGACGGGCGAGGCGGGAGCGAGAAAGGGGGCCGGATGGGAGCGAAGCGCCGGGAGGGAGGAGGGGGAGGGACGGGCCCCGTGAACCGGTGCCCGGGCCCGGCGCGCGGCGGAGCGGGCCGGGGGGCGCGTGGCCGGGCGCACGGTCCGTACGGGCGCCGGGTGTGCGCGGGATCGGGCGGGGGCTTCCTCGAATGCGGCCTCTGCGCTTCGCAAACCTGTCCGGCGCGAGCAGTTGGATCACGCGAACCACCCCGTGCCCCTTTCACCCCACGTGATCGGACGCACACTGTTGCAAACGCCGTCAACTGGGCATGAGGATGAGTGGTCAGCAACGAGGGGGCCACCCGACCGGCGGGGGATCCGGAGGCGGGGGCCCGGATTCCAGGGCGGGGGCATGTGTTGATGGACGGTCAGTCGCGATTCCCGCGGCAGCGGACGAGTTCCGGCGACGCCTACCGGTCCGGGCCGGTCAAAGGGCCGGCCGGTACCACCGGGACGGCCCTGCCGGGCGCGCCGGCTCCGGGTTGTGCCTTGCACCGGCGGCTGCACCTCACACTCGATCCGGCGGACCTGGCCGAGGTGGGCTCGGTCCGGCGGCGGCTGCGTTCGGCGCTGAGCCACTGGGGGGTGTCGGAGCTGTCCGACACCGCCGAGCTGCTCTCCTCCGAGCTGGTCACCAACGCGCTGCTGCACACCGGAAAGGGCGCCGTCTTCGACGCGGTGCTCGGCTCGGACCACCGGCTGCGCATCGAGGTGCAGGACGGCGCCAGCAGGCTGCCGGGGCGCCGCCGCGATCCGGCGGGCGAGTACGCGACCTCGGGGCGCGGCCTGCTGCTGGTGGAGGCGCTCGCGGACTCCTGGGGCGTGCAGCTGCGCGGCGAGGGCAAGGTCACCTGGTTCGAACTCGCCCTGCCCTGAGCCCGGTACCGCCGCGGGGCCGCCGCTCGGCACCGTCGCCAGGGCCGTAGGATTGTTCGCCGTCGATTGATTCGCTGTCGAAGGATGCCCTGAACAGAAGGCGGAACGGAAGATTTCCGGCCCGTTGCCATTGCCGCTCGGCCGAACATTGGCCAGGATGGTGGGAATGTGTGTCCACGTGCGGGAAGCAGCGGGGAGACCGAACCTCGACTGGCCACCGTTCGTCGCACCGTCCTATCCAGCACGACCCATCACACCGCCTCGCGGCCCGTCCGGACGGTCGGCGCGGTCCGCCACGGCAGCGGCAGGAGCAGCATGCCCACTGAGCCCGAGTCGCCGGGGCCGGCGCTTCCGCCCGGCGCGTCGCCCGCCGTCGAGCCGCGCACCGTGGATCCGCGAACCGCCCAGCCGAGAACCGCCCGACCGCGCACCGCCGGGCCGAGAACCGCCGAGCCGCGCGTCGCCGAGCAGCCGGGCGCCCTGGAGCCGCGGATCCAGGGGCAGCCCGCCGTCGGACCGACCACCTCGGGCACCGGCCGGGCCAGGCCGCCCGCCCAGTCCTCGCGCCGCGGCTCCCCGGTGCGCCCCTCGCCGAGCCTCGCCGCCGCCCGGCTGGCGCCCGTGCTGTCGGGCGGACTGCCGCCCTCCTCAGCGGACACCATGCCGGACTGGCTGGAGCCCGCGATGGCCGCCAACGGCATCGGCTCCTTCGACTGGGACATCCGCCGCGACGTCCTGGAGGGCGATCACCGGGCCTGCGCGATCATCGGGCTGGACGTCCTGAGCCAGGGCCGCTTCGACCGCACCGCCGCCTCCTTCCTGACCCTGCTGCACCCAGAGGACGCACCGGTGGTGCGCCGCCGGGTCGAGCGCGCGGTGGCCGAGCTGGGCCAGTGCGGCGCCTACTACCGCACCATCGGGGCGAGCGGCGCCATGCGCGCGGTGCGCTTCCGCGGCCGGGTGCTGGCCGACGCCTTCGGCCGGGCCTCCCGGATGGTCGGGTTCGTCTGGGACGCCACCGTCGAGCTGCACAAGCGGGACCACGCCGACCGGATGGCCATGCTGCGCGAGGAGCGCTCCCGGTTCATCAAGGAGGCGGCGCGCGCCCTCTCCGAAGCCGTCACCGTGCGTGACGTGGCCAGGGTGTTCACCGAGCTGCCGCTGCCCGGGCTGCCGCCGGACGGCCTGCTGCTGGCCTCCTTCGAGGCCGGACGGACGCAGATCCTGGGTGCCTCCGGCTACCGCACCGGCTCGCTGGCGGTCTGGGACCGCACCGTGCTGCCGTCCGGCCACCCGGCCGCCGAGGCGCTGCGGCACCGCACGCCGGTGTTCGTCTCGACCCGCGAGGAGTTCCGGGACGGCTATCCCGAGGTGTGGGAGCAGACCAGCCGCACCGGCCGGGGCTCGTGGGCGTACCTGCCGCTGGTGGCCAGCGGCAGGGCGATCGGCGTCTGTGTGGTCAGCTTCGACGACGAGCGCGAGCTGGACGCGGACGAGCGCACCCTGCTGTCCACGCTGGGCGGGCTGGTCGCCCAGTCGCTGGCCAGGGCCCGGCTGCACGACGCCGAGCACGAACTCGCGGCGAGCCTCCAGCGGGTGATGCTGCCGCGCACCGTCCCCTCCGTCCCGGGCGTGACCACCGCCGTGCGCTACCTCGCGGCCGGCTCCGGCCTCCAGATCGGCGGCGACTGGTACGACGTGGTGCCGCTGCCCGGCGGGCACGTCGGCCTGGTGATCGGCGACGTCCAGGGCCACGACGTGCACGCCGCCGGGATCATGGGCCAGCTGCGGATCGCGCTGCGCGCCTACGCGGCCGAGGGCCACCCGCCCGCCGCCGTGATGGCCCGCGCCTCCCGCTTCCTCGCCGACCTGGACACCGACCACTTCGCGACCTGCACCTACGCCGAGGTCAACGTGGACTACGGCGTGATCTACGCGGTCCGGGCCGGCCACCTCGACCCGGTGGTGCGCCGTGCGGACGGCACCGCCACCGTGGTGCCGGTGGCCGGCGGGCTGCCGCTGGGCATCTACCCGGACCAGGAGTACCGGGTCACCCGGTTCAGCCTGGACCCGGGCGAGACCGTGGTGCTCTGTACCGACGGCCTGGTCGAGGCGCGCGGCATGGACCTGGACGAGGGCATCGCCAGGCTCACCCGGACGCTCGCCCGCCCGCTGCCGGACGCGAAGGAGGCCGCCCGCGACCCGCTGGAGGAGCTGGCCGAACGGATCGCCTCCCAGGCCGCCGACTCCAGCGAGCGCGAGGACGACATAGCGCTGCTGCTCCTGCGCTGGGACGGCCCGGCCGGTGGGCTCGCCGCCCAGCAGCTGCGCCGCCGGATCGGCCAGGCCGACCTGGCGCGGGTCGCCGAGGTCAGGGCGGAGCTGCGCGACGCGCTGCGCCGCTGGGGCGTCGCCGAGTT
The DNA here is from genome assembly GCF_055607525.1 of Kitasatospora sp. NPDC036993. Taxonomy (NCBI): domain Bacteria; kingdom Bacillati; phylum Actinomycetota; class Actinomycetes; order Kitasatosporales; family Streptomycetaceae; genus Kitasatospora; species Kitasatospora sp. NPDC036993. Next base: position 14,651 of record NZ_JBVJRP010000011.1, on the reverse strand, counting down.
CATCGACACCGCCGAGCTGCTCTCCTCCGAACTGGTCACCAACGCCATCCGGCACACCGACCGGGACGCCATGTTCACCGCCCGGCTCTACCGGGAGCCGGAGGCGGCCGGCGGCCGGGCCAGGCTACGGGTCGAGGTGGAGGACGAGTCGGACCTCTGGCCGACCCGCAGGACGCCGGGGGAGCAGGCCTCCTCCGGGCGCGGGCTGATGCTGGTCGAGGCGCTCGCGGACTCCTGGGGCGTGGAACCGCGCGGCTCCGGCAAGCGGATGTGGTTCGAACTCAGCGGGACGGGGACGGCGGCCTGAGGCGTGTAGGGCCCGGCAGCCCGAGCCCCGTCCCGAGTGCCCGGCCGGCCGCTGCGGGGTGTCGGGGCGGCGGGGCGCAGGCCGGGGGAGGGGATCAGCCGAACTGCTGCTCAAGGTCCTTCAGCTTGCGTTCCAGCGAGTCCAGCCGGGGCAGCGTGACGGTGTCCTCCTCCATGGTGAGGTCGATGGTGCGCCGCTCCGGACGGGCCGGCAGGCCGGTCTGGACGGCCGCGCCCTCGGCCGGTGCCACCCCGCGCGGCGCGGCGGGGCCTCCGGCCCCGGAACGCTCGCCGGGGACCCGTTCGGCGACCACCCGTTCGGCGGCGGCCCGCTCCGCCGGGCCCCGTTCCTTCCCGGTCCGCTCGACGCCGGTCCGCTCGGCCCCGGCGGCTATCGCGGACTCCGAGCCTGACCCGAGCTGCCGCGCCGATCCGCCGCCGCGCCGCCAGGCGCTGTGGGAGCGGTTGATCGCCCGGATCTCGGCCCGTTCACGGCGCCCGGCCAGCTTGCGGCGCTGCTTCTCGTCGATGCGCTCCCGCTTGTCCTCGCGGACCTCGTCCACCGCCTCGTCCAGGCTGCGGACGTTCTCCAGCAGCATCAGCGACCAGGCCGCGTAGGTCTCGCGCGGGGCGCGCAGCCAGCGGACGATGCGGATCTGCGGCAGCGGACGCGGCACCAGCCCCTGTTCGCGCAGCGCGGCCCGGCGGGTCTGCTTGAGCGCCCGGTCGAACAGGATGGCCGCCGAGAGGGACATGCCGGAGAAGAACTGCGGGGCGCCGGCGTGGGCCAGGCCGCGCGGGGCGTGCACCCAGTTGAACCAGGCCGAGGCGCCGGCGAAGAGCCAGACCAGCAGCCGGGAGCCGAGCGCCGCGTCGCCGTGGCTGGCCTCGCGGACGGCGAGCACCGAGCAGAACATCGCGGCGCCGTCGAGCCCGAACGGGACGAGGTACTCCCAGCCGCCGGAGAGGCCGAGGTTCTGCACGCCGAAGCCGACCAGGCCGTGGAAGGAGAGCGCGGCGGCGACGCCGGCGCAGCAGAACAACAGGGTGTAGGAGGCGCCGCCGTACAGGGATTCCTTGCGGCGGCGCCGTTCCTCGGAACGTTCCCAGGAATCCGGTCCTGCGGTGGAGGAGGCGGACCCCCGGCTGCGGAGCAGGGTCGGCAGAAGCGCGCTGACCAGCAGCCCCACGACCGCGGTGATCGCCCATCCGAGCGGTATGTCGGACAATTTCATCGCCGGAACCGGCCTCGCTCTCCTGCGTCGATTTCCTGCGTCGTGACGGCGGGGACCATCATGGCGGATTTCGGGCGGGCGAATGGCGGATTCGTCGCCAATGCGCTGAGGAGAGGGATTTCCGACCCGACTGAAATCGCATGGTCATAGGAATGAGCGGCGGGTTCTTCCCGGAATCACGGGCTTTTCGGACCTGAATTCGTACGGACTTTCGTCAACGTCGCGTGACGCGCGGGCAGCCTCCGCACATGTCCTCCGGGTCCGCGGTGTAGACGAGGCAGCAGCTGGCCCGGGAGCGGTCCGGGCTCGGCGCGCGGCCGTCCCCGGGCGCCGGGGGCGCGAAGCCGGCGCCCGGCGTGAAGGGGGCGGGGGCCGGAGCGGGGCGGGCGCCCGGCGCGGGCGCGGGGGCCGGGGCGAGCGGATCGCCGGGCGCCAGCAGCGCGGACAGTTCGGTGCGTGCCCGCTCCTGCTCCCCGAGCAGCCCGCCCGCGTACCAGAGCCCCTCCACCACGGCGTCGGTGGCCATCGCCCACAGCACCCGGGGTCCGCGCCGTGCCTCCGGGCCGAAGGCGGTGAGCACCGGGGCCAGGAACCCGCCCAGCGCCGAGCGCAGGGCGGCGGCCAGCGCCTCCTCGTCCGGTACCGGCCCGGCCGCCGCGGAGCCGGCCGCCGGGTCGTCCGGCAGACAGGCGAACTCCGTCGGGCGGACGGTCAGTTCGACCGCCTCCGGGCGCCGGCGCAGCGCGACGTCCCCGAGGGCGAGCAGCGGGACGCGGCGCTCCAGGAACCACGGCAGGGTGAACAGCAGCGAGACCGGCCAGACGAAGCGGTGCAGCCCGAAGCCGGCCGCGACGTCCGGGCGCAGCGGCTGCCCGTAGCGGGCGAGGCCCTGCCGGGCGTCGTGGGCGATCAGCTCGCGCACCGCCCCCGGGCGGGTGGCGAGGTCGGCGGCGGTCAGCCGGCCGCCGCCGCGTCCGGGTGGGGCGCAGCGCACCGTCAGGACGGGGGTGAGCCCGGCGAGTCGGCGGTACGAGGGGGCGCCCGGGGCGGTGGAGACCGGCGCGGGGACGGGGGTGCGCGCCCCGGTGGTGCGGGGGGAGCGCGGCGCGGGGCCGGGCCGGGTGCTGCTCGCGGTCATGGGCGGCCCCATCGGGTCGACCGGGGCGCCCATGGTCCGCCCGGCGGTGCGCGGCGGTGGTGGCGCGCCGGGCGCGGCCGGACCGGGGCATGGCGGTGCCCGGGTAACGGCAAGGCGACCCGGCCGGGGTACTGCTCCCCCCGGCCAGGTTAGCCTCACCTTAGCTGATCGCACCCCCGGTCTCGCTCGCGATGCGCCCGTCCGGGGGAGGCCCCGGCGCGCGGGTGGCGCTCAGCTGGCGCGCGAGCCAGACCGGCACCCCGCCCAGGGCGGCCACCAGTCGGGACGCCTCGGCCCGAAGCCGTGCGGCCTCGGGCGGCTCGGACACCTCGGCGAGCGCCGCGAGGGCCGGCGCCACCCCCACCGTGAAGCCGAGTTGCTCGCGCAGCCGCAGTGAGGCGTCGAAGCCCTCCCTGGCGTTCCCCCGGTCCCCTCGGGCGAGCGCCAGCGCGGCCAGGTGCCGCCAGGTGTACGAGCGCAGCAGTTCGTCCCCGCGCTCTCCGGCGCCCTCGTGCGCCCGGCGGTAGGCGATCCAGGCGGCGCCGCGGTCGCGCAGCAGGTTCTCGGCGACCAGCCCGCGCCGGAAGTCCAGCAGTGGGCGGCCCGGGGCGTCCGGCGGCAGCAGGGCCGAGGTGCGGCCCAGCGCGGCCTGTGCCTCGTCCAGCCGGTCCCGCGGGCCGAGCACGCTCGCCACGTACGCGAGGAAGCCGCGGGCGCAGGCGGCGGCCGCGCGCTGCTCGGTGCCGGAGGCCAGCGCCTCCGCCAGGCGCAGCGCCCCCTCCGCCTGGGTCCAGTTCGCGGCGGTGAAAAGGCACTGTTCGATGAGGAGTTCGGCCCGTCCGAGGGCCGCGTCCGGATCGTGCTCGGCGGTCGGTCGCAGCAGTTCGGCGGCCTCCTGCCAGCACGCCCTGGACCTCAGCCGCCACACGGTGTCCCCCGGCTCCTCCGCTGCCGCCCGCCCGTCCGGTGTGCCCGGGTCCCATCCGTGCTCCGACAACGCCACCTCCTTGTGTGCGCCATCCGGCATGGACGCGGACCTGCCCCTGAGGCCCTGCCGTCACGACCCGTACGCAGGACGACGGCAGGGCGAAAGGCCCGCGCTGTGGCGGCAATTCAACACGGGGGGGAGCTTGTGCACCAGATCACGAGCGAAGGTTGTTGCTTTCGCGGGAGAAATGATCTAGAGGGGCGCGAGAGGAGGACCCAGGGGCCGCGGGGGGAGCGGCCCGCTCGGTCAGGAGGTCCAGCCGGTCTCCATCAGGGCCTCGGCGGCGCCGTTCGCGGGCTGCGGCACACCCGCCAGGTCCAGGCTGAACAGGGCGACCAGCAGCTGTTCGCCGCGCACGGTGGCCTGGTGCGAATAACCCGCGAGGGTGAACATCGCGGCGGCCATCTCCTCGGCGTGCAGGGTCTGGAGCCAGAGGCACTCGACCGACTTCACGTCGGCGGGCTCGGTCCAGGTGTCCACCTGGGCGACCATCCGGCCGCCCAGCAGGGTGACCCCGTCGCGCTCCTGGGCCTCGGTCAGCTCCAGGTCGTCGAAGCCGAGCCACTCCAGGTAGCGGGCGGCGGTGAACACCGCGTCCTGCGAGGTGCGCACCGGGTGCGGGCGGAACGGCGCGCGGTGGCGGAACGGGCGGGGCCGGCCGGCGGACGGAGGCGCGGGCGGGACCGGGGCCGGGGCCGAGGTGTTCAGGGGGTGGGCCGGGTACGGGCGGGCGGGCTGCGGGCCGGGGGCGGCGAGCGGGGCGGCGGTGCCGGTGCCCAGGCGGGTGGTGCGGTCCACCGGCAGCCGGACGGTGGCGCCGCAGTTGCAGGTGAACTCGGGCTGCGGCCACTGGTCGGAGCGGCCGCAGTGCGGACAGCGCATGCTCAGCCAGGAGTCCTCCCAGGACCGGAAGCGCACCTGCACCGGCACCCCGCCCCGCAACAGCGGCACCTTGAGCGAGGCGCCGCAGGGACAGGGCAGGGAAGGCGGCTCGTAGAGGTGCTCCCGGCGGCAGGCCGGACAGCGGATCGCCCGGGCGCCACCGCCCGGCCCCGGCCGCGTGGGGTCGTGTCCGGTGAAGTCGTCGGGCAGTCCGGCCATCGCGGGCTCCGTCCGTCGGTGTCGGTGGGTGGGGCGATTCCCATGCTCCCCGAAATGTCCGGCGCGGGGCGCGGAATGAGGCAATCCTCAGGGACGGATCAGGGGCTCCTGACCACCCGGGTAGGGGCGGAATCCTTCCCGAGGGGGATGATCGGCGGGCCCGGCCGGGGTGTTCACCCGGCGGACCAGCGGGCCAGGTCGGCGGGGGTGTCGAGGTCGTCCGGGGCGGCGACGTCGGCGCACTCGACCAGGACGAGCTCCGCCGCGTGCGCCGCCAGCAGGGCGCGGGCCCCGGCGTCGCCCCGGGCGCCCGCCGCCGCCTCGGCGAAGTGCCGGGCGCCGATCAGCACCGGGTGTCCGCGCCGCCCGCCGTAGGCCGCCGCGGCCAGTTCGGCGCCCGCCCGGTGGGCGGCCAGCAGCCGGGCCACCGCGGCCGGGGTGACGCCGGGGGTGTCGACCAGCATCACCAGCACCGCCGGGGTGCGCGGCGCCAGCGCGACCAGGCCGGCCCGCAGCGAGGAGCCCATGCCCTGGGCCCAGTCCGGATTGCCGACCAGCCGGCAGCCCGGCAGGTGGGCGGTGGCCCGCACCCGCCCGGCCTGCGCGCCCAGCACCACCGTGACGTCCGCGCAGCCGCCGGCCCGGGCCACCGCCGCCGCGTGCTCCACCAGCGGGCGCCCCCCGTACCGGATCAGTGCCTTGGGCCGCCCGCCGAGGCGCCGCCCGCCCCCGGCGGCGAGGACCAGGGCGGCGGGCGGTCCGGCGGCCGGTCCGGAGGCCTGTCCGGAGGCCTGTCCGGAGGCAGGGGAGGCGGCTCGGGCGGCGGCCGGGCCTGGCTGGTCCGGTTCGGCGGGGATCGGTGCGGTCTCCATGGGGCCAGCCTGCCCGGTCGGGGCCGGGCCGCGCACCGTCCGACGTCGAGCCGCGGGTCCCGGCCGCCCGGCAGGAGCGGCCGGGAGCGGCCGGGAGCGGGGCGCGGAGCGGTGCCTGAGCCGGTGTGAGCGGGTGTGAGCTTCGACATGCTCCGGGACATCACGTGGCGTCGGCTTGACCTGCTCTCGGGGCGGCTGATCTGCTGGTTCGCCGTCAACCCGCCCCTGACTCCAGGAGTTCCCCGTGGCCGCCCGCCGCACCACACTGTCCGCCGCAACCGTGTTCCTGATATGCGCGCTCGCGCTGGTCGGCTGGCTGCTCGGCGGCCGCGACCACAAGTCGACCGACCCCAAGCCCGGCGGCGGCACCGCCGCCCCGGCCGGGGGCACCAGCCCGCTCCAGAACCCGGACGGCACCAAGCCGGGCCTGGCCCCGCTGGCCACCCCCGAGGAGCAGAAGGCCGGCCGGGACGTCATCGCGAAGGTCGCCACCGCCGCCGTCGGCACCAAGGACGGCTACGACCGCAACGAGTTCGGCCCCGCCTGGACGGACAACGTCGACGGCGTCCCGTTCGGCGGCAACAAGTGCGACACCCGCAACGACCTGCTCGCCAGGGACGGCACGGCCGTCGAGCACAAGGACGGCTCGGACTGCACCGTCACCGCGATGACCATCTGGGACCCGTACACCGGCAAGTCCGTCCAGTGGACCAAGCAGCAGGCGAGCAAGATCCAGATCGACCACGTGATGCCGCTCTCCTACGACTGGCAGATGGGCGCCAGCAAGTGGGAGAAGGCCAAGCGCGTCCAGATCGCCAACGACCCGCTCAACCTGATCCCCGCCGACGGCTCGCAGAACGCCTCCAAGGGCGACTCGGGCCCGGCCACCTGGCTGCCCGCCAACACCGAGATCCGCTGCTCCTACGCGGTGCGCTTCGCCCAGGTCTCGCTGAAGTACCAGCTGCCCGTCACCGAGGCCGACAAGAAGGCCATGCTCCAGCAGTGCGGCGGCTGACGAATCGTCAACTCCGCTCCGCGAGGAGTGGATGCGGTGTGCTCCGTGCGGAGGGCGGGTGGTATTCGTGGGTGGTGGCCCCGATGATCTCCCGCCCTTCCCGCTCTCCCCGGCCGGCCAGGCCGCCTCGCCCCCGCCGGTCGAGGAGGCCGACGGGACGCGTCCTGCCCGCCCTCGCCGCCGCCCTCGCCCTCGCCCTGCCGAGCGGCTGCACGGGCGGCGGCCCGGCCGCCCGGCCGCCGCTGGACGAGCGGGTCGCCGCCACCGCGGCCCCGGCCCTGCGCGCGCTCTACGACCAGCGGATCGACTGGCGGCCCTGCCCCGACGAGGGCGGCGCCGACCCGGACCAGACCGTGGTGCAGTGTGCCGGCCTCAAGGTCCCGCTGGACTACGCCGACCCGGGCGGCCGCACCGTCGACGTCGCCCTCGCCCGGGTGCCCGCCGCCGACCCGCAGCTGCGGATGGGCGCCCTGCTGCTCAACCCGGGCGGCCCCGGCAACTCCGGTGTCGGCATGGTCAGGTGGGGCTGGCAGAGCTACCAGGGGCCGCTGCACGAGCGGTTCGACCTGGTCGGCTTCGACCCGCGCGGCGCCGGGGACACCACCCCCGTCCACTGCCTGGACGACCGCACCCGCGACGAGTGGGACGCCACCGACGACCCCGGCTACGACCGCGGCAGCACCCTCGCCGAGGCCTGCCGGGCCCGGCACGCCGACCTGCTCCCGCACCTCGGCACCCGCGACACCGCCCGCGACCTCGACGTGCTGCGCGGCGCCCTCGGCGAGCGCAGGCTGGACTTCCTCGGCTTCTCCTACGGCACCCACCTCGGCGCGCGCTACGCCGAGGAGTTCCCCGAGCGCACCGGCCGGCTCGTCCTCGACGGCGCCGTCGACCACGGCGCCGCCGTGGCCGGGCTCGGCGTCGAACAGGCCGCCGCCGCCGAAGCGGGACTCCGGGACTTCGCCGCCGACTGCGCCACCGACGGCGAGGGCACCTGCCCGCTCGGCACCGACCCGGCCGCCGCCCCGCAGCGCCTCGCCCGCTTCCTCGACGGCCTGCGCGACCACCCGCTGCGCGCCGCCGACGGCCGCGCCCTCACCGCCGCGCTCGGCTGGGACGCCGTCCTGGACGTGCTCGCCAACGGCCACCGCTCCTGGCCCCGGCTGCGCGAGGCCCTCGAACCGGCCGTCGCCCGCGGCGAGGCCGAGGACCTGCTGGCCCTCGCCGACGGTGCCGACGGCCGCGGCGAGGACGGCAGCTACCGGACCCCCGCCGACGCCTACGCCGCCGTCTCCTGCGCGGACGGCCCGCCGCCGCCCACCGAGCCGGAACTGCGGACGGCCCTCGCCGAACTCGCCGCCCGCGCCCCGCTGGTCAGCGGACACGACCCGGTGGGCACCCTGCTCGACCCGGACTGCCGCCGCTGGCCGTACCGCTCGCCGGAGCAGCCGCAGCCGATCCGGGCGCCGGGCAGCGCGCCGCTCCTGGTGATCGGCTCCACCGGCGACCCGGTCACCCCGTACGCCTGGGCGCAGCGGCTGGCCGGCGGGCTGGAGCACGGGGTGCTGCTCACCCGGGAGGGCGACGGGCACACCGCGTACGACAAGAGCGGCTGCGTCCGGGACGCGGTGGCCGCCTACCTGGTGGACGGGCGGCTCCCGGCGGCCGGGGCGCGCTGCCCGTCCGACTGAGCGGGGCGGGGTACGGACGAGGGGGCCGGGTACGGACGAGGGGGCGTGCCGCGCGAACGCGGCACGCCCCCTTCGGGGTCGCGGTCAGGAGGTGGGGGCCGTCAGATCGTAGAAGCTGGTGGAGCCGATCGTCTTCGCGGTGAAGTGGGCGGCCACCCAGGACTCGATCTGCGCGGACTCGCTGCCCTGCCTGCCGTCGCCGCCGCGGCTCTCCCCGCTGCTCGAGCCACTGTTCGAGCCACCGTTCGGGGCGCCGCCGAAGCCGCGGTTGCCGCCGCCGATGAACCAGTGCACCTTGCCCTCCTCGACGTACTTCCGGAAGCCGTCCAGGGTCAGCGAGGGGTCGGTCCCGTTGAAGCCGCCGAGGGCCATCACCGGTTCACCGGTGGCGAGTTGGTAGCCGGCGGCGGTCTGCGCGCCGATCGCGGCGGCCGCCCAGGTGTAGTGGCCGGCGTTCTCCTTCAGCAGGGAGGCGACCTCGTCGGTCACCCGGGGGCCGTCGAGCAGGCCGCCCATGCCGCCGGGGGGCGGGCCGCCGTCCGTGCCCTGGGGGGCCTGCCCGCCGGAGTCGTTGCCCGTGCCGTCGCCCGTGCCGTCGCCGGGGAAGGCCTGGCCACCGTCCTGGCCGCCGGGGAAGCCCTGGCCACCCTGGAAGCCCTGCGCGCCGGGGAAGCCCTGCCTGCCGCTCTGGGCGCTCTTGCCGCCCTGGCCGCCGGCCCAGTGCCCGTTGCCGTTGTTGCGCCCGGCGCCCGGCAGGCCCTGGCCGCCCTTGTGCCCCGCGCCGCCCGGCCCGAACGCCCCCTGCACGCCGGGCCCGGCGGTCACGATCGAGCCGGTGTGCGGGGTGTTCACGGTGTCCACCGCGTACGCCGCGGGACCGCCGAGTGCCGCCGCCAGGCCCACCAGGCCCGCCACCGAGGCGATCCGCGCGCCGGTCCGGCCGGAGGCCCGGCCGAGGAACGGCCCGGCCGCCAGCACGGCCGCCGCCGCGAGCCCGCCGGCCAGCACGGCCCAGCGCAGCCACGGCACGAAGCCCGAACTGCGGCCGAGCAGCACGAACGCCCAGACCGCCGTCACCGCGAGCGTCCCGGCCAGCACCGGCGCCCAGGGCAGCCGATGGCGGGCCCGCCACAGCCCGTCCACGCCCATGCCGACCAGCGCCGCGACGGCCGGGGCCAGCGCCACCGTGTAGTACTGGTGGAAGATCCCGGACATGAAGCTGAAGATCAGCCCGGTGGAGAGCAGCCAGCCGCCCCAGACCAGGAACGCCGTGCGGGCGGTGTCGGTGCGGGCGTGGCGGCGGGTCGCCCAGAGGCCGACCAGCAGCAGGATCAGCGCGGCCGGCAGCAGCCAGGCGATCTGCCCGCCGATGTCGGTGCCGAACATCCGGGTCAGCCCGGTCGTGCCCCAGCCGCGGCCGCCGCCGGGCATCGCGCCGCCCGGGGCGTCCAGCCCGGCCGGCATCCGGCCGCCGCCCACGCTGCCGGTCTCGTCGCCGTTGATCCGGCCGAGGCCGTTGTAGCCGAAGGTGAGCGACAGGAAGCTGTTGTCCTGCGAGCCGCCGACGTACGGGCGGGCCGAGGCGGGCAGCAGCTCGACGACCGCCACCCACCAGCCGCCGGCCACGACCATCGCCGCGCCCGCGAGCAGCAGCTGCCGCACCCGCCGCCACAGGCCGGTGGGCGCGGCGACCAGGTAGATCACCGCGAAGGCGGGCAGCACCAGGAAGGCCTGGAGGGTCTTGGTGAGGAAGGCGAGGCCGAACATCACCCCGGTGAACACCAGCCACCGGGTGCCCGCCGCCTCGACCGCCCGCACCAGCCCGTACGCGGCCAGGGTCAGCAGCAGCACCAGCAGCGCGTCCGGGTTGTTGAAGCGGAACATCAGCGCCGCGACCGGGGTGAGCGCCAGCGCGGCGCCCGCCAGCAGGCCGCCGAGCGGGGAGAAGCGGCGGCGCACCGTCGCGTACAGCACGCCGACGGTGGCCGCGCCCATCAGCGCCTGCGGGGCCAGCACCGACCAGGAGGAGAGGCCGAAGATCCGTACCGAGAGCGCCATCGGCCACAGGGCGGCCGGGGGCTTGTCGACGGTGATGAAGTTCGCGGCGTCCGAGGAGCCGAAGAAGAAGGCCTTCCAGCTCCGGGAGCCGGCCTGGACGGCGGCGGAGTAGAAGGAGTTGGCCCAGCCGGAGGCGCTCAGGCCCCACAGGTAGAGGACGGCGGTCGTGGCCAGCAGGGCCAGCAGGGCCGGGCGCACCCAGCGGGGGTCGTCCGGGCGCCCGCGCCAGGTGCGGGCCGGGAGGGTGCGCAGCCGGCCGGACCAGGAGGCCGGTCCCTTGGGTCCGGCGGGCGGCGGGGCCTGCTCGGGGAAGAGCGGCGCCGGGGCCGGCCGGCCCCGCTCCGGTCGTGGCACCTCCGGCGGCGGGTAGTTCGCGGCCTCGGGCCACGGTTCGCCGGCCGGAGGGGAGTAGCTGCTCGTGGTCATGCGCCACACGGTGGGTGGCGCGGCTGAGAGAACCGTGAGACGGGGCTGTGAGCCGGGTGTGATCTGCCGGGTGTCACACGGACGGCGGCATGGTGATCTGCTTGCCCAGCCATTCCAGCGCCGGGGGGATCTCCCTGGTCCAGGTGTGGAAGTTGTGGCCGGCGGTGTCCAGGGTGATGGTGGACATCCTGGTGGGGGCCTTGAAGGCGGCGACCATGGCCTTGGTCTCGTCGTAGTTGTTCTCGTCGTGCGCGGTGGTCAGCAGCAGCGAGACGGGGGCCGCCGGCTGGTTCTTCAGTCGCCACAGCAGGTCGTTCTCCTGCTTCAGCCGGGCGTTGCCGCCGAACAGGTCGCCGGTGGTCACGTCCTGCGCCGCGTTGTAGTAGCCGGAGAGGGCGACCGCCGCGCGGTAGGAGTCGGGCTTGCGCAGCGCGAACTTGAGCGCGCAGTAGCCGCCGGTGGAGTTGCCGATCACCGCGCGGTTGGCCGGGTCGGTGCCGATCCGGTAAGTGGTGGCGAGGGCCTTGGGCAGGTCGCTGGTGAAGAAGGTCTCCACCTGGGGGCCGTTCGGCACGTCCACGCACTCGGTGTCCCGGTCGTTGACCAGGGTGGGGCGGGTCATCACCAGGACGGTCGGCGGCAGCTTCTTCTGCTCGATCGCGTCCAGCGTGGACGCCGGGTACTGCATCAGCGAGATCAGCTTCTCCGGGGTGCCCGGGTAGCCGGTGAGCACCAGGGCCATCGGGAAGCGCTGCCTGGCGTAGTCCGGCTGGAAGTACTGCGGCGGCAGGTAGACGTACGCCTCGGTGGTCAGGCCGCTGCCGGCTCCTTTGACGTCGACCTTCTGGATCAGGCCGGAGCGCTCCGGGTCGGAGCCCTGGGAGGAGTAGAACTTCTGCTCGCCGGTGACGGACACCCCGGAGGCGTTGGGCTGGTGGTCGACCACGGTGCCGAGCCCGCCGCTGGTGCCGAGCAGGTCGGTCCAGGAGCTGTAGAAGCCGAAGTAGCTGTTGGCGATCAGGCCCATCGCGGCGAGCACCGAGAGCTGGGTGGCCAGGAAGGCGCCGATCCGGCCCAGCCAGGACTTCCAGCCCTTCCCGCCGAACCGCGGCCAGAGCCACATGGTGGCGGCGAAGACGGCGATCGCGAGGACCGAGGTGATGATCTGGAGGGGGAGTCCGGTGAGACTGAGCACGGGCCTGATCGTAGTTGACCTTCGGGGGCGCTCCTGAGGGCCCCTGGGGGGTGACCGCCGGGTATCGGGTTGACGGTGCCGTCCGTGCTCGGGACCATGTGACGCCGCGTGTGTGCGCGGTGGGCGCGCAGTCCGCATTCCGGGGGTGGGGCATGAGGTTCACGGGGTCCGACGGGTTCGTCGGGAAGGCCGGTCTGGCCGTCGGTTCGGCGCTGGTGCTGGCGGCCTGTTCCGGTGGCGGGGGCGGTGGTTCGGCGGGCGGCTCGTCCGTGCCGGGGACGCCGGTCTCGGTGCGGACGTCCGCGACGCCGAGCCCGACGCCGACGCCCACCCGGGCGCCGTACGGCCCGGTGCTCAGCGCGAACGTCGACCCGGTCACCACCGCGCTCGCCCAGGTGGCGGGCGCCAAGAGCCTGACCGACCTGGACACCGTGCTCGGCGGCATCGCGACCAGCGCGCAGGGCGCCGCCAAGGCGCTGGGCAAGGCGGACGAGCCGCCCGCGGCCTCGGCGGCGCAGACCGAGCTGGTGGCCGCGCTGACCTCGCTCGCCGCCGACGCGGGCAAGGTCCGCAGCGGCATCAAGTTCCACGAGGTCTGCGCGCTGAGCTCGGCCGAGGCCGAACTGGGCGCCTCCCAGGGGCTGTCGGCGGTGTCGGCGGCCCTCACCAAGATGACCACGGCCGGCTACCAGACCACCTTCGCCGCCCCGCAGCTGCCCCAGCAGCAGAACCGCTCGCTGGACAACGGCAGCATGGTCCGCAAGGGGAAGCTGCGCGGCGAGGGCGTGTTCAAGGTCGACAACGGCGGCAAGGCGGACGCGGTGGTGTCGCTCGCGCTGAACGGCAAGGCGGTGCACTCGGTGTTCGTCGCCAAGGGGCAGAAGGCCGATGTCGAGGGCGTGGAGGACGGGACGTACGAGGTCTTCGTCTCCGGGGGCGCGGACTGGGACTCCGAGGCCAAGGGCTTCACCAAGGACTGCCACTTCACCAAGTTCGAGGACACCTTCGCGTTCGAGACCGGCAGGACGGCGACCTCCTGGGAGATCACCCTCCAGCCGGTGGCCGACGGGAACGCCAAGACCAACGACGTGGACCCGAACACCTTCCCGCAGCCGTAGCGTCCGGCGGCCCCGTGGGCGGGTTCCACGGGCGGTCCCGCGGGCGGGCACGGCCGGCACCGCGGAGTGCCACCGCGCCCGCCCGTAACGGGCATACCGGGACAGGTGGTTGCCGCCGGACGGCACGGCGGCCGACCGGTGGTGGCGAGTTCGGTCACAATGGTTGACCCCTTTGAAGTGGTCATGGCACTTTCGTGCGGCGCGGGCGTCGACGACCAGTCGTACACCCCGCGATCCCCCACAAGGAGAGCCATGTTCAAGAGACTTGTCGCGGTGGCCGGTACGAGTGCCGTCGTCGCGGGCGGGCTGGCCTTCGCCGCCGCTCCCGCGCAGGCCGTCCAGGCGGCGGACCTGAACGCCACCATCGCCCTGAGCAACTGCTCGGCCTCGCTGGTCCGTTACCCCGCCTCGGTGGCCGGGGACCGGGCGCTGATGCTCACCAACGGGCACTGCCTGCCGACCATGCCCCCGGCCGGCCAGGTCATCCAGAACGCCAGTGCCAGCCGCAGCGGCACCCTGCTGAACGGCGCGGGCACCGGCCTGGGCACCGTCCAGGCCGACAAGCTGCTCTACGCCACCATGACCGGCACCGACGTCGCGCTCTACCAGCTCACCGACACCTACGGGTCGATCAGTTCCAAGTACGGCGTCACCGCGCTGACCATCAGCGACACCCACCCGGCCGACGGCGCGGCGATGTACATACCCTCGTCGTACTGGAAGCAGGTCTGGAACTGCTCCGTCAACGGCTTCGTGCCGACCCTGCGCGAGGACGAGTGGACCTGGCACGACTCGCTGCGCTACAGCTCCGGCTGCAACACCACGCACGGCACCTCCGGCTCGCCGATCGTCGACTCCGCCAGCGGGCGGATCGTCGGCATCAACAACACCGGCAACGACGACGGCGCCATGTGCACCCTCAACAACCCGTGCGAGGTGGCCGCCGACGGCACCACCAAGGCCTACAAGGGCCAGAGTTACGGTGAGGAGACGTACTGGTTCACCACCTGCCTGAACTCCAGCCGGGCGATCGACCTCAACGTGTCCGGCTGCCTGCTGACCAAGCCGGCCGGCAGCGGCACCGTCTCGGTGACCAACCCGGGCAACCAGTCCACCGCCGTCGGCGGCGCGGTCAACCTCCAGATCAACGCGTCCGGTGGCACCGCCCCGCTGTCCTACACGGCCACCGGGCTGCCCGCCGGGCTGTCGATCAACGCCTCCACCGGCGTCATCGCCGGCACCGTCTCCGCCGCGGGCAGCTCCAACGTGACCGTCACCGTGACGGACGCCGCGGGCAAGTCGGCCTCCACCACGTTCGCCTGGGCCGTCTCGACCGGTGGCGGCGGCTGCACGCCGGCGCAGCTGCTGGGCAACGCGGGCTTCGAGTCGGGCACGGCCTCGCCGTGGACGACTTCCAGCGGTGTGGTGGACAACAGCACCTCGCAGGCGGCGCACGGTGGTTCGTGGAAGGCGTGGCTGAACGGCTACGGTTCCACGCACTCGGACTC
>NZ_JBVJRP010000010.1:133641-368696 GCF_055607525.1 Kitasatospora sp. NPDC036993 | reverse complement strand
GGGGTGGGTCAGGTGGTGGGGCTGGTCTGGGTGGTGGTGGCGGCGTTGCCGTGGGTGGCGGCCCAGGTGCCGAGGGTGGCGAGGGGGGGTGAGCAGGGTGCGGCCGAGTGGGGTGAGGGTGTAGTCGACGTGCGGGGGAGTGCCGGGGCGGGGCAGGCGTTGGACCAGGCCTGCTGCGCGTAGGCGGTGGAGGGACTGGTTCATGGCTTTGGGGCTGATGCCGCCGATGTGTTTCACCAGCCGGTGCGGGCGTACCGGGCCCCGGCGCAGGGCCCACAGGATGACGGGGTCCCAGGTGTGGGCGAGTAGGTCGAAGGCGAGACGGGCGGGGCAGTCGGCGAGGAGGCCCTGATGGTCGGTCATGGACCGGATGCTGCCCGGTCCGGGTACCCGTTGTCGCGCCGGGGGCCGGTGGAGGCCGTTCGGTGGCAGGGGAGTTGAGGGACCACGGCCAGGGGCAGGCCGTTCCGGGGCGGAGCCGGACGCCTCCCGTTCGCCTGGTGCGGGTGCCTGTTGGCGTGTCCGGATGGAACATCTGGGACTCGCAACCTGGCCGCCCGAGCCGATCAGGACCGACAGGCTCGTGCTCCGTCAGCCCGAGGCCCGGGACCGTGCGGCGTTCATCGAACTGCTCGCCTCGCCGCAGGTGCACACCTGCCTCGGCGGCCCCCGGCCCCGTGACGAGCTCGAACGTGGGATGCCCGGGGTGCCCGAGCGGTGGCCGGGGAGCTTCGCCGTCGATCTGGACGGGGCGGTGATCGGCCAGGTCCTGCTCCGGCGGGCGACCGGGCACAGCCGCCCGGCCGCCGCGGGGAAGGCCGGCCTCGGCTACCTGTTCCTGCCGTCGGCGTGGGGGCACGGGTACGCCGCCGAGGCGTGCGCGGCGGCACTGGGCTGGCTCGCCGGCGCGCTTCCCGGCGAACCGGTGGTGCTCACCACCCAGAGCGCCAACGCCGGCTCGATGCGTCTCGCGGCGAAGCTGGGGTTCACCGAGGTGGAGCGGTTCGAGGCCTGGGGCGCCGAACAGTGGCTCGGCATCAGGCCCCCGGTCACGCCGGCCGGCTGAGCCCGCGACGCGACCACCGGGACGGACCCGCCCGTCCGTGCCCGTCCCCGCGCGAACGGCCCGCGGCCGTGACGTGCCCGCCCGCGGGCGGGGCGCCATCCCGGGCCAGGGCCCGGGCCGGGCGCCATCCCGGGCCTGGGCCGGGGCCGGGCGCGGTCCGGTCGGGTTCGCGGGCGGTTCGCGGGGCAGCCCGTCGGGGACGGGCAGGGCGAGGAGCACGGCTCCGGGTCCACCGGGCAGTCCTGTGGCGACATCGCCCGCTCACACCGCCGGCAGGCCAGGTGGGCTCGCGCGCCGGCCGCGTCGAGACGCCTCGCCGCCTGCGCCGCGTCCTCGGACCGGGTCCGGTCCACGGCCGTCACCGGGACGGCTCCGGGCAGTTGCCCGCTGTGCCGGGCGTTCGGCCCGGTCACCGACCTGAGTGCCGGGACGAGGTCGTGTCCCGCGCCTGCGGCGCAGGCCGGTGTCACGTCGGACTCCGGGTCTTCCGCGGTCCCCCCGCCGGGCGCGGTCGGATTCCCGGGCGGGCGGGCGGTCGGGTCGCTCGCCGGGCGCGGTCGGATCATGCTGTCCGGGTCCGCTCCCGGGCGGCAACTCCGTTTGTCCGCAGGGGGCCTGCGTCGAAGCGGGCGGCTGCGGGCGGGGCGGGCGGCGGGGAAGGTGCTGGTGGCGGGTGGGGTACCGGGTGGTGCCTGAGGGGGCGTCTACTGTCGTGCCGTCGGGGTGTGAAGACGTGGCGGTGGCAGGGGAGTTGACGGGTGTGAGGGTCGGGATCGTGGGCAGTGGGGCGATGGCGCGGGCGCTGGGGGGTGCCTGGGCGGGGGCCGGGCACGAGGTGCTGGTGGGCGGGCGGGAGCGGGAGCGGGCGGCTGCGGCGGCCCGGGACGCGGGGGTGCGCTGCGGCACGGTGGGGGAGGCGGTGGAGCACGGTGACGGCGCGGTGCTGCTGGCCGTCCCGTGGCGGGCCGGGCCTGTGGTGGTGGCGGAGTACGCCGGGGTGCTGGCGGGTCGTACCGTGGTGGACTGCTCGAACCCGGTGGCGGCCGGGTTCGCCCTGGCGACCGGGTACGGGCCGTCGGTGGCCGAGCGGGTCGCGGCCGCCGCGCCCGGGGTGCGGGTGGTCAAGGCGTTCAACCTCTGCCACGCGGGTGTGTGGGACCTGCGCCCGCCGGTCTTCGGTGGGCGGGCGTTGGCGGTGCCGTTGTGCGGGGACGACCCGGGCGCGCTGGCGGCCGTCGCCGCGCTGGTGCGCGGTGCGGGTGGTGAGCCGGTGTCCGCGGGGCCGCTGGCCCGGGCGCATCTGCTGGAGGCGGCGGCGGCGCTGCTGATCGGTCTGTGGGTGGGCGAGGGCGTGGACGCCCAGGCCGTGGCCCCGCCGCTCGCCCATGCCGGGCCGCTGGGCCGCCCTGCCGCCCCGTAAGGCCGGGAGCGGGAGCGGGCGGCTGCGGCGGCCCGGGACGCGGGGGTGCGCTGCGGCACGGTGGGGGAGGCGGTGGAGCACGGTGACGGCGCGGTGCTGCTGGCCGTCCCGTGGCGGGCCGGGCCTGTGGTGGTGGCGGAGTACGCCGGGGTGCTGGCGGGTCGTACCGTGGTGGACTGCTCGAACCCGGTGGCGGCCGGGTTCGCCCTGGCGACCGGGTACGGGCCGTCGGTGGCCGAGCGGGTCGCGGCCGCCGCGCCCGGGGTGCGGGTGGTCAAGGCGTTCAACCTCTGCCACGCGGGTGTGTGGGACGTGCGCCCGCCGGTCTTCGGTGGGCGGGCGTTGGCGGTGCCGTTGTGCGGGGACGATCCGGGCGCGCTGGCGGCCGTCGCCGCGCTGGTGCGCGGTGCGGGTGGTGAGCCGGTGTCCGCGGGGCCGCTGGCCCGGGCGCATCTGCTGGAGGCGGCGGCGGCGTTGCTGATCGGTCTGTGGGTGGGCGAGGGCGCGGACGCCCAGGCCATCGCCCCGCCGCTCGCCCATGCCGGACCGCTGGGCCGCCCCGCTGTCGCTAGGCCGTAAGCCGGGCCGGGTGGTGGGGCGGGTGGCGGGGTGTGGTGGTCTCAGTCTGCCGGGTGAGTGGGGCCGGTAGCGGGTGCGGGGCGTTGCGGCGGGCGGAGGTGGAACAGTTCGGGGTCTGCCTCGTCCAGGCCGTGGAGGATTCCGGCGGCCTGCCAGCCGGCGCGGTGGAGCAGGCGCTGCATGGGCTGGTTGGAGACGTTCGTCGAGGTGAACGGTTTCGGTGTGGTGCAGGCCGCTTCGAGGGCGTGGAGCAGGCGGGCCCCGATGCCCCGTCCGCGTTCGCCGGGGGCGACCGTCAGTGGGGTCACGAAGCCCTGCCCGAAGAAGGTGTGCTCCAGGACGCCGTACCCCAGGGGCCCGGGGGCGTCCTCGGCGAGGACGGCGCTGCCTTGTTCGCACCAGCGCCGTACGGCCGCGCGCCGGGCCGGGTCGCCCGCCGCCGCGACGGTGTCGATGCCGGTCGGTGCGTTCCGGTCCGCGGGGCCGGCGGGGCGGACCAGGAGCGTAGGGGGGGTCGGGGTGTCCATGGGGGCATCGTCGTAAACCCGGGGACATCCCGCCCCGGCGGCCGTGCCCGGCCCCGCCCTGCTCCGCCCGCGGCGGCGTCCGGGGGGCGGGGTGTCCGGTGGCGGTGTCCGGTGCCCGGTGGTGGTGTCAGGCCGGGCGGACGAGGCGGTTCTCGTAGGCGAAGATCACGGCGTGGATCCGGTCGCGGAGTCCGAGTTTGTGCAGGACGCGTCCCAGGTGGGATTTGACGGTCGCTTCGGCGAGGTGCAGGGCGGCGGCGATCTCGGTGTTGGACAGGCCGCGGCCGACCTGGACGAGCACTTCGTGTTCGCGGGGGGTGAGCCGGCGCAGCCGTTCGTCGCGGGCGGCGTGGGCGGGGCCGGGCAGGTGGGGGCGGAAGTTCTCCAGCAGGAGGCGGGTGATCCGGGGGGAGAGGACCGCGTCGCCGGCGGCCACGTCGCGGATGGCGGTGAGCAGTTCCTCGGGCCTGGTGTTCTTCAGCAGGAAGCCCGAGGCGCCGGCGTCGAGTGCGGTGAAGGCGTACGCGTCGAGGTCGAAGGTGGTGAGGATCAGCACGCTGGTGCGGGGGCAGGCCCGGACGACCTGGCGGGTCGCCTCGATGCCGTCGGTCCCGGGCATCCGGACGTCCATCAGGACGACGTCGGGCCGCAGTTCGCGGGCCAGGTGGACGGCCTGGGCGCCGTCGGCGGCCTCGCCGACCGGTGCCATGTCGGGTTGGGCTTCCAGGACGGTGGCGAAGGCCATGCGCAGCAGTGCTTCGTCGTCGGCGATCAGGATGCGGATCGTCATGCGGACACCTGGGTGTTGCTGTCGAGGTCGAGGCGGGTGTGGACGTGCCAGCCGCCGCCGGGCAGCGGGCCGGCCCGCAGGGTGCCTCCGTAGGCGGCCGCGCGTTCGCGCATGCCGGGGATGCCGTGGCCGCCCGGTGTGGTGCCGGCGGGTGGCGGGGTGGGGCCGTCGTCGGTGACGTCCACGGTGACGGTCCGGTCCGAGCAGCGGACCAGGACCGTCGCGCGGGTGCCGGGGGGCGTGTGGGTGAGGGCGTTGGTCAGGGCTTCCTGGACCAGGCGGTAGACGGTGAGCTGGGCGGTGGCGGGCATGGGGGCGTGGGCGCCGTGGACGTCGAGGCTGGTGGTCAGTCCGGCGGCGCCCATCTGGTCGGCGAGGGCGGGCAGTTGGGCGATGCCGGGCAGTGGGTGGCGCTGCGCGTCCGGTTCGTCGGTGCGCAGCACGCCCAGGGAGCGCCGCATGTCGGTCAGGGCCTGCCGGCCGGTCTCGGCGATCTGGCGCATCGCGCCGGTCGCCCTGTCGGGTGAGCGGTGCTGCGCGTAGAGGGCGGCGTCGGTGAGCGCGACCATGACGGACAGGTTGTGGGTGACGATGTCGTGCATCTCGCGGGTGATGCGGGCCCGTTCCTCGGTGGCGGCCAGTCGTGCCTGCTGTTCCTGGTGCTGTTCCAGGCGTGCGGCCCGTTCCTCGACGGCGGCGAGGTAGGCGCGTGTGGTGCGGACGTTCACGCCCAGGACGGCGGCGGCCACGGCCGTCGCGGTGACCGCGGCGAGGGGGGTCGCGAACGCGCCGTCGGCGGTCCAGCGCAGGCAGGCCAGTACGGCGCCCGTCTCGACGACGGCCGCGGCCATCAGGGTGTGGAGCCGGCCGGTGGTCGCGGCGACTGTGTAGAGCGCGACCAGCAGGGCGATGTCGGCGGGCAGTTGGATGTTGGCCAGCCACTGGAGGAGGGCCGCGCCGGCCACGGCGGCGAACACGGCGCGCGGGGCCCGGCGCCGCCATGGCAGGGGCAGGGTGAGGGCGGCGGTGAGGGCGAGGGCGGCGGGCAGTTCCCGCGGCTCGCGGGTGGTGGCGATGTTGACCAGGAGCAGTGCCGACAGCAGGGCGTCCCCCAGTGCGGGCGGCAGCCGCCGGCCGCGGCGGCGCAGGGTGTTCAGTGCGCGCGCCGGGCCGGGGCGGCGGGTGGAGTGCGGGGCCGTCGGGTCCCGTGGTGCCCGGTCCCGGTGGTGCGGGGGGTGGGCGGTGCCGGTGTGCGCGGCCGCCTCGGTCATCACGCGTTCCCGTCGGTTCGGTGTCAAGGCGGTCCCGGCCGGGAGCGCCGCCGGGTGCGGCCGGGGCCGGGCCGGGTGCGGGGCCGGCGCGGCCCGGCGCGTGCCGCGGCCCTGTCACCGTAGGGCCGCGGCATACGGCGGCGCATGAGCCCGCCGTCTGATCGCGGGGGGCCGGGGTACGACCGCAGGAGGAGCCGCGTTACCTCCCGTGGTCGCAGGGCGGCCGCCGGTCCGGGGTGTCCGGGTGCGCCTCCGGTCGTACGGCGCGTGGTCCGGGGCTGCGATCGCGGTGGCGGGCGGCGGCGACCGGGGATTGATGTGGCGGCGGGTGGCGCGCGCCGAGGATGGCCGGGTGACCGAGATCATGACGGGACCGCAGATGTCCCCCCTGGAAATCCTCGCCCTGCTGGGCGCTGTCGCGCTGGTGGCGGCGCGCTGGCTTCCCGCCGCCGCCCGTCCGCCCGTCACGGTCGCGGCGGGATCGGCCGTCGTGCTGTGCGCGGCGGTGCTGGGCGTGGCGGGGCTGCGCTGGCAGATGCTGCCGGTCCTGGCGGGTGCCGCCCTCGCGTTGCCGTTCGCGTTCTCCCCGCTGGTGCGGCGCCGGCGCGGAGCGCGGCCGGCCGGGCGGGCCCGCTGGTGGGTGGCGCTGCCGGGATCGGCGGTGTGCCTGGCCCTGACCGCGGCCGGTCCCGGGGCCGCGTGGGCCTTCCCCGTCCCGGTGTTCCCCGGGCCGACGGGCCGTTTCGCGGTGGGTAGCCGGGTGGTGCAGTGGACCGACGTGGACCGTCCGGAGGCCGCTGCCGTGGACGCGGGTGATCGGCGCGTGGTCGTCGTCCAGCTTTGGTACCCGGCCGAGGACGGCCCGGTGGGCGCGCCGCGGGCCCGGTATCTGGGCCGTACGGAGCAGGAGGCGCGTACCGTCTCGGGTGCCCTCGCCCGCTACGCGGGCCTGCCCGGTTTCCTGGTCGACGGTGTCCCGCGCGCCCGCAGCCACGCGCTGCCCGGCGCGGTGCCGGCCGGTGGGGGCGCGCGGTTCCCGGTCGTGTTGTTCTCGCCGGGGCTGGGCGGGGTGCGCACCCAGAACACCGCCTGGGCCGAGGAGTTGGCCTCTCACGGCTACGTGGTCGCGGCCCTCGACCATCCGTACGACTCCGCCGTGGTGGTCCTCGCGGACGGCCGTACGATCGGTACCGGGCTCGCCGCCACCGGTGACGACGCCGAGGACGAGCGGCGGGCCGTCGAGACGACGCGGATCCGGGCCGCGGACCTCGGCTTCGTCCTGACCCGGCTGGAGCGGCTGGACCGGGGCGAGGGCGGCGACCCGCTGGCCGGACGCCTGGACACCGCCGGGGCGGCGGTGGCCGGTCACTCCCTGGGCGGTGCCGCGGCTTTGCAGGCCGCCCGTCAGGACGGTCGGTTCACCGCGGTCATCGACCTGGACGGCTACCCCCGCGACCCCGACCCGGCGCCGTTGCGCCGGCCGGTGCTGGCCCTCACCCAGGCCGTCGGCCCGGCCACCGACCCGCGTTACCTCCCCCGTCTCGCCGAGGTCCTCGGCCGCGCCACCGCCACCGGTTACCGGCTCACCATTCCGGGCGCGGCCCACCTCACCTTCACCGACGCGCCCCTGTACCTGCCGCCGGTGCCCTCGATGGTCGGCTCGCTGGGCCGCACCCGCGGCCCGCGCGTCGTCGCCGCGGCCACGCTCGCCTTCCTGGACGCCACCGTGCGCCGCCGGCCCGGGGACCTTGCCGCCGCCCTGTCGGCTTACGGTGACCTCACCGTCCACCACCCGGTCGCCGCCCTGTCGGCTTACGGTGACCTCACCGTTCACCGCCCGGTCGCCGCCCTGTCGGCTTACGGTGACCTCACCGTTCACCGCTCGGGCGCCGGCGGCTGACCGGCCCGGCCGCCGGGGGCGTCCGGGCCGGTGCTTGCGGCCCGGGCGTCCCCGGTGGCGGGTGTGTCCGGCGGGCGGGTGTGTCCGGCGGGCGGGCGTGGCCCCGGGGGGCGGGCGGTCAGGTGTAGCGCTCGAAGAGGGCGTGCAGGTAGTTTTCCAGGCGCCCGGTCAGTACCGCCGGTGTCGGGTCGTCTCGGCCCAGCTCGCGCCGGGGCACGGCGACCTTCTCGGCGTCCGGGGCGAAGGCGAGGGCGTCCAGCAGCCGCCAGTACAGGTGGGCGCGGCCGGTGGCGAGTTCGCCGCCCGCGGCCGTGTAGTGGTCGGCGAACGCCAGGCCGGCCCCGGGCCCGTGCAGCAGGGCCAGGGCGGTCGAGCAGTGGGCGACGTCCAGGTCGGGCGGGCCCCAGGACGTCTCCGCCCAGTCGACGACGCCGCCGATCGCCGGGTCCCCGTGCTGCCCGGTGAACAGC
The DNA here is from genome assembly GCF_055607525.1 of Kitasatospora sp. NPDC036993. NCBI lineage: Bacteria > Bacillati > Actinomycetota > Actinomycetes > Kitasatosporales > Streptomycetaceae > Kitasatospora > Kitasatospora sp. NPDC036993. The sequence continues at coordinate 360,673 of NZ_JBVJRP010000010.1, read as the reverse complement.
ACGTTGCCGGGGTGGAAGTCCCGGTGCAGGAAACACCCCCGGTGCGGGGGCTCCGGGCCGGCGATCACCTCCACCGCCCGCGCCCACAGCCCGGCGCGCGCCGTGCCGTCGGGCACCCGGACCCGCCGCGGGGACGTCCATGCCTGCCAGGTCCGCGGCCGGTGGGCCTCGTCCACCCGCAGGGCGTGCACGGTGGCCAGCTGCCCGGCCGGCAGTGTCGCGCGCCGCTCCCGGCCGTCCTCGGCCAGCCGAACCCGGCCGGGCAGGTGCGTCATCATCAGCGACGGGTGCTCGCACACCGCCCCCTCGGCGTCCACGGCGCGCAGCCGGGCCGCCGGGACGGCGGTGTCCTCCAGCAGGCGCAGCACGCCGGCCTCGCGGGCCAGCAGGCCCGGCGCGTGGCGGCGGTAGAACGGTGTGACGAGGGAGCGCAGCACCAGCGTGTACGGGGCCCGGCCGGCGGGGCCCTCGATGTCCAGGCGGCGCATCCGCGAGGTCCAGCCGCCCTGGAGCGCGCTCACCCGGGCGATCCGCTCACCGGGCGCGAGCCGCTCGTGCACCCACCGGCCGGTCGCGTCCCACCCCTGGCCCAGACCCTCACTGTCGATCACGGGCGGCAAGCCTACGCCCCGCCCTGGGCGCGGACCGCTGACGGGCGCTCAACTCCCGTGCGACCGCGCCCCGGCGACCCGGCGTCCACTGCTCCGGCGGGCAGCGGGGTCCGGCAGGCGCCCTGCCCCGGGGCCGGCCGGAGCCCGTCCGCACAACGGCGCCGCCGCCCCCGCCCGCCGCCCCGGGGCCCGCCCGCGTCCCCGTCACGTCCGGCCGTGCCCCGTCATGCCGTGTCGCGTCCCCGTCACCCCCGGCCGTGCCCCGTCATGCCGTGCCGCCTCCCCTCCGCTCCCGCCCGCGTCCCCGCCGCTCCCGCCCGCCGCCCCGGGGCCCGCCCGCCTCCCCGTCACGTCCGGCCGCGCCCCTCCGCTCCCGCCCGCGTCCCCGCCGCTCCCGCCCGCGTCCCCGTCATGCCGTGTCGCGTCCCCGTCACGTCCGGCCGTGCCCCGTCATGCCGTGCCGCGTCCCGTCACGTCCGCGGCAGGGACCGGCCCTGGCCGGCCTCCGCGTCGGCGGCGGCGACCACCGCCGCCAGCAGTCCGGGGAAACGCCCTTCCAGCTCCTCGCTGCGCAGCGCGTTCATCTTGGTGGTGCCCACGTAGTACTGGCGCAGCAGCCCCGCCTCGCGCAGGACGCTGAAGTGGTGGCTGGAGGTCGAACGCCCCACCGGAAGGTCGAAGGAGCCGCAGCTGAGGTCCGCTCCCGAGTGTGCGAGTGTGCGCACCACCGACCTGCGGGCCGGATCAGCGAGTGCCTCCAGCACCTGCTGGACGCTCACGTCCTCCACACCAGGGTGCACGATCACCCGCGCCGCCACGCGTGCCCGTCCCACACCCACCACCCCTTCCCGACAACTGGACCCCCGTCCGATGCTCAAAGACCGCGCCGTGCGCGCGACTTCACGTACACGACGCTACTATGCCCGACCTGCCCGCCACGCCCGCCGCAAGGCCCGCGCAGCCCGCCCCGGGCGCGGGAGCAGGGGGCGCGGCGCCCGGTAGGGGTGGGGGCGCGCGGCGGCTGGCACGTGCGCGGCGCCGGCGTCGCGGCAGGCCACGGGGCCGGGGGCGGGCCCGGCGGGGGACCCGCGACCCGCGCCGGGGGGCCGGCCGGGGCGGTGCGGTACGGGCCGCACGGGTACGGGGCGCCCGCCGGGACAGGGGGCGCGGGCACGGGCGTGGCGCGCCCCGCCGGGCGGGGGCGCCGGCGGGGCGGGGAGCGGCCGGGGCCGTTGTCCTCGGGCCGGCGGCCCGTCGGGGCACGCGGGGTCAGGCGGCCCGCACCGGCGTGGCGGCGGGACGGGCGAGACGGGCCGGCGCCAGGGGTTCGAAGATGCCCGTCGGCACCGGATCCACCGCCCGCACCGCCGCCGCCGCCCGCACCGCCGCCGCCCGCACCGGCGCCGGCGCCGCGGGAACGGGCGTGCGCAGCGGCGTGAGGTGGGCTGCTGGGTCTCGGCGGCCGGGTCGATGCCCAGCTCCTCCGCCGGCACCCGCCGCGGCTGCTGGTAACAGCGCAGCGCCTCCGCCCGGTTGCCGGGAGCGGCCAGCGCCTCCATCCGGCAGCGGTGGGCGCTCTCCCGGAACGGCGCGCGGCGCACCGCCTCGTCCGCCCAGTGCAGCGCGTGGTGCTCCTCACCCAGGGCGCAGGCCCCCAGGCTCGCCGTCTCCAGGGCGCTGATCCGCAGTTCCTCGACGTGCTCGCGCACCCCCTGTGCCCACGCGCCCTCGTGGCCGGGCAGGAACGCCCCGCGCGGGTTCGCCAGCGCGCCCGCGGCCGGCTGCCGGGCGACCGCGTGAGCGCCGCCGGCCAGTGCTCCGACGACCTCGCCGGCGGCGGCCGCCTCCACCGGGGCCCCCTCGCCCTCTACCCGCCCGGCACCTTCCACGCCGCCCGCACCCTGCTCACCCCCGTGCCCGCCCTCGAATCCCGCGAACTGGCCACCTGGCCCGCCCGCTACAGCGCGCTCGCCGCGCGCGTACGGGTACCGGTGCGCCTGACCCCGGCCGACCACGAGCACTGGTGGCGCCTGGACGACGCCTCCCGCGCCGCCCTGACCGCCGCCTTCCCCCCGGGCCTGGCCCGCCTCGCCACCGCCCGCCGCGCCGGCCACAACCTCTCCCTGGGCCACGCCGCCCGCCCCTACCACCTGCGCGCCCTCGCCTTCACCGACGACCGCCTCACCCGCCCCGCCCCCACGGCCCCCGCCCCGGCCGCCGTCTGACCCGGGCACGGCCCAGCCGACCACCTGGCGAGGGGTGGTGGGAAGGCCCCGCCGCCCCCCCGGGCACGGGGGACGGCGGGGCCCGCCCGCCGGCCGCCGAAACCGTGACGGATACGGGTGCGTACCCGTATCCTGAGGGCAACGGAAGGAGCCGAGATGGCCGACGCGAACATCCGCATCCCCGCCGAGGCGCGAGACCGCCTGGCCGAGATCGCCGCAGGCGAGCACCTGTCCCTGCGGGCCTACCTCTCCCGCCTGGCCCAGGACCTGCTCACCCCGGCCGAACGGGCCGAACGGGCCGAAACGGCCCGCGGTGTGCTGGAGGAGTGGAACGGCTACGACCCGGACGCCACCCGCACCGCCGGCCTGGACGCCGAACTCGACCGCCGCCTGTCCGAGGCGGCCGGCCGGTGAACAACGCCGTACACGTCGTCCTGGACGACACCGCCATGCTCGCCGCGGGCCGCGGCAACCTGCTGGTCTCCCGCCTCATCCACCGCGCCCACGCCGAGCCGGGCTGGTACCTCTACGCCCCGGCCTGTGCCCTGGTGGAGGCGGACCGCGAACGCCCGGGCACAGCCGAGCACCTGGCCGCCCTGCCGGCCCTCACCGTGCTCGACCTGGACCTCGCCGCCACCCTCGCGCTGGCCGCCGACACCACGTGGGCCCAGGCCCACGTCCGCCACGCCGCGGCCCCCACACCCGAACGCCCCGACGGGGCGTTCGTCGCCACCGCGGACCCCGCCCGCTGGAAGGGAGAGCCGGTGCGCGTCCTGGACCTCGGCTCCTGAGCGCCGCCGCCAAGGGGGTGCGGCAGGGCGGGTGGGCACGCTCACCCGCACCCCCCGGGGCCGTCGCCGAGCTCACCCCCGTCGAAGGCCAACTGGAGCTGTTCGACGCCGACTTCACCCTCGCGCCGGGCATCGACGCGCTCCACCTGCCCGGCCACACCCCCGGCACGACCGTGTACGTGCTCTCCTCCGGAGGGCGCCGCGCGCTGCTGCTGGGCGACGTGGTCCACTCGGTGGTCCAGTTCGGCGAACGTGACTGGCAGGTGGTCTGGGACATCGACCCGGCGCCGGCCTGCGCGGTGCGCAACCGCATCGCCGACGAGGCCGCCGGCACCGACGACCTGCTGGTCGCCGCGCACTTCCCCGGCATGCGCTTCGGCCGCGTCCTCACCGACGGCGGCGAGCGGCGCTTCGCCGCCGTCTGACGGCCCCGCGATCCGGGCCGGTCCGCATCCGGGCCGGCCCGGGTGCGCCGTCCTCACCCCCGGCGCCCGGCGCGCTCCGCCGCCCACCCGAGCAGCAGCCCCGCCGCGCCGAGCACGGCGGCGATCCCCAGCGGCGCGGTGAACCCGAACGCGGCCCCCGCCCCCCGCCCGGCCCCCGGCCCGTGCTGCTCCGGCCGTACACCGACGACCCGCCCTGATGCAGCTGACGTACCGCCAGTTCGTGCCACAGGGCGACGAACCGTCCCCGGCCGCGCTGAAAGGCTCGACCCGCCCGGGGCCGACCCGCCCCGACGCCCGACCCGCCCGGGGCCGACCCGCCCGGGGCCGACCCGCCCCGACGCCCGACCCGCCCGGGGCCGACCCGCCCGGGGCCGACCCGCCGCCGTCTGGAGAGCGCATGACCGCCCCCCGTATCGCCCCCCGTACCGTCCCCCGTACCGCCCTACGACGGGCCTCGGCCCTCGCCCTCGCCCTCACCGCCTGCCTCGCCGCCGCACCCGCCGCCACCGCCGCACCCGCCACCGCCTCCGGCGGGCTCGACCGCTACCACCACCAGCGCCTCGACTGGCACCGCTGCGCCCAGGGCCCCGACGACGCGGACGGCCGCGCCCTGGACGCCGCGGGCGCGCGCTGCGCGGACGTGCGCGTGCCGCTCGACCACACCGACCCCGCCGGCCGGAGCATCACCGTCGCGATATCGCGCCTGAAGGCCACCGACACCCGCCACCGGATCGGTTCCCTGCTGATCAACCCCGGAGGGCCGGGCAACAGCGGTCTCGCCACGGGCCTGCTGGTACGCCCCGCGATGGGGGAGAGCGGCGCCCGCTACGACCTGATCGGCCTGGACCCGCGCTTCACGGGCCGCAGCACCCCGCTGGACTGCGGCCTCTCCCACGGCCCGGGCCTGCCCTCGGCCGGCCCCACCCGGGCCGGCTTCGAACGCCGGAAGGCCGAGGCCGAGGCCACCGCGGACGCCTGCCGCGCCACCAGTGCGGCACTCCTGCCGCACGTCACCACCCGCAACACCGCCCGCGACATCGACGTCGTGCGCGCAGCCCTCGGCGAACGCCGGATCTCCTACCTCGGCTACTCCTACGGCACCTACCTGGGCACGGTCTACACCCAGCTGTTCCCCGGCCGCCAGGACCGCGTGGTCCTCGACAGCGCCCTGGACCCCCGCCGCTACAACCCGCGCCTGATGCGCGGCACCGAGGACGCCAACGAGCGCGCCCTGGACGGCTGGGCCGACTGGACGGCCGCCCGCCACGACACCTACGCGCTGGGCCGCACCCGCGCCCGGGTCCTCACCACCGTCGGGGACGTCCTCGCCGCCGCCGCCCGCACCCCGCTCACCCTGGGCACCGGCCCCGACACCTTCCGCCTGGACGACAGCCAGGTCCCCGCCCTGGTCTTCACCGCACTCGGCAGCGACACCGACGGGGCGCACGCCGCGCTGGCCGAGCAGGTGTCCCTGCTCGCCCGGGCCGCCGAAGGCCGCCCCACCGCGCTGCCGCCCGCCGTCGCCGCCCTCCTGCGCACCGGCTTCACCCCGGCCGGCTCGCCCGGCGCCAGCGCGCAGACCGCGATCCTGTGCGGCGACGCCCCCGCCCCGCGCGACCCCGAGCAGTACTGGCGCGACATCGAAGCCGCCCGCGCCGCCCACCCCCTGTTCGGCCCGATGACCGAGAACATCACCCCCTGCGCCTTCTGGGACCGCCCCCGCGAGGAGCCCACCGAGGTCCGCCGCGACGTCCCGGCCCTGATCGTCGCCGCCACCGGCGACCCCCGCACCCCCTACACCGGCGCCGCCGCCCTGCACGCCCTGCTGCCGAGCTCCCGGCTGCTCACCCTGGCGGGCGCGGCCCAGCACGCCGACTACGCGGTGTACGGCAACGCGTGCGTCGACACCACCGTCAACGCCTACCTGGCCACCGGCCGGCTGCCCGCCCGCGACCTCACCTGCGCCACGTAGCCCGCGCGCACCGGACCGCCGCGGGCCGCCGCCCTGCCCGCCGGCGGCGGCCCGGTACGGCTACGGCCCGGTGCGGACGGGTGCGGCCCGGTACGGCTACGGCCCGGTGCGGACGGGTGCGGTCCGGTGCGGTCCGGTGCGGACGGGTGCGAGCGGTCAGGGCCGCCAGACGGCGGCCACGTGGTACGGGTAGAGGTCGCCCGCACCCCGGGGCAGCCACAGGCCGACGACCAGGCCGCTGTTGTTCACCAGGCGGGCGCTGTTGGTGGCACCGGTCGGGTCGAGGTTCTCGGCGGCGGCGCCGCCGCGGGCCCAGATCCGGCCCGACTGGTACTGCCGGGAGGGGATGCCGTCCCAGGCGTAGCCGACCGCGGTGCCGGAGTCGTTGATGTCCGTGGCGGTCGTCCGGCCGCCCGGCGGGGCCGGGTCGAGCGCGGTCAGGACGCCCTGCGGGCTCCACCGCGCGGCGTGGTTGCGCGGGACCTGCGGGTCCGGCTGGTAGTCGCCCACGGCCTCACCCGAGCTGTTGAGCGCATCGGGGTAGGTGGACGGGCCCAGGTCGTGCAGGACGCCGCCGGCCGAGCGCAGCAGGCCGTGCCGCAGGCTCCCCAGGCCCGGTTCCGGCAGGTCGGCCCAGCCGACCACCGCGCCGGCGTCGTTGATCCTGCGCGCCCAGCTGCGGACGGCGCCCGGGTCGGTGACGAACGCGGCCGCGGTGCCGTCGGGGCTCCAGAGGACGGCGTGCGGCTCCCCGGCGCCGCCCGTGGCGCAGACGCCGACCGCGAAGCCGGCGCTGTTGACGTCGAAGGCCTCGCTGCGGGTGTCGCCGGGCAGCGGGGCCAGGGCGACGGCGGTGCCGTCCGGGTGCCAGGCGACGGCGTGGTCCTCGCCGCCGTGGGAGGAGACGCCGGCCACGATCCCGCTCGCGCTGATCGCGACGGGCCTGCTGTAGGTGTCGCCGGGCAGCGGCGCCAGGGCGGTGGGCGTGCCGCCGGCGGACCAGCGCACGGCCGTCGCCTCCGTCCGGCTCCGGGGTGCGGGCCAGGAGGTGCCGATGACGGTCCCGGCGTCGTTCACCCCCAGGGCCTGCGCGTTGTCCTCGCCGGGCAGCGGGGGCAGGACGGCGGGCGAGCGGTCCGCGTTCCAGCGGATCGCGCTCGACGTGCCGCCCTGCCCGGACGCCCAGGCGTAGCCGACGACGACGCCGGCGTTGTTGAGCCCGGTCGGATCGCTGTACGGCTTGTCGGGCAGGCCGGTCGACAGCACCGTCATGGGCAGCGTGGCCCCCGCCCCCGCCCCCGCCCCGGCTGCGGGCACGGCGGGCACGGCGGGCACGGCGGGGGTGGCGGATGGTGTGGCGGCGGCGGGGGCTGCCAGCAGCGCCCCGGCGGTGAGCGCGGCGGCGACGGCGGCGGCGGCCGTTCGGCGGCGGCCGGTACGGACGGTGCGGACGGTACGGACGGTCATGACACGGGCTTCCTTCCCTGATCGGCGACATGGCGGCCCGCCGCGGCGCCGGCCGTACCGGTGGAGCAGCCGAACGCGCCGGGCGGGACCGGTGGTGCGGTGGTACAGGCGGGCCGGGTGCTGCCGCCGCCGGGTGCGCGAACGCCCCCGGCGGCGGGCTGTCATGGCCGCGACTCTAGCTTCCGGCTCTGCCGCGCGCGGGTGAACCGGACACTCCGGTCGTCCGCGGCGCGGGCGAACTCCCGCTGCCCGTAACGGATTTGTTGCTTGTCCAGGCGGCCCGGCATCCCCACACTGGGCTGACGCGGCACAGGTCGCGGGGGAGGGGGCCGTCATGGGGGTACTGCTGGTCCTCCTGCTGGGGACGGCCGCGGGCCTGGCCTGGGCCCGGCACCGCTGCCGCGCCCTGCTGGCGGACCTGCACCGGGCCGAACGGCTCGCGGAGCAACGGGACTTCGACCTCGACCTCACCGAACTCGCCTGCCTGGCCGGGACCCTGGCGGACCTGACGTTCGCGCGGATGCACGAGCGCGGCCTGCTGGCCGCCTCCCGCTCGGGCGAGGTCACCGCCACCACCGGCCGGCCCACCGGGGACGGCTTCGAGACGGCGGTCCTCGACCTGCTCGCACTCCTGCCCACCCGCACCCGCGACCTCGGGGACCTGGCCGCGGAGTTCGACCGCTCCCCGGAGGCGAGGGCACTGCGCGGGCGGCTGGCGGCCCAGGGACTCGTCGACGACGAGAAACTGCTGCGCCGGGTACGGGAGTTCGCGGTGTGGATGCCGCTGGTGGCCGCCGCGGTGGCCGTGACGGGCGTGGTCGCGACGGTGTGGGCGTTCCTGTGGGGCGAGCACTGGGGCATCGCGCCGCCGGCCTTCGCCGCCCTGACCGCGGCCGCCCTGGTGATCAACCGCAAGGCGCGGCCCGCCGTGCGCCGCACCACCGCCCCCGGCGCCCGGGTGCTGGCCGCCGCCCGCGCGGACGACCGCCCCGGGTACGGGATCGAGGCCGTGGCCACCGGCGGGCTGAGCGCCCTGCCGGCCCTCCACGACCTGCGGATCTGCCGGGAGGCCTCCCACGCCCGCAAGACCGCCCGCACCGCCGCCCGCTCCCGCACCGGCTCCGGCTCGGGCAGCGACGGCGTCGGCCTGGGCGGCGCCTGCGGCGGATCGGGCTGCGGCGGCTGCGGGGGCTGCGGCGGCGGACTCTAGGACGCCAGACCCGGCACGGCCGCCCCACCGAACAAAACTGACGAAACATCAGCCGTCAGGTTCGCGCCGCCACACCCCGGGGAAGAGAACACCACCGTGACCTCCGACCCGCCCCACCCACACCCCCCGAACGGGCCCGTCGTGCTGCTCGCCGGGACCAGACCCGAGGCACTCAAACTGATCCCCCTGCTGCGGGCGCTGCCACGACTCGGCCTGGAGACGGCCCTCCTCGACAGCGGCCAGCACCCCGGCATGGTGGCCGCCGCGCTCGCACCCTTCGGCCTCGCCCCCACCGAAGTCCTCGCCCCCTCCCGCGGCTCCGGCTCACTGGCCGCCACCGTACGAGGCCTGCGCGAAGCCGCCCACGAGGCGATCCGCCGCCTGGCACCCCGACTGCTGGTCGTCCACGGCGACACCTCCACCACCTACGCCGGGGCCCTCGCCGCACACGCCGCCGCCGTGCCGCTCACCCACGTCGAGGCGGGGCTGCGCACCGCCCACCCGCTACGCCCCTTCCCGGAGGAACTGTTCCGCCGCCGCGTCGCCGCCCTGGCCGACCTGCACTTCGCCCCCACCGCCGAGGCCACCGCCAACCTCCGCCGGGAAGGCATCACCGGCACGAGCGTCGAGACCGTCGGCAACACCATCATCGACGTCCTGCGCGAGACACTCGCCCGCCCCGCCCCCCACGCCCTGCGCGAACTCCTGCCACCCCGCGCCCCCCTGGTCGTGGTGACCATCCACCGCCGCGAGAACGTCGGGCGACGCCTCGACCCGCTCTGCCACGCCGTCCTCGAACTCCTGCGCTCCCGCACGGACCTGCACGTCCTGTGCCCCCAGCACCCCAACCCCGCCGTCCGGGCGCGCCTGCAACGCCGGTTCGCCGGCCACCCGCGCATCACCCTCACCGACTCACTGCCCTACCCGGTGTTCGTCCACGCGCTGGCCCGCGCCGCCCTGGTGGTCACCGACTCGGGCGGCATCCAGGAGGAGGCACCGTACCTGGGCGTCCCCGTCCTCGTGGCCCGCGAGAACACCGAACGCCCCGAAGCCCTCGGCACCGGCACCACCCGGCTGGTCCCGGCCCACCCGCAGGCGGTCCTCGACGCCGCACACGAACTGCTCGCCGCCCCGAGACCCCGCCCCCAGGCATTCGACCGCACCGCCCCCTTCGGGGACGGCCGCGCCGGAGAACGGATCGCCCGGCGGCTCGCCCACGTCATCCGCGGCCGGCCCAGGACCCCCGGCCCCCGCCAACCCGCCCGGGAGGCCACCCCATGACCGACGCCGCCGGCGCCCTGCGCGAATGGCTCCTCGACGGACCCGCCCAGCAACGCCACGGCCGCGAACACGGAGCGGTCGCCGGCGCACTCGCACCCGACGGCCGCGCCGCCTACGTCTACGGCGAGATCACCGGCTACTACCTGCACTGGCTCGCCTCCCCCCACCTGCCGCCCGACCCGCGCCGCCGACCCGCGGCCCACGCCGCCGCCGCATGGGTCGAACGCCGCTACACCACCGGCCCGCTGCCACCGACCCGCATCCACCTCCACGACGACGCCACCCGGGACTGGCGCAACGACGCCCAGTTCTTCTTCGACCTCGCCATGCTCGTCGGCGGCCTCACCGCGGCCACCCGCGCCGCACTGCTGGACCCACCCGAACGAACCCTGCACGCCCTGCTGACCGCCCTCGCCGGCTTCGTCGACCACGACGGAACACTGCGCCCGCTGCGCACCGAGCCCGGAGCGGCCCCGCCCCCACCCCGCTGGTCCACCCGCGGCGGACCCTTCCTCACCAAGGCCGCCGCCCGCGTCCTCGACGCCGCGGCCCTCGTCCCGCTGCCACCACCCCTCGCCCTGGCCTGCGCCCGCCACCTGACCCGCCACCGCCCCGACCCCGCCCGGGCCTTCGACCACCCGCTGCACCCCACCCTGTACTTCCTGGAGGGCCACCTCGCCTCACCCGGCGCCGACCGGGCCGCGGCCACCGCCGTCCTGACACGGCTCCTCGCCCGAAGCGACCAGGCCGGCACCCTGCCCGAATCACTCGACACGGCCACCGTCCGCCGCAGCGACGTCATGGCCCAGGCCCTGCGCCTCGGCCTGCTCCTGCACCCCCACGAACCCGGCCTCGACCGGACGGCCGCCGCACTCGCCGCCAGGGTCCGCGCCGACGGCGCCATCCCCTTCGACCCGGCCGCCCGGCCACGGCAACTCAACGTCTGGAGCGCCATGTTCGCCGAACAGGCACTCTCCTGGCACCAGGCGCACTCCCGGCACCGGGCCCGCAGCACCGAACCGCCGCCGCACGCCACGCCGGGCGACCTCGTCTGACCCCTCCCAGCAGGAAGCGACACCGCCGTGAACGCCCAGCCGCACCCCTGGTCCTACGACCTGATCGCCGACATCTACGCCGAGGACATGGGCCGCAGCATGCCCCACGACGACATCGGCTGGTACCGGGACCTGTGCCGACGCCGCGGCGGCCCCACCCTCGAACTCGGCTGCGGCACCGGGCGCATCCTGCTCCCGCTCCTCCAGGACGGCGCGGACGCCGTCGGCATCGACCTGTCCATGCCGATGCTGCGCCGCCTGCGCCGCGACGCGGCCGCGCTGGACCTGACGGCCCGGGTCGCCCGGATGAGCCTCCAACGCCTCGCCCTGCGCGGGCCCTTCAGCACCGTCCTGGCGCCGTACTCGCTCGTCACCTACCTCACGACGCCGGGTGAACTGCGCGGCTTCCTGGACAGCGCCCGCGGCCTGCTCGCGCCCGACGGCGTCCTCGTCCTCGACGGCTTCGTCCCCCGGCCCGTCCGGCACCACGAGGAGTTCCGTCCGGACTACCGGCGCCCGTACGCCCACGGGCTCCTCGCCCGGGACAAGAGGATCACGGTGCTCGACGACGGGTGCCACCGGATCGAGCGCCGCTACCGCCTGCACGACGACCGCGGGCGCCTGCGCGAGGAGTTCACCACGCGCGACCGGATCCGCCCCCGCCGCGAGTCCGACCTCCTCGCCCAGGCCGAAGCCGCCGGCCTCACCGCCTCGTCGGCCGGCTACGACTACGGCGCCACCGCGGACCCCGCCGGGGCGCAGTTCTACACGCTCACCCTCCACCGCGGCTGACCGGGCGCCGGAACCGGTCCCGCCGGCGGCCCGGCGCGGTCCCCGGCCCGGCGCGGTGCGGCGCCGAAACGCCGGACGGTCAGGAGGCCTTGGGCAGCCGGATCACCGCGGAGCCGCGCACCAGGTCCACCCCGGTGCGGTTCGGCGGGGCGCCGTCCTCCTCGTCGTCGCGCAGCATCAGCGCCGACTGCCGCTCCTTGAGCTCGTGCTGCTTGCCCGCGGAGAAGCCGGCGTGCAGCTGTTCGAAGCCGGTCGCGGAGACCTGCCCCTGCCGGGCGCCGGTGCGCCAGGGCAGCAGTCCGGCGCGGCCGGCCCGCAGCAGCACCTGGTCGACCACCGCCAGCGCGGTGAGCAGCAGTACCAGGCCCGGCAGCGTCAGGAAGATGAGGAACCCCATGCGGCCCAGTATCGCCGCCCGCCCGGCAGTCGGACAGGGGGTTCCGGGGTCTTTCCTCCGGGCCCGGGGGGGGGGTGGTGTGGACCGCCGGGGCGGGGGAGTGATCCGCTTCCCGGATGAGTCTGCCGGCCGATGTGTTCGTCACCGACGAGAGCGGCGGGTGCCGCCTCCTGGACGTCCCCGAGGGCTCGTCGGACCTCGCGGGATTCGAGCGCCGGCGTTCCACGCTCTGGGGGTCGCCGGCGGTCCGCTCGCTGGGCGCGCGCTTCCTGCCCCGGCTGGCCGAGGGCGACCTGGACGTCGCCCCGGCCGAGGTGGCCGAGTTCACCGAGGAGGTCCTGCTGCTGCTGGGCAGCGCCGAGTCCCTCGCCGCCCGCATGGACCCGCCCGGGCGGGCCGGGCAGATCGCCGCCCGGCTGGACAACATCCTCGACGCCGCCCGCCGGGCCGCGCGCGTCGGCGGCGGCGTGCGGATCTGGTGACCGCCGTGCCCCACGCCCGGCCGGGGGTGTTCAGGGCGCCGGGTGTTCAGGGCGCCGGGGAGAGGCCGTCGAGGAAGGCGCCGACGTGGCGGGCGAGGGCGCCGGGCGCGTCCGTGGGGATCCAGTGCCCGCAGTCCGGGATCTCCACCAGGCGGGTGTTCGCCCGCTCGGAGGCCATCCGCCGTGCGGTGGCGGGGGTGAGGAGGAAGCTGCGGGCGGCCCGCAGGAGCAGCGCCGGCTGGGCGGAGGCGTTCCGCACCTCGGTGAAGTCCCCGGTCAGGTTCTCCTGGGAGGCCGCCATGTCGCCGGCGTCGAAGAGGAACCCCCAGCCGTCCTCGAACTCCGCCGCGCTGTCCAGGAAGTAGCCGGCCGGGACACCGCGTTCCTCCAGTGCCTCCCGCAGCGCGCCGCGCGACGGCACGCGGCGGGGCCGGCCCGTCACGTCCAGCACGGGGCGGGTCTCGGGCTCCCGGTTGAGCGTCGTCATGTCGGCGACCACGAGCGCCGGGACGAGGCCGGGACGCCGCCGGGCGAGGTGGAAGGCGACGGCGCCGCCCATCGAGTGGCCGAGGACGGCGGCGGGTGCCAGGCCCAGCGCGTCGAGGAACGCCGCCGCGTCCGCCGTGTAGTGCCCGGGGTGAACCCGCCCCCGTTGTCGGACAGTCCGTGCCCGCGCTGGTCCAGGGCGACGATCCGCCGGCGCCCGGCGAGCGCGGCGGCCGGTGGGGCGAAGATCCGGCCCCGCCCGAAGTGCCCGTGCAGCGCCGGCACCACCGGCCCGCCGCCGCCGAAGTCCCGGTAGGCGAACCCGCGCCCGCCGAGGCGGACGAACACCTCGCGGCCGGCGTCCGCGGGCCTGTCCGTCATGCCGCACCCTCCCTCGGAACCGCCGTACGGGGACAGGGAGAACGTACCGCCGGGAGCCACGGCCCGGGCGCTCACCTCGGACCGGTCACGCCATCCGGTGCTCCGGCCTGCCCCGCCCGGCACCGGCGTGCGCTACGTCACGGACGGCTCTCGCCCCAGGCGCATACGACGTGCACCACCACCCCCTGGAAAGCACGGATAGCGGTCGTCCCGTCCCGGGAGCGAGGATTCCCCTGTCCACAGAAATGACATGCACGAGTCACTGATCCGTTCGCATCCCATTCGACCGGAGGAGCACCCTCATGGCTTTGCGCAAGCGACGCGCCGCCCTCACCTCGGGCCTCGCCGCACTGTGCGCGGTCGCCGGCCTCGGACTCGCCGCCGCACCCGCCCACGCCGACCCGCCGAGCACCATCTGCAACCCGGACGGGAACCGCACCTGGGAGGACGTCGTCTCGGCCCGGACCGAGCCGGTCGTCACCGAGTTCGCGGCGGTCAACGTCACCCCCGGGACCACCGGCCAGTACAACACCACGCTGACCGAGACCGCTGTCGTGAACACCGCGGTCAACGGCAGCACGGAGATGGGCGCCGAGTACCAGGCGCTCTTCGCCAATGTCGGCGCCAAGGTCGGCTTCGCGGTGGCCGACACCAAGTCGAGCACCCGGATCCCACCCCTCACCGAGCCCGTGAACTTCAGCCTCCCCGGCTACTACGGCCGCTACCGCGGCTTCCAGAAGGTGACCGGCGAATGGGCCCGGTACATCTGCGCCCGCACCGGCCCGGGCACCGGCATCTGGATCAAATCCACCTCCGACGGCGGCACTTTCACCACCTTCGGCAATTCCGAGAAGGGCACCGTCTCCTGCGCCTCGCCCGAGCCGGCCGGCACCCTGCGGGCCGCCGCCCGTCTGAAGCTCAGCTGCTGACCGTCCACCGATTCGCCGCCAACCCCTCAGTTGTGAAAGCGAGTTCACGATGTCCTTTCAGCACCGCTCCCGCCACGGCGCCCGGCACCGGGTGACCGAGCTCGGCACCGCCGTCGCCGTCGCCCTCCTGTTCACCGCCGCCCCGACGGCCGTGGCGGCGCCCGCCCCGGCCCCGGCCGCCCTCACCACCACCTGGGGCGAATTCACCTGCGACAGCACCTACCGCATCAAGGCCCCCACCGCCAACCCCGAAACCTTCCTCACCGTCGCCCTCTCGCCCGGGAACCACGGCTCGGTCATCCACTACTTCTGGAACGGCGAGCCCAACCAGAAGTGGATCTACTGCCACCGGCCCGAGTCCGACGGCACCGAAACAGTGGTCTTCCAGGACGCCTGGCGCCACTGGTGCCTCGCCGTCGACCAGAACTCCACGAGCGCCGGGGCCTGGATCATCACCACCGGCTGCTTCAGCGACCACATCCCCACCGAGCAGCAGTTCGTGAAGACGACCTTCGCCGGCACGAACCTGTTCACCCTCAAGGGGCAGCACTCCGGCAAGTGGCTGGCGAGCGCCGGCAGCCAGATCGTCCAGAGCAACTACCCGGACGTCTACGAGCTCCAGCGCGCCTGACGGCCGGCCGCCGGCCGGCTCCGTGCCCGGCGCCCGCACCCCCAGGAGGCTCCGTTCGCGACCGGCCGGTCACCGGAACCGGCCGGTCGCGAACGGACGGTCACCGCAGTACCGGGAGCCGCCGAAGCCGCCCGGAGGCGGGCCGGGCGCGCGCTCCGAACCTCACGGGGCGGCCGGCCCGGTACCGCCGGGCGACCTGCCGTTCGGCCGCCCACCGCCGCCGCCCTGTGCACCGGCCCCCGCCCACACACCAGCGGGCCCGGCTCCGCCCGCCCCGGCCGCTACCGCGGGCAGACGTACCGTCAGGCCGCCCTGCGCCGGCGCCGCCACAGGCCCGCCACAGGCCCGCCACCGACGGCGGTGCGTCCGCCGCCGGCGCCCGCCCGACCCGGCGCGGGCCCCGGCCGACAACCCGTCCCCGGCCGACTCATCGACCTCTTCCTCGAACCCGCACCCCCGACCGCTGCGCCCGGTGGCGGATGTCCGCGCCGGTGTGGGGGGAGAGGGCGATGCCCGACCCGACGGCGCCCCGACCCGACGGCGCCCCGATCCACCGGGTGCCGGGCCGTCGGGGCGAACGGCCGGTCCGGGGCCGGGAGTTCCGGTACCCGTGGTGGGCTCGGCCCGGGCGGCGGGACGGGGTCGGTTACGTCATCGCAGGTGAGAAACCCGGTGACGGAGGCCGGTCGTCCCCGGGATAGTGGGTGCCCATGGATGAGGTCGAGGTCGTCGTCGCCCATTGCGAGCGCGTGACTCTGCGCGTCGGCGACGTGTTCCTGAAGGTGGACGCCGATCAGGCGCGCGTCGACGCCGAGGTCGAGGCGATGTCCCTGGCGCCGGTCCCGACCCCGGAGGTCCTGTGGCGCAGGCCGCCCGTGCTCGCGATCACCGCACTCGCGGGGACGACGCTCGGGAGCCTCGGCGGGCCGTCGACCGGGTCGCCGGCGGCGTGGGCCGCGGCGGGTGCCGCCATCCGCCGGCTGCACGACGCGCCGCTGCCGCCCCGGCCCGGACGGGCAGGCCGGAGCATCGCCGCGCTGGCGGCGGAACTCGACGAGGAGTGCGGGTCGCTCGTGACGGACGGCGTCCTGCCCGCCGGCCTGGTCGCCCGCAACCGCCGGGTCGCCGAGGCCGCACTCCGGCCGTGGACTCCGGCGTTCACGCACGGCGACCTGCAGATCGCGCACGTCTTCGTCGACGGCGACGAGGTCACGGGCATCATCGACTGGTCCGAGGCGGGCCGGGGTGATGCCCTGTACGACCTCGCCACGTTCACGCTCGGGCACGAGGAGCACCTCGGCGACGTCATCGCCGGCTACGGCGCCGACGTCGACCTGGACGTGATCCGCGCGTGGTGGTCGTTGCGGAGCCTGCTGGTGGTCCGCTGGCTGGCCGGGCACGGCTTCGACCCGTTCGCACCGGGCTGCGAGGTCGACGTGCTGAGATCCCGGATGTGAGGCCGCGCGGGGCCTGACCGCCGCGGCCGGAAGCCGCCCTCCCGCCGGAAGCCGCCGGCCCCTCGCGCCGGAACGGCGGCGGGACTGCCGTGTTCACCGCCGCCGACTCGAACCACCGCAACCACACCGTCCGGGCCAGGGCCCCGCACGCCTGTCTGCGCCCTCGTCACCTGACCAGGCAATCCGGTGAACCCACGTGCTCACAGCACTGGGAAGTGTCGGGGACGTCCCGCCACGGGGATCGGGTCCTGGCCCGCCACCGGATCCCGTCGAAGACCTGCCGCCGCTCCCTCGGTGGCCGCCGGCGTCAGCAGACCGTGCCCGGCCGTGCCGCAGTGGCTCGCAACAGGTCCCGCAGCAGACCGAAGTCGATCGCCTGCGGCTTGCGGAACCGCAGACACCCCTTGCCCATGTCCTGCCCCGCCAACCGTTCGGCGAACGCCTCACGTACATCACTGCGCATCAGATAGAAGGAGATGTACTGCTTCTGGCCGGCGAAGGCGATCTCGACGACACCGTCCCGCTCATAAGCGGGCATGCCGTAGGCCATGAGCTCCGTGAAACCCGCCAGTTCCTGTCGGCACAGCTGTCGCAGCTCGACCAGCACGTCTCTACGCTCGTCGGGCACCTCAGCCAGGTAGCCGTCTACATCTTTCGCGGAACTTTGCACCATCCCAAGACGATATGCCGGATTCTTGGCCTCGGGTCGGGTTCCAAGCGCTCCCCGGGTGCAATGTCACTGACTCGACAGCGATCGCGAGCCGCTGACCTGCTGCGATGCCGTGGCCAGGGGGCTGCGGAAGGTTGCGAAGTCAGTGGCATTGTCCCTGGGCGTGGAACGTGGTGGTTGTCTCCAGGGCCGCCGGTCCTGTCGCGACCCGGTGCACCGGCGCGTTCTCGTCGGCGTAGCCGAAGGAGGCACCCACGAGCAGCCTCCCCTCGTCCACTCCGAGGCGGTCGCGGACGGTGTCGGCGTAGCAGCCGAGCAGGCCCTGCGGGCAACTGGCCACGCGGTGGGCGGTCATGGCCGGCAGCAGCGTCCGGAGGCAGGCGCCGGCGTCGGCGGGGCTGCTGTGCGCCGCCGCCCCGGGGGAGGGGCGGCGGGGTGTGAAGCCGGGCTACCGGCCGTCGAATTCGCCGGCCCGGACGGCGGTGACGAAGGCCTGCCAGGAGGGGGAGAGGAAGGCGAGGGCCGGGCCGTCGGGGTCCTTGGAGTCGCGCACGGGCATGAGGCCGGGGATGCCGTCGGCCACCTCGATGCACTGGCCGCCGCTGCCGCTGTATGAGCTCTTGCGCCAGATGGTGATGCGGGCGGGGTCCATGGGGTTGCCTCCTGAACGGGCCTTTTGGAGTGGGAAGTCGATGGGGTCGACTTCCCACTCCGAGGTGAAGTAGGGCTACCGGGTGTCGAATTCACCGGTGCGGATGGCGGTGACGAAGGCCTGCCAGGCCGAGGAGGGGAAGAGGAGGGCCGGGCCGCTGGGGTCCTTGGAGTCGCGCACGGGCATGAGGTCGGCGAAGCCGTCGGCGACCTCCACACACGTACCACCACTGCCGCTATGCGAGCTCTTCCGCCAGTGGGCGCTAGTCAGGTCGACATCCATTCAAAGTCCCTCCGTACCGCACGGATCATGGCTACCGATTCGGTCCGGCCCAAGGCCTCGACCACCAGGCGATCGTAGTCGTTGGTCAGCTTTGTGATCGCGTCAGGATCCCGATCGAGGTAGCCGCGCTGCTCAGTCTCGCCGTAAGAAAGCGTTTTGCGGTCAGGCATGGCAAGGAGGTGCACCAGCCGGGTAAACGGCCGGTTCTCGCCCAGCGAGTACGGCGCCACCTGGATGATGATGTTGGGTCGAGTAGCCATTTCTTCGAGGTGGAGCAACTGCTCGACCATGACGTCTCGGCCGCCGATGGGCCGCCTGAGGCAGCTCTCGTCGATCACCGCGTGCAAGAGCGGGGTGGCGTGCGGTCATAGATGTGCTGCCGGGCAAGCAGGAACTCGATCCGCTCGTGCGCCTGCTCCGGCGTGACGGTGCCTCGACGGAGGTTGCCCTGCTCCCAAGCGACTGCGTACGGCCGGGTTTGCAACAGTCCGGGGATGACGTTGATCTCGAAGAGCTTGATCCTCTCCGCGCTCGCCTCGTAGTTGGCGTACTCGGGAAAGCCCGGAACCAAGGCCGTGTGCTTGGCCTGGAAGTACATCAGCATCAAAGTCCCGCCCGTTTCCAGGACTCTCCACCTCACCGCCCGCCCCGCCGACCGCTACCTGGAACGCCTGAACCTCGTCTTCGACGGCGGCACCGTCCCCGGCACCGCCCGGATCACCGTCCCGCCCCGGCACCGCAGCGGACTGCTCGGCGCCCGCTTCGTCCCCGCCCCGGACCTGCCGGACGTCATGGCCCCCTCCCAGGCCGCCCGCGCCGCCGAAGCCCTCGCCGGCCGCACCCTCCCCGTCCTCCTCCACGGCCAACGCGCCGCCTGAACACCGCACTTCGGACCGGCGGGCGGCGGATCGCAACGTCCTGACTGATCGTCATACGACTCGCTCGGATGCGCTATCCGGCTACTCCGGACGGGTGAGAACCAGCGACAGTATGTATCCGGCCTCGATCACCGGCGGCCAGGATGTGGCGCGACCGGCGGGTCCGCCGAACGGGCGTACCGCCGTGCCGACACACCTCCCTGACCTGTTCTGAGGACACCTCCATGTCTGTGCTCCGCCTCCCGCGCCGCCTGGGCGCCTTCGCCGGTGCGACCGCGATGCTCGCCCTCGCCGCCGCCACGCCCGCCACCGCCGCCGCGCCGCAGCCGCGCGTGCCCTCCGCCCCGGGCCAGATCGTCAACGTGGCCACCGGCTACGTCCTGGACAGCGGCGGCGACAAGAGTGCCACCCGCGTCCCCGCCTACCTCTACAAGGACGCCGCGAACCCGTCCGACAACCTCAAGTTCACGTACGACCCGGACAGCAAGAAGATCCGCAACGTCGCGACCGGCTACGTCCTGGACAGCGGCGGCGACCAGAGCGCGGCCCGCGTGCCCGCGTACCTCTTCAAGGACAACAACAACGACCCGTCGGCCAACCTGAAGTGGGACTACAACCCCGCCACCAAGCAGATCAGGAACGTCGCGACCGGCTACGTCCTGGACAGCGGCGGCGACAGGAGCGCCGCCCGCGTCCCCGCCTACCTCTACAAGGACGCCGCGAACCCCTCCGACAACCTCCGGTGGAACTCGCCGGTCTTCGCGCCCACGGCCCAGGACACCCGGGGCGTCTGCCTGGACGCCGGGAACACCCGTACCAACGGCGGCCAGGTCCGCGTCTGGCAGTGCCTCGCCCACACCAACCAGCGGTTCACGGTCGACGACAACCACGTGAAGGTCGACGACACGATCGGCTCGGGCGCCCCGGTGTGCCTGGACACGGGCAACGGCCGCGACAACGGCGACAAGGTCCGCCTCTGGGGCTGCCTCGACCATCCCAACCAGCGGTGGATCGTGCGCGACGGGCAGTTCGTCGTCAAGGACACCGTCGGCACCGGCCGGGAGATGTGCCTGGACTCCGGCAGCTACCGCAACAACGGCGACGCCGCGATCATCTACCAGTGCTCCGCCACCAACCCCAACCAGAAGTGGATCGTCCAGCGCGGCTACCTCAAGCTCGCCGACACCCTCTCCTGACGCCACACCCCGCACCCCGCACGCCGGAAGCGCACCGGGCCCGCTCGCCGACACCGCCGGCGAGCGGGCCCGCCGGTCACCTGGCCGCGACGGGCGGGGCCACCGCGGCGAGCCGGCAGCGGACGGCCGTGGTCGAGGGACGGTCCAACGGGCGGTGGTACGTCCGGTGAGGGTGAGCAGTTCCCCGCCGCTCCACCGGTGGGGGACCGGTCCGCCGTCGGACTCCGTGCTCAGGGACGGCGGTTCGACGCCGACGATCAGCCGGCCCCCGGAGCCAGGCTGTCGTGCATCGCGTCCAGCGCCCGCTGCGCACTGTCCCGGTCGGGGAGCAGGGCGAAGGAGCCGGTTGGACATCCCGCTGCGGCGCCGCCTCGGAAGCCGGCGAGTATCCGGGCAGGGCCGGCCGGGAGCCGCCGCCCGGGAGCCGCCGCCCGGAAACCCGCCGGTGCCACACCCCCGCACCGCGAAACCCCGTGACACCCCCGGCGCCGCCA
Source organism: Kitasatospora sp. NPDC036993 (assembly GCF_055607525.1). Lineage (NCBI taxonomy): Bacteria > Bacillati > Actinomycetota > Actinomycetes > Kitasatosporales > Streptomycetaceae > Kitasatospora > Kitasatospora sp. NPDC036993. The sequence goes on along the minus strand of NZ_JBVJRP010000010.1, from coordinate 339,888 downwards.
GGAGAGACTGCCCACCGGAACACGGGCACGTCGAAGAGCCGCAGACCGGAAGGGGCCGCCACCGTGGCACTGGCGAGGAAGGGGGCCCGGCGCATCGTCGTCGACGGCACGGAGTACCGCTGGCGGGTGCGCAGGCAGCACTGGTGCTGCGACTACGAGGGCACCACCCTCGGCTACGCCGTGCAGGACGAGCGGCGCCCCGGGACGACGCTCGTCGTGGACACCGGCCGGCCCTGCGCGACCCGGCCGCGGTGGCGACGGAGGTGGTCATGCCGCGGGAGGTCGCCGCGGGCATCCGGGCCGCGCGGGCACAGGGCTGGACGCCCCGCTCGGACGGCCCGCCCCTCACGCTGCGCCTGTCCGCGCTCTGACGCCCCCCTCAACCGGCGTGACGGCGGCGCCGGCTGCGCAGCACCAGCCACAGCCACAGCAGCAGGAGCGCCAGGCCGCCGGCGGCGATCGCCGTGCCCCGCTGCCAGGCGCCGCCCCCGTCGGGCGGGTACACCTTGCCGTCGTAGCCCAGGCCGCGGGCCTGCTCGCCCAGCAGCCGCGCCGGGAGGCGGCCCATCACGCCCGCGCCGGTCAGCTCGGGCTGCGCGGGGTCGTCCGGGGTGAAGGTGCCCTCGACCACGCACCGGCCGCAGTCCACGGCCTCCCCGGTCACGGTGAACACGCCGGGGCTGCCCGCCCCGTGGGCGACCGACCAGCCCGGCAGCGCGTACCCGGCCCCGGCCAGCAGTGTCAGCAGCGCCACCGCCAGCACCGCCCAGCGGATCGCCGCGGCCCGGAGCCCGCGCCGGCGCTCGTCCGCGTCGAGCGGCTTCCGCCGTCCGTCCATCGCTGCGTTCCCTCCGGGGTCCCCGGTCCGTGTTTCCGGGCCGATCGTGCCACATCCGGACGGTGCGGTTCCGGTCGGGCCGGTGGCCGGGGGCGCCGCTGCCCGGGGTGGTCGGGTGGTCGCCGTAGGCCTGGGCGAGGACGCGCAGCGCGTACGCGAGGCCGGGCGCGCGGGGGGTCCGACGGGCTCATCGCGGCGTGCTCCCGGGCAGGTCGGCCGACCGGGCCGGGTGGCCGACCGGGTCGAGCCTGGGCAGGTGGCCGTCGAGGGGCGGGGGCGCTTCGGCGCCGAAGACGTACGGCGGCGCAGGCGCAGGCGTGGTTGTCCCGGCGCGGTGCCCGGTCAGGAGCCGGTGCGGCGCACGGGGTGCCCGCCGGGGCCGGTGGTGAGCCAGGAGCCGTCGCCGAGCGGGTGGATGTCGTCCGGGTCCGCGGCGTGGGTGGCGAACTCGCCGTGGACGCGGCCGGTGCGGGCGTCGACGCGGTAGTGGCGCGACCAGTCCTGTCCGTCGTCGCTCTCGCCGACGAGGGTGGCGAGCAGGGTGTCGGGGGTCAGGTAGCCGCCGCTCCACTCCAGGAAGACGGTGTCCGGGTCGTGGCCGAAGTCGCCGGCGGTGAGGGTGAAGACGCTCGCGCCGCCGGGGAAGGCGTGGACGGTGAGGTCGTTCTGCCCGTGGTCGACGGTCAGGACGTGCTGCCCGTCGGGTGACAGGCCGATCAGGCAGCGGTCGTCGAAGGGGTAGCGCCACAGGTCGATCCGGCCGTCGCTCAGGCAGGCGCGGTACAGGGCCGTGCCGTCCTGTCCCTCGCCGACGTTGAGGAGCATGTGGCCGCTCGCCGGTGGGCCAGCTGCACGGCGCCGTGCCCGGAAGTCTCCAGGTCGGCGCGGGCCAGGACGGCCCCGGTGCCGGCGTCCAGGGCCACCCACTGGTCGGGGCGGCCGCGGCCGGCGATCCCGTCGGGCCGGTAGACCCACAGCACCCGTCCGTCCGGGGACAGTTCGCAGTCGGGCCGGTGGCCGTACGCGCCGTCCGCCGCCGGCTCGAAGGGCGAGCGCCACACCTGCGTGCCGTCCGCCGTGACGCAGACGGCCGCGTCGGGCGTCGTGTAGCAGGCGCGGCGCAGGCCGGCGTCGACGGTGTGGGAGACGACCTCGTCCCCGGCGGCCGGCCGGAAGGCCGCGTCGGGCGTCAGCACGCCCACCTGCCCGGCGGCCGGGGCGTAGGCGCGGACGAGCCCGTCGACGAGCCGTGTGACGGGGGGCACGGGGCGCGGGGTGGAGGGGGTCATTGCGGGAGGCTACCGAACCCCGAGGTGGCGCACGAAAGGGGGGCGCGCGGAGCCGGGCGCTGGCCGGGCTCCGCGCGCGCCGGGGGAGGGGGTTCAGGCGGCGGTCTGCCGGTGGGCGCGGACGCCGGTGACCAGCTGGGCGCGGATGCGGGCGGGGACCTCGGGGGCGAAGCGGGCCAGGTAGTGGCTCAGGTGGACCGCGTCGCCGGTGAGGAAGGGCGGGTCGAAGACCAGCAGTTTGCGCACCGCGAGCAGCGGGACGGGGCGCGCAGCGGTCTGAAGGAGTGGTTCCGCAGGCCGGGTTCCTCGCACGCCGGGTGGAACTGGCCGATCATCAGGCCCTGTTCGGCGAACTCGTCCTTGGCCCTGCGCTGGAGCGCGTCCAGGACGGTGGAGTCCGCGCGGTCGAGCCGGGCCGGACAGCGACGGCGGCCCGATCACCCGGACCGGCTCCGACGGCGGCCTGCTGGAACGCCCCCACACCACCGACACCGTCGACCTGTCACCGGGCGAACGCGCCGACGTCGTCATCGACTTCTCCCGCTACCGCCCCGGCACCGGCGTCGTGCTCACCGACTCCATGCCGCCCGGCCCCGCCGAACACGTCGGCCAGGTCCTGCGCTTCGACGTCGGCCGCCCCGCCCCCGGCCCCTCCGCGGTGCCCGACCGGCCGCGCACCCTGGCACCGCCCGGTGCGGCGGTGCGCGAGCGCACCGTCGTGCCGAAGGTCGAGACCGGCGGCGGCCTCGCCCCGCGCGGCCTGATCGACGGCAAGGCGTACGACCCCGCCAGGGTCGACGCCTCCGTCGCCTTCGGCACCTCGGAGATCCGGACGGTCGTCAACGCCGACACCGACATCCCGCACGACTTCCACCGCACCTGGCGCAGTTCCGTGTCCTGGCCCGCAACGGAGCGGCCCCCGGGCCGGGGGAGGCGGGGCTGAAGGACACCGTGCGCCTGATGCCCGGCGAGAGCGTGCGCCTCCAGGCCGTCTTCGACTCCTAACGCGGCCGCTACCCGTACCACCGCCACCTGCCGGACCGCTCCGCGATGGGCATGACGGCCCGGCCGGAGATCACCTGACCCCGCCCGGGAGCCCCGGGGTCCCGGTGCCCCGCCGGGCCGCCGGGCCGCCCGCGCCGGCGTGAACGCGCGGACGGCCCGGCGGTCAGGGAGCCAGGGGGTCAGGACGCGTGGATGCCCTGGCCCGGCGTCAGGACGCCCGCCGGGTCGAACCGGCGCTTGGCCCGCGCCACCTTCTCCCACTGCCCCCCGTAGTGACGCCGCCAGTCCTCCCGCGTCATCCCCGGCACCGCCCCGATCAGGTACCGCTTGCCGCCCAGCTCCACCGCCAGGTCGTACAGGCGCCGGTTGCGCTCCAGCATCGCCGCACTGTCCGACCCCGGGCCGGGGAAGGCCAGCAGGTCGAAGTGCCAGCCCACCTCCTGCTGCCCCGGCAGCACCGCCAGCGGCGCCCTCACCTTCGAGCGCAGGTACGGGTAGAACAGCAGCAGCCCCGCCCCCAGGTCGGCGGCGGTCAGCACCTCCGCGGCCCGCGCCATGAACGCCCGCGCCGACGACGCCGGCAGGAACACGCTCAGCCACGGCTTGGGCAGCGACCAGAACCCGGCCGCCCGCAGGTACCCGGCGAAGCCGTCCACCCGGAACGCGTACTCCCGCCAGCTCTGCTCCACCACCTCCGTCTCCACCGGGACCAGCCCGGCCAGCAGCGCCGCCCGGTCCACCGCCCGCCCGGCGTCCGCGAACGCCACCAGCTCCGCCTTGTAGCGCCACCGCGACCCGTCCGCGCTGCGCACCACGTCGCCGACCTGGAGGTCGAAGCGGCGCCCGGCCAGGACCTTCTCCTGGTCGGCGAGGTAGGCGTCCAGGTCGTCGTAGTACAGCGAGAAGACGTGGGCGCGCTCGCGGACCTTCACCAGGGCGAGGGTGACGCGCACGATGACGCCGACCTGGCCGCCGCCGGCCAGCACCGCCTCGAACAGCTCGCGGTTGCGGGTGGGCGAGGCGGTGACCAGCTCGCCGGTGCCGGTGACCACGTCCAGTTCCAGTACGTTGTCGACCTGCATGCCGTAGCGCTGGACGGCGCCGCCGATGCCGCCGACGCTCAGCGTCCCGCCCACCGACAGGTGCAGGTAGTCGGTGAGCACCGGCGGCACCCAGCCCGCCGCCAGGCCCGCCTCGGTGACCTGCGCCCAGGTCGCGCCGGCCTCGACCACGGCGCGTCCGGGCCGCACCGAGACGACCCTGGACAGGCCGCGGGCGTCGATGGCGACGCCGCCGCGCGGGTTGGCCTGGCCGTAGCTGGAGTGCGACTCCAGCCCGGCCGCGCCGAGCTGCGCGAGGTCGCCGCTCTGCCCGTTGACGGCCACCGGGATGCGGTGGCGGCGGGCGAAGGCCACCAGCTGCTGCACGTCGCGCACCGAGCCCGGGCGCAGCACCGCCCGGGGCCTGGCGGTGACGAGGTGGCCGAAGTCGCTGGAGAAGCGCTCCAGGCCGTCGCCCTGGAGGGTCACCGTGCCGTCCAGGGTGGGGAGTTCGGCGACGCCGGCGCCGCTCTCGGTGGCCCAGGCGGCGGTGGAGGTGTTCCAGCCGACGACGGCGGTGACGGCGCCGGCTCCGGCACCGGCGAGGAGGGCGCGGCGGGACAGTCCTGACCTGCTCATATCAGAATTTCTCCGATCGGTCGTCAAATAGGGATTGTTGTACCGCAACCATCGGGTGATCACCTACTGCCGCGCACCGCCGAGTTGCTGCTCGAAGCGCCGCAGCTCGGCCACCGGGTAGTCCCACATCCGGCGCTGGTGGGCCGGAGCGTGGCCGGGGACGCGCGCCGAGACGGCCCTCGCCTCCGCCAGCAGCGCCTCCCGCGCCTCGGGCAGACGGGCCGCCCGCGGCCCCTCGGCCGCCTCCCGCAGCACGAACGCCAGCTTGTACGCGTAGGCGTCCGGGCTGACCGTGAACAGCGCCCGGTACACCCACAGGCCCTCCTCGCCGTGCAGGATCCGCTCGTTGTGGCTCAGCAGCCGCACCCGCGCCCTGAGCACCAGGTCCTCGTGCACGCCCATGGTCCGTCCCCCTTCGTCGTCCGTGTGGTTCCTCCCGCCCGCCGCCCCTCGCGGTGCGCGGGCAGCACGCCGCGCACGCCGGCCGCCCGGGGCAGGGCGGCCGGCGCGGGGCGCTCGGTGGGATGCGCACGAGTCTGCGGGCCCGCGCCGGTGCGCGGCAAGGCGGAAGAAGGGTGTGCTGTGTCCTACCGAAACCTTGCCTGAGCTGGCAGGATTGGGCTCGGCACCCTCCCGGCGGGGGCCGCCGGGGCCGGGACACTAGCCTGGTGGGCATGTTCGTTCCGGAGCTGACGTACACCGCCGACCTGGAGTCGGTCGACGCCGTGCTGCCGCGGCACATCGCGTGGCTGGAGGAGCACTACGCGGCGGGCACCTTCCTCGCCTCGGGGCGCAAGGTGCCGCGCGACGGCGGGGTGATCCTCGCGGCGGGCACGGACCGTGCCTCGATCGAGGCACTGGTGGCCACCGACCCGTTCACCGAGGCCGGGCTGGCGCGCTACCGGGTGACGGAGTTCGTCGCCACCACCACCGCCCCCGCGCTCGCGGCGTACCGTCAGCAGCCGCCCGCGTCGGCCTGAGGGGGCCCCGGGGCCGGGACCGAACGCCCCGGGGGCAGCCGCGACGCCGCTTCACCGGGCCGGACCGCGTCCTGCGCTCCGCATCCGCTGCGGAGCCTCGCCGGCGGAGTCTCAGTGGCGGAGCCTCGCCCCGGACGCGTTGAGCGGGAAGCCGGTCCGGTCGGCAGGGCCGTCCCGCGGGCTTCCCGCTCCACCACCCGCCGCTACCGCGCGAGTTCCCGGCGCACCGTCGCGACGACAGCGGGGTCCAGGTGCCCCACGCCCCGGGCGAGGAGCCAGCGTTCCAGTGCCCGCCCGGGGTCCCGCAGGCGGCGCGGCGTCCCGTCCGGGCCGCGCAGGGTCACCACCCCGCCGGAGACGACGGTCCCGGCGCCGGTGCCGTGCGGGCCGGCCAGGACCCGCAGTCCCCGGTAGCCGAGCCCGACGTCCGGCGGCCCGCTCGCGGGCGCCGGCGTCAGCGCCCCGATCCGGCGCGCCAGCTCGTCGGCCGTGGCGGGTTCCAGGGGGAAGCGAGGGTTGGGCCGCCCGCTGTAGAGGTCCACCTCGACGACGGTCCGGGGCCCCCGGGCGCTCGTCAGTTGATCCTCTGCCGCTGGCTGTTGCAGCCGTAGAAGTAGCCGCAGAAGATCGTGTAGGGCCCGCGGTCGGCGGTCTCCGGGTCGTAGATCACGTTCCCGCTGTTGTCGTAGTTGCGAGCCGCCGTCCCGCCCGGCTTGTGGCCCCAGAAGCCCTCCTTCTGCCTCCGGTACCAGTGGTAGTCGCCGCCGCCGGGGATGACGACCAGGGCGACCAGGGGACGCGGCGCCTCGTTGTCGGGGAAACAGTCGAACCGGTGGTGCATGCCGTCGCAGAGCGCCGCGCGGGTCACCTCCTCACAGGTGATCTGCGTGTACATGCTGCCGCAGCCGCGGCCGGGCTGCGCGAAGGTGTTCGTGCGCCAGTTGCTGGCGTAGTTGTAGCAGTTGTTGTTGTCCAGGACGTTCGGGTCGTTGTTCCAGAACCCGGGGTTGAACGCCCCGACCTCGATCGTGCAGGTGACCGTGGGGTTCTCCGCCTGACCGCCGCCCGCCGGCCCGACCCGGTCCTTCAGGGAGGCCCGGCCGCTGCTCGCCAGCTGTTCGAGCAGGAACTCCCGGAACGACGCGTCGACCGGTGGCGTGGGCCCGGCGAGGGCGGCCGGGGCCTGGCCCCAGTCCGCGAGGGTGACCAGCCGCTCGGCGACCTCGGCGGAGCGCCCGGCGGGGGCCTGGGCCCCCGCCGGGAGGTACAGACGGGACTCCACGCCGAAGTCGTGCGCGAGTTCGTCGTCGAAGGTCTCCAGCCAGAACCCCCGCAGGCCCAGGGGGCCCGCGGGCGGGTCGGAGGGCCGGGGGCCCGAGAACAGTGCCCGGTCCCGCGTCAGCTCCCGCAGGGCTGTGCGCGCCCGTGCCGCGTCGGTGATGTCCGCGACGGGGTTGGGCCGGCCGGAATAGACGTCTGCGGTGATTCTCAGCATGTGCCCGGTCTCCTTGGACGAGAAGTGGCTTGGGGGCGGGCGCCGACGGGCCGGTCCGCCACCGGACGCGCCCGACCTGACGCGGGGCCGGGGCGGCGACGGGACGGCGGGCGCGGCCCGGCCAGGTGCGGCTCGTTTCTACACGTCCCACCGCGGCCCGGAACCCCGCCGCGCGGTGACACCGCCGGATGTCGTCCCAGCGGTTCAATTCCACAGGGACGCGCACCCGGTGGGGCCGGGTGCGCGGGGCGGCGACCGGGGAGGCCGGGCACACCTGCCCGAAGGAACCCGCCCCGCGCTCGCGGCGCACCGTCGGCAGCCGCCCGCCCGAAGCCCGCCCGAAGCCCGCCCGAAGCGGACCTGAAGCCTGTCTGAAGCGGACCTCAAGCCCGCCTCAAACCTGCCTGAAGCCCGCCGTCCCCGTCGTCGCTGCCGCCCCGGACCGCCCGCGCGGTTCGGGGCACGGTCGCGTTCTGGCTACGATCGGTGAGCGCGGGACGGGGACGTGCCGCGTAGTTACCGACTTTCGGCGGGAGAAGACGGATGGCACACGCACGGGCCGGGCAGCCGGCGCAGCCCGGTGACCTGGTGGACGTGGCGAGGCTGGTGACGGCGTACTACGCGCTGAACCCGGACCCGCAGGAGCCCGGGCAGCGGGTGGCGTTCGGGACCTCGGGACACCGGGGCTCGTCGCTGGACGCTGCCTTCAACGAGGACCACATCGCCGCGACCACGCAGGCGATCTGCGAGTACCGCGCCGAACAGGGCGTCGCCGGACCGGTGTTCCTGGGCGCCGACACCCACGCCCTCTCGGAGCCGGCCAAGGTCACCGCCCTGGAGGTGCTGGCCGCCAACGGCGTCCACGTCCTGATCGACGACGCCGACGGCTACACCCCCACCCCGGCGGTCTCCCACGCGATCCTCGCCCACAACCGGCGCAGCCCCCGCGCCCTCGCGGACGGCATCGTGATCACCCCCTCGCACAACCCGCCGCGCGACGGCGGCTTCAAGTACAACCCGCCCAGCGGCGGCCCGGCCGGATCCCAGGCCACCGGCCGGATCCAGGACCGCGCCAACGAACTGATCCGCGAGGGAATGCGCGGCGTCAGGAAGGTCCCGTACGCGCGGGCCCTGGCCGCCGCCACCACCGGACGCCACGACTACCTCGGCAGCTACGTCGAGGACCTGCCCTCCGTCCTGGACCTGGACGCGGTGCGCGCCGCCGGGCTGCGCATCGGCGCCGACCCGCTGGGCGGCGCCTCGGTGGACTACTGGGCGCGCATCGCCGAGACCCACCGCCTGGACCTGACCGTCGTCAACCCGGTGACCGACCCGACCTGGCGGTTCATGACGCTGGACTGGGACGGCAGGATCCGCATGGACTGCTCCTCCCCGGCCGCGATGGCCTCCCTCATCGGCCGCAAGGACCAGTACGCCATCGCCACCGGCAACGACGCCGACGCCGACCGGCACGGCATCGTCACCCCCGACGGCGGCCTGATGAACCCCAACCACTACCTGGCGGTGGCCGTCGACTACCTCTACCGCCACCGCGCCGACTGGCCCGGCGACGCCGGCGTCGGCAAGACCCTGGTCTCCTCCTCGATGCTCGACCGCGTCGCCGCCGACCTCGGCCGCGCCCTGGTGGAGGTCCCGGTCGGCTTCAAGTGGTTCGTCGACGGCCTGCTGGAGGGCTCCATCGGCTTCGGCGGCGAGGAGAGCGCCGGCGCCTCCTTCCTGCGCCGCGACGGCGGCGTGTGGACCACCGACAAGGACGGCATCCTGCTGGCCCTGCTGGCCGCCGAGATCACCGCCGTCACCGGCACCACCCCCAGCACCCGCTACCGCGAGCTGACCGGGCGCCACGGCGCCCCCTCCTACGCCCGCGTCGACGCCCCCGCCGACCGCGAGCAGAAGGCCCGCCTGGCCCGGCTCTCCCCGGAACGGGTCGGCGCCGGCGAGATCGCCGGGGAGAAGATCACCGCCGTCCTCGCCAACGCCCCCGGCAACGGCGCCGCGATCGGCGGCATCAAGGTCTGCACCGAGAACGCCTGGTTCGCCGCCCGCCCCTCGGGCACCGAGGACGTCTACAAGATCTACGCCGAGTCCTTCCACGGCGACGACCACCTCGCCCGGGTCCAGGACGAGGCCCGTGCCCTGGTCGGCGAGGTCCTGCGGGGCTGAACCCCCGCGCGGGTGCCCCGGACCGGCTCACCGCCGGCCCGGGGCACCCGCGCCGTTCCCGGGCCCGCTCCCTCACACCCGGGCGGGCCGCGCCGCGGCCTCCCCGGCCCGCGCCGGGCGCTCGTCGCGGGTGCTCGCCGCCGCCACCGCGCACGCCACCAGCGCCAGCACCGCCGCCACGAACGGGAACCACCGCCCGCCCAGCACCGAGATCGCCGCCGACCCCGCCACACCCCCCGCCGCCGTCCCCAGGTACAGCGCACTGCTGTTCAGCGAGATCAGCAGCGGCGCGCTCCCCGGATCGATCGACGCCAGCCGGTGCGGCAGCGCCACCGACACCGCCCACCCCGCCAGCGGCACCACCAGCGCGTACCCCAGCGCCCCCGGCATGCTGCGCCCCAGCCACGGCAGCGCGGCGAACGCGCCCGCGGCCACCGCCGAGCCGGTCAGCAGCACTCGGCGCACCCCGACGCGGTCCACCAGGCGCCCGCCCAGCCAGCTGCCGGCCACCGACATCACGCCGCTGGTGAGCAGGATCAGGCTCAGCCGGTCGGAGTCGCCGCCGGTGGCGCCGGCCACGGCGGTGGACAGGTAGATGTAGACGCTCTGGAAGGCGAGGAAGAACACCAGCGTGGTGGCCGCGGCGCCCAGCACCCGGCGCTGCCCCAGCGGCGCCAGCCGGGCCTTCAGGGCGGGGGCGGCGGTGGGGGCGGGCAGGTCGCGCAGCAGCAGCGCCAGGCCGGCCAGCGCGGCCAGGCCCAGGGCGGTGACCAGCCACATCGTCATCCGCCAGTCGGTGCGCCCCACCCAGGTGCCCAGCGGCACCCCGAGGGCGGTGGCCACCGTCATCCCGCCGAGCACCGTCGCCAGCGCCCGGCCGCGCCGCTCGGGGGCGACCAGGGTGGTGGCCACCGCGTTGGCGGTCGGCGTGTAGAGGGCGGCGCCGACCGCGGCGAGCACCCGGGTGGCCAGCAGCAGCCCGTAGCTGGGGGCCAGCGCGCTGAGCGCGTTGGCGGCGCTGAACACGGCGAGCGCGATCAGCAGCAGGCGCCGGCGCGGCCAGCGGGCGGTGAGCGTGGCCAGCACCGGGGCCAGCAGCGCGTAGCCGAGCGCGAAGACGGTGACCAGCTGGCCGGCGGCCGGCACCGACACGTCCAGGTCGGCGGCGATCGGGCCGAGGATGCCGGCGAAGACCATCGAGTCGGTGCCCATGGCGAAGGTGCCGAGGGCGAGCAGGAGCAGAGGTACGGGCACGGGAGGGCCCCCCGGGGCGCATGGGACGGATCGGCGGACGGACTGCCGGACGGACCGCCCGGCAGACTGTTGGATAGGCATGCAACAGTTTGACGCTCGTCAAACACTCGGGGATGGGTGGATGATTGTCAAACCATCCGTTCACCCCCGGCGGTCCGAGGAGCAGTGCCATGAGCGACGACGAGCGGCTTCCCCAGCCCGCCACCGCCGACATCGACCTCGTCACGGTCCTGCACGCCCTCGGCGACCCCGTACGGATGACCCTGCTGCTCAGCTACGCCGACGACGCCGAACACTCCTGCGCCCCCCGCGACCTGGGCCTGGACCACCTCCACAAGTCGACCGTCTCCCACCACATGCGGGTGCTGCGCGAGGCCGGCGTCACCACCACCCGCGTCGCCGGCCGCAACCGCTTCGTCAGCCTGCGCCGCACCGATCTCGACGCCCGTTTCCCCGGGCTGCTCGACGCGCTCCTGGACGCCCCGGCAACTCCCTCGCGGTAAGGGCCGGCCGGGTCCTCGGGCGGGCTTCGCCCCGGCTGCCGCCACGGGCGTAGGCCCGTGGTCGCAGGGCGCCGCGGGCCTCCTGCCGCGGGCGGACGCGCGGGGCGGCGGCGCGTCGGCACAGTGGGCGGGTGACCGGATCCCAGCCCAGCCGCCCGTCCGACCCCCTGCCCGACTCCCCGTCCGGCTCGCTGCCCGGCCGCCTGTCGGGCAGCCCGTCCGGCTCGCTGCCCGGCCGTCGGCCCGGCCGTCGCGGTGTCCTCGGGGCGCTCGCCCTGGGTGCCGCCGCCGTCGCCTCCGCCGCCGTCGCCTCCGGTGCCGGGCCCGTCCGCGCCGACGGCGTGCCGGGGCCCCGCCTGAGCCTGCCCGCGCCCACCGGCCCCCACCCCGTCGGCGCCGAGACCGAGGGCATCATCCTGCTCACCAACCACGGCGAGCTGGCCCACCGCCTCACCCACCCGCGGTACGGCGTCACCAAGACCTACCTGGCCGCGATCCAGGGCCCGATCCCGCGGGACCTGGGCAAGCAGCTGGCTCAGGGCGGTACCTGAGCGATCCCGCCCGCACCGACGCCTGGGCCCCCACGCCGCGCCCGCGCGAGCTGCGCGCCCGTCTCTGGTACCCGGCGGCCCCCGGCGCCCGTGGCCCGTACGCGCCGTGGATGAGCCCGGCCGAGACCGCCCACCTGCAAGCCGCCTACTTCGCCGTCCCCGGTGCCCGCCTCGCCTGGCCCGCCACCCACGCCCGCCCCTGCGCGCCGGTGGACCGCGGCCGCCGCCACCCCGTGGTCCTCGCCTCCCACGGCTCCGGCGCCGACAGCTCCTTCAACACCGTCCTCGCCGAGGAACTCGCCTCCCACGGCCACGTCGTCGCCGCCGTCGACCACACCTTCGACGCCGGCGAGGTCGAATTCCCCGGCCACCGCCTCGAAGTGCGCGACAAGGCCCGGGTCCAGGCCATGACCGACGCCGGGATCGTCGCCTACCGCGCCGCCGACGTGCGCCTCCTGCTCGACCGCCTGGAACGCGGTCCGCTGCCCGCCGGCCTCGACACCGCCCTCGACCTCGACGCCGTCGGCATGTTCGGCCACTCCATGGGGGGCGCCACCACCGTCCAGGCCCTGCGCGACGACCCGCGCATCCGCGCCGGAGCCGTCCTGGACGGCCCCCTGTTCGGTACCGCCGCCACCGCCGGCCTGGACCGCCCCCTGCTGCTGATGGCCTCCGCCTGGGACAGCCCGGCCCGCGACGCGATGTGGGACGCCCTGTGGCCCCACCTGACCGGCTGGCGCCGCCGCCTGACCCTCACCCGCTCGGGCCACCTCTCCTACTGCGACCTCCAACTCCTCGTCCCCCAGGGCCAGTCCGTCTTCGCCTGGCCCGCCGACCGGCTGGAGCACTTCCTGGGCACCGGCGACCCCCGCCGCGCCGTCGACGCCCAACGCGCCTTCCTCACCGCCTACTTCGGTCTCCACCTGCGCGGCATCCCGGCCCCCCTGCTGGACGCGCCCACACCCCGCTGGCCGGAGATCCGCTTCGACGCCTGAACCCGCCGCGCCGGCCTCCCGCGCGCCGGCCACCTGCTACCCGGCGGTATACGGGTTGACGATGGTGTGGTGCCGGTGGGCGGTCTCCAGGACCTCCTGCGGGAACCGGGGCCCGGCGATGTAGTGGCGGCCCTTGGTCTGCCCCACCGCTGTCAGCAGTTCCGCCTTGGTCAGGGCCTGCAGGTCCCGCGTCGCCTGCTGGGTGTTGATCGCTTCGGCCTTCTCGTAGCGCGAGCGGCGCACCCTGCCCACCATGGCCACTTCGTGCAGAGCGGTCGTCTGCCGCTCGGTGATCCCGTGCCGGCCGGCCGCCTCGATGAGCTGGGTCCAGCAGTCGTTGGAGCGGTCGACGCGGCGCTGGACCCGCTGCGTCTGCTGGTGGTACGCGAGGAGATTGAACTTGATCCACGGCAGGGTGTCCCGCTGGGGTGACCAGACGGGACCGCCGACCTCGCGCAGCACCTTGTAGTACTCCCAGGTGTTGCCGGGCATCCCCAGCCACTCCTCGATCGAGGAGAACTCGGGGGCGAGGACTCCGCCCCGGGCGATCAGGAGGGTCTGCAAGGAGCGGGACATCCGGCCGTTGCCGTCCGACCAGGGGTGGATCTTCACCAGGTTGAGGTGGGCCATCGCGGCCCGTACGAGGACGTGGCTGTCGAGGTCGCCCTCGTTGAGCCAGTCGACGAGCTCGCTCGTCAGGCCGGGCAGCAGTTCGTGGTCCGGTCCCTCGTAGTCCGTGGCGAGATCATCACCGGGGGCGGTGATCCGGATGGCCGTCCTGCGCCACTGTCCGGCGGTCCTGAGCGGGTGGTGGTGGCCCTGGAGCATCCAGTGCAGGGCGTTGAGGAGTTCCTTGCTGTGGCGGAAGTCGGCGGCGTCGTGGAGGGACTGGATGTAGGTCATGGCCTGCTGGTAGGCCAGGGTCTCCTTCTTGTTCTCGTCGCTGGCCTCGACCTCGCGCTCGCCGTCCATCAGGTCGGCGACGTCCCTCGCGTCGACCCGGTAGCCCTCGATGGTGTTCGAGGCGGCGATGGCGGATGTCGCCGGAGAGCCGGCGTCTCTGCTCGGGGGTGTAGGCGCCGGGAGGGTGGTAGACGTGCCACAGCGGCATGGGATGCGCTCCTGGGTGTCGGTGTTTCGCGGGTGCGGCGCGGTGCGGCGCCGTTCGGGGTGCGGCGGTCAGCGGCCGATGCGTACGGCCAGGCCCTCCACGGGCCCGGACAGGGCGGCCTTGAGGGCCCGGGTGGCGTCGTCGACGAGCACCTCGCTGTCGCCGCGCGCGAGGGCGTCCAGGACGGCCCGCGCGACCTCGGCCGGCGGGATCTTCTCGACCGGGACGGCCGCGACCATCTCGGTGTCCGCGAAGCCCAGGTGCACGCCGAGGACCTGGGTGCGCTGGGCGGCGAGCTCCAGGCGCAGCGAGTTGGTCAGCGACCACAGCGCGGCCTTGGACGCCCCGTAGGCCCCGGAGCCCGAACCCCAGGACAGCAGCGAGTGGATGTCCACCAGCGCGCCGCCGCCGCGCGCGGCCAGCACCGGCGCGAACGCCCGGGCGATGCGCAGCGGGCCGAGGACGTTGGTCTCGAAGGTGGCCCGGATCCCGTCCAGGTCGCCGGTCAGCAGCGGTGCCGGGTACAGGACGCCGGCGTTGTTGAAGACGATGTCGACGTCGCCGGCGAGGGCGGCCGCGGCGGCCACCGAGGCGTCGTCGGTGACGTCCAGGGCGAGGACCTCCACCCGCGGGTCCCGGCCGGCGCCGGGGGAGGGGGTGCGGGCGGTGGCGTAGACCTTCGCCGCGCCGCGGGCCAGCAGTTCCCCGACGAACGCCCGGCCCAGGCCGCGCAGGCCTCCGGTCACCAGGACGGTGGAGCCTTCGATCACGGTCATGTGCGTCTCCTCGCTCTCCGGGCGGCGCCGGCCGTTGCCTGGCGGGCGCCGCAGCATTTAGATTATTATCATCATCTAAACCGGATGGGAAAGTAGGCACACCACACCGGCACACCACACCGCCGACCGCCGGAGGAAAGGAGCCACGGCATGCCCCGCGTGTCACGCGCCGAGGCCGAACGCAGCCGCAGCCGCGTCATCGACCACACCGCCCGCCTGATCCGGGAGAAGGGCACCGGCCAGGTCAGCGTCCCCGAGGCGATGGCCGCCGCCGGCCTCACCCACGGCGGCTTCTACCGCCACTTCGCCTCCAAGGACGACCTCCTCGCCCAGGCCCTCGCCGCCGCCTTCACCGAACGCCGCGAAGCCATGGAACAACTCGCCGGCCAGCCCCCCGCCGGACACACCCCCCGCGACGAGTTCCTCGACCGCTACCTCTCCCCGCTCCACCGCGACCACCCCGGCCACGGCTGCGCCGCCGCCGCCCTGGCCGCCGACGCCGCCCGCACCGAACCCGGCTCCCCCCTGCGCACCGCCTACACCACCGGACTGCGCGAACTCCTCGACGCCCTCGCCGCCCTGCCCGACGGTGCCCTGCCCGACGGCGCCGCCCTGCCCGACGGTCCCGCCCTGCGCGACGGCGCCGCCCTGCCCGACGGTCCCGCCCTGCGCGACGGCGCCGCCCTGCCCGACGGTCCCGCCCTGCGCGACGGCGCCGCCCGCCAGGACACCCTCGCCGACCTGTCCACCATGGTCGGCGCACTGCTCCTCGCCCGCGCCAGCGACGACGACACCCTGTCCGCGGAACTCCTGACCGCCGCCCGCCACCGCCTGACCGCCGCCCGCGCGGACAACGGCCGGGCACCCGCGTAGCGCCGTACGGAACCGGGAACGGAAGGACCCCCCACATGCCGACCGGGCCGCCTCCGGAGCCCTCAAGGCCGTCGCCGCGGTCGCCGGCCCCCGGGTCAGGCGCGCCGTCGCGAAGAACCTCGACGTCCTGAAAGACCTCCTCGAAACCCGCTGACCCCCTGCACTCCCGACATTCAACGTCGGGGAACGGCACCTCGGGTCTCGACCGCCGACCCGAATTCCGATCACCGGATCGACGTACTACCGGCGGGCCGGGGCCGACCGCCACAACATCCACGTCGACACCGCGAGCGGCGCGAAGGAGTCCCGCCCGGAGCCCGACCCGGTGCCGCAGTTCCTCCCGCCCGGCGACGCACCGAAGATCACCGGGCTCGACCGGCACTCCCGCTCCGCCCTCCACCGTGGGCCGGCCCCCGCCCCGCGTGAGAAGTCGGCCCGGCCGACTTCTCACGCGGGGTGTCTCGCCGCCCGGGGCTCCCGGGCCGTGAGGGCTGCCGCTGCGCGCCGGAAGTCGGCCGGGCCGACTTCTCGTGCGCGGGGGCGTTCGCCGGGGTCTGGGCGCCGGGCTTGCTCCCGTACGGGCCGGGCGCCGTCGGCGGGGGCGGGCGTGGCCGGGAAAGCGGACCGCCCGGTGGCCGGCTCGACGGAGCGGGCGACCGGGCGGTCCGGGGGCGTGCGGTCAGACGGTGACCCGTTCGGCGCGCTGCGCCGGGACGTCGGCGGGGGTGTTCTCCCGGGGCGTGGGGAGCACGGCCATGATCACGGCGGAGATCACGATGGTCGCCGCCCAGGCCAGCCCGTACCGGCCGACGGGGGTGTCGGAGAACGGGCCGGCGAACCAGTCGCACTTGGTGAAGGCGAGCCCGGTCAGCAGCGCGAGCACCCAGGAGACCATCGCCTGCCAGCAGAAGCCGCCCTTGTACCAGTACCGGCTGTTCCTGCTGGTGTCCATCAGCGCGGCGGCGTCGTAGCGCACCGCGCGCGAGCGGCGCCGGAACATGTCCACCGCGTAGACGCCGATCCAGGCCGAGAAGGAGACGGCGAGCAGGATCAGGAAGGTGATGAAGGAGCCCAGGAAGCTCTTGGCGACCAGCATCAGCAGCAGGCCGCCGACCAGCGAGATCACGGCGTTGATGCTGACGGCCATGGCGCGCGGCAGCTTCACGCCCATGGTCTGCGCGGTGAAGCCGGCCGAGTACATGGAGAGGCTGTTGATCAGCAGCATGCCCACGATCGCGGTCAGCAGGTAGGGCACGGCCAGCCAGGTCGGCAGCAGGTCACCGAGGAAGGAGACCGGGTCCGCGGCCTGCGCCAGGCCGGGGGAGGCCACCGCCATCACGGCGCCCATCAGCACCATCGGCACCATCACCAGGCCGGCACCGGAGACCGTCACGCCGACGATCTTCCGGCCGGAGGCGGCGTGCGGCAGGTAGCGGGCGAAGTCCGGGCCGGTGGGGACCCAGCTGATGCCGCCGGCGGCGATGGTCCCGATGCCGGCGATCATCATCGCGGTGGTGCCCGCGGGCTTGGAGAAGACCTCGCTCCAGTGCATGGTCGCGACCAGGTAGCCCAGCACCAGGACGCTGAAGACACCGAACAGGTACGTCGACCAGGTGTTGCAGACGTTCAGCGCCTTCCGTCCGAGGCCGGAGACCAGGAAGGTGCAGGCGACGAAGGCGAACAGCGTGATGACGATCAGCGCGGTGTTGCTCCTGACGCCGAAGAGCAGGTCGAGGACGGTCAGCACCGCGTAGGCGCCGGTGACGGCGTTGATCGTCTCCCAGCCGAACCGGGCGACCCACAGGATCGCGCCGGGGAAGAGGTTGCCGCGCACGCCGAAGGTGGCCCGGGAGAGCGTGGCACCCGGGGCCCCGCCCCACTTCCCGGAGACCGACAGCACGCCGACCATGCCGAAGGAGGCGAGTGCGGCGCACGCGGCGACGATCAGGACCTGCCAGAAGTTCAGCTGGTTGAACACCACCAGGGCCGCGCCCATGGTGAGGAGCAGGACGCTGATGTTCGCCGCGACCCAGGTCGGGAAGAGCTCGCGGACTCTGCCCCGGCGTTCGTGGTCCGGGACGGGTTCGATACCGCGGGTCTCTATCGCGCCGCCGGTTTCGGCGGTGGACGGGTTGTCCATGAGGGTGGCTCCGTGCGTGTGAAGCGGAGATAAAACGGGCAAATAGAACATTTATGGAACTCTTCGCGCGTAGCGCGGGGATTGAGTCATCCTACTTTGCCCGCTTCGCCTTCCGGCCTGGGCCGGAGTCCTCCGGAGGCGGGGCAAGCGCGAGGCGTGTCAGGGACGGGACAGGCCGGTTGTGCGGGAGGCGGGCCTCCCGCACAACCGGTGCCGCGGGACCGGGAGCGGCGCTCCGGTCAGGCGGGGGCGCCGAACAGGGCGCGGGAGGCGTCGGTCAGGCCGGTGACGGTGACCGGGGTGCGGGCGTGCTCGGCCCAGGCCTCGGGGGTCAGGCGCAGGCGCTCGGAGACGACCACCCGCCCGTCCAGGACGTCGCGGTCGATGCCGTCGCCGCGGTAGCCGAGCCGGCGGGAGACGGCCAGGGAGGCGTGGTTGTCGGCGAAGGAGAGCGAGGTCGCCGACTGGGTGCCGAGCTCGGCGAAGGCCAGGTGGAGCATCGCGGCGCGCATCTCGGTGCCCAGCCCCCTGCCCTGGTGCTCCAGGCCGAGCCAGGAACCGGAGACGATCTCGCGCCGCACGCCGAACTCCTTGGCGCGCATGTCCTGGATGCCCACCGGGCGCCCCCCGTGGAAGACGACCAGGTTCAGCGCCCAGTCCCGCGGGCTCCAGCGGCCCAGCCGCAGCCAGTGCGACTGCGCCACGTGCCGGGCCCGTTCGGCGGGCGGCAGCTCGCCCCACGGCGTCAGGAACGGGCGGTCCCGGGGCAGGTGGACGCCGCGCGCGGCGACGCCGGCCACCTCGGCGAGTTCGTCCTCGGTGGGCAGGCGCAGTTCCAGGCGGGGCGAGGTCACGCGCAGCCCGTACAGGGGCCAGTGGTCGGCGATCATCGGGCCAGTGTGCCCAGCGGACGGGGCGGCGTGCACCGCCATTTCGGGGGCGCGCGCCGCAGGGGAGGCGCCGGGCGGATCGGGCGCGGTCCTCCTCCGGGGCGGCGAGGGCGGTCGCGCAGCAGGTGGCCGGTGTCGCGGCGTGCCCGTCCGCGCGTTGTCGAAGAAGCCCTTCCGGCGATTCCAAACATGCGCAGCGGTGTTCAAATCGCCGGTTCCTGTTCCTATTCTCCGGTCATGGCTAACGGCGTGTTCCACACCGTGTACGGCATCGAGATCGACCTGACCCTGCCCGACCTCGGCGACCCGGACCGTCCCGGTCTGCTGGAAGAGATCACCACCCCGATCGAGCGGCGCGAGCGCGAACTCCTGGAGTGCCTGGACCACCGTTCCGGCTCCTGCCGGGCCGAGGAGCACGGCCGGTCCCCGTGGATGACGATCCGTCGCCGCACGGCCGGCGGCCGCACCGGGTGGGTGGCCGCCCACCTGCCGGTGCGTCACACCCCCACGCCCGAGGAGAGCGCGAAGCACGAGGCGATGAAGGAGCGGATCGCGCGGGTCGCCGAGCGGCACGGTCTGCGCGCGGAGGTCGAGGCGCGCGCGACCGACGGGCGGGTGCGCACCGACGTCCTCGTCACCGGCGACCACGGCCGGCGGATCGGCTGGGAGGCCCAGTACGCCCCGATCAGCGCCGACACCGTCCGCCGCCGCTCCCGGGCGGCCGCCGAGCAGGGGATCGTCCCGCTGTGGGTGACCGACACCGACCGGTCCCCGGTCATCGGGCGGGCACCGTGGGCCAGGGTCGACGGCTTCGGCTGGAAGGAGATCGCCTCCCCGCTCGCCATGATGGTGCGTGCCGGGGTGCGCCACCTCCAGCAGTGGAAGTGCCTGCCGAGCAGCGAGCGGACCTGCCCGGACAACGGCGGCTCCTGCGGCCGGTTCCACGCCGGGTGGTTCCTGCCCGCGCTGTGCCTGCCGGCCGAGCCGCCCACCGAGGTCGACCGGCTCGTCGTCGCCAGCGCGGACGGCGAGTTCGTGCCGATGCGCATCCCCGGCCGGCGCGACCCGCGGGCCGTCTCCCGGATGTGGGTACCCGCCGACGACCGGGACCGCTGGCACGACATGTTCGGCCCCACCGGCGACGAGAACCCCCCGCCCGGGCCCGTGGCCGGGACCGCCTGCACCCGCCGGGGACCCGACGCGTCCTGCCGCTACGGGGAGGAGACCCTCACCTTCGACGACCACCGCCCCCGGCGCGGCAACCCCGCCGGCACCGGCCTGCACACCTTCGACGAGGTGCCCGCGCGGCTGTTCAGGGTGCCGCCGCAGGGCCGCGGGCTCGACGTCACCGCCGCCCAGCGCGGCACCGCGGCCCTCGCGCACGGCTGCGAGCCCTGGCAGATCGGCCCGTGCGCCGGCTGCGGATCGCCGATCCACCGCTACGGCGGCCGCGGCGTCCACGCCTGCGCGGCGTGCCGGGCGAGGGTCGCCCGGCGGGCTCGGCCCGCGGCCGGGTGAGACCCGCGGCCGGGTGGGGCCCGTCCGGGCACCCCGCGCTGACGTTTCACCAGGCCACGCCCTGTGGTACGTTCTGCGTCGCCGAGTGCGACCGCGACGAACCGCGGCCACGGACCGAGGAGGTGAGACCGATCAACGCAGTGACAGGTCGGGGCTCCCTCCCGTACGGAGGCTAGGGAGCGCCCGCGGACGGCAATCCCGAAAGGCGTGAACACGCCATGCAGTTCACCTCCCGTACGTCCACCGACGGCGTCACCGAGCAGCTCTTCATCCTCCCCGGCGTTTCCGGAACCGACGGTGCCGACGGCGGCGTCCCCGGCATCCCCGGCGTCCTGTGGACCCCCGAGGGCGACACCGGCCCGCGCCCGCTGATCCTCGTCGGCCACGGCGGCGGCCAACACAAGAAGGCCCCCGGTGTCCTGGCCCGCGCCCACCGCTTCGCCCGCGAGGGCGGCTACGCGGTCGCCGCCCTCGACGCCCCCGGCCACGGGGACCGCCCGCGCAGCCCGCAACTCGCCGCCGCCGTCGGCGAGTTGCGCACCCGCATGCGGAGCGGCGGGGACGTCAGCGCCGCCGTCGCCGCCCTGCACGAACTGCTCGCCGGCCAGAGCGTGCCCGAGTGGCGCACCGCCCTGGACGCGCTGCACCGGCTCCCGGACGTCGGCGAGTGCCCTACCGGCTACTGGGGCGTCTCGCTCGGCTGCGGCCTCGGCGTGCCCTTCGTCGCCGCCGAACCGCGGGTGCGCGCCGCCGTCCTCGGCCTCAACGGCGCCGAGACCTCCGCCGAGGCCGCCGCCCGGATCACCGTCCCGGTGGAGTTCCTGGTGCAGTGGGACGACGAACGCGTCCCGCGCGAAGCCGCCCTGGCCCTGTTCGACACCCTCGGCTCCCCGGACAAGACCCTGCACGCCAACCCCGGCGGCCACGGCGACATCCCCGCCTTCGAACTCGACAGCGCCCTGCGCTTCTTCGCCCGCCACCTGGGCGGCTGACGGCTGACGGCCGCGGGCCCTGGCGTCCCGCTCCCGGGCGCAGGGCCTGCGGCAGGCTCGGAGCCGGCCGCGCTGGGCGGCCCGCACCCCGGCCTGGAAGCGGCCGGCGGCGCCCAACCGGTCCATCAGGTCGGCCATCTGGCGCTTGACGGTGCGGGCGCAGCCGCCGGGCTTGCGGCCCGCCGCCTCGTCGGTGTGGCCGGCCGCGGCCAGCTCCAGCAGGGTGCGTTCGGCCGCGGTGAGGCCCTGCCCGTCCACCGGGACACAGGCTCCGAACGGGTCTGCCACGGACCAGAGTCGGTCGAACAGGGCGCAGGCGACGGACAGCATGCCGGGGCTGTCCACCTCCAGGGCGCCGCGGCGCGGGTCGGCCGGGTCCGGCGGGAGGACGAAGCAGGGTGGCGAGCGCCTTCGGCACCTTCCGGGACCTGTGACGCGGCCGGAGCACCGGGCTGCCCGGCGCCGCGCGCGGTGGTGGTCAGGGCAGCCGGACGGCTTCGAGCCCGGCGTCGTCCAGCAGTGCTTCGATCAGGGCCGGGGGCCCGGCGACCTTGGTGGCCCACAGGTCGTAGTCGGTGCCCAGGAGCCAGGAGCGGTCCTCGGCCCAGAGGTTGGACGGGCTGAAGTGGGTCCGCGGGTTGTCGTACAGGACACCGGCGTCGCCGAGGCGGCCCGTGCGGACGTGGGCGTTGTGGTAGTCGGCGTCCGCTCCGAGCGTCAGCGGGCTGTAGTAGGCCAGGCAGCGGGTGTCCGGGCCGGCCGGGCTGTGGGCGGCGAGGACGGCGGTCAGCCGGTTCCAGCTCTCGCGGTCCAGGCTGCCCTCGGTGGGCGGGAGGATGCCGAGCGGCAAGCTGCCCCGCTTCCTGACGGAGGGGAAGCAGGCGCGGGACGGCAGCAGCCCGTCGGGCACGGCCGGGTCGCCGGTGCGTCCGGCGAGTTCCGCCCAGCGCAGCCGCCGCCAGCCGGCGCCGGGGTGCCCGGCGCGGCCCAGGTCGCCGCCCGTGACGACGCCCGCCGTGTCGAAGTCGACGCCCGGCGCGACGAGTTGGGGCTCGGCGCTCCCGTCGGCCAGGCGTGCCTGGCGCTCCTCGTGGTGGGAGAGCGCGGTCGGCCCCCGCTCGTGCTCGTACATGGCGTTGAGCACCCAGGCCGCGGCGGGCATCGCGGGCGGCATGAACCCGGTCAGGCCGTCGCCGCACAGCTCCGGCAGCCAGCCGGCTGCGGTGGGCGGGGCGGGCGGCCACAGGTCCGCGAGCGGGTCCGGTTCCTCGGTCATGCGTTCCATGATCGCAGTGCCCGGCCGTGTCGTGGTGGTGGCGGGTGGTGGGGGCCGTCAGTGGCCGGCCCCGGGGCGGTCGAGGGCGGCGACCTCGCGTACGGCGTCGGCGACGGCGCGGAAGTCCTTCCTCAGGATCGCGTCGTGGTTGCTGGCGACCTTCGCGCCGACCTCGACGTACGGGTTGCGCTCGGCCAGCGCCGGCAGGCTCGCGCGGATGACCTCCTGTTCGTCGCCGCGGCTGCCCAGCGACGTTCCCGAGGCGACCACGTACCGGGTCGGGACGGTGAGGGCGTCCAGGACCGGGCCCAGTTCGCGGGCGACCAGGCCGAGTTCGACGTTGCAGTCGGCCATCTGCCCGGGGGTCATCCGCGGGGTCAGGCCGGTGGGGCGCAGCAGTGCCATGACCGGGCCCCACAGCCGGAACTGGCGGCGGATGCGCCGTTCCAGGTCGTCGGTGAGCCAGTCGTAGGGCTGGGCGCCCTCGACGAGGACGGTGCCGACGGTGCGGCCGGGGTGGCGGGAGGCCCGGTGCGCGGCGACGAACGCGCCGTAGGACCAGCCGACGAGCAGCGCCCGGTCCACGCCGCGGGCGGCGAGGACGGCGTCGACGTCCCGGACGGCGGCTTCGAAGGAGTAGTCCGCGGAGCGCTTCGACCTGCGGCCGCGGGCCCGCTCGTCGTAGGTGATGTGCCGCCACCGGGGGCCGAGTTCGGCGATGACCCGGCGCCAGTAGCCCTGGGTGGCGAACTGGCCGTTGAGGTAGAGCACGGGCAGGCCGGGGCCGCCGGTGTCGGTGGCGGCCAGGGCGGTGTCGTCGACCGGCACCATGCCGGTCCAGGCGGTCGGGTGGGTCGGGGGTGGGGCGGTGTTCGTCATGTCGTCCCCCTGGAGGGTGTCGGGCCCCGGGCCGGGGTCAGAGGCTGTGGGCGGTGATGTCGCCGTGGCTGGTGGTGGCGCGGATGTCGAGCACGGTGGTGCCGTCGTTGCGCAGGGCGTTGCCGATGCGGCCGTGGCCGGTGCCGGCGTCCAGGGCGGCGGAGACGCCGGCGGCGGCGCCGACCGTGATGTTCCCGGACTGGGTGGCCAGTTCGACGGTGCCGCGGTGGGCCTCGGTGATGCGGATGTCGCCGCGGGTGGTGCTGATCCGGGCGGGGCCGGCGAGCCGGCCGACCTCGACGTCGCCGTCGACGGCGGTCAGGTGCAGGCCCGCGGCCTCGTCGATCTTGGTCTGGCGGTACGCGCCCTCGAAGGCGATCTCGCCCAGGCGGCCGACGGCGCGCAGCTCGGCGGCGGCCGCCCTGCCCTCGACGGCGGAGCCGGCCGGCAGCCGGACGGTGACCTCCAGGGAGCCGGTGGGGCCGAGGAGCTGGTGTCCGGCGGCGGGGGTGACGATCCGCAGGACGCCGTCGGCGTAGGAGACGGTGGTCCGCTCGGCGGCCTGGACGTCCCGGTTCTTGCCGGGATCGGCGGGCCGGACCTCGACGGTGGTGTCGGTGCGCTCGGCGGCGATGAGCTGGACGCGGCCGCCGGGGACGTCCAGGACGGCGGTGATCGCGGCGGGGGTGTCGAACGTCTGCACGGTGTTCTCCCGGTACGGGTGCGGGTGGGGCGGGGACCCGGT
Source organism: Kitasatospora sp. NPDC036993 (assembly GCF_055607525.1). Classification (NCBI taxonomy): domain Bacteria; kingdom Bacillati; phylum Actinomycetota; class Actinomycetes; order Kitasatosporales; family Streptomycetaceae; genus Kitasatospora; species Kitasatospora sp. NPDC036993. Next base: position 315,915 of record NZ_JBVJRP010000010.1, on the reverse strand, counting down.
TCGGATCCGCCCCGTTGGTGTTTCTGACATTGGAAACGCTACGTTGCTTTCAATGGATCGGCAACTAATTCGTTGCGTCAGATCGGCGATATTGCAGGTGAATGATGGGAAAGTGTTGCAACGGGCATGCCGGGCAATGCAACGACGGCAGCCGTGATCATTGCAATGGATGAAGGGTGAACGCTATGGTGGGGGCGGCCGGGCAGCACGCGCCGGTGAGAACCCGCGAGAACCGAGGAGAAGCGCGATGCCGGGAGGCAGGCTCACCCAGCAGGAACGCCAGCAGATCGCGCTGGGGCTGGCCGACGGCCTGCCCTACGCCGAGATCGCCCGGCGCCTGGAACGTCCCACCTCGACCGTCACCCGCGAGGTGATGCGCAACGGCGGCCCCGTCGCCTACCGCGCCGACCTCGCCCACCGGGCCACCGAGCGCCGCGCCCAGCGCCGCCCGCCCGCCCCTGCCGGCACCCCGCGGCCCGGGCCGCGGCAGCCAGGGCGTGACAGCGAGGCCGTGGCCGCGTACGAGGAGCAGTTCACCACCGTCCTGATGGGCTCGGGCCTGTCCCGGATGGGCGCCAGGGTGATCACCTGCCTGTCGACCACCGACGCGGGCAGCCTCACCGCCGCCGAACTGGCCCAGCGCCTCCAGGTCAGCCCCGCCTCCATCTCCAAGGCGATCGCCTTCCTGGAGAGCCAGAGCCTGGTGCGCCGGGAACGCGACGAACGCCGCCGCGACCGCTACATCGTCGACGACGAGCTCTACTACCAGGCGGTCATCGCCAGCGCCCGCGCCAACGACAGGGTCATCGAGGCCGCCCGCGAGGGCGTCGCCGTCCTCGGCCCCGGCACCCCCGCCGCGATCCGCCTGGAGAACATCGCCCGCTTCCTCGACTTCATCAGCGAGAGCATCGTGCGCGCCGCCGAACAGGCCCGCGAAGTCCTCCACACCAGGCCCGTCACGGGCGGCGCGGGCGGCGGTGCGGACTCCGCGGGCCAGGGGGCGGAGTAGGAAGTCGGCCGGTCCGACTTCCCACTCCGGCCCCGCAGTTCAGGCCACCCGCAGTTCAGGCCGTCCGGCGTGGGCGGCCTTCCCCCGTTCCGGGGTGCGGTCAGGGGGTCAGGACCAGGCGGCCGCGCAGGCCGCCGGCCTCCTGGCGGCGGTGGGCGTCGGCGGCCCGCTCCAGGGGCAGGGTGCCGGCGACCCGCAGGGTGAGGCGGCCGTCGGCGGCGAGGGCGGACAGGCGGGTGAGGGCGGGGCCGTCGGCGGTGATCCACACGTTGGTGACCCGGATGCCGCGCAGGGCCGGCGGCGCGCTGCCCGCCGCGACCGCGACGAAGGCGCCGCGTCCGCGCACCGCGCCCAGGGCCCGTATACCCAGCAGGGCGGCGTCGACCGCGCCGTCGACCCCGCCGGGCACCGACTCCCGTACGGCGGCGGCGAGGTCGGGCGCGGTGCGCGGCACGAACCACTGGGCGCCCAGGCCGCGCACCAGCTGTTCGTCGTCCGGCCCGGCCAGCGCGACCACCCGCAGGCCGCGCAGGGCGGCCAGTTCGACGACGAATCCGCCGACCGCGCCCGCGGCGCCGGTGACCAGGACGGTGGAGCTGGCGGGAAGGCCGAGCCGGTCCAGGGCCTGGTCCGCGGTGAGGCCGTTCAGGGGGAGCGTCGCGGCCTGGGCGAAGCCGGCGCCGGCCGGGGCGGGGGCGAGCGTGCCGGCGTCCAGGACGACGTGCTCGGCGTAGGTGCCGAGGTCGGTGTCCAGGCGGTCGCGCAGGCCCACCACCCGTTGCCCGGGGGCGAGTTCCGTCACGCCGGGCCCGACGGCGTCCACCGTCCCGGCCACGTCCCAGCCGAGGCCGGTCACCGCCCGGGGCGCCATCAGCCCGGCCCCGGCGAGCAGCCCGGAGCGGGTGACCACGTCCACCGGGTTGACCGCGGCCGCCGCCACCCGCACCCGCACCTGGCCGCGCCCCGGCTGCGGCAGCGGCACCTCCACCAGCTCCATGACCTCGGGACCGCCGAACTCCCGCACCACCACGGCTCGCATCACACACACCCTTCACGGCTCGGCAACTTCGCCCAACCTAAGGAGAGTTACTCTCCACCGGGAAGTACGCACCGGGAAGTGCGTACCGAACGGAAAGGAGAGTGGGCCGGTGCCCACCACCGACGCCGCCCAGCGCCGCGCCGCCGAGGCGGCCGCCTACGACGCCTACCTCGCCTGGTGCCCGGCGCGCCAACTCCTCGACCGGATCGGCGACAAGTGGGTCAGCCTGGTCGTCAACGCCCTCGCCGACGGTCCGCTGCGCTACAGCGGCCTGCGCCGGCGCCTGGCCGGGGTGAGCGAGAAGATGCTCACCCAGACCCTGCGCGCCCTGGAACGCGACGGGCTGGTCAGCCGCACCGTCACCGCCGGGGTGCCGGCCCGGGTCGACTACGCGCTCACCGCGCTCGGCCGGGACCTGCTGCCGCTCATGCGGCAGATCAAGGCCTGGGCGGAGCGCCACATGCCGCACGTGCTGGCGGCGCGCACCGCCTACGACGACGCAGCCGCCTACGACGACGGGCCGGACGGGCAGGTCGGGCGGGACGGGCAGGGCGGACGGGACGGGCGGCGGGCGCAGGGCTGACCGCCGCGCGGACGGGGACGGTCCGGGCCGCAACCTTTCCGGGGGCGGTTCGTTGGGCCGTCCGGTTCGAGTGGCCGGCCGGGGCGGGAGCGCGTCCCCGGCCCTGAGGGACGGGGACGTTCATGACCGACACCGACACCGCCGCGGGCTCCGCGGTGCGGGGCGGCAGCCCGGATTCCGCGGTGGACCGGGTGGCCGACTTCTACGGCGCCTACGTCGACGCCGTCGACGACGGCACCGACGACCTGGGTACGCAGCTGCGCGCCCACTACCTCACCGAGGACCTGCGCCAGCGGCTGGCGGCCTGGGAGGAGGCCAACCACGCCGACGGCGTGCTGCGCGCGCAGGACGTGCCCACCCACTGGGAGGTGCGCTACCACGACTCGGGTGCCGGGCACCTGTTCACCACCGTCACCCTCACCTGGGGCACCGGCCCCGACGCCGGGCACACCCGGCTGGCGGTGCAGAGCGACCTGAGCACCAAGCTCATCTCGGACATCGAGGAGGGCTGACCTGCCCCGCCCGGCCGCCGTCACGCGAGGGCGGCGGCCAGGCGCTCGGGCAGGGTGGCGTACGGGCGGCAGTCGACCACGGGCAGCGCGTGTGCGCGGGCCTGCCCGGCGAGCCAGGCGCTGTAGCGCGCGCTGACGGCGGCGCGCCCGGTCTGGGGGCCGCAATCCGGCTCGCGCTCCGCGTAGTTGGCGCCGATGCGCGCGGGGTCGTCCTCGTGCAGGAAGACCGCGCGTACCCGCCGGCCCTGTCCGGCGGCCTCCGCGGCGGCGCGGGCGGCGGCGGCCGGGGTGAGGTAGTCGCCCTCCACGATCGCGGGCACGGGCACGGTGAGCCGGTTGCGCACGACGCCCAGCAGCGCGTCGTCCAGGGCGCGGGCGGTGGCGATCTGGAGTTCCAGGACACGGTCGGCGCTCAGTGCGTCGGGGTCGGGCAGGTCGTCGAAGTGGTGCAGTCCGGGGTGGCCGTCGGGGGTGGTGGCGGCCTGGAGGGCGGCCACCACGTCGTCGAACTCGACCACGAACGCGCCGTGCCGCGCGGACAGGTGGGCGGCGGCCCGGCTCTTGCCGAGCCCGGAGGCACCGCCGATCAGCAGGACGTCCCACGGGCTGTCGTCTGTGTGCATACCGGCACGCTAGACGGTCCGGATGCGGACGGGCTCCGTGGGGTGGGGGAGACGGGTGCGGTCAGGTCTGGTCAGGCCCGGTCGCGGTTGGCGGAGCGGCGCAGCGTCCAGGGCAGGACGAACCACAGCCCGGCGAAGGTCAGCGCGATGGCACAGGTGATCGGCACCGCCGGCACCGTGCCGAGGACGACGTCGAGGACCAGCAGTACGGCGCCGGTCAGCGCGGTGGCGAGCAGCAGCAGGCCCACCTGGGCGACGCGGACCGAGACGGCGACGATCCGCTCCTTGCCGGGGTGGCGGTACAGGCCGCGGTGCAGGGCGACGGGGGTGGCCAGGACGGCCGCGGCGACGACCGACAGCAGCAGCGTGACGACGTAGATGTCCTGCTGGGCGTCGGTGAGCTGGGCGAAGCGCGGGGTGAAGGCGACGCCGAGCAGGAAGGCGAAGACGATCTGCACGCCGGTCTGGAGCACCCGCAGTTCCTGCAGCATCGCCACCAGGCGCCGGTCGGCCCGCACCGCCGGGTTCCCCCAGCCGGGCGGGGGAGCGGAGTCGGACCGGTGGCCGGGCGGCGGCGGTGGGGAGGACGGGGGCGGTGCGCTGGTCATGGGTCAGCTTCTCATGACCGGCCGTCACCACTCGACTCCGCACGGTGCACGCTCCCTGCGTCGGGCCCTGCGTCGGGCCCGGTGCCGGGGCCGGTGTCGCCCCCGGCGCCGTCCAGGCGGTGCTGCCAGGCGGTGAGCAGCGTCCGCAGGGCGCCCGCCTCCTCGGGGGCCAGGTGCGCCAGCAGGCGGTGCTCGTTGCGGATGTGGGCGGTGAACGCCTCGTCGAACAGGCGCCGCCCGGCGTCGGTGAGGGCGACCACCCGCCCGCGCCGGTCGTCCACCGCCGGGCGGCGGGTGACCAGCCCGGCGCGCTCCAGACGGTCGATCCGCTTGGTCATCGCCCCCGTGGTCACCATGGTGTGCGCGGCCAGTTCGCCCGGGGCCCGCTCGTACGGGGCGCCGGCCCGGCGCAGCGCGGCGAGCACGTCGAACTCGCCCTCGCTCAGGCCGTAGCGCTGGTAGACGAGGGTCAGCTCGGCGGTCAGGCGTGCGGCCAGGCGGTGCAGGCGCCCGATCACGGCCAGCGGGGAGACGTCCAGGTCGGGGCGCTCGCGCCGCCACCCGGCCTGGATCTGCGCGACGTGATCGGGGTGCTGCCCGGCGGAGTGCTCCATGCGGCCATCCTAACCCGGGTAGCTTCCCGGGAAGCTATATTGCCTTCCATGGAAGCCAATATGCGATGGGTGCTGCTCACCGCCCTCGCCCCCGTCGCCTGGGGCGCCAACTACTGGGTCACCCACGCCCACCTGCCCGCCGGCCACCCCCTGTGGGGCGCCGCCCTGCGCGCCCTGCCCGCCGGACTGCTGCTGCTCGCCCTCGCCCGCAGCCGCCCGCACGGCCCCTGGTGGTGGCGCAGCGCCCTGCTGGGCCTGCTCAACACCGCCGTCTTCTTCGTCCTGCTCTACCTCGCCTCCCAGCTGCTGCCCACCAGTGCCGCCGCCACCGTCATGGCCGCCTCCCCCCTCGCGATGCTGCTCACCGCCTGGGCACTGGCCGGGCAGCGCCCGCGCCGCGCCCACCTGGCGGGCGCGGTGGTGGGCCTGGCCGGGGTCGCGCTCGCCCTGCCCGGGCCCGGCGGCGGGATCGGCTGGACGGGTCTGGCGGCCTCGGCGGCGGCGATGCTGATCTCCTCCGTCGGCTACGTCCTGGCCGCCCGCTGGCGCGAGGGCGCCGACCCGCTCGCCGCCACCGCCTGGCAGCTGACCGCGGGCGGCCTGGTCCTGCTGCCGCCCGCCGTCCTCGTCGAGGGCGCGCCCCCGGCCGTGGACGGGCCCACCCTGCTCGCCTTCGGCTACACCACCGTCATCGCCACCGCGCTCGCCTTCGCCTGCTGGTTCGCCGGGCTGCGCCACCTGCCGGCCGCCACGGTGGGCCTGCTCGGACTGCTCAACCCGCTCACCGGCGTGCTGCTGGGCACCGCGCTGGACGGCGACCCCTTCGGGGCGCGCCAGGCGGCGGGACTGGCGCTGGTGGCCGCCGGAATCCTGCTCGGCCGCCCACGCGCCCGGGCGGCCGAACCGTCCGCGGGGCCTGCCGCGGAACCGTCCGCAGGGCCCCACTTGCCCGCCGGCCGGGCCACGTGATCGGATGGCCCGAGCATCGCGTGCCGATGACGGACCGCGTCAGGCATGGAGGTGCCGAACCGAAGGGACCGCCCCCGTGGCCTCCCCCTCCACCGGCCGTACGGCCGCCCTCAGCCTGGAACTCTCCCGCGCGCACCAGGACTTGCGCCGCCGCCTCGCCGACCTGCGCACCAACCTCGGCGGACCACGACGCCCGGACGCCGACGACGGCCGGCTCCTCACCCACTGCCTGGCCTTCTGCACCGCCCTGACCAACCACCACCAGGGCGAGGACACCGGCCTGTTCGCCCAACTCCTGCGCGAACGGCCCGACCTGGCGCCGACCATCGCCAAACTCGTCGAGGACCACGGCTTCATCACCCACATCCTCACCCGGGTGCGCGACCTCGCCGACCAGGCCGCCGCCGGCGCCGTCCCCGGCGCCGTCCCCGGTGCCGCGCCCGGTGCCGACCCGGAGGCGATCGGACGCGAACTCGACGGGCTCGCCGCCATCATGGACTCCCACTTCGCGTACGAGGAACGCGCCATCGGCGCCGCCCTGGACGCCGGGGTGAGCGACGACGGCTGGTCCGAGCCGGTGCTGCGCTTCGGGACGCCGTCCAGCCCGGCGCCGTAGAGCCCGGCCCCGTAAAACCCGTCGCCCCGACGGGCCCGCCGTCCCTACACTCGCCACGCGGCCGCGCTCCGACGCGCGGCCGACCGCGCCGACCGTGACGACCGCGCCGACCGTGACGACAGCAACGAGGAGAGGGGGCGAGCGGCCGTGCCCAAGCAGAGCGCCGCCGCCCCCTCTCCCGCGTCGCGGTACGAGGTGATCCTGGTGCCCCCGTCCTCCCGGTGCCCGCTGCGCGGCCGGCACCGGAGCAGTGCCGCCACCGCCTGAATCCGGCCCCGGTCCGATCCCCGAGGCCTTCTCGCGGAAGCACATCTGACGATCAGTCAGTTCACCGGCACTGCCCGATCGCGCGCCCGCCACCACGAAGAACCGCCTCGAAAGGCACCCGGGCCATGCGCACCCACACCACCATCGCGATCACCGCCGCGACCACGGACACCATCGCCGCCGTCCGCAACCTCGGCATCCTCGCCCACGTCGACGCCGGCAAGACCACCGTCCTGGCCGACCGCCACACCGAGACCGAACGCGCCCGCGCCGGCGACATCGTCGCCGTCGTCGGCCCCAAGCACACCCGCGTCGGCGCCACCCTGTGCGACGCCGGCCACCCCATCGTCCTGGAGGCCCCCGTGAGCGCCGAACCGGTCGTCACCGTCGCCGTCGAGGCCCGCCGCGCCGCCGACACCGACAGGCTCGCCACGGCGCTGGCCCGCCTGGCCGAGGAGGACCCCTCGCTGCGCGTGGCCACCGACCCGGAGACCGGCCAGCGCATCCTGTCCGGCCTGGGCGAACTGCACCTGGAGGTCGCGGTGGAGAAGATCCGGCGCGACAGCGGCATCGAGGCCGCGGTCGGCCGGCCGAAGGTCGCGCTGCGCGAGGCCCTCGTCGAGGGCGTCACCGGCTTCGTCCACCGGCACGCCAGACAGGACGGCGGCGCGGGCCAGTTCGCCCGCCTCGTCCTCGACGTCCACCCCCTGCCTCCGGACACCGAAGGGGAGTTCGCGTTCACCTCCACCGTCACCGGCGGACGGGTCCCGCGCGAGTACGTGCAGGCCGTCGAGGCCGGCTGCCGCGACGCCCTGGCCGAGGGCCCGCTCGGCGGCCACCCGGTCACCGGCGTCGCCGTCACCCTCACCGACGGGGCCACCCACCCCAGGGACTCCTCCGAACTCGCCTTCCGCACCGCCGCCCGCCTCGGCCTGCGCGAGGCACTGCGCGCCTCGCGGACGCACCTGCTGGAACCCCTCGCCGAGGTGAGCGTCACCGTGCCCGAGGACGCGCTGGGCGCCGTCCTCGGCGACCTCGCCGCCCGCCGCGGCCACGTCCGGGCCACCGAACCGGGAACCGGCACCACCGCCCAAGTCAGCGCACTGGTACCGCTGGCCGAACTCTTCGGCTACGCGGGCCGCCTGCGCGGCCGCACCCAGGGCCGCGGCACCTTCACCACCCGCCCGGCCGGCTACGCCCCGGCGCCCGCGCCGGCCGGCTGATCAGTGCGGCCCGGCTGAGCACGTGCCGCCCCGCTGGGCATGTGCCGCCCGGTCCTCCCCGTGACGGGAGGGCCGGGCGGCGCCGCTACAGCGCCCCGGCCCCGACCGGGCCCCGCTGCGCCGGGGCGGGGGCCGGGGCCCGTAGGCTGGGCTGGGCCGTGACGGTACAGACCGTCACCAGAACGCACAAAAGCGACCGGCAGAAGCGACCGGCAGAAGCGGGCAGGGCAGGGGCACATGCAGTTCGACGACCAGGGCGACCTCGACACCTCGCAGGTGGACGACCGGCGCGGCATCCCGGGCGGGAAGGTCGCCATCGGCGGCGGGGCCGTGGGCCTGATCGCGGTGCTGTTCGCGGTCATCCTCGGCGTCGACCCGCAGCTGCTGGGCCTGTCCTCCGGCGACGGCTCCTCCTCCAACTCCTCCGGCACCCGGACGGCCGGCGAGGTGCAGCAGGCCTGCAAGACCGGCGCGGACGCCAACAAGCGCCAGGACTGCCGGATCGTGGCGGTCACCAACAGCCTCCAGGAGTTCTGGCGCACCGAGCTGCCGAAGCGCGCCAACGTCCCGTACAAGAACGCCGAGACGGTGCTGTTCACCGGTCAGGTCTCCACCGCCTGCGGGTCGGCGACCTCCGCGGTGGGCCCGTTCTACTGCCCCGGCGACAAGAAGGCCTACTTCGACCTGGGCTTCTTCAACGAGCTGTCCGCCCGCTTCGGCGCCAAGGGCGGCCCGTTCGCCGAGTCCTACGTCGTCGCCCACGAGTACGGCCACCACATCCAGAACCTCACCGGCGCCATGCAGAAGGTCGGCAACGACCGCCAGGGCGCCAACAGCGGCTCGGTGCGCCTGGAGCTCCAGGCCGACTGCTACGCCGGGGTGTGGGCGCACCACGCCACGACCACCCCGCAGGCCTCCACCGGCCGTCCGCTGATCGCCTCGCTCACCGACCAGGACATCGCCCAGGGCCTGGACGCGGCCGCGGCGGTCGGCGACGACCGGATCCAGCAGGGCGCCACCGGGCGGATCAACCCGGAGGCCTGGACGCACGGTTCCGCCGAGCAGCGCAAGGCCTGGTTCACCACCGGCTACCGCAGCGGCGACGCCGCCCAGTGCGACACCTTCTCGGCCGCCAGGCTCTGACCGGGTCCCCGACCGGGCCCGTCGTCAGAACCCGCCGTCCGCCCGGCTGCCGTCCGCCTGCCCGTCGTCAGAACCCGCCGTCCGCCCGGCTGCCGTCCGCCTGCCCGCCGTCCGCCCAGTCCCAGCCCGCGATCGCCTCGCGCAGCCGGCGGGCGGCGGCGGGCAGGCGCGCCTGACCGTCCCAGAACAGGGTCAGCGAGCGCCGGCACTCGGGGCTGTCCACGCCGACCCACACCAGCGGCAGCCGGGTCGCGGTGCGCCGGGCGATGGCGGGCACCAGGCCCACGCCCAGGCCCGCGCTGATCAGTTCGGCGATGGCGCCGGCCTCGTCGCTCTCGCAGACGATCCGCGGCACCAGGCCGTGGGCGGCGAACAGCCGGTCCAGCAGGCGGCGTTGCCAGTGCCCGGGCCGGGCGGCGATGAACGGCCGCTGCGCGAGCTCCTCGACGCCCACCGCGGTGCGGTGGGCCAGCGGATCGCCCACCGGGACGGCCAGCCCCACCTCCTCGTCCAGCAGCAGCACCGACTCCAGGCCCTCGGCGGCGACCGGCTGGGAGACCACGGCGAGGTCGACGTCCTGGGCGCGCAGCCGCCGCGCCGTCTCCCGCGCGGACAGCTGGTGCAGCTCGATCTCCACCCCCGGGTGGGCGCGCTTGAACGCGGCCAGCGGCCCGCCGAAGGCCAGGAAGGTCTCCGAGGCCAGCCGCACCGTGCCCGGCCCCTGCGCGGCGGCCTCGGCCACCGCCCGCCGTCCGGCCTCCAGTTCGCCCAGCGAGCGCTCCACGTAGTCGCGGAACAGCCGCCCGGCGTCGTTCAGCCGCAGCCGCCCGCCGCGCTCGAACAGCGGCGTGCCCAGCTCGGCCTCCAGCCGGGCGATGGATCGGCTCAACGACGGCTGGGCGACGCGCAGTTCCCCGGCCGCCCGGCTCAGGTGCTCCAGCCGCGCCACCGCCAGGAACTGGGTGAGCGTGTTCAGGTCCACGAAGTCCTCATGCCCCCACGGTCATCACGCCATAGCAATACTGATCTTGGACAGGATAACCGGACGGTCATAGCGTCGGGGGCGGGGCCGCACACCGGCACACGGTGCGGCCCGAGACCGGTACGAGGAAGGACCCCCCATGGCCATCGCCGCCCCCAGGACCCCACCGGAGCCCGAGGCCCGGTCCGCCGCGGGGGAGCGGACCGGGCCCGCCGGACGGACCCTGCGCGCCCTGGCCGCCGCCCACACCGCCGTCCTGTTCGGCCAGCCCGTCTTCGCCGGCGTCTACCTCAGCGGAGACTTCGACGCCCTCGGCTGGCACGCCGCCGGCGCCGACGCCGTCACCACCCTCGGCTACCTCCAGCTGATCGCCGCCCTCGTCCTGTGGCTACGGCTGCGCCGCGCCTGGCCGCTCGCCGCCAGCCTCGCCGTGGCCGCCGCCGAGACCGTGCAGTACTTCGCCGGACTCGGCGGCGCCCTGTGGCTGCACCTGCCCCTGGGCGTCGCCACCATCGCCGGCACCGTCGTCCTCACCACCGCCCTGTGGCGCACCCCGCTGCCCGCACGGCGCACCGCCCCCGCGCGCGAGGGGGACGACCGTGCCTGAGCCCCACGACAACCGCCCACCCGGCCTGACGCGTCGTCAAATTCTGGGCATCGGCGGCGCCTTCGGCCTGCTCACCACCGCCTCACTCGCCACCGCCGCCGCCCTCGCCCGCCGCCCCGCCACCACCGGCGCCCGACTGCGCAGCACCGCGGCGCTGCCACCCCCGTACCAGGTCCCGCTGCCCCTGCCCGCCGTCGCCAGACCCGTCTCCACCGCCGGCGGCACCGACCACTACGACATCGTCCAGCGCGAGACCACCGCCGAGATCCTGCCCGGCCTCACCACCCGCCTGTGGACGTACGGCGGCACCTTCCCCGGCCCCACCATCGAGGCCCGCCGCGGCCGGCCCGTCACCGTCACCCACCACAACGAACTCCCCGTCCCCACCGTCGTCCACCTCCACGGCGGCCGCACCCCCGCGGACTCCGACGGCTACCCCACCGACCTCGTCCTGCCCGCCGCCTGGCCCGACACCCCCCACACCATGCCGGGCATGGCAGGCATGTCAGGCACGGACGGCCACGGCACCGGCGGCCACATGACCGACCCCCGCGCCGTCACCAGCCGCCTGAAACGCGACTACACCTTCCCCAACGACCAACGCCCCACCCTGCTCTGGTACCACGACCACCGCATGGACTACACCGCCCCCGCCATCTGGCGCGGCCTCGCCGGCCTCCACATCGTGCGCGACGACACCGAGGACAACCTCGGCCTGCCCGCCGGCCCCCGCGAGATCCCCCTGATGATCACCGACCGGGCCTTCACCGCCGACGGCGCCCTCAGCTACCCCTCCCTCGACCCCACCCTGCGCACGACCCCCGGCGTCACCGAACCCCACCTCGCCGGCGTCCTCGGCGACGTCATCCTCGTCAACGGCGCCCCCTGGCCCGTCCACGAGACCGACGCCACCCGCCACCGGCTGCGCCTGCTCAACGCCTCCAACGCCCGCCACTACGAACTCGAAGCCCTCACCGAGGACGGCCGCCGCCTCGACCTCGTCCAGATCGGCGCCGACCAGGGCCTGCTCGCCACCCCCGTCACCCACCGGACCCTGCCCACCGCCCCCGCCGAACGCCACGACCTCGTCATCGACTTCGCCACCGCCCCCATCGGCTCCCTCGTCCGCCTCGTCAACCGCCTCGGCACCGGCCGCACCCGCGACGTCATGGCCTTCCGCATCACCCGCCCCGCCACCGACGACAGCCGCATCCCACCCGTCCTCGCCACCGACCTGCCCGACTGGCACCGCCAGGACGCCGTCCGCACCCGCGACTTCGCCTTCCGCGCCGGCCGGATGAACGGCGGCCACGGCTGGCTCATCGGCGGCCGGCCCTTCGACCCCGCCCGCACCGACGTCACCGTCCCCCTCGGCGACACCGAGATCTGGCGCCTGATCGCGGACGTCCACCACCCCGTCCACCTCCACCTCGTCGGCTTCCGCATCCTCACCCGCGGCGGCAGACCCCCACTGCCCCACGACGCCGGCCTCAAGGACACCGTCTCGCTGCGCCCCGGGGAGTCCGCGGAGATCATCACCCGCTTCGACGGCTACCGCGGCCGCTACCTCTTCCACTGCCACAACGCCGAACACGAGGACATGGGGATGATGGCCAACCTGGAAGTCGTCTGAACGCCGGGTGAGTGCGGGGGGCGGGTGAGCGCGGGCAGGGGGGCTTGACCGGCCCATGGTGCGAGCCGCGCCCACCGGGCCCGCCGGCGGCCGGGATGCCCGCGGCCGAGCGGGCCGAGACCGGTCAGGGCGGGGCAGGACAGGTCGGGGCGGAGGTGGAAGAGACCGGAATGCAGCATTCCGAGCAGCTCGGGGCGATATGCCGGACCTTCACGGGGCTCCCATCAGATGATCACTCTGCTGCCCTGATCCCGACCCCCGCCGTACGGGGCGGTCCACTCCAATTCCCTTCGCACACCCCCCGAGCAGCGAAAGGCCACCACCCCCCATGACCCGCCCCGCCGACCACTCCACCGCCGACCGGATGCTGCGCGAGGCCGCCGCCCGCCTCGACCGGCGCCGCTTCCTGACCGTCACCTCGGCCGCCGCCGCGCTCGCCTTCAGCGTCAACATCCCCACCGCCGGTGCCGCCGACAACGAGATCGCCCCGCGCGCCATCGGCGACAACCCCTTCACCCTCGGCGTGGCCTCCGGCGACGCCACCTCCGAGGCCGTCGTCCTGTGGACCCGCCTGGCCCCGCGCCCGCTGGAGCCCGGCGCCGGCCTGCCGCCCACCGGCTCGGTGAAGGTCGGCTGGGAGATCGCCCGCGACGAGAAGTTCCGCCGCGTCGAGCGGCGCGGCACCGCCCGCGCCCACGCCGAGTTCAACTACGCCGTCCACGTGGACGTCGACGACCTCGACGCCGCACGCGAGTACTGGTACCGCTTCACCGTCGGCTCCTGGTCCAGCCCCGTCGGCCGCACCCGCACCGCCCCGCCGCGCGGCAGGAAGCTCGACAGCGCCCGCATCGCCTTCGTCTCCTGCCAGGCCTACGAGGACGGCTACTTCACCGCCTACCGCCACCTCGCCAACGAGTCCCTGGACGCCGTCTTCCACGTCGGCGACTACATCTACGAGTACGGCATCGACTCCGTCGGCGGCGACCGCAAGTACACCGACCGCACCCTCGCGGCCCACTTCAACCACGAGACCACCACCCTCGAGGACTACCGGCTGCGCTACTCCCTCTACAAGAACGACCCCGACCTCCAGGCCGCGCACGCCGCCCACCCCTGGTACGTCACCTGGGACGACCACGAGGTGGAGAACAACTACGCCGCCGGCATCCCGGAGAAGAACCAGGACCCGGCCCCCTTCGTCGCCCGCCGCGCCGCCGCCTACCGCGCCTACTGGGAGAACCAGCCGCTGCGCATGCCCCAGCCCCGCGGCACCGAGCTGACCCTCTACCGGCGCGTCCACTACGGCAAGCTGGCCCAGTTCGACATCCTCGACACCCGCCAGTACCGCGACGACCAGGCCAACGGCGACGGCTGGCAGTACCCCACCCCGGAGTCCGACGACGCCAAGCGCACCCTGATGGGCGCCACCCAGGAACGCTGGTTCGCCGACGGCCTGCGCCACTCCAAGGCCACCTGGAACGTCGTACCCCAGCAGGTCGTCTTCTCCCGCCGCAAGAACACCACCGCCGACCGCTCCAAGCTCTCCATGGACGCCTGGGACGGCTACCCCGCCGCCCGCGAGCGCTTCCTGAAGACCGTCGACCAGTCCGGCGTGAAGAACCTGGTGCTGCTCACCGGCGACGTGCACGTGGCCTACGCCCTGGACGTCAAGCGCAACTTCGACGACCCCAACTCCCGTACCGTGGGCGTGGAGTTCGTCGGAACCTCGATCAGCAGCGACGGCGACGGCGAGGAGAAGCCGTCCAACTGGAGCACCCTCATGGCGGCCAACCCGCACATGAAGTACTACGACGGGCGCCGCGGCTACACCGTGCTCACCCTCGACCAGCGCCGGGCCCGCGCCGACTACCGGGTGGTCTCCCACATCACCCGCCCCGGCGGCACCCTCTCCACCGCCGCCTCCTTCGTCACCGAGGCCGGCAACCCGGGCATCCGCCCCGCCTGACGCCGTCCGGCGCCGAACGGCCCCGGCCCCGCCGCCTTGAGGGAGGCGGCGGGCCCGGGGCGCTCACGCGCTCCGGGCGGCCTGCCGGACGACGGCCGCGGCCTGCTCCGGGTGCGCCTCCAGCCACGCGCCGAGGTGCTCCCGGACGGCCCGCCCGACGCAGCCGCGCACGGTGTCGTCGCCGAGCACGTCGCGGGTGGAGCCGTGGAACTCGGGCCGGTCGAGCTTCACCGACACGACCGCGGTCAGGCCCGCGCCGGCCTGCCGGGCGGTGAGGCCGGGGTCCGCCGCGCCCAGCAGGTCCCGGCGTCGTGCGTAGGCGTCGAGCGCGGCCGCCACCCCGTCGCGGAATCCCGCCTCGTGGGTGCCGCCACGGGGGGTGGGGTGGCAGTTGGCGAAGCTCCGGACCCGCTCGTCAGGGGCGTCACGCCAGCGGAGGGCCACCTCCATCGTCCCCGCCATCCGCGGGTCCTCCTGCTCGAAGCCGATGACGTCGGGGCCACCGGGGTCGTCGGGGCCGCCGTGCGCCGTGCGCGCGTCGAGGAGGCGGACGTGGTCCCGCGTCCCGCCGGGGAACCGGAACCGGAGCGACCGGGGGCCGTCCGAGCGGCGGCTGTCGGTCAGCAGGACGTCCAAGTCCCGGTTCAGCAGCGCGAGTTCCCGGAAGCGGTCCGCCAGGTCGTCGAACGGGAACTCCGTCGCCCCGAAGATCTCGGTGTCCGGCCAGAAGGTGACGGTGGTGCCGCTGCCGGCCGCCGGCCCCGCGTCGGTGACCGGGGTGACGGCGACACCGCGAGCGTACTCCCGCACCCGTCGGACGCCCTCGCGCCGGACCTCGGCCGTCAACCGGCTCGACAGGGCGTTGGCGACGACGGGGCCAACGCCCGCGCGGCCGAGCATCACGTCATGGCGGCCGCCGAGCCCCGCCCCGGCCCCTGTCCGGGGCGTCAGGGCCTCCAGGCTGCTCTCGCCCGGGCCGTCGTCCGCGACGCGCACCCCGCCGTCGGACGTGAGGGTGATGTCGACGCGGCCGGCCCGGCCGGCCAGGACTTCGTTCACGGCCCGGTCGGCGACCTCGAACACCATCTGGCCCAGGCCCCGTTCACCGGTCGAGCCGATGTACATCCCGGGGCGCTTCCGAATCGCTTCCCGGCCCTCCGGTACCTGGATCCGGACGTTGTCGTACGTGCTGTCGTCCTGACTCACGGTGTCCCCTCCGAAGCTGCCCGGCAGAACTCCCCAGCCTAGGCGATTCTCGGAATGACACCAGGTCAGAGCCTGTCTGCCGACGGCGTGTACGGCCGCCTGAGCGCCCGTCCCGAGGGTCGCGGACGGCATCCCCACATGTTATTTGAACGCGTTCAATATCTTCCGTAGAGTGGCCGCGGCCGAGTGATGGGGGTTCGCGCCGTGATCGCCGCTGTGGTCCGACGAGGTGTTCGACTGGGAGTCCGGATCGGAGCCGTGCCCGCCGGGCTGGCCTGTTCGGCATGGCTCGGCGTCGCCGTGGCCCGACTCCTCGAAGAGCCGCACGCCCTGACGGGGGACTCGCCCGAATCGCGATCGTGGTCGGCGGAAGCCTGGGTGTCGGCGTTCTGACCGGCGCGATCACCGGCGCGGCACTTGCGCTGTCACCCGAGTGGCTGGCCCGGCACGCCTCGCTGCGAGGACTGCTCGCCGGGACCGTCGCCGGAACGGTGTACCTCGGCGAGACCGTCGTCGTGGCCGTGGCGTCCGATGCCGGCTACGGGCCCGTGCTGCTCACGTTCCTGTCCACGCCCGTGGTCGGCGTCGTGGCAGCGGTGCACAGCGGTGACATCCTGGGGCGCACCACCGGGCCCCGATGAGCCCGCTCCTCCGGCGCGTTGGACGGCGCCGCCGCCACGACCACCCCGGCAGGCCTGGGCCCGGGGCAGCCGTGGATCGCGGTCGTGCCCCCGCCAGGAGGGCGGTGCCGTACCGGATCCCCAGCGGAGGACGCCCGTTCCGGTCCCGCCCGACGAGAGCCTCCGCAGGTGGTCCGGCCTCGTCCGGTCCCGGTCCGGGGTGTCCGTGGGCGGCGGGGCTCAGTGGCCGGGGGCCTCGTCGATCCGGGCGATGTGGGCGAGGACGGCACCGGCGCCGTCCTCGGCCGCCATGAGCCCGGCGACGGCGGCCGCGCGGCGGCGGACCGGTTCGGCCAGGGCGGCCGTGATCGCGGCGGCGAGGCGTTCGGCGGTGAGGTCCGTGAACGGCACGGGCTGCGGGGCCACTCCCAGCCGGTGCAGCCGGGCCGCCCAGAACGGCTGGTCGGCCATGACGGGCACCGGCACGGCGGGGATCCCGGCGCGCAGCGCGGCGCCGGTGGTGCCCGCTCCGGCGTGGTGGACGGCGGCGGCCGTGCGGGGGAGCAGCCAGTCGTGGGGGAGGTCGCCGACGGACAGGACGTCGTCGCCCGTGGCCTCCAGCCCGGCCCAGCCCGCCTGGACCACCGCGCGCACTCCGGCCCGCCGTACCGCCGCCGTCACCAGCTCGCCGAGCCGCGCGCCCTCGCCCGGTGCCATGCTGCCGAAGCCGATGAACACCGGGGCCGGACCGGCCTGGAGGAAGTCGGCCAGCTCGGCCGGGGGCTGCCAGCCCAGCGGCCGGGCGGGCCACCAGAAGCCCGCCACGTCGACCGGGGCCGGCCAGTCCGCCGGGCGCGGCAGCAGCAGGGGGCTGTAGCCGTGGACGACCGGACGGGTGCGGCCGAGTGGTTCCGGCGGCGGCGTGCCGGCAAGGCCGAGGCGCTCGCGCATCCGGGCCACGGCACCCGAGAACAGCCGGTCCGCGCTCCGCAGCCGCTCCTGTCCGGCCGCGAGGTTGCCTTCCGGTCCCAGGTCCGTGCCGCCGGCGGGGCCGGGCAGCGGGAACTCCCCGGTGGCGAAGGCGGGCGTGAGGTACGTGCCGAGGACGGGCACGCCGTAGGCCTCCCCGGCCGTCTGACTGAGCGGCGACGGGGCGAAGGCGGTGAGCAGCAGGTCGGCGCCGCCCGCCACGGCGTCCTCCACGCCGCCGGCGAGCCCGTCCACGTACGCGGTCAGCAGCGCGCGGCTCTCGTCCGGGGAGGTCGCGCGGGCCCTGGCCCGGATGAGCTCCTCCGGGTCTCCCGGCAGCGGCCGGTACTCCAGGCCGCAGGACTCGATCAGCGTCGCGAAGGTCGGATGGGCGACCACGGCGACGTCGTGTCCGGTGTCCAGCAGGCGTCGGCCCAGGCCGGTGAACGGCGCGACGTCCCCGCGGGAGCCGGTGGTGACGATCAGGATCCGCATGGGGTGATTCTCCACGGCGGCCCGGCGGGTGTCCGGGCCCGCTCCCGGTCTCTCCCGGCAGCGAGACCTACGGCTCCAGGCGGGGGTCGTCGATGTCGACGGTGACGATCCCCGGCGGATACAGCTCCGCACGGGCCGTCAGGACCAGGTGCTGCTGCGGACGCACCGGAGTGGGCAGGCTCGTGGCGATCGCGTGCGCCAAGTCCTGCCCCCCGTAACCGTCGCGGACCATCCTCGCCACCACCACGGCGGTACTCGCGTCCAGCGGCTCGAACTCCACGGAGGGCAGCGCCAGGACCGCGTGCGCGGCACCCTCGTCCTTGATCTCGGCCTCGACCAGGCACAGCACCGGCACCAGCAGATGCTGGAACGGGCTGTGCAGAGCGGCATCCACGATCCGGTGCAGACGCGGGTGGCCTGCGGCCAGCGCGGCCAGGGCGCTGGAATCCAGAATGATCACGCGCTGCGCCGGGGGGCGACCTTGGCGCGCGCGTCCTCCGCGGCGATGCCGTAGACCCGCTGCAGCAGGTCCGGGCCCTGGTCCAGCTCCGTGTCGGTGAGGGTCATCCCGAAGTGCTCGCGCAGCAGGCGGCGGCCCTCGGCGACGCGCTCGGCGATCTGCTCGGCGGTGGGCTGCTGTTCCACGAGCAGGGCCACCTGGGCGCCGATCGTGGTGCCGCGGGTGGCCGCAAGGGCGGCCAGCCGGTCACGCGTATCAGGGGAGACCTTGATCGTCGCATCAGCCATACCACGAGCGTACACCGATGGTGTACCGATGGTGTACCGGCTCGGCCGGTCCGGAGCGCGCGGCCGGGGTGGTGAACGCCACACTTGCGGTCCCGAGCGTGCCGGTGTTCGCGGCCCGGCCGGCGGCCAAGGGAGACTGGTCGCCGTGACTGATGTGCGTGAGACCCTGGATTACCAGACCTTCGGGCGGGCGGTGCGCGAACTCGCGCAGACGATCGCCGACGACGGCTACGAGCCCGACCTCGTCCTGAGCATCGCCCGCGGCGGGGTGTTCGTGGCGGGCGGCCTGGCGTACGCGCTGGACTGCAAGAACATCCACCTGGTGAACGTCGAGTTCTACACGGGCGTGGGCACCACTCTCGAGATGCCGGTCATGCTGGCGCCCGTTCCCGCCGCGATCGACTTCACCGACAAGAAGGTCCTGATCACCGACGACGTCGCCGACACGGGCAAGACACTGCGGCTCGTGCACGACTTCTGCGTCGACCATGTCGCCGAGGTCCGGTCCGCCGTCATCTACGAGAAGTCGCACTCCCTGGTGAAGTGCGAGTACGTGTGGAAGAGGACCGACGACTGGATCGAGTTCCCGTGGTCGACGCAGGGGCCGGTCGTCAGGCGTGACGGCCAGGTGCTCGACGCCTGATTCGGCGGTGGTACGCCGGTTCTCCTCCGGGGCGAGGACCGGCAGGAGCGGCGGCCGGCCCCGGGCGGCGGCCGTGGACACCCGCAAGGAGGGGGACCCGTCACTCACCGCCGCGACCGGCCGGCTCGGGCGGCAGGAGTCCCGCCGTCGCACCTGAGCCGTGTCCGGCGGTCAGAAGCAGCGCGTTGAGGGTGGCGTAGTCGAACCCGTCCTCCAGTGCGGTCGTCGTGCCTTTCTCCAGCAGTTCGCGGGTGGCCCGGTGGACCAGCCCGTACGCTGCCTCGGCGATGGAGGATCCCGCGCTGATGCGGGCGGCTCCCGCCTCGGCGAGCTCGGACACCGCTGGTGCGCCGGGGCCGGCCAGGACGTTCACGGGCAGGGACTGGGAGCCCACGAGTGTCGGTGCGGGGTGCATGAGCGAGCGATGCGCGCCTACGCCCCCGCGCAGGCCCGCAGTCGCGTGATGTCCAGCGAGGGCAGCCGTGACAGTTCGGCGCCGGCGGCGGTCATGGCGGCGGTGTGGCGGGAGTCGCCGAGGACGGCCGTGACGGCGGCGGCGATCTCGTCCCGTGTCGCGGTGAGGTCCAGCGCGCGGCCGAGGCCGCGGCGGGCGAAGGCGGCGGTGTTGTCCGGCTGGTCGGCGAGAACGCCCAGGCCCAGGAGGGGGGTTGCCCCCTGGACGGCGTCGAGCAGGGAGGCCCGTCCGCCGTGGGTCACGAACAGGTCCACGCGGCGCAGGAGTGCGGGCTGCGGGACGTGGTCGACGACCGTGATGCGGGGGTCCGCGCTCGGCAGGTCCCGTGTGAGGTCGCCCGCGGACACGATCGCATCGCAGCCGGCCGCGGAGAGGGCGGCCATGACCTCCCGGTACACACGTCCCACGACGCCGCGCAGGCCCGGCATGGCGGTGGTCAGGGTGCCGAGGCTCACGTAGACGAGCGGACGGGAGGAGGCGGGGGAGCGGTCCGGCCACCCGGGGGCGGCGGTACGGAACGACGCGACGGTGCGCCGGACCGCGCGGGCCGCGGGCGGGGGCGTTCCGTAGAACCAGGGGACCGGGGCGGGGGTGAGCATCGGTGGCAGTACGGGGGTGTCCTGCTCGTGCCGCTTGTAGAGGGACGCCAGCGCGGGCGCGATGTCGGTGTCCCACAGGTCCAGGAGCACCGGGCCCAGGCCGTTGTCCGCTGCCCACACGGGCAGCCGCAGGACCCTCGCCGCGAGGTGCGCGCCGAGGTCGCTGCACTCGGCGATCACCAGATCGGGCCGCTCGTGGGTCCACGCGCCGATCAGGTCACGGGCCTTCGCCTCGGCCTGCTCCGGCCAGAGCCGGCCGAAGACGTGGCGGTCGAAGTGCGCGTTCCCCGACTCCTTCCAGATCCCGCTCGCCGTCTGCTGGACGGCCGGGTCGTACGTCCAGTCCGTTCCCGCCCGGTGGAACTCCGCCTTCCGCCGGCGGGCTTCGCGGCGGAACATCGGCGGGGCGTACAGCGCGACGTCGTGGCCCTGTTCGAGGGCCGGGCCGATGACGTAGTCGAGCGCGGACACGTGCGAAGGTATCGGCTCCGCGGTGACGGCCGTCCGTAAGGCCATGGGGACTCCAATGCGTGCGCTGCGGGCCGGAGCCGGGAACTCCGGCCCTGCCTGCCGGGGGTCGGTGCTGCGTGGCGGGGCGTCAGGCGCCCGCGCCGGGGGACGGCGGCCTCCGCGACAGGCCCGGGCCGTCCGGGTCGTCCGGGCTGCCGAGGACGAGGACCTGGAAGGCCACGCCGGCGTAGACGGCCAGGAGCCGGGCGATCCTGCGAGGGGTGCTGAGCATGGTGGTGTGCCTGCCTTCGTCGGGTGTGGTCGGTGCGGTCGGTGCGGCGGTCGGTGCGGGTCACCAGGAGACGGCGTCGCCCGAGGACTGCTGCCAGTAGGTGACCTTGAGGGAGTCGTCCACGTAGGCGCGGGCCGGCTTGGAGGCCGCAGCCGCGGGGGCGGCGGGTGCGGGAGCCTTCGGCGCCGGGGTGCCGGCGGTGCCATTGGTGCCACCGCTGCCACCGTTGCCACCGGGGCCCGCGCCGGCGGTGGGCTCTGCGGAGGGGGCGGCCGCCGCCGCGGTGGGCGCGGCGGCCCTGAGCGAGGGGCCGGTCGCCGTCTCGATGACCCCGCTGCCGCTGTCGAGGCACCCGGTGACCGAGAAGGCGCCGACCACGAGGCTCGCGGCGGCGGTGACCAGACGGGTGCGGGAACTGCGGACGGACATGTGATCGCGCCCCTTTCGGCATCGGCTCGGGTGGCGTGTCGATCGGACGTCGATCGGACGACCGAAGCCTGCGCGGTGGTCCGTCCCAGCCGCCACGCCCGGCGCCGCGACAGGGAGGGTGGGACGGCGAACAGGGGTCTGACCAGCGGGGACGGGCCGGACCTGGGACGCCGGAATAGGACGCGGCGGGGGCGGACGGGACGGGCGCCGGCCCCGCGGGCGGGCGGACCGGTCGCACGGCGAGGCGGCCCTCCTCGACGCCAAGGCCCCCACCGCACCGGACGGCCGGTGCCGGAACCGCATGATTCCGGCCGGCCCCGGTAGCCGTGTCCCGGCCGACTGTCAGACCCGGCGGCTACCGTCCCTCATGTCCGCCGATCGCGGCGGGGCCTGTCCGTCCCGTCCTGTGGGGAGTGACGAACGACGATGAACGACGTGGAAGTCCGGCTCGACGAGCGGTTCAGCGACCCCGATGCCAGTGCGACGCCCTGGGCGACCGCCCGCGAGGCCCTGGAAGCGGCACAACTGTTCTGGATCACGACGGTCCGCTCCGACGGGCGCCCCCATGCCACGCCCCTGGTGGCCGTGTGGCTCGACGGGCAGCTCTACTTCACCACCGGCCCCGACGAGCAGAAGGCCGTGAACCTGGCCGGCAACCACCACGTGGTCCTGACCACGGGCTGCAACCACTGGGACCGGGGGCTCGACGTGATGGTCGAGGGCCCGGCCCTGCGCGTCACCGACCGCGCGCTGCTCGAACGCCTCGCCGTCGCCTGGACGGCTAAGTGGACGGGCCAGTGGCGGTTCCACGTGACGGACGGCGGCTTCGCCCACACCTCCGGGGGCGAGTCCCTCGTCTTCGCGGTGCGGCCGGCCAAGGTCCTCGCCTTCGCCAAGGGCGGCTTCAGCCAGACCAGCTACCGGTTCGACGGCAGTGGGGAGGCCGATCCGAAGAACTGACACATCGTCATGTCAGGAGCGCCCGACAGGAGCGCCCGTCAGGCGGCGGCGAGGCCGCCCGGGTCCGGACCGATGCCCTTCGCCGCCCGCAGGACCGCTCTCGCACGGGCCGCGCCACTGCGCGCCGCCGTCGCGTCGCCGCCGACCCCGGCCGGCCGGGGCACCAGGCCCGCACAGGGGCCGCAGATGCCGGGCCGGGGCACCGGATCGTGGCACCTGGCGCACTCGGCGTACCGGGCCGCGGCGGGCCGTGCGGCGGCCGGGGCGGGCGGCAGCTTGCGCTCCAGGCGGTAGCGCAGGACGGCGACCGCCGAGTGCAACGGGGCGGGCAGGCCCGGCAGCAGGGCCTGCGCGAGGTCGGCGGCGGTGCTGCCGCGCTCCAGCCACCGCGCGACCAGGGGCGCGAGTTCACGCGCCTCGGCCTCTCCCGGACGCAGGCGCGGCTCGGGGCGGACCACCCGGAACAGCGTGGCGACCGCCTCGCGCAACTGCCCGTCGTCGGAGGCCTCTTCGGCCCCTTCGATCTCCCTGACCGCTGGGGCCTCAACGACTTGCGGGCCGGGGAGGGAGGGTTCTTGGTACCGGTCCTTTGAAAGGGCGACAGCACCGCCGGCGGCCCCTCCACCGGGGACCGGACGGCTGACACCCGGCAGCGGCGCGAGCTGCGGGGCGTCGTAGACATGGGCCTCGCTGACGATCGTGCCGTCAGGCAGGCGGATCTTCTCGACCCGGTAGTACCCGGCGTCCTTCAGCTCCTTCAGCGCCTTGCGGATCGCGCCACGCCCCTGGGGGCTGGTGTCGGCCATCCGCCGGCCGTCCTCGCGCCGGCCGTCCGGACGGGAGAGGAGGTCCGCGAGCAGGCCGCGGGCGGTGTACGAGAGACGTCGGCACTGGAGCATGCCGTTGGGCAACACGGTGAAATCGCGCACGTGGGCGCTACGATGGACACGCATCGGGAGTGTTGGCTCCTGTTGCCTGACCCCGGGGTGTTGGTAGCACCGCCGGGGTCTCCTGTTTTTCGGTTGGATTACGGAACGTATCACAGCGATCACGCACACAACGGGCGTTCGCGACAACTGCCCTGACGCCGTACCAGACCTGACCCGCCGGACCGGCCGCCGGACCCGCCGTCGAACCCGGAGGGGGAGCAGGGCCGCTGTCACAAACCAGGTTCCTCGCCTGTCCTTTAGAGATGACCGGACGGTGCGACCCGCAGCACCGCCGAAGCCCCCGGCCGACGCTCATCGCGAGGAGAACCCCATGACCCAGGTCCACACCGCACACCCCGACGCACCGGGACGCGACGAACCGGTCCCGTCGCGCTACGCGCTGAAGGTCGGCGACATCGACGTGACGGTGATCAGCGACGGGGTCCTGCCGATCTCCCCCGTGACCCTGGCCACCAACGCCCCCGAGGCCGACCTGAAGACCTGGCTCGGCGACATGTTCCTCCCGCTGGAGTCGATCGACTGGCCCCTGAACGTGGCCGTGGTGCGCAGCGGCGGCCGGACCATCCTCATCGACTCCGGACTGGGCACGGAGTTCCCGGGCTTCCCGCGGGCCGGACAGCTCGCCATGCGACTGGACGCCGCCGGCATCGACCCCGGCTCCGTGACCGACGTGGTACTCACCCACCTGCACATGGACCACATCGGCGGGCTGCTCGTCGAAGGGCTGCGCGGCCGGCTGCGCACCGACCTGCGGGTCCATCTGGCCGCCGCCGAGGCCGAGTTCTGGCAGGCGCCCGACTTCTCGCGCACCGACATGCCCGCCCCGGTGCCGGAGGTGCTGCGCACGACCGCGTCGCGGTTCCTGGAGGTGTACCGCGGCCAACTGCGGCCGTTCGAGACGGAGTACGAGGTGGCGCCGGGCGTGGTGGTGCGCCGCACCGGCGGTCACACCCCCGGCCACAGCGTCATCCGCCTGGAGTCGGGCGGCGACCGGCTGACGTTCGCGGGCGACGCCGTGTTCCAGTGCGGGTTCGACAAGCCCGACTGGCACAACGGCTTCGACCACGACCCCGAGGAGTCCACCCGCGTGCGGCTGCGCCTCCTGAACGAGCTCGCGTCGACCGGCGGGCAACTGGTGGCCACCCACCTGCCGTTCCCGTCCGTCTGCCACGTCGCGGACGCGGGCAGCGGCACCTTCCGCTTCGTCCCGGCCGTCTGGAACTACTGACCGCACCCCCGCGCCCGCACCCCAATGTCCGCGCCGCGCACCGGAAGTCGACCCCGCCGACTTCCGGTGCGCGGTGAGGTGGCGGGCTCCGGGCCCCGGATCAGGTACGGGCCGTGGCCACCGCATGGCAGGGTGCGGCTCACGTAGGGGCGGAGCCGGTGCACCGGACCCGGACGGGGGCAGGAGCAGCGGATCGTGCCCCAGGCGTGAGCGGGGGCTGATCAGCCGGAGCCGGAGCCCGTGCCGGGGGTGTGGCGGGTGTGTGCCCGATGGGCAGGTGCGGCGAGTGCGTGCCGGATGCCGGCGCCGATGGACGCGCCGATCACCGGGGCGAGCAGGTGGATCCACAGTTCGGTGGTGTTCCCGGACAGGAGCGCCGGGCCGAACTGTCGTGCGGGGTTGGCGGATCCGCCGCTGCGGGGTGTGTGCCGGGCGGGGGAGGGCTGCGGGAGAGGCGACGTGGAGGAGGGGGTGTCCGGATTCGCGGGCGGTTTCCTGGTCCGCATGAGGGGTGGACTCGATGGTGTGGGGTGCGTGCCGGCAGGACTGTGGGGTGGGGAACCGGGCAGCGCGAGGGTTCCCCACCGCCGTTCGGCCGTCGTCACCGAGCCGCGTGTGCGGCCTCCAGCCAGTTGAGGAACTCGCAGGCGAAGTGCCACTTGTGGCCGGTGAAGACGTGCTCGGGGGCGCTCGCGGGGAACTGGATCGTCAGGCGGATGCGCAGGCCGCGGGGACCGTCGCCGAACTCGTGCATGACGCGGCAGATCTCGGTGCCGTCCGTGAGCCGGCCGGTGCCGCCGATCCGGACGGGGTAGGTCTCGTGGCCCTCGTCCTCGATCGCGACGCCGTCGTGGAAGGTGAGGAAGAAGCGCAGCGGTCCGGAGCCGATGGTCTCGATGATCTCGACCACGCCGTCTGCGGAGTCGGCGAGGTAGTGCTCCGGGTTGGCCGCGAGCAGCGCCGTCCGGTCGGCGCTCGCGAGCCGGCCCTGCCACCAGGTCAGGAACTCCTCGGCGGTGATCCCGTCGATCTCCATCTCGGTCACGGCGGACTGCCACGCGCCGTCCGAGGCGTCCGGCAGCGGGGCCATGATCTCGTCCGCCACCCGGAGGTCCTCGGAGAGCAGCTCCCGCATCAGCTCGTCGCCGATTCGGTTCTTGAGCAGGGCGAGCGCGTTCCGGGCGCGGTCCAGCTCCCACCGGCGGATGTCGTCCTGCGTGTACTCCGTGCCGTCGATCACGGTCCGGACGGTCAGCGCGCCGTTCACGGCGTGCTCCTTTCGACGAGATGGAACCCTTAAGGGGAGATTTTCTCTCCGTTTTAGGACGATAGCATAGGCGGAGAAGAACTCTCCGGTTCGGTGGGGCGATGGAAGGCGGTACATCGTGCGGGCGGATGCGGCACACAGCAGACGACGGATCCTCGACGCGCCGCTGGACCTGATCGTGCGCCGGGCCGGGATCGGGCCCGGCACGCTCTACCGCCGCTACCCCGACCGGGAAGCGCTCGTCCGGGACCTCGCCGGCGACCTGCTCACCCGCCTGGAGGGCGCGGCGGAAGCGGCGGCCGCGGCGGACGACGACGCCTTCGAGGCTCTGCGCCGCTTCGTCCACGCGGCGGCGGACCTGCGGATGGGCGCGGTCATCTCGTCCGCATCCGCACCGGCACCGCGAACACCGTCCAGGCCCTGACCGACGCATCACCTACGCCCTCGTCCACTGCCGCACCCAAACCACCACCCAGCGCCAGAAGTCGGACCCGCCGACTTCTGGCGCGCTGGGTTGACGGGGTGTGACTGGTGGAGGTGGGGTGTCGGGCTGCTCCCTCTCCGCTGGACAGTCTCCCGGCCGGCGGTGAGGAGTTCGGCGTGGCTCATCCCCTCGGAGTCGATCGCCTCATTGCCCTCGGCGTCGAGCGTCGCCTCGAAGCCGGGCGGGCCGCCACCGTAGGCACCTCTGACAGGATGGCGCCGACCCGCCCCGCCGAGATCATGAGGCACGAGTGAGCAGCGAGTGGACCGTCCACGGCAGTCGTCCCGTCTACACCAGTCCGTGGGTGCGGCTCGACCTGGTCGACGTCGAGCCGCTCGGAAGGGCCCGCTACGAGCACCACCTGGTGCGATTCGCACCGGTCGCGGCCGTCGTCGTGATCAACGACCGGAACGAAGTGCTGATGATGTGGCGGCACCGCTTTGCGACGGGCACCTGGAGCTGGGAGATCCCCAGCGGCATCGTCGAGGACGGGGAGTCCCTCGAGGCCGCAGCGGTCCGCGAGGTGCTGGAGGAAACCGGCTGGCAGGTGGACGAGGTCGAGGCACTTGCCTACACCCAGCCCATCGGCGGCATGAGCAACGCCGAGCACCACGTGTTTCTCGGCCGCGGTGCGACCTACGTCGCGCCGCCGGTGGACACCCATGAGGCCGACCGGATCGAGTGGATTCCGGTCTCCCGGATCCAGGGCATGATCGACCGGCGGGAGATCGTGGCAGGCGTCGCGGTCACCGGCCTGCTCCAGGTGCTCGCCCGGTGTCCTTAGGCCGGCCCGTGGGTGCCCCGTCCGGTTCAGCGGGTCGGACGGATCATCGCCGTCAGCCGGGGTGAGTCCGGTGAGGGCTGCTGGGCGTTGAACGCCTGGTAGCCCCAGGACTCGTAGAGGTGCTGGACTTTCCCATCCCCGGCGAGCGGGTTCACCGGCAACGTGACACGGCCTTCGGCGCGCCCGGCCAGCAGCGCGTCATGGATGCGGCGGGCGGTGCCGGTGCCGCGCCAGGGCGGGCGGACGCCGAGCGGCGAGGTGCCGGGCCCCGGCTACGGGGCGAGGCACAGGTGGATGGCGAGGACGCCGAGCCGTTCCTTCTCGGGTGGGTAGATCTCCCGGCAGGCGGCGAGGAGTTCGGCGCGGTCCATGCCCTCGGATCCGATCGCCTCGTTGTCCTCGGCGTCGAGCATCGCCTCGAAGCTCGGGTACTCGGAGACCTTGACGACCCGGGTGCGGCAGTGGGCGTCCCCGGACTCGAAGGCGAGCAGCTGGCCCGGGTGGATCCTGCGCATGCCGGGGTAGCCGACGCGCACCTCGATGGTCTTGGTGCCGTTGGCGATCAGGTCGAGGTAGGGGCGGCGGATCCGGATGACGCGTTCCTGGTCTGGCATGGGGTGGTGTTCCGCTTCTGTGCCGAGGAAGGAAGGGTCAGGGCAGTCAGGCGCCCGTGCAGTTCGCCGACGGCGCTGTCCGGAGGGTATCGGTGTTCGAGGAGCCGAGCATGGCCTTGACGAGCGGGTCTGTGACGCGGCCCGCCGGAACGGGGTAACTTCCTGGTGGCACCGCGGGCTCACGGACAGGGCTGGCGGGCGCGAGTGCGGGAGGACTGCTGACTGCTGTGCTGGAGGAACGGGAGTCGACCGGCAAGCGGGTGCGGCGGGCGCGGCTGCGGCTGGGCATGACCCAGGCCGACCTGGCCGCCGCGACCGGCAGGACCCAGGGCTGGGTGTCGAAGGTCGAGAAGGGCGCGATCGAACTCGACCGGGCCGGCATCATCAACCAGATCGCGGCAGCGCTGCACTGCCACCCCAACGACCTCATAGAGCGGCCCTTCGTCGCGGGCACGGCATCGGAGAACCAGTGGCAGGTGTCGGCCGCCGCCATCCTGCGGGAGCTGCGCCGCTACGACCTCACGCCCGTCTTCGACGGCCGTCCCCGGGCGTCGGTGGAACTCTGGCGCGAGACCGAGCGCCTGCACCGGCTCCGGGACGCGGCCGCCAACGTGACCATCCTGAAGGTGCTCCCGGACATGCTGCGCGAGGCGCGTGCACTGGCCGAGGTGGCCACCGGCCACGAGCGTGAGGAGGCCTTCGCGATCTATGCGATGGAGTGCAAGTTCGCGCACACCGCCGCGCATGCGCTCGGCCACCCCGAGCTGATCGCGATGGCCTGCGAACGGGCCGCCTGGTCGGCCCGGCTGTCCGGCGACCCGGTGACGGAGGCGGTCGCGGACTGGATGCGGGTGTGGGACATGTGGGCCACAGCGGACTGGGACGACGCCCTGGCGCTGTCCGACAAGGCACTCCGGCTCGTCGAGGACCGCTACCGCGCCAACGACCCTCTGGCCGTAAGGGCTTGGGGGTCCCTACACCTGCGTGCCGCCGTCTCCGCCGCACGCGCCGGCCGGCGAGAGGAGACCGAAGACCGCATCCAACATGCCCACGGGGCAGCCGAGTTGATGGAAGAAGGCCGGCCCGGCCCGTTCTTCGACCGGCACTCGCTGACGTTCTCCGGCGGCAACGTCCAGATCCACGCCGTTTCCGTGCAGCTGGAGATGGGCGACCATGCCCGGGCGCTGGTCCTCAACGAGCGTGCCGATCCGGCGAAGGTCGCCGCCCTCCCGGCCTCCCGGCGGGGCCATCACCAGATGGACCTGGCCCGCGCCTGGCTGTGGGACGGCAATCGCGACAAGGCGCTTCAGGCCCTGGAGGCGGCGGAGCGCATCGCCCCGCAGCTCGTGCGCAACCATCCGATCGGCCGCGCCACCCTGCGCAAGATCGTCTACGCCGAGCGCTCGGCCACCCGCGAGAAGCTGCGCCACATGTCCGACCGATTCCACCTGGACGGATAGGGGCGGTATTCCACCGGTTCATATTCGACGGTAGCCGTACGCTTACCGTCTGTGTGCATGAGTGGACGATACCCGGCCCACGAAACGGCGCACGTTCCTGTGCCGCCGTGGGCACCTCACCTTGGCGACGCCTTCTGCGGCCGCCCCCGCATGTTCGTCGCGCGACTCGATTCCCGTATCGAATCCACGCCCCTGGCCCGGTACTTGCTCCGCGCCCACCTCTCCGGCCTGTCCACCAGCGAGTGCTACCGCGACACCGCCGAACTCCTCCTCGGCGAACTGTTCGCCAATGCCGTCCAGCACTCCGACGCCCCCGACGACTGCCACATCGAGATCCGCTTCGCCCTCACCGCGTGGCCGACGAACCGCCGGCGCCGGGACGTGCCGTTCGGTGTACGCCTGTGGTGCACGCCGCTGCTCCCGGCGCCTCGTGCCGGGAGCAGCGGCGGCGGTCACTGGCCGAAGGCGCCGGGGAACTGCTCGATGATGCCGCGGGAGGGCATGCCAGCCATGCCGAGGACCCGGGTGCGGGCCCGGCCGAAGTCGGCGGTGTCGGCGCCGAACCGGCCGTGGAGGAGGTCGGTGGCCTCCTCCACGGCCGGGCCGGGCCGCGCTCCTTCGTCGTCCGGCCCGGGGACCCGCACGGTGTGCGGGGGCGGGGTCAGCTCGGCTGGTCGCCGGTGTACCGGTAGATCTCGCCGGCGGTGTTGAGGTGCCAGGCGGTGCCGTCGGCGCCGGCGGCGATGTCGGTGGCGGTGCCGGGGATCTTGATCCAGGGGTTGCCGCCACTGGCGTCGTTGTTGGTGTACCGGTAGATGGCGCCGGCGGGATCGACGCCCCACACGTTCGTCCGGGAGCCCACCGCGATGCGCTTGAGGCTGCCGTTGACGTTCTTCCAGGGGTTCGAGCCGTCCTGGTCCCCGACGTACCGGAAGACCTGGTTGCCGCCGTTGACACCCCATACGGTGCCGTCGGCGCCCGCGCCGATGTCGCTCAGCGCCCCCGGGATCTTGATCCACGGGTTGGCGTCGTTGTTGGTGTACCGGTAGATGGCGCCGGCGGAGTCCACGCCCCACACGTTGGTCCGGGAACCCGCGTCGATGCGCACCAGGCTGCCGGTGATGCCCAGCCACGGGTCCTGCGCCCCCTGGTCCCCGACGTAGCGGTAGATCTGGTTGCCGCCGTTGACGCCCCATGTGGTGCCGTCGGAGGCCGCGCCGATGTCGCTGAGACCCCCGGGGATGTTGATCCACGGACTGCCGTCGTAGTTGGTGTACCGGAAGATGGCGCTTGCCCCGTTCACGCCCCACACCGTGGTCCTGGAGCCCGCCGAGACGGCGGAGAGACCGCCCGTGACCTTCACCCAGTCAGCCATGTTGAACTCACCTTTCGTCAAACGGAGTTGGCAGTCATCATGGGCGAAGGTGCGAGCCGGCCGGGCGGGATCGTTCTTGTTCCGGCGTCGGCTGCGGCGAAAAAACGATGTTTCGCCTCCGGTCGCTGTGCGGGACGGGGGTGCGGACGGGTCCGGTCCGGAGCGGATGGCCGGAACGGTTGTCCCACCCAGGGGGGATCGACGCGGGCGCCGGTTCGTGTATCCGGTCAGGACGACGCGCTCGTGATGGCGCCGGGTCCTACGTGCGCCCGGTGCCGCGGGTGCGGCGGGTGAGGGAGTCGAGGACGACGGCGGCGAGCAGGACGGCGCCGGTGATCATGTACTGGATGGCCTGGGCGGCGTGGACCATGTCCAGGCCGGTGGTGATGGACTGGATGACCAGGATGCCCAGCAGCGCCGACCAGGTCCTGCCGCGGCCGCCGAAGAGGCTGGTGCCGCCGATGACGGCCGCGGCGATCGCGCTCATCAGCACGTTGCCGCTGCCCAGTTGCTTGTCGGCGGAGCCCTGCTGGGAGGCGTAGAAGAGGCCGCCGAGGCCGGCCAGGAACGCGGAGAGCACGAACACCGAGATCCGTACCCGGGCGACGTTGACGCCGGCGCGCCGGGCGGCCTCGATGCCGCCGCCGACGGCGAAGACCTGCCGGCCGTAGCGGGTGCGGCGCAGCACGAAGTCGGTGGCGAGGACGGCGCCGAGCAGCACGACCAGGGACAGCGGCAGGCCGCGGTCCTGGTTGAGGGCGTAGGCGGCGGCCAGGGTGAGGACGGCCAGGGCGCCGGCGCGGATGGCGCTGTCGGCGGTGGGGCGGGCGGTGAGGCCGGCGGCGCGGCGACGGCGGGCGGTGTGCAGGTGGGCGGCCAGGTAGAGGGCGGGGGCGAGGACCGCCAGGCCCCAGGCGTAGGCGATGTCGCCGTCGCCGAGGAAGGTGGTGTCCAGGCTCGCGATGATGCCGTCGTGGCGGTTGTTGACGGTGCCGCCGCTGCCCAGGACCCACTCCTGGAGGCCGTTCCAGGCGAGCATGCCGGCCAGGGTGACCACGAACGCGGGGACGCCGATGCGGGCGAAGAAGAAGCCGTGGAGCAGGCCCATGGCGCAGGCCGCGCCGAGGGCGGCGAGGATGGCGAGCCATTCGGGCAGGTCCTGGCGGACGGCGAGGACGGCGGCGATCGCGGCGCCGGAGCCGGCGACGGAGCCGAGGGAGAGGTCGATCTCGCCGAGGATCAGCACGAAGACGACGCCGACCGCGATCAGGCCGGGCCCGGCGATGAAGCGGGTGATGTTGGTGAGGTTGTCGGCCTGGAGGAAGTGGTGGGTGACGGACTGGAAGACGACGGCGATGACGACCAGGCCGACCACGACGGGCAGCGAGCCGAGTTCGCCGGAGGCCAGGCGGTGCCGGGCGGCGGCCGCCCGCCCGGCCCAGCCCCGCGCGGGCGGGTGCAGCCTGGGGTCGGCGGCGGCGGAAGCGGCACCGGCAGCAGCAGCGGCGCCGGCGGGTGCGTCGGGGGTGCTCATACGGCCTCGGCCTCCTCGGTCTCCTCGGTGCGGCGGGCCCGGCGGGCGTGGGCGTTGTCGGTGGCGCCGGTGATGGCGGCGACGATCTGCTCCTGGGTGGTGCCCGCCACCGGGAACACGCCGTTGTTGCGGCCCAGGCGCAGCACCGCGACGGTGTCGGCCACGGCCCGTACGTCGGCCATGTTGTGACTGACCAGCACCACCGCGAGGCCGCGTTCGCGCAGCCGTTCCACCAGGTCGAGGACCTGGGCGGTCTGCTCGACGCCGAGGGCGGCGGTGGGTTCGTCCAGGACGACCAGGGAGGGCTCGCCGACCAGGGCGCGGGCGATGGCCACCACCTGCCGCTGTCCGCCGGACAGCGCGGCCACGGGGGTGCGCACGTCGGGGATGCGGATGGCGAGGGTGTCCAGCAGGCGGCGGGCGTGCTGTTCCATGGCGACCTCGTCGAGCAGGCCGCGGCGGCGTTTCTCACGGCCGAGGAAGAGGTTGGCGATGACGTCGAGGTTGTCGCACAGGGCGAGGTCCTGGTACACGGTGGCGATGCCGAGGGCGGTGGCGTCCTGGGGGCGGGCCAGCCGGGCCGGCTCGCCGTGCCAGGTCAGGGTGCCCTCGTCCACGGGGTGGACGCCGGCGATGGTCTTGACGAGGGTGGACTTGCCGGCGCCGTTGTCGCCGACGAGGGCGAGCACCTCACCGGCGTGGACGTCGAGGTCGACCCCGGTGAGGGCCTGTACGGCGCCGAAGCGCTTGGAGACCGCGCGCAGTCGGAGGACGGGTGCGCCTTTCACGGTTCAACCACCTTGGGGGAGGGCCTACTTGAGTCCGGCGGCGGCGCACGCGGCGGCGTAGTCGGCGGTGCAGATGTCGGAGGCCTTGTAGAGGCCGTCGGCGAGGACGGTGGCGGTGATGTCGTCCTTGGTGACGACCTTGGCGTCGAGCAGCTTGGCCGGGATGTTCCTGGCGGTGGCGTTGTCGGCGCTGCCGGTGGCGATGGCCTTGACGTCCTTGCCGCGCAGGAGGGCGACGGCCAGTTCGGCGGCGGTCTCGGCGAGCGGGCGGTAGGCCTTGTAGATGGTGTACGCCTGGTCGCCGGCGAGGATGCGCTGGATCGCGTCCAGGCCGGCGTCCTGGCCGCCGACGGGGATCGTGATGCCGGCGCCCTTGAGCTGGGTGATGATGGCGGCGGCCATGCCGTCGTTGGCGGAGTAGACGGCCTGGAAGCCGTTCTTGCCGAACTCGGTGACGGCGGCGGAGATCTTCTGCCCGGCGACGGTGGCGTCCCACTGCCCGGACTGCTCGTAGACGACCTTCTTCACCCTGCCGTCGAGGACCTTGTGCGCGCCGGTCTTGAACTGGGCGGAGTTGGGGTCGGCGTCGTCGCCGTTGATCATGACGATGTTCGCCTCGGCGGCCTTCGCCCCGAGCGCGTCCAGCAGGGCCTGGCCCTGGAGTTCGCCGACCTTCTCGTTGTCGAAGGAGGTGTAGGCGGCGACCGGGCCGTCGGCGAGGCGGTCGTAGGCGACGACCTTGACGCCCTTGGCGGCGGCCTCCTGGACCCAGCCCTGGGTGGACTCGGCGTTGTACGGGTCGAGGATGATCACCTTGACGCCCTGGGCGAGCAGGGTGTCGAACTGCTGCTTCTGCTTGGCGGCGCTGCCCTCGGCGTTGTTGTAGAGCACCTTGCACGGCGCGCACAGGGCCTTGACCTTGGCCTCGATGAACGGCCGGTCGAAGGACTCGTAGCGCACGGAGGAGGCGTTCTCGGGCAGCAGCAGGCCGATGGCGTCCGTGTTGCCGGCGGCGGCGGAGTTCTCGTTCTTGGCACCGCCGGCCTTGCCACAGGCGGCGGTCATGGACAGGGTCAGTGCGAGGCCCACGGTGGAGACGAGGGCGCGACGCAGAACGGCGTTCATCATGTGCCTCTCCCTGGGGTCGCCGCGGCTTCGCGGCAGGGTCGGAGGGGAGTCAATCCTGAGCGCGTACATGACGTCAATAAGTAAAACCACACTGCCCGCAATCCACAACCACTCGTTATCTTCGTGAACACGCCCCGGGCGCAAGGCGCGCGAAAGCGGGGGTGCCCGCCGCTCCCTTCGAGCGGCGGGCACCCCCGGAACGGAACCGACGGAACATCAGGGACGGCCGGGCGTGACCGGGTCGACCGGCCCCGCCCCGTCAGTGCGGGTGCCCCAGGTACGGGAAGCCGGGCAGCAGGTCCGTGTGCGGGCCGATGTGGTCACCGGACACCTTGCCGTCGGTGAGCATGGTCAGCCGCGCCGACGTCACGTCGTCGGTCAGCGTCCGCCCGTTCGGGTAGCCGGCCCGGCGGGTGCGGTCGTAGCGCAGCACGTCCGGCAGGACGATCCGCAGCTGCGCCTCGGCCGCGTCCGTGGTGTACCCGCCGAAGTGCTGGAGCTTCGCCGTCCACGGCTCGCGGTAGGTCACCCAGTCGTCCACCGGCTCCCCGGCGTTGTACGCGTCCTTGGCGTCCTCCTCGTTGAAGTACGCCGTCAGTGACGGATGCGCGCCCCGGTCCACCGACACCAGGCCCCCGTCCTGGCGCACGCTCACCCGCGCCCACACCCCGATCTCGTCCACCGCGCCGAACTCCGTCTCGGGGCCCTCCAGCACGATCCCGAACACGTTCTTGTCCGCGCCCCAGTCCACCCCCGTCCACTGGAAGTCCTTCACGATCCCGTCCAGGTCCGCGAAGAACGGGTCGCTGCGCAGCCCCGCGCTCACCCGGTACGCCCCCGCCTCCACCACCGCCGGGGTCCCGGTGAAACTCACCGGCGCCCCCGACACCAGCACCTCGCCGGTCGCCTCGTGCCCGCGCGCCCCCTCGCCGGTGGCCCGCCGCACCGTCATGGTCTGAGCGCCGTCCGCCGGGTCGGAGAACGTGAAGCTGTACGCGATGTCGGCCCGCTGGTCACCGTCGGCGTCGATGTCGATCCGGTACACCGCCCGCGGGTGGAAGGCCTGCCCGCCGCTCGGCGCGACCGGGTTCACGTTCATGATCAGCACACCGCGGCCGGGCTCCGGCGCGGCGAAGGCGAACAGGTCGGTCAGGTCCAGGCGCGCGTCGCCCTGGGGCGAGCGCAGGTTGGGTCCGCTCAGGTGGTGTGACAAGACGTTCTCCCGCTTCGGGCGTTGGGTCCGGCCCCCGGCCCATTGCTAGCACGCACGCCCGCCCCCGGCCCGCCCTGCTGCGCCGTCCGGACGGCGGGCGGGCCGGCGGGCCCGGGCCCGTCACGCCCGCAGGAGGCCCACCTCGTGGACCCGCGCCGGCACCACCGCGCTCGTCGCGCGCTCGAACAGGGCGCCGCTGCGGCTGCCGGCCACGGTGCGCACCCAGCGCCAGCCCCGCGCACGGTAGTAGGCGTGCAGCGCGGTGTTGTCGCTCCACACGTTCACCCGCAGCAGCCCCGCGCCCGCCCGCGCGGCCCGCCAGGCGGCCCAGTCGCCCAGCCGGGCACCGACGCCCTGCCCGGCGTACCGGCGGTCCACCGTGAACGAGCTCAGGTAGCGGGCCGGGACGGCGAGTTCCTCGCCGCTCCACAGACGGGGGCTGCCGGTCGGGCGCAGCGTCAAGGTCGCGACGGCCTCGCCCCGCGGCGCCGGCGCGGCGACCACGGTCGCACCCGCGGCGACGAGCGCCAGGCCGCGCTCGGCGTCGTACGGGGACGACCACTGGGCCGAGCCGTGGTCCCGGGCGATCCAGGCGGCGGCCTCCGCGCGCAGCGCCGCCAGCCGGGGGAGGTCGGCGGGCACCGCGGGGCGGACGTACAGCGGCACCGGCGCTCTCAGCACGGCGCGGCCGACGCCCGGGGCGCTTCCACGGGTTCGAGGGTGAAACCCGACCGCAGGGCGTCCACCAGCTGCCGGCCGGACGCGGCGAGCACGGTGCCGTCCGCCGTGGTCAGCGCGTGCCGGGCGACGATCCGGGCCAGCGGCACCCCCGGCTGCAACACCGTTCCGGGGGAGGGGATTTGCAGCAGCACACAGTCGTCGGGGCCGCACTCCAGCAGGCCGAACCCGGCGCCGCAGTACTGCAACCGCCCGTCCTTGAGCCGGTGCAGACCGGCGCCGGGTGCGGCCGTCACCCGTACCGGTCCGCCGGTGTGCCGCACCACCAGCTGCACGCCGCCCGCCGGATCGGTACGCGGCTCGCCGCCCGTGACGTGGCCGTACACCTCCAGCACGTGGCGCAGCGCCGAGGGCAGCGCGTGATCGGCCAGTTCGAGCTCGCCCAGCAGCCAGGTCGAGCCCTGCATGCGGCAGTTGAGCTCCAGCAGCAGCGGGCGCTCGCCGTCCAGGACGAAGTCCGCGCCGAACAGGCCCCGGTAGCCGAGCGCGGCCAGCGCCTCGCCGATGCGCCGCGCCGCCGCGCCGGCCCGCGCCATGGCGAGCGGCGGCAGCAGGGCGGGGGCCGCGAAGTCGCAGCCCGAGTAGGTGCCGAAGGGCGCGCCGACACCCTCGATCCGGGTCAGCTGGACGGACGGGCGCAGCAGCCGCACCGTGCTGTCCGCCGAGACCAGGACGTGCAGGTTGACGGCGGCGCCCTCGACGTAGCCGCTCACCAGCCAGGGCCCGGCACCGGCCCGGCGGACCGGGCGCAGGCCGGCCTCGTCGGTGACCAGGTGGGTGCCCCTGCCGCTGGAGCCCAGCGGCGTCTGCACCACGTACCGGTCACCGAAGCGGCGGCGCAGCTCCCGGTGGTCGAGCGCCGGGACCACCGCGTCGGGCGGAGTCACCGCCCCCACCGACCGCAGCCACGCCCGCTGGACCCGCTTGTCGCCCAGCACCGGCAGACCGGGACCCGGCGCCGGCTCCACCAGACGGGCACCGAGCGCGTCAAGTGCCGTGCGCCACTCGGGTTTCATCGCCGTGTAGGGCAGCAGCGCCAGCTCCCGGCCCCGCCAGGCGCCGTCGTCACCGGAGGCGCCGATCCGGCGCAGCACCTCCACGACACCGGCCCCCAGCGAGGTCTCGTCGCGCACCCCGCAGCGCGGCTCCAGCGCGTGGAAGGCGGCCCCGAACTCGCCCTCCCAGCCCGCGTCCGCCCCCTCCACACTCAGTACCGCGGACAGACAGCCGGTGCGCAGCAGCGGCAGCACGAACAGGGGACGGGCACAGCACGACAGCCCGGGCAGGGCCCGCAACCGGGCCACCGCTTCGTCACAGGAGATGATCACTCCCGCGATTATGGAGAAGCCCGGGACACGGCCCGCGGCCACCACAGCCCCCGCCCCGCCCCGTACGTGCCCCACCCCGCCCCCACCGTCACCCGCACGGAGGAACCGCCCGCGTTGACGGCCCCGCTCCGTCGCCCGAAAGTGCGGGCCGCCTGTCGCAGGCCGGCGGTACCGTGCACGGATGAACAGCCGCACCGCCCGCACCGCCTCGGACCGCCCCACCGCCGTACCCACCTGGCGGGTCACCGAGACCGCCGGCCTGGAGACCTCCTGGATCGACCTCGGCCCCACCACCCTGACCGCCCACGGCCGCACCGCCGCCGCCGAACCCGCACCGTACTGGCTCGACTACCGGCTCGACACCGGCGAAGGCTTCACCACCCGCCGCATGCACGTCACCGCCCGCACCCCCCACACCACCCGCACCCTCGACCTGCGCCGCGACGAGACCACCGGCCACTGGAGCGTCGACGGCACCCCGCGCCCCGACCTCACCGGCGCCCTCGACTGCGACCTCGGCCTGTCCCCGCTCACCAACACCCCGCCCGTGCTGCGCCACGCCCTCCACCAGGGCCCCGGCGAGCAGCACTTCCTGATGGCCTGGATCCGCGTGCCCGACCTGGTCGTCGTCCCCTCCCGCCAGACCTACACCCACCTGCGCCGCCACCGGGACGGCCGCGCCACCGTCCGCTACACCTCCGGCGACTACCACGCCGACCTGCTGCTCGACGCGGACGGCCTGGTCGCCGACTACCCGGGCCTGGCCCACCGCATCGCCTGACGCGGCGGCCCGCCCGATACGCTTCACACCTTTCCCGGCCCCGGATTCCCCGGCCCCGGACTTCCCGGCCCCGGAGGAGTGCACCGATGCCCTGGTTCGCGCTGGAGCGCTTCGACCCGTCCTTCTTCGACACCGCACCGCACCTCCACCGCTTCCCGATGGACCTGCCGGTGGCACCGCACAGCGTCTGGGAGGGGCTCGCCGGACCGACCCCGCTGTCCTGGTGCCGGGGCCTGGCCGCCGGCCGCTACACCTCCCCGGCACCGCACGGCGTGGGCACCACCCGGGAGGTCACGGCGGGCCGGATACTGCGCCTGCACGAGGAGTTCGTGCACTGGGACGAAGGCCGGCGGCACGCGTTCTGCGCCACCCGGGCCACCCTGCCGCTGTACCGGCGCTTCGGCGAGGACTACCGGCTCGAACCCCTCCCCGGCGGCGGCACCCGCCTCACCTGGACCTTCGCCTACGAGCCGAGCCCGGCGCTGCGCCGCCCGGCCGCCCTGACCGGCGCGCCCGGGGCGGCGTTCCTGCGGACCCTGGTCGCCGACACCAAACGGCACTTCGGCGCGGCCTGAGCGGCCTGAGCGGCCTGAGGGGGCGGGCCCGTCGCCGCCGCCCGGCCACCTCCCGTGACCAGCGGTTTTCCACGGCCGGACGGGTGCTCAGGGGCGGTACGCGGCGGTGGCGATCTCGACGAAGGACCCGACCAGCGGGTTGGTGTCGCCCTCGTTCCACACCGCCACCACCCGGCTCGGCGCCATGTCGGCCAGCGGCACCACGGCCAGCTGCGCGGGCAGGTCGCCGTCGAGCGGGGCCAGGCCGACGGTGCCGTTCCACAGCACGGCCTGGAGGCACTCCTGGACGCCGCGCACCACGGGGCCCTCGCGCGGCTCGCCGCCGTTCCAGTACGACTGCCAGAGCGGGTCGGTGCCCTGCGGGAAGCGGAACCAGCGGCGGCCGTCCAGGTCGGCCAGCCGGAGCCGGCCGCGGCCGGCCAGCGGATCGTCGGCGCGCAGGACCACGCCCACCGGATCGGTCCGCAGCACACGTACCGTCAGGGCGGTGGCGTCGAACGGCGCCCGGGTCAGTGCGACGTCGACCAGTCCGGCGCGCAGCCCGCACGTCGGGTCGGTCAGATCGGTCTCCCGCACGCGGATGTCCACGCCGGGGTGGCGGCGGCGGTAGGCGGCGGCCAGTCTGGCCACTCCCGGGTCGGTACCGTCCCCGAGGATGCCGACGGTGACGGTCGCGGCGCCGGCCGCCGCTCTCACGCGCACCGCGACCCGCTCGGCATGGTCGAGCAGGGCCCGGGCCTCGTCGAGCAGCACCGCGCCCGCCGCGGTCAGCGTGACGCCGGCCGGCGAGCGGACGAACAGCGGGGCCCCGGCCTCGGCCTCCAGCGCCTTGATCGCCCGGCTCAGCGGCGGCTGGCTCATGTGCAGTCGGGTGGCGGCCCGGCCGAAGTGGAGTTCCTCGGCGACCGCCACGAAGTAGCGCAGGGTACGTAGCTCCACGCTGCGACGATACCCGCCGGGTATCGGCCGGGCGGAAGATGTCTTGGACACCGGCGGGGCCCCGGCGGTGGACTCGGAGCATGACCGCACGAGCACAGGCCGAGGACGCACGGGCCGCAGAAGCACGAACCGAGGAAGCACGAACCGAGGAAGCACGGGCCGAGGAAGCACAGGCCCGGGAACCGCAGACCGCAGAACCGCAGGCCGCAGAACCGCAGGCCCACCCCGCCGTCCATGTGGTGGGCCCCGGCGAGGGCGAGACGATCGTCCTGGGCACCACCCGCATGCGCGTCCTGGAGGACGGCAGCCACACCGGCCACCGCCTCGCGATCGCCGAGTCCGTCCTCGCCCCGCACACCCAGGGACCGCCCCAGCACCGCCACGCCCGGCACGACGAGGGCTTCTACATCCTCTCCGGCACCGTGCGGTTCACCGTCGGGGACGAGGACCACGACGCCCCCGCGGGCACGCTCGTGGTGGTCCCGCCCGGCACCCCGCACACCTTCGCCAACCCGACGGACCGGCCCGCGGTCATGCTCAGCACCTTCACCCCCGACCTGTACGTGCAGTACTTCCGGGACCTCCGGGACGCGCTCGCCGACGGCCGGGCGCCGACACCCCGGGACACCCTTGAGACGATGAGCCGCTACGCGACCGAACCCGCCGCCGAACCCGCCGCCGAACCCGCCGTCGGCCCGGCCGCCGAACCCGCCACGGGCCCCGCCCGGCCCCCGCGGGAGGAGACGTGACCGCCGCCTACTGGACCGTCGCCGGGCTGCTCGCCCTCTTCTACTCCTACGCGGGCACGCTGAAGGCGACCCGCGACCGCGACCGGCTCCGGCCGATGATGGCCTGGGTCGACCGGGTGCCCCTGCCCGCCGTCAGGGCCCTGGGGGCGGCCGAACTCCTCGGCGCCACCGGCCTGGTACTGCCCCCGCTGACCGGCATCGCCCCCGCGCTGGCACCGGCCGCGGCCACCGGCCTCGTCCTCCTCCAACTCGGCGCGATCGCCGTCCACCTGAGCGGCGGCGACCGCCGGATCGCGCTCAACCTCGGGCTCACCGCCACCGCGGCCGCGGCCCTCTGGCTCGCCATCGACCGGTGACCGCCGTGGAGGGGGAAGCCTGCCTCCCCCTCCACCCCCCGCCGGACACCCCCCGCCGGCCTCAGCCCTGCGGATAGAACACGAACAGCGTGCACCCGGTGGCCGTCGACGGCACGTGCCACGACCCCGCCGGAGCATGCAGGAACGACCCCGCCGGATAGTCCCGCGCCCCGTCGTGGAAGACCCCCGCCACCACGAACACCTCCTCAGGGCCCGGCTCGTGGACGTCGCGGTGCGGCCAGCACGAACCCGCCGCCATCTCCAGCACGTGCGCGCTCGCACCACCGGGCCCCTGCCACAGGGCACGCAGCCGGATACCGGGGAACAGCTCACGGACCGGGGACTCGTCGACGAACGCGCAGGTGTAGCCCTCCTGCGCGAGGATCTCGGGATACATGTCCACCACGGTGCCCCGACCCGAAGGTGACGGACAGGCACCAAGCCGACACTCTGGGGTACTTTCCTGCCATGCACCACGTGGCCGCCCTGCTCAACCCCGTCCAGTCGACCTTCGAACTCGGCTGCGCCGTCGAGGTCTTCGGCACCAGGCGCCCCGGAATACCGCAGCACTACACCTTCACCACCTGCACCCACGCCCCGGGCCCGGTCCC
Organism: Kitasatospora sp. NPDC036993; assembly: GCF_055607525.1. Taxonomy (NCBI): domain Bacteria; kingdom Bacillati; phylum Actinomycetota; class Actinomycetes; order Kitasatosporales; family Streptomycetaceae; genus Kitasatospora; species Kitasatospora sp. NPDC036993. The sequence goes on along the minus strand of NZ_JBVJRP010000010.1, from coordinate 274,734 downwards.
CACCACGGCCGGCTACGCGATCTCCGTACCCCACGGCCTCGCCGCACTCGACACCGCCGACACCGTCATCCTCCCCGGCTGGCTGCCCCCGGGCGAGCCCCTGCCCGACCCCGTACGCCACGCCCTGCTGCGCGCCCACGCCCGCGGCGCCCGCCTGGCCGCCCTCTGCTCCGGAGTCCTCGCCCTGGCCCGCACCGGACTGCTCGACGGCCGCACCGCCACCACCCACTGGGCCCACGCCGACCGGCTGCGCCGCGACTTCCCCCGGGTCAGGGCCGAGCCGCACCGCCTCTACGTCGACCACGGCGACGTCGCCACCAGCGCCGGGGCCGGCGCAGCCCTGGACCTGTGCCTGCACCTGGTCCGGCGCGACCACGGCGCCGCCCACGCCGCCCTGCTCGCCCGGCACATGGTGCTGCCGCCGCCCCGCGAGGACGACGGCCATGCCGCGCCCGCCCCGCCGCCGCAGGCCTGCGAGGCCCTCGACGGCCTGCTCGCCTGGGCCGACGAACGCCTCGGCGCGCCCCTGTCGGTGGACACCCTGGCCGCCCGCCTGGCCGTCTCGCCCCGCACCCTGGCCCGCCGCTTCGCCGACCGGCTGGGCACCAGCCCGGGCGCCTGGCTGCTCTCCCGCCGGCTGGCCGCTGCCCGCACCCTGCTGGAGGAGACCGACCTGCCCGTCGAGGCGATCGCCGCCCGTGTCGGCCTTGCCTCCGCCGTCAACCTGCGCCGCCGCTTCCGCGCCCGCACCGGCACGACCCCCGGCGCCTACCGGCAGGCCTTCCGGGCCCCGTGAGCCGCCCGTCCGCCGCGTGACGTACGCGGTCGGGGCGCGGGCGATGCCACACGTCGGCGGCGCGCGACCGGCCGAAGCGGTCGTCCTCACCCGATCGAGTGGCCGCGCTGCCGCTTCCGGTACCGGTGCCGGGTGCGTCGGTAGCGTCGGTCCATGATCGTGGAGCCGTCAACAGCAGTGACGTATCGACGATTTGACTTATTGTCATAAAAGTAAAGAGGCATCGTCGCATGGCAGAGAAACGCCTGAGGTCCTGGGGCAACAACCGCTCCGGCCAGCTCGGGGACGGCACCTGGACCGACCTGCGCACCACGGCCACCGCCGTGCTCGGGCTGACCGGCTCCGAGGTGGTCAGGATCGCCGCGGGCGGCGCCGGCGCGAGCCTCGGCCACGGGCTCGCCCTGCTGGCGGACCGTACGGTGCAGTCCTGGGGCGTCAACGGCTCGGGCCAGCTCGGCGACGGCTCGATGTCCAGCCACAACGCGCCCGGCCGGGTGGCCGACCTGCGCGACGTCACCGACATCGCCGCCGGCGGCCAGCACAGCCTCGCCCTGCTCGCCGACCGGAGCGTGGTGGCCTGGGGCCGCAACGAGCACGGCCAGCTCGGCAACGGGACGAACGCCGACAGCAGCCTCCCGGTGCGGGTCGCCGGTCTGAACCGGGTCGTCGCGATCGCCGCCGGCCTGCACCACAGCCTCGCCCTGCGCGAGGACGGCACCGTGTGGGCCTGGGGATACAACTTCAACGGCCAGCTGGGAGACGGGACTTCGTCCAGCCGCAACGTCGCCGCGCCGGTCGTCGGCCTGACCGGGGTCAGCCGCATCGCCGCCGGGGCCGGCCACAACCTCGCCCTGGTCGGCAAGCCCGGTACCGGTGCCACGGTGAAGGCCTGGGGCCACAACACCACCGGCCAGCTCGGCGACAACACCACCATCAACCGCCTCACCCCGGTCGCCACCAGGCCGACCTGGTCGGGCGGCGTCACCCACATCGCCGCGGGCTGCAACCACAGCTTCGCCGTGGTCGACGACGAGAACCGCCTCAAGGCCTGGGGCCAGAACACCTCCGGCCAGCTCGGCGACGGCACCACCGTCTTCCGGGTGCTGCCCGTCACCGTCCCCGGCATGGTGGGCGTCCGGCTGGTGGCCGCCGGCCGGGAGCACACCATGGCGCTGCTGGACGACCGCACCGTGCGCGCCTGGGGCAGCAACGGCTCCGGCCAGCTCGGCGACGGCAGCACCACCGACAGCACCACCCCGGTGGCCACCCTCACCGCGCTGACCGGCGTCGACGGGATCGCGGCCCCGGTCGGCGGCGACTTCAGCCTGGCGAACTGAGGCGCCTCAGCGGTGCCCGGCCGTCCCTCCTGCCACAATGCGGTGAGCTTTCCGTATCCGCCACAACGCATACAGTGAGGAAATCGTGTCGAAGGTCAAGCTGAGCACCAACCACGGCGACATCGTTCTCGAACTCAACGCGGACAAGGCCCCGGCGACGGTGGAGAACTTCCTCCAGTACGTCAGGGACGGCTTCTACGACGGCACGGTCTTCCACCGGGTCATCAAGGGCTTCATGATCCAGGGCGGCGGACTGGAGCCCGGCATGAACCAGAAGAAGACCCGCGCCTCCATCCGGAACGAAGCCGACAACGGCCTGAAGAACACCAGGTACACCGTGGCGATGGCCCGCACCGCGGACCCGCACTCGGCCACCGCCCAGTTCTTCATCAACGCCTCCGACAACGCCTTCCTGAACCACAGCGGCAAGAACGCCCAGGGCTGGGGCTACACCGTCTTCGGCGAGGTCGTCGAGGGCCGGGAGGTCGTGGACGCCATCGAGGGCGTGGCCACCGGCTCCAAGGCCGGCCACCAGGACGTCCCCAAGGACGACGTGGTCCTGGAGCGCGCCGAGGTCGTCGAGTAGCACGGGCGCACGCGGACGGTGGAGCGGGAAGCCGGGCCCGGCTTCCCGCTCACGCGGCGTACGGGACGTCAGCAGGCCGCCACCGCGTAGACCCAGCCCCAGGGCGCGTGGGCGTCGGAGACCGGGCCGCCCGGCGAGGTCCAGCCGAGGTTCCCGTTGACGTCGTAGAACTTCACCCGGTACTTCGACGGCTGGTTGTTGATCCAGGACCCGGTACCCGACCACGAGATCGCGTGCCTGACGCCGCAGTCGTAGAGGTTGAAGGACGGGCCCTCGAAGTTCTCGTACTGGTAGAAGCACGCGTAGCCCCGGTAACAGGGGTCGCCGAGGATCCCGGCCTCCCCGCCGTCCAGGTCGCGGGCGCGCTTCTCGCCCGGCAGCGGGAGGAGCATGAAGCCCTTGCCGTCGAGGTCGATCTTGTTCACGCCGACCTGCGTGCCGCCGGTGGCGGCCAGTTCGGCGTCGACCTGCCGCTGGAGCTCGGCGGCCCGGCCGCCGTCCAGCCCGGCGGCCCGGGCCTGCGCGGCGAACGGCGCACGGTCCTGACCGGCGGTGCCGGCCGTGGCGGTGCCGGCGGTGGTCCCGAGCGCGAGGAGGGCCATCGTCAGCGCGGCGAACGCCTTGCCCGATGCCCGGCGGGTGCGGATGTGAGACATGGAAGCGATCCTCCAGGTGTTGGCCTTGCCCGGCCGGAATCCCCGATCGGAACCGCTCGACGAGCTTCACGATCCGGGGGTTCCTTCTGGCACCAAGCCTGCCCGGAGGGCGGCAGCCCCGGCTTGTAGGAATGCGAACGGCCGTTTGCACACAAGGGGGAGGGGAAGGTCCGCTTCACCCGCCACGGCGTCGGGCCGGCCCCCGGAACACCCGGAACACCCGGAACACCCGGAAACCCGGATGACCCCGGCCGCCACCGACAATGACGCATGCCGACCGACCACTGGCCGCTGCTCGGCCTGCGGCTGACCACGCCCCGCCTGGAACCGCGCCTGCCCGCCGACGACGAACTCGCCGCGCTGGCCGGCCTCGCGGCCCACGGTGTCCGGCGGCCCCGCCCGAAGCGGGCACGGCCTTCCGGGTGCGGGGCCTGCCGGCAGGAGTGCGGGGCGGCACGAGCCCCACCCGTCCCGGTGACGGCCCCGCCCGGGGCGCCGCGGCGGCGCAGGTCAGTCGCCGACGGCGGCCCGGTAGCCGCGGGCGTCGAGGAGCTTGCCGAAATCGGCCTTGTCCGACGGCTTGAGCTTGAGGATCCAGTACTCGTAGGGCTCGTCGTTGATGAGCTCCGGGCTGTCGTTCAGCTCCTCGTTCACGGCGGTCACCTTGCCGCCCACCGGCGCGTAGAAGTCCGATGCGGCCTTGACCGACTCGATGACACCTGCGGGCTCGCCGGCCGCGAAGACACGGCCGACCTCCGCCAGCTCCACGAACACGATGTCGCCGAGCGCCTTCTGGGCGTGATCGCTGATCCCGACCGTCACCGTGCCGTCCGCCTCCAGGCGCGCCCACTCGTGCGTCTCGGCGTACCGCAGCTCATCAGGGATGTGCGACATGTCCACTCCTCCGGGGTGTAGTTCATCAGCGGACCCAGCATGCCCCAGGTCGCCGGGAGGCGGCCGGAACGCCTCGGCATCACTGACGAAACGTCAATTCCGCTTGACAGGCGCCCGTCGACCGCCCGCCCAACCGGAGGACTCAGGCCAGGCGCGCCACGGCGAGGGGCAGCGCGCGGTCGAGCGCCGCATCGGCCTGGCACGGCACGTCGGGCCGGACGCCGGTGCCTGGTGACGCTCTACCCGCAGGCCGGGGCGCGGGGCCGGTGACGACCCGGCGTCAGTAGTAGCCCTTCGAGCCGTCGAGGAGCTCCCGGACGATGTCGGCGTGCCCCGCGTGCCGCCCGGTCTCCTCGACGAGGTGGATCAGCATCCAGCGGAGGTTGGCGCCGCCGGCCCGGAAGCCGGTGTGGCGGCCGACGTCGTCCAGCGAGGCCGCCGCGACGATCTCGTTGCTGCGGGCGCACTGGGCCTCGTACTCCGCGAGCAGCTCGGCGAGCGGGCGGCCGCCGGTGTGCCAGTCGCCGTCCTCGTTCGACTCGTCGAACGAGGGGTTCTGCTTCTCGTCGCCGCCGAGGAACACCACCTCCAGCCAGGTGTGTTCGACCCAGCGCATGTGCGAGACGAGGCCGGCCATCGTCATGGCCGGGGAGGTCGGGATGACCGGCCGGTGCGCGTCCTCGTCCGCCAGCCCCGCGCACTTCCAGCGCAGGATCTGCCGTTGCAGGTCCAGCCAGCCGATGAGGGCGGTGCGTTCGTCCGCCTGGAGCGGGGGGCGTTCAAGTTCCGGTGCCATGGGGGTGCAGGGTACCGAGGCGGTCCGGCGGGCGCACCCGATTAACGCGTGCGGCGTGGCGGGCCGGAGCGGGAAGCCGGCCGGGCCGACGTCCCGCTCCGGAGCGGCTCGCCCGGAGCGGCTCGCCCGGGGCGGCTACTTCTCGATGGTGATGTCCTTGAAGCTGATCACGAAGGCGTCCGGGTCGTCGTCCTCGTCCAGGTGGTAGGTGGTGCTGGCCCAGGCGTCGGCGAGGCGGACGCGGCGGGACGCGGGGTCGGCAGGGTCGCCGGCGATCAGGACGACGTCCTGGTGGGTCGCGGTGTTCTCGACGTCCTCGGCCCACTGGGTGGTGGCTTCGTGACGGTCGTCGCCACGGGCGAGGAGCACGTCGCCCCACAGCGGTACGGGGGCCCTGACACCGGTGGTGAGGAGGGCGTCGAGGTCGAGCTCGGAGCCGACGAGGGTGAGCTTGGTGACGGAGTCGAGTACTTCGGCCCGGTTGTCGCCGAGGTCGAGGTGGTAGGTCGTCATGTCCGGATCTCCAGGTGGCGGCGTGGTCGGCGGGGTCAGTACAGCTCGGGGGAGGTGCGGACGGGGATCCTGACCTTGAGGACGGTGCCGTCGTCGAGGAAGAAGACGACGCGGGCGTTGTCGCCGGGCTTGATCAGGCGGTTCGGCTTCTCCAGCATGATGTGGTATCGGCCCGGCACGAAGGCGAACCCGCCCTTGGCGGAGAGGGTCACCCTGTCCAGCTTGACCATCTTCGAGCTCTCGCTGTCGGCGACGGTCTGGTAGATCGTGATGCGCTGGTAGTCGGGGCTCTTGATCTTGGTGATCTCGTAGCGCTTGTCGGCGGAGTTGTCGAGCGTGATGTACCCCGCGGCGGGCAGGGCGTTCGGCAGCCAGCGGATCCAGGCGGACTTGTCCCTGACCTTCACGTCGGTGGTGACCGGAATCTTCATTGGTATGGCTCCCCTCGGTGGGGTCGTCCCTCGACCCTGTGCCGCCAGCAGATCTTGCGGTTGATCCAGAGACAAGGAGGCCCGGCAGAAGATCACCTGATGGAGTGACGAATCGTCAAATCGATTGTCACGAAAGAGAAATACCCCTTGCGATCCCTCCTGGTGAGGGGAGCGCAAGGGGGCAGCAGGGGTCAAGGGCGCAGCTCGCAGTGGACGAAGCCGCCGGCCGCGCGGACGGGGACGAACCCGGCCCTGGCGAGGACCCGCCCGGAGGCCCGGTCGCCCTCCCGGTGCCCGGCGAGCACCCGCGTCGCCGGGTGCCCGCCGGCGAGGAACCGCCGTACGGCGGCGGTGGCGTGGCCGTGGCCCGGGCGTCCTCACGCACGGCGTAGCTGAGCCGGCCGGTGGCGCCGTCGGCCGGTTCACGCAGCCGCAGCACCGGATCGGGCGTCCGCTCAGGCGAGGATGAGGCGGAAGACGTGGTTGTGGACGAAGAAGCCGCCGGGCTGACCGGGGATCGGCTGGAGGTTGAAGGCCCCGGTGAACTGCAAGGGCTTGTCGAAGGCGTTGTCGACGGCGAGGCTGCCGGTCACCACGACCAGGACGCCGCCGCCCGCGGTGGGCTGGGAGTCGACGACGGTGACCCGGTGCTGTGGCAGACGGCGAGGCCCCGCCGTCCCGGGGAAGGGGGCGGCGGGGCCGGCGGCTGCGCCCGGTGGGCGTCGGACTTCCTAGAAGAACCAGACGGAGAGGCGGGCCGTGTTCGGGGCGACGTCGCAGAAGTAGCTGACCGCCTCCCCACGGGCGACGTAGGCCTTGCCGGCGGCCTCGCACGCGGCGCCGCTCGGGTACATGCCGACGTAGGTGTAGCCGGTCGTCCTGGTGGTGGAGGCCTGGGCGGCCGGGGCGACCATCAGGCCGCCCGCGACCGTGAGCAGTCCGGCCAGGGCCATGGTGGAAACCGTCTTGCGCAGTGCCATGTCGGTGTCTTCCTCCCTCGGGCAGAACGCCGGAGTCCGCTTCCCGGCGTTCGGCTGGGAGCCTTCCGGAATCCCGGATTCGCGGCAATGGTAGAGACCAATTTGGCAGAAAACAGCTGGTCGCCCGGGGTGGGCGTGAGCTGGGTGCTCGTCAAGGCGACTGCTGCGCAGTGGAGTCGGCGGGACCGATCCGGTAGGCGGCGGCCTCCCGTCCGCCCGATTCGATGGCGCACGGCGGCGCGCCCACCCGCTTCCACGGCTGCTCCGGTCACGGCCGCCCGTGTACATCCCGCGCCGTCAAAAGCCGGGGCTCCGCACGAATCGGCCGGACGGCCGCGAGCCGGTACGCGGCCCGTCCCTCCGCGGGGTGCTCCTGCGCGAGTGCCCCGCCGATCCGGTCGAGGAGGCCGTCGAAGTCCTGCTCCGCGCACTGTGCTCCGGCGACTCGCGCGACCCGGAACTGCTGCTGCTCTACGAGTCGCTGGTCGCGGCGAGCCGGGACGACGAGCTGCGTGCCGAGATCGCGGCCTCCGTGGCGCAGCTGCGGCAGTGGCAGTGCGACTGGTTCACCGAGCGGGGGGTCTCGCGTCCGCTCCCCGCGGCGGTGACCATCACGGCGGCGATGGACGGCTTCCTGCTACAGCGCATGCTCGACCCGGAGCTCGATCCGGCGCCGCTGGTGGAGGGGCTGGTCGCCCTGTTCGGGCACCACCTGGCGTGACTCCCGTGCCGCCCGGCCCTCGTGAGGGCCGGGCGGTATCGCGCCCCCGGCGGGATCGTCAGCGCGCTGCGGGGCGAGGGGAGTTGCGGTTGTCGAACTCGCCGGTGCGGACGGCGGTGACGAAGGCCTGCCAGGCGGGGGAGGAGAAGGCGAGGGCCGGGCCCGAAGGGTCCTTGGAGTCGCGCACGGGCATGACGCTGGCGAAGCCGTCGGCTACCTCGATGCATGCGCCGCCGTTTGCACCGCTGTACGAACTCTTTCGCCACGGGGCATCGGTCAGGTCGACATCCACTCCAGGTCTCTCCTTACCGCACGGATGAAAGCCAGCGAATCGGCTTGGCCGAGGGCCTCGACCGCGAGTCGATCGTAACTCCTGTCTAGTACTGCAACCGACTGAGTGTCACGGTCGATGTAGCCGCGCTGCTCGATCTCGCCGTAAGCGAGAACTTTTCGGTTCGGCATGGTAAGGAGATGCACCATGTGTGTGAGTGGTCGGTTCTCGCCCAGGGAAAACGGTGCCACCTGGATTACCACGTCGGGACGTGCGGACAACTTCTCAAGATGAAGCAGCTGTTCGATCATGACGTCACGTCCGCCGATGAACCGCCTGATGCAGCTCTCGTCCAGTACCGCATGTACGAGCGGAGGGGGAGTCCGCTCCAGGATCTGCTGCCGGGCGAGCCTGAATGCGATGCGTTCCTCCGCCAACTGCTGGGTCGTATTGCCCTGCCTGACGTCGCCCATCTGGACTGCGGTTGCATATGCCGGAGTTTGTAGAAGTCCGGTAACGAGGTCGATCTCGAAGATCCTGATCTGCTCCGCGAGCGCCTCGTAGCGCGCGTACTCCGGAAACCCCTCCAGGATCGCGGCGTTCTTCAGCTGGTACCACATCAGCAGCAGGGTGCCGCCGGTCTCCAGCACTTCGTCCGCCAGTTCGGCGAGCTTGCGGGTCGGGGGCCGGTGGGCAAGTTCGACGTAGGACAGGTGCGACGGCGAGCACCCGATGAGCGGGGCCAGCTCCTCCTGGCGGAGGCCCCGGGCCTCTCGCGACTTGCGGAGTTGGATCCCGAAGGGCGCCCAGGGGCTGGACTCGGGGTCAATCTGCTTCTTGTTCATGGCGGTTCTCAACTTCCAGCAAGCCCGGAGGCAAGTAGCAGGCCGCTTTCCATGCTAGGTGACCTTGCTCCAGCATGTACACAGAACGTGAAACTCCGATCGCAGAGGGTGCCATTCCATGCCCCAAGACCAAGCCCCGCGCCTCCTCGGCTACGGCGTCCGGTTCGACGTCGAGGCCGATCGCTACCGGGTCCGCAACGAGATGACGGGCGAGTGGCTGCGCCGGCCCGACGGCGAGTTGGCCACCTTCGTCTTCTTCGGCGATGCCTACAGCGCGTGGCGCGGCTTCGAGGTCCACAAGCGCCCCGGGGAGAAGTGAAGATGTCCTCGACCCTCTCCCGCGCGACCGCCGAGCAGCGCCGTCAGGCGGCCGACGTGCTGGACGACCTCGCCACCGTCCTCGCCCTCGGTGGCGTTCGGCCCCCCACCCTGGAAGTCGACTGGCACAGCGGCCGCCTGACGTGCGGCTACCTCCTCCGTCTCACCGCCCGCCCCGCCGACCTCGTGCGCGTGGTCGACCTGCTGCGCAAGGGCCTGCGCCACGAGCGCCTCACGTACGACGACTGAAAGCGGCCGCCCCCATGCAAGACCCCCGACTCCTGGCCAAGCCTCCCGTCTGCCGGCTCGGCTGCCTCGTCCTGATCCGCAACCCCCGCGGCGACGTCCTGCTCGTCGACCCGGACTACATGGACGGCATGATCCTGCCCGGTGGCTCCGCCCGCCCCAACGAGCCCCCGCACCTCGCCGCCGCCCGCCACCTGCACGCCGAGACCGGCCTGATCGCCCGTCTGACCGACATCGTCGCCGTCGACTTCACCCCCGCCGACCGCTACCTGGAACGCCTGAACCTCGTCTTCGACGGCGGCACCGTCCCCGGCACCGCCCGGATCACCGTCCCGCCCCGGCACCGCAGCGGACTGCTCGGCGCCCGCTTCGTCCCCGCCCCGGACCTGCCGGACGTCATGGCCCCCTCCCAGGCCGCCCGCGCCGCCGAAGCCCTCGCCGGCCGCACCCTCCCCGTCCTCCTCCACGGCCAACGGGCGGCCTGAGCGCATGGCCTCGGCTCGGCGCGGATTCCCGTGCCGGGCCGGAGTGCTCGCACTGGAGCCTGTTCGGCGGAGCCTCGGGCTCGATATCGAACTGCTGTTCACGTTAAGTGATGTGACGCGCACGCAGGGGCATTGGGGTGGTCGGCAATACTTGGCCCGTGTGGGATGGAGATCTGCATGAAGGTGTACCGCGACGTCTTCAACGGTGACGAGTTGCTGTCCGACTCGGTCCCGGTCAAGGAGGACGGCGTCTGCTTCGTCGCCGAGGGCAAGTACGGCACGCGCTCGACAGTCGGGTCGATCGACATCGGAGCCGCGTCCGGCGTGGAGGGCGAGGAGGGCGAGGAGGAGACCGGAGCGGTCGATTCGGCAACCGTCTCGGTCCTCGACATCGTTGACGCACATCGACTTGTCGAGACGAGCTACGACAAGAAGAACTACACCGGGCACATCAAGGCGTACCTGAAGAGGCTGTCGGAGAGGGTCCCCGCGGACGATCGGTCCGCCTGGCAGGAGAAGGCCCAGACATGTGTCAAGGCCGTGCTCGCCGACTTCGAGGGCTACCGGTTCTTCACCGGCGAAAGCATGGACCCCGAGGCCATGGTCGTCCTCCTGAAGGCCGGCGAAGCCGGCGGGGCCCCGTACCTGTACTACTTCGGGCACGGGCTCAAGACCGAGGTGTACTGACACCACGGTCCTGCCTGAAGTCCTGGGCCCGGTGCGGACTCCCGCGCCGGGCCGGTGAGTTCGATCAGCTCTGGGTGGAACGGCGGCAGGAGTCCGCCGAGACGACGGCCGGGACGTAGTCGGCCCGCAGGAGGTGGTAGCAGTCCTGGAACGCCTCCTCGCCGCCGGCCGCGCCGGCCGCGAGCCCCCATCCGCCGCGCGTGAGGTCGAGCGTCGCCGCGTAGTCGAGCCGCTCCGGCGGCTGTCCGCCGAGGCGCCACGGCTGCGACAGGGCCGACAGCCCGACCGTCACCGTGGTGCCGGTCGCCTCCCTGACGGATCCGACCCAGTGCGGGCTCTCGGCGATCAGCCGCCGCGGCAGCGCCTCGTCCGGCTCCGGGACCTCCACCGGCGCGGAGTGGCCGGCCCCGATCAGGGCGGACCCGGCCAGCAGGGCCAGCAGCCGGGCGAGGAGCGCCGGGGGCATCGCCGGATCCGTCGACTCCGCCGTCAGGTAGCAGTCGTCGTGCCCGGAGTACCAGAAGCGCGAACCGCTGAGGCGGGGGAGGACCGGCTCGCCGGCGACGACGGCCGCGCCGACGGCCAGTTCGAGCGCGTCGAGCCGCTCCGCGGTGGTGCCCGCCGGAACGTCGACCAGCGACAGCTCGTACGGCGCCCAGCCGCCGCCGAGGAACCGGGGCAGGTCGTCCCGGCGCATCATCAGGAACTCCTCGCCGAGGTCCATCGAGCCCGCGGCCCGGTCCCCGACCGGGCGGGCGGTGCAGGCCACGCCCCGCTGCGCCGCGATCCGGGACGGCGGCCACGGCCGGTTGTCCTTGTCGAAGAGGCTGTTCGATTCGAGGTTCAGGACGACGACCGTGTCGTTCGCCGTGCGGGTGAGCACGTCGATCAGCTCCCAGGCCCGGGCGGCCGCCCCGCTGACCGTCCACGAGCCTTCGGCCTCGGCGACGTTGAAGCTCAGCGGGAACGGCAGCCGCTCCAGCCCGACACCGTTGGCGCCGAACGCCCCGTGGCTCTCCACCGTGATCACTGCCGTACCCCCCGGATGAACCCGCCCACACCGTGACCTGCGCGGACCATCATCCCCCTGCGCCGTCGCGAGCTCCGCCACGACCCCCCCGAGCTCCGGCCACCTACCCCGGCCAGGGCCGCCGCCCTGGCAGGATGGCGGCATGGAACGAGTGCTTGGCATCGGCGGGTACTTCCTACGGGCCGCCGACCCGACGGCGCTGAGCGCCTGGTACCGCGAGAGCCTGGGGCTGGACACGGACGAACACGGCCTCTGGCATCAGCAGGCCGGCCCGACGGTCTTCGCCGCCTTCGACTCCGGGACCGACTACTTCGGCTCCCGCACCCAGCAGACCATGCTCAACTTCCGCGTCCGCGACCTGGACGCGATGCTCGCCCAACTGCGCGCCCACGGCGCCGCCGTGGCCGAGGAGACCCAGGAGATGGCGGGCGTCGGCCGGTTCGGCTGGGTCACCGACCCCGAGGGCAACCGCGTCGAACTCTGGCAGCCCGCCTGATCGAGTCCCGCTCCGGACCGGAATGAACCCGGAGCGGAAACGTCGTGACTGCCGCCCGGCAAATACCTTGCCCCGTAAGGGAAGTGGGGTTTTCTGGGGGTGCTTATCGGGGGCATGCCGGATGTCCGCCCGCGGCGCCGGGCCCGAGACTCGAACCATGCGCATCACGCGGGCCGGTTGGGCCATCATGACGATGCTGTCCACGCTGATCGTCGTCATCTCCGCCAAGTACTTCCGCCTCGACCCGGAGGCGTTCTTCGAGGAGCAGCGCGACACCTACCTGACCCACCAAGTCCCGCTCGCCATCCACATCTCCGGCGCCATCACGGCCCTGGCCGTCGGCCCCTGGCAGTTCTCCGAGCGCCTGCGCGCACGCAAGCCCCGCCGGCACCGCCGCATCGGCGTCGTCTACCTGCTCGGCTGCCTGACCGGCGCGGTGGGCGCCCTGCTGCTGGCACCCGTCGCCTACGGGGGAGCGGTCGCCGGGCTCGGCTTCGCCTGCCTGGCGGTGGCCTGGCTGATCACCGGCGCCATGGGGCTGCGGACGGCCCTCGCCGGCCGGATCGCCGACCACCGCCGCTGGATGATCCGCAGCTTCGCCCTCACCTTCGCCGCCGTCACGCTGCGCCTCATGGTGCTCGCCGCCACGACGGCCGGCCTGGGCCTGCGCCCCGCCTACACCGCCGTGGCCTGGCTGTGCTGGGTGCCCAACCTGCTGCTGGCCTGCTGGTTCACCCGCACCCGCACCCGCACCCGGACCCGCATCCGCCGCGCCGGACCGGCCGACCCGGCTTGAGGTGAGGCCTGCTCGGGTTTCCCCGTCGGCGATGCGTCGACCGAACGCCGGCGCCCGGGAGGCGTGGCGGGGCCCGGCCCACCGGGTGCGGGGCGGTTGTTAGCCCGGCCAGGCAGCAGTGTTCCTCCGCCCGAGTAGCCGGGCGCTCACCCGGGCGGCGGGCGCCTCGGCCCGGGTACGGATCGGGGCCGGCGCGGGGAAACAGCCCCCGCCGACGAAAGCCCGACCCAGAACTCCAGGAGGCCGAACATGGCCCGCATCAAGCCCCTCGCCCTGACCGCCCTCGCCGTCGTCGGCGTGCTGGCCGCGAGCACCGCGACCGCCGCCGCCGAGGCGAAGCCCACCGGCAAGCCCGTCGGCAAGCCGGCCGTCGTCATTCCCCACAACCCGACCACCACCAACCCCCAGCAGCTGGCCGCACACGACCAGGTCACCGGCGACTGGGTCGACGTGGCCCCGGGCGGGAACGGGTACGCCTACGTGACGTGTCCGTCCGGCGAGGTGCCCACCGGTGGTGGCGGCCAGACCAGCGCCTACGCGATCTTCTTCACCGACTCCTACCCGGACGGCAGCTCCTGGGTCGTGCGCGGCACCAACACCGGCAGCGGGACCGAGTCCATCCGGGCGACCGCGGTCTGCACCACCCCCTGACCCGGGGCTGAGCGACCCGGGCCCGGCAGCCGGGCCCGGGTCGCTCCACGTCCGGCGAGGGTCACTGCGGCAGGGGTCACTGCGGCGGGGGCAGCAGCCCCAGGTCCGAGACCGGTCCGAGGTGGGCGAGCTTGTCGGGGTTGGACACGGCGTGGACCGCCCGCACCGCGCCGTCGGCGTCGATGTCCAGCCCGATGACGTTGACCACGCGCTGCTCGGCGTCGTACGGCACCGCGCCCGGGCGGCCGTTGACCCATGCGGGGGTGAGGCGGGCGCCGAGCCGGCGGATCCGGCGGAAGCCGCCGACCAGCAGCCGGGCGACGCGCAGCGGGTCGGTGACGGAGCGGCCGAGCGCACGGGCCTTGCCGCCGCCGTCGCCCTGGAAGACCACGTCGGGGGCGAGCATGCCGAGCAGCGCCTCCGGGTCCCCGCCCTCGGCGACCTCGAAGAAGCGGCGGGCCAGCTCCTCGCCCTCCGCGCGGCGGGCCGGAGCCGGAACGGCGGTCCCGTCCCCGGCGACGGCCAGGCGCTTCCTGGCCCGGGCGAGGATCTGGCGGCAGTTCGCCTCGCCGCGGCCGACCATCCGCGCGACCTCCGGATAGCCGTACCCGAACGCCTCGCGCAGCGTGAACGCCGCGCGCTCGACGGGGGAGAGGGCCTCCAGCAGCACCAGGAACGCCATCGACAGGGTGTCCGCCAGCTCCGCGTGCTCGGCCGGGCCCGGGCGGGCGGTGTGGCGCGGGTCACGGGGCCGGACCGGCGGGGGGATGTCACAAAACGGCGGGCCGTTCTGTCTCAAGGGGCGACAACGGGACACCGACCGAGGAGTAACCGTCATGGAACCCCGCCTGAACCCCTTCACCAGCCCCGTCATGGGCAAGGTCTTCAAGCACGTCATCGCCGCCCACAAGCCCATCGCCGAGTCGAGCCTGCCGTACGCCGTCCAGGAGTTGGTGCGGCTGCGGGTCAGCCAGATCAACGGCTGCGGCGCCTGTCTCGACATGCACTACAAGGAGGCCGTGCACGCCGGCGAGGACCCGGTGCGCCTCAACCTGGTCGCCGCCTGGCGCGAGGCCACCGTGTTCACCGACGCGGAGCGCGCCGCGCTGGAACTCGCCGAGGCGGGCGCCCGGCTCGCCGACGCGGCCGGCGGGGTGAGCGACGAGGTGTGGGCGAACGCCGCGAAGCACTACGACGAGGAGCAGCTGGCGGCGCTGGTGTGCGTGATAGCGCTGATCAACGCCTTCAACCGGGCCAACGTGATGACCCGCCAGCCCGGCGGCGGCTACGAGGTCGGCATGTACGGGCACTGAGCGGTCGCTTCGTACGTCCACCGACCATCAACCACCGTGGTGCACCGGGCCGGTGGCGCGTCCGTCGGAACCGGGCCGGACGGACGCCGGTCCGGGGCGGATGGCGGCCCGGCGCCGGGCCGTCCACCTCCGTCACCGCTGCCTCTCTTTCGAGTGATCAACGGCGTGACACCCGCTCCGACGGCGGGAGATGCGACAGGGTGGGCCGGACACCTCCGTCGTATCAGAAAGGGACAGGTGGGTTCCGTGGTGACTCGGACAGAGCGCGACCACTTCCAGGCGATGTTCAGGAGGCTGGACGTCGACGGTGACGGGGTGATCGAGCAGGTCGACATCGACCAGCTGGTCCACAAGGTGCTGAGGCGGGTCGGCGCCGGCGAGCCGGGCACGGAGACCTGGCGGCGGGTGGTCGGCCTGGGCAACCGGATGTGGCAGGAACTGCTCGACGGCACGGACGCGAACGGGGACGGCAGGGTCACCGCCCGGGAGTTCGTCGCCGCCTACCGGCGGCCCGACTTCCTCGATCAGGTCGCGGTGCCGTTCGAGCTCGCGATCCTGGAGGCCGCCGACACCGACGGTGACGGCAGGATCTCCCTGGCGGAGTGGCTGACCTGGCAGCAGGCCAAGGGAGTCGCCTCGAACGAGGCCCTCGGCGAGTTCCAGCAGATCGACGCCGACGGCGACGGCCACCTCACCCGGGACGAGTGCGTCCAGCACATCAAGCAGACGTACACCACCTGAGGCCTGCGCCCGAACGCGGCGGGGCCGACCGGCAGTTCGCCGGCCGGCCCCGCCTCCGCGGGACCGCCCGATGGCCTGGTCGCCCGGCTCCGCGGCCGGGGCCCCTTCCACGGGCCCCGGCCGCGTCGTGCGAGGCGGGCGGCACCGCCCCCGTACGTCCTTGCGGGGCGGGGGAGTTCAGCCCAGCGCCGCCTCCACCGCCCGCGGCGTCCAGTGCCCGGCCGCGCCCGGGCGGGTGGCGAGGTAGCCGGCCGTACGCCAGGGGCCCCAGCCGTGGGACTCGGCCAGGCCGGCCGCCAGGGTGCGCAGGTAGGGCCGGGTGGGGGCGTTCAGCTCGGCGCCGGCCACGCCCCAGGAGGCGGTGAAGGTCAGCAGCGGCATCCCGTCCGACTCGCCGACGTGCAGCAGGGTCTGGTAGCGGCCCGGGCCCAGTTCGTCGCGCCCGGTGGCGAGCACCGGGGCGAGGTCGAGGTCGGTGCCGGGGGAGCGGCCCATCTCCTGGGCGGCGACGTCGCTGAACTGACTCAGCGTCATCAGATAGGCGCGGCACGGCACTTCGCTTCGCCCGGCCGGGTCGTAGAAGGCCGAGCCGCCGCCCCAGGTGCGCGAGCGCCCGGCGAAGTACAGCGTGCCCGGCAGCGCGGTGGCCACCGCCCGGCGCGGCGGGCGCCGGTCGCGGGCACCCGGGTGGTCCTGTGCCCCGCCGTCCGGGCGCCCGCCGCGCAGGTAGCAGGCGAGACGGGCGGCGTGCAGGTTCGAGCCGTACGCCACGTACCAGACGAGCATCGTGTTCTCTCCCGCCGTCGCGGCCCCGGCACCATCGCGCCCGGCACCGTCGCGGCCCCGGCACTGTCGCCGTCCTGGTAGTCCGCGATTCCCCCTCACCGGCGGAAACGATCGACATCGCGCGAAATGTCATTCGATTCGCGCCGTCGTCGACGCCGTACGGCATCGATGATGAGAATCTCCTTTGATCGCACCCCCGCTGCATCCAGCCGGCTCCCAGCACGGTCATGGTGGATGGGCGCGCGTCCCGGAAGGTGACAACGGCACCGTACGCGCTCCCCAGGACCCCGGAGCCGAGGAACCCCACCCATGGACGCACGCCCCGAAACGGCCGGACCAGGCACGCTGCACCGCCCCCACCCGGGCCACTCCGCGGCGGGCCGGCCGGCGGCCCAGGCCCCCGCCCCCCGCAGCCTGCTCGACATCATCGCCGCCACCGCCGACGCCCACCCCGACGCGCCCGCGCTCGACACCGGCGACACCGTCCTCGACTACCGCGCCCTGCTGCACGAGGCCGACACCCTCGCCGGCCTGCTCGCCGGGCGCGGCATCGGCCGCGGCGACCGGGTCGGCGTCCGCATCCCCTCCGGCACCGCCGACCTGTACGTCGCCATCCTCGCCGTGCTGCGCTGCGGCGCCGCCTACGTCCCCGTCGACGCCGACGACCCCGACGAACGCGCCGAGCTGATCTGGCAGGACGCCGCCGTCTGCGCCGTCCTCGGCCCCGGACGCGCCGTGCACCCCGCCCCCGCCGCCCGCCCGTCCGGCCGCCCCGCCCGGCCCGCCCCCGCCGACGACGCGTGGATCATCTTCACCTCCGGCACCACCGGCCGCCCCAAGGGCGTCGCCGTCACCCACCGCTCGGCGGCCGCCTTCGTCGACGCCGAAGCCCGCCTCTTCCTGCCCCGGCAGCCCCTCGGCCCCGGCGACCGCGTCCTGGCCGGCCTCTCGGTGGCCTTCGACGCCTCCTGCGAGGAGATGTGGCTCGCCTGGCGCCACGGCGCCTGCCTCGTCCCCGCCCCCCGCGCCCTGGTCAAGGCCGGCACCGACCTCGGCCCCTGGCTCGTGGCCCGGCGCATCACCGCCGTCTCCACCGTCCCCACCCTGCTCGCCCTGTGGCCGCAGGACTGCCTGGACGCCGTCCGCCTGATCATCGTCGGCGGCGAAGCCTGCCCCGCCGAACTCGTCGACCGCCTCGCCACCGGCGGCCGCGAGTTCTGGAACACCTACGGCCCCACCGAGACCACCGTCGTCGCCACCGCCGCCCGCCTGACCCCCGGCGAACCCGTCCGCATCGGCACACCCCTCGACGGCTGGGAGATCGCCGTCGTCGACCCGGCCGGAAACCCCGTCCCCTGGTACGCGAGCGGCGAACTGCTCATCACCGGCGTCGGCACCGCCCGCTACCTCGACCCCGCCAAGGACGCCGAGAAGTTCGGCGCCCACCCCGCCCTCGCCTCACCCCGCGTCTACCGCAGCGGCGACCTGGTGCGCAACGACCCCGAAGGCCTCGTCTACCTCGGCCGCGCCGACGACCAGGTCAAACTCGGCGGCCGCCGCGTCGAACTCGGCGAGATCGACGCCGCCCTCCAGGCCCTGCCCGGAATCCGCGCCGCCGCCGCGGCCGTCCGCAGGACCCCCGCCGGCACCGACCTGCTCGTCGGCTACCTCGTCGCCCACCCCGGCACCACCTGCGACCTTGCCGCCGCCCGCCGGCACCTCCTGGAACGCCTGCCCGCCCCGCTGGTGCCCGTCCTCGCCCTCGTCGACTCCCTGCCCACCCGCACCTCCGGCAAGGTCGACCGCGCCGCCCTGCCCTGGCCGCTCACCGGAACCGCCCCCACCGGCCCCGCCCCCGCCGGCCCCGGCACCACCGCCCCGGCCCCGGACGGCACCGCCGGCCGGCTCGCCGCCCACTGGGAACGCCTGCTCGGCACCACCCCCGGCCCCGACGACGACTTCTTCGCCCTCGGCGGCTCCAGCCTCACCGCCGCCCGCCTCGTCTCCGACCTGCGCACCGGCCACCCCGGCGTCTCCGTCGCCGACCTGTACGCCCACCCCCGCCTCGCCGACCTCGCCGGCTACCTCGACACCCTCGCCGCCACCGAGCCCGAGGAGACCGTCGCCACCGCCGCCGTCCGCCACCGCACCGTCACCCGCACCCCCCGCAGCGCCGGAGCCTGGCAGACCCTCCTGCTCCTCGGCATGTTCTCCCTCGCCGGACTGCGCTGGACCCTCACCCTGATCGCCCTCGACAACCTCACCGGCAACCACCTCGCCTGGGCCCCGCACAGCTCCTGGTGGCCCGTCGGCGCCGGCCTCCTCCTCTTCCACAGCGCCCCCGGCCGCACCCTCCTCGCCGCCGCCGGCGCCCGCCTGCTCACCGCCGGCATCCGCCCCGGCAGCCACCCCCGCGGCGGCCACGTCCACCTGCGCCTGTGGGCCGCCGAACGCTACACCGCCATGCTCGGCACCGCCGCCCTCGCCGGCACCCCCTGGGCCACCCGCTACGCCCGGGCCCTGGGCTGCCGCGTCGGCCCCGGCGTCCACCTCCACACCCTGCCCCCCGTCACCGGCCTCGCCCGCCTCGGCGCCCACGCCAGCATCGAACCCGAAGCCGACCTCGCAGGCTGGTGGCTCGACGGCGACACCCTCCACCTCGGCCACCTCGACATCGGCGAAGGCGCCCGCATCGGCCACCGCGCCACCCTCATGCCCGGCGCCCGCATCGGCGCCCACGCCGAGATCGCCCCCGGCTCCTGCGTCACCGCCACCGTCCCGCCCCGCGAACACCGGCACGGCTCCCCGGCCCGCCCCACCACCGACAACCCCACCCACTGGCCCACCACCCCGGCCCCCGCCGCCCGCCACTGGAACCCCGCCTACGGCGCCGCCCTCGCCCTCTTCGGCGTCCTCCCGGCCGTCGCCGCCCTGCCCGCCCTGCTCATCGTCTACCCGATGATCGACACCGACACCACCCTGACCGGCGCCCTCGTCCAGCTCCTGCCCGCCACCGTCCCCCTCGCCGCCCTCACCCTGCTCTGCTACGCCACCCTGACAGCTCTCCTCGTCCGCCTCCTCTCCCGCCCGCTGCGCCCCGGCTTCCACCCCGCCACCGGCCGCACCGCCTTCTGCGCCTGGGCCGTCAGCCGCCTCAGCGACACCGCCAGGCGCACCCTCTTCCCCTTCTACGCCGGCCTCTTCACCCCGGTGTGGCTGCGCCTGCTCGGCGCCCGCGTCGGCCGGCGCGTCGAAGCCTCCACCGTGCTCGCCCTGCCCGGCCTGATGCGCGTCGACGACGGCGCCTTCCTCGCCGACGACACCCTCGTCGCCCCGTACGAACTGCGCGGCGGCTGGCTGCACCTGGGCCCCGCCCACATCGGCCGCCGCTCCTTCGTCGGCAACTCCGGCATCGTCGGCCCCGGCCGCCGGCTGCCCGACAACTCCCTGGTCGGCGTGCTCTCCGACACCCCCGCCCACGCCCCCGAAGGCTCCTCCTGGCTCGGCCGCCCCGCCTTCGCCCTGCCCCGCGTCGCCGCCACCGGCGCCGAAGAGCGCACCTACGACCCGCCCCGGCGCCTGATGTGGGCCCGCGCCGGCGTCGAACTGTGCCGGCTGCTGCCGATCGTCCTCGCCGCCCTGCTCGGCGACCTCGTCCTCGCCACCCTCCAGGAACTGCGCGACGACTACGGACTGGGCACCGCCCTCGCCGCCGCCGGAATCGTGCTGACCTGCGCCGCCGTCATCGCCTGCGCCGTCACCACCGCCGCCAAGTGGCTGCTCGTCGGACGCTTCCGCGTCGCCGAACACCCGCTCTGGTCCTCCTTCGTGTGGCGCAACGAGCTCTACGACACCTTCGTCGAGGAACTCGCCATGCCCTTCGGCGGCCACACCATCACCGGCACCCCCTACCTGAACGTCTGGCTGCGCAGCCTCGGCGCCCGGATCGGCCGCGGCGTCTGGTGCGAGACCCACTGGCTGCCCGAGACCGACCTGGTCACCGTCGGGGCCGGCGCCAGCGTCAACCGCGGCACCGTGCTCCAGACCCACCTCTTCCACGACCGCGTCATGCGCCTGGGCCCCGTCCACCTCGCCGCCGGCGCCACCACGGGCCCGCACTCCGTCGTGCTTCCCGACTCCACCCTCGGGGCCGGCGCCACCGTCGGCCCCGCCTCCCTGGTGATGCGCGGCGAGAACGTCCCCGGCGCCACCCGCTGGCTCGGCAACCCCGTCGCCGCCTGGGACGCCGACCCCACCCCGCCCCCGGGGCGGCGCCGCCGCAAGGCCGTCGCGACGGTGTGACGCGGATCACGCGCGCGGGGCGATGAGTTCGCGGTGCGGTCACGGTCCATCCCCGTGACCGCACCGCGCTTCTTCGAGAGGACCACGCCGATGACCAC
Organism: Kitasatospora sp. NPDC036993; assembly: GCF_055607525.1. Classification (NCBI taxonomy): domain Bacteria; kingdom Bacillati; phylum Actinomycetota; class Actinomycetes; order Kitasatosporales; family Streptomycetaceae; genus Kitasatospora; species Kitasatospora sp. NPDC036993. The sequence goes on along the minus strand of NZ_JBVJRP010000010.1, from coordinate 253,959 downwards.
CCCCGCCGTGAAGGGCCCCGCCTCCTACTTCCCGTCGATCGAGAAGAAGTACGGCCGCCCGATCGAGGAGTGGAAGGACCTCATCCGCGCCTCTTCACTTACGAGGCACATGGAACTCGTCGCCTGGCTCAAGGCCGACCACGGCCTCGGCCACGGCCACGCCAGCGCCCTCGTCTCCCACACCCTCGCCGAGAAGGCCGCCTGAACCCGCCCGCTGCCGCGACGGCCGGCGGCGTGATCAGGGGCGCGAGCCGCAGGCCCGGACCGCGAACGGTCCGGGCCCGCGGTCCGGGAAGGCGGATCAGACGTCAAGTCGCTCGGCCGGACCGTCAGGTGCGGGCCGCGGCCACCGCGTCCGTGTACAGCTCGGTCGTCAGATCGCCCTCGTTGATCCCGAGGCCGGCCAGGACGGCCCGTACGGTGCTGAGCGCGGCTGCGAGGTGGTCCTGGGTGGGCGCGATGGTCTCGACTTCGACGAACGTCGCGTCGATTTCCGGGACACGGACGAGTGTGGCGAGGAACTGCCGGCCGTCACGTGCGAAGGCGTAGTTGCGGCACCGCTTCTCGAACCGGATGCGCGGAGTGAAGCCGAGGCCGCTGATGATCTCGTGAATGGCTTCGGCGTCCGCCACCCGGGTCTCGGCCTCGGGCTTCGACCCGGATGCCTCGTCCACCCGGGCGCCCTTGTACGTGAGCACGGTGCGGGTGTCGTCGGGCCCGTGGACGGTGCGGATCCTCAGCTCACGGTCGGCGCCCGTCAGACTGCCGTCCGGGGCGTCGTAGTAGGTGTCGCGGTACACCTCGGCACGGCCGGCTCCGTACAACTCCTCCAACCGTGCGAGGACGTGTTCTGGATCGCGTACGACGGCCTTGAGCTCCGCCTCGATCGCCATTCCGGTTCCTCCTGTCGCCGCCGCTCTCGGGCTGAAGCCGATCACGCTTCCGGGCTTCTTTCGGTGAGGCATCGGCCCGAAGCCCGTAGGTATCAGCCGACTATGTGTCAGTTGACGATTATGGTGAGCTTGCTGAAACTGTTGCGAGGCTACTTGCGTTCAGTGTCGTGGCACGGCGGTATGGAAGAGATGGGTGGGCCCCGGCGGCTCTTTCGCCGGGGCCCACCCACTCGTCATTCACCCGTTACGGCTGGACCGGGAACTCGCCGGCCTTGACGGCGTCGAGGAAGTTCTGGAAGGCAACAGGGGTGAACTCCAGGACCGGGCCGCGCCGGTGCTGCTTGGTGTCGCGCACCGGGATGGCGCCGGCCGGGGTCCGGCCGACCTCGACGCAGTTGCCGTTCTCACCGGCCGAGTAGCTGGATTTGGCCCAGCCGTAGCCGCCCTGGTCGAGGGTGGTGCCGTCGTGCATGGTCAATCCTCCCGGCCTGGAACCGATCGCGCCTCCGGGCTCTTCTACCCGCGGACGCCTCGACCGAAGCCGGGCCCACGCGGTTCGGGAAGCCGGATCAGACGTACCTTGGCACGGCCGACGCCGGAGGGACTTTGGAGGGGACGCCGGGGCCCGTCCTTGCCCCGCTAGGCTGCGGGCATGACGATCAAGGCTGTGGTGTTCGACGTCGGGGAGTGCCTTGTCGACGAGACCCGGGAGTACGGCACCTGGGCCGACTGGCTGGGTGTGCCGAGGCACACGTTCGTCGCTCAGTTCGGCGCGGTGATCGCGCAGGGCCTGGACTACCGGGAGACCTTCCGGATCTTCGCTCCCGGTTTCGACCTCCACGAGGAACGCGAGAAGCGGGCCGCCGCCGGCCAGGCGGAGACCTTCGGCGAGGACGACCTCTACCCGGACGTCCGGGGCGCCTTCGCCCGACTGCGCTCGGACGGCCTGTGGTTGATGATCGCCGGCAACCAGACCGTGCGGGCCGGGGCGATCCTTCGCCGACTGTTCACGGGCGACGTCGACCTGATCGGCACGTCCGACGACTGGGGCGCGAGCAAGCCGGATCCTGCCTTCTTCGAACGCGTCGCCGAGGTGGTACCTGCCGAGCCGCGCGAGATCCTCTACGTCGGCGACCGGCTCGACAACGACGTTCTCCCCGCCCGGAAGGCGGGGATGCGGACAGCGTTGATCCGGCGCGGCCCGTGGGGCTGGATCCAGCAGCACGATCCGGCCGCGGAGCAGGCGACGTTCCGGATCGACTCGCTGGCGGAACTTCCGGAACTGATCGGCAAGTTCAACGCTGACGTGAGCTGATTCGTCCCGTCGTTTCGGACTCGTCGGACACTTGTAGGTCCCCCGTCGATAGGCCGTGCGAGGAGACAGGCGGAGAAGTCCTGGTGGACTGCCTCAGCGTCGGAGATGCCTCCGACAGGATGACGCCGACCCGCCCCACGGAGATCATGCGGCGGGAGCTCGCGGCAGGTGTCGTGGTCACCGGCCCGGTTCAGATGCTCGCCCGGCGCCCCTAGCGCACTGCGGGGATGGCCCCGGAGCGCCAGTCGGCTAGCCGCTTGCGGATGCCGGCCACCATCGGCAGCCCGTCCGTCTCGGCCGGAGCGAACCAGGCCACCTCGTGGGACTCCTCGGACACCCGCAGCTCCCCGCCGAGCGGGCGCGCGAGGAGGCAGATGGAGAACTCCTGGCGGACCTCGCCGTCGTCGTAGGCGAAGACGTGGCCGGGGTCGGTGTAGGTGCCGACGATCCCGGTGATCTCGACCTCGATGCCGGTTTCCTCGCGCGTCTCGCGGATCCCGCATCCGGCGAGCGACTCACCGATGTCCATCCTGCCGCCGGGCAGCGCCCACATCCCGTTGTCGGTGCGCCGTTGGAGCAGGACTCGGCCCGCATCGTCGACCACGACGACGGATGCGGCAGGGACCAGCGAGTTCGCCTTGGGGGCGTTCGGGTCGTCCTCGTAGTCACGCCTGGCCATGATCTGCCACCTCCGTTGTCGCGGCCGTCCACACGTCACGCCCCTTCGCCCACAAGTCCTCGACGTGGCCGGCGAAGCGATCGAACACACCGTCCTCCTGGGCCCGCCTGAAATGCATCATCGGGGCGTCGTGGCCGATCCTGCCGGGCAGCAATGGCGTGACGATCATGTCGTCGTCGAAGCGGGAGACGCTGAGTGAGACGTGCGCGGTCTCATATCGCGCCTCGATCGACGTGCCCCGCAGCTTGGCGAGTTCGGACAAGGTGATCTCGATCCGGGTCGACAGGCTCAAGGGAACGTCCTCCTCCAGCTCGCGCTGACGGTGGTCGGGTGCCCGGGCTCACCGAGAACGAAGCGGACCCGAACACCGGCCTCCGCCTTCTGCCGGAGCAGGCTGCCGAATTTCGCGTGCTCCAGCCACAGGCCCGGACCGTTCGCGGTCCGGGCCTGCGGTTTCGGGAAGCCGGGTCAGATGCCGCCGAACTCGCCGCTGCGGACAGCGTCGACGAACGAGCTCCAGGCCGAGGGCGGGAAGACCAGAGCCGGGCCCTGAGGGTCCTTGGAGTCACGGACCCTGCCCGGATGTGCATCATCTACCTCGATGCAACCGCCCCCACCGTTGCTGTATGTGCTCTTGCGCCACTTGGCGCCCGTTGGGTCATGCATGGTCCAGTTCCTTCCGTACTGCCCGGATCATGGCCAAAGTGTCCGGCTGGTTGAGCGCGTTGACCTGGAGTCGATCGTATCTATCGACCCATCGGGCCACTGTCTCGGCGTCTTGTTCCAGGTATCCCCGCTGGAGAGTCTCCGTGTACCCGACCAGGGCCCGATTCGGGAGGGTCAGGAGTGTGACGGGGTGGGACAGGGGCCGATCCTCGGCGAGGCGGTATGGGGCGACCTGAATAATCACATTCGGGCGGTCACTCAGGCTCTCCAGGTGAGAGAGCTGAACGGCCATGATCTCCCGACCGCCGATCGGTCGACGCAGGGCTCCCTCGTCCAGAACGGCATGGATCGTCGTTCCCCGGTCGAGCATGTGCTGGCGCTGGGCCAGCAAGCCGAGCCTTCTGTCGGCTTGCTCCCGAGTAGCTTCCCCGCGTCGGACGATGCCAGCTTCGTAGGCCGCACTGTAGTCCGGGTGCTGAAGTATGCCCGACACCATGTCCGTGTCGAACAGTCTGGCCGTGATCGCTTCGCGTTCCTTGCGAAGGTACTCGGAGAACCCCGGCAACAGGGCGCCATTCTTCCAGCTCCACCACAGTCCCGTCAGAGCACCGCCGGCGTCGAGGGCTGCGTCCACGCGTTCTACGAACTTTAAAGACGGGGCTTGTTTGGCTCGCTCCACGTTCGAGATGTAGACGTTGGAGTACCCGATTCTTTTACCGAGTTCGATCTGCGTCAGCCCGCTGGCCAGGCGGACTCTGGTGATCTGAACAGCCAGAGCCTCCAGCGGAGATGACGTCGGGTCAAGTGTTCGAAGAGTCAAGATCATTCTCTTTAAAATGCGCCGGACTAGAGATTTGAAACTCTTTCGATCCTAGAGGAGGCTGAGTCATCCTGGTAGTCATTCGGTCACTGACCGGAGTTGCCTACTGGGGCGGCGACAATACGCACCCCTCACGGAGACGCCCATGTCCGAAGACCGGAACTCCCAGGTCAGGCTCAACTCTCTCCAGTCGCTCACCCCCGTGGAGTTCGCTCCCGGAGCCGGCGGGAATCCCCACTGTCGCCAGCTGTGACTTTCAACATGCCACACATGGACATGAGTTGAGCACGAAGGCCTCCGCCCGCCGATCCGTCCACCTCGAAGTCGAGACCGGCCCCGTCCTCCAGGGCGCCCCCGTCCCGATCGGCTGACCAAATCCAGCGCACCCCCCTTGAGGCACCTCACCATGCTTAAAACCCACCGCCCCCGCGCCTTCGTCGCGCGCCTCGAATCCCGCCCCGAATCCGCGCCCCTGGCCCGCTACTTGCTCCGCGCCTACCTCTCCGGGCTGCCCGGCGGCGAGCGCTACGCCGACACCGCCGAACTGCTCCTGTGCGAACTCTTCGCCAATGCCGTCCGGCACTCCGACGCCCTCTCGGACCGGCGCATCGAGATCCGCTTCGCGCTCGTCGACTCCCGTCTCCGGTTGGAGGTCCATGACGCGGGAACCGGGCGGCCGTCCCTCCGCACCGCCACGCCGGACGACGAGCGCGGGCGTGGCCTGCTGATCGTCAACGAGCTGGCCGAGCAGTGGGGTTGCTGCTGCCCGCACCCGGGCGGCACCGGCAAGTTCGTCTGGGCCCTCGTCGCCCCCGCCCCCGCCCCCGCCCTCGTCACCGTCTGAAAGACCGAGCCCCCATGCACCTCGCCACCCTCGCCCGGCACACCCTCTCCCGCGGCGCCACCCCCGCCGCCACCTACGCCCTCCTCGCCCGCCTCGGCCACAGGCCCGCCCCCTGCGCCCGGGCCGTCTGCCTCGCCCTCGACATCCCCCTCCCCGACATCTCCCGCCGCCTCGCCGACTGCCACGACGCCCTCCTCGCCGACCCCCGCCCCGACTCCGAGGCCGACACCGGCGAAGTCCTCGAAGCTCTCGGCGTCTTCGACGTCCCCAAGTCCCTCACCCCCACCGAACAGGTCGTCGTCGCCCACTTCCTGACCGCCGTCGACGCCCACGGCAGCCTCCGCCCCGGCCACCACCACGGCCTCACCCGCTGGTTCACCACCGGCAACCTCACCGCCGCCTACCTCTCCCTCACCGCCGCCCACCCCCTGCCCCGCACCGGCGACCCCACCCGCTACTGGACCGCCCTGACCACCGCCGGCGAACTCCTCGCCACCACCCCCAACCCCGACCCCCGCATCCGCTACGCACTCACCCACTGCCGCACCCGAGCCGCCGGGGCATCGCCGAACGAGCCCTACGGCAAAGGCCGTTGAGGACGGCCGCAGGCCCCGACGATGCGATGATCGAGGCATGAAGATCCTCGTCATCGGAGCCACCGGCACCCTCGGACGCGCCGTCGCCGACACCCTGGAGACGACCCACCAGGTCGTCCGGGCCTCGCGCGGCGGCCCCGTGACGGTGGACCTGGAAGACCCCGACTCCCTGGACGCCCTCTTCGCCGGCCTGCCCGACCTCGACGCCGTCGTCTGCTGCGCCGCCTCCGGCCCGCTGGTGGACCTGGCCTCGGTGACCGACGCGGAGTTCCTTGCCGGTCTCCAGGGCAAGCTCCTGGGCCAGGTCGCCCTGGCCCGCCGCGCCCTGCACCACCTGCGCGACGGCGGCTCCATCACCCTCACCGGCGGCACCTTCACCACCCCGCTGCCCGGCGGCTCGCTCGGCGCCCTGGTCAACACCGCCCTGGAGGGCTTCGTCCGCAACGCCGCCGCCGAACTGCCCCGGGGCCTGCGGATCAACCTCGTCAGCCCCGGCTGGATCACCGAGACCCTGCAACGCCTCGGCATGGACCCGGCCGGCGGCACCCCCGTCGCCGAGGTCGCCCGCAGCTACCTCGACGCCATCGAAGGCCCCGCCCAGGGCCTGACCCTGCGCCCCTGAACCGCCCCGGCCGCGCGCCGGAAGTCGGCCCGGCCGACTTCTCGCGCGAGGCCGGGGATCACGGGCGCCGGGCCACGAAGACGAACTCCCGCCCCGGCCGGTCGGGCGCGTCGCGGACCTCCTCCGCCACGAAGCCGCAAGCGGCCAGGTCCCGTTCGGCCTCCTCCCGCTCCCGGAAGCGCAGCGTCGAATCCGAGACCAGCACCTGCCCGTCCGCGGCGAACACGTACGTCCACCGGAACGTCACCAGCGGCCCGCGCACCTCGACCAGGTCGACCCAGCTCTCGACCGACCCCACCCCCGGGACCTCCGTCACCCGGTGGGAGCGCCCGCGCGTCCACTCCTCCCAGCCGCGAGCGGCCGGATCGCGGGTCTCGAAGACCAGCCGCCCGCCCGGCCGCAGCGCCGCGAAGGCCCCGCGCAACGTCCCCCGCCAGGCGCCCACGCCGGTGATCGCCTGGGCGACGTTCGCCGTCATCGTCGCCAGGTCGACCCGCAGCGGCGGCAGGTCCGTCGCGTCACCGTGGACCCAGCGCACCCGCGCCGCACCGGGTTTGGCGCGCGCCACGTCGAGGGAGGCCCGGGCCGGATCGACGCCGACGACCTCGATCCCGCGCCCGGCCAGCAGCAGCGCGAACACCCCCGTGCCACAGCCGATGTCCAGCACCCGGCGCGCCCCGAACTCCCGCGCCATCCGCAGATAGGCGTCGAGATCGCCACGGTCGGGATCGAGCGGGTCGTAGACCGCTGCCAGCCGCGGGTGCCCGAAGCACGCGTCCACCATGGACCGATGGTAGGCGGGCCCCCTTCCGGCGCCAGACAGGTCTACACCACTGCGCGCCAGGCTGACCGGATCCCGCCTCCCGCCGGCCGCCCCCGTCCCCCCGTCAACCAGGTGCTCAGCAGTCCCTTCAGCGCCCGCAGCCACTCGGGCGGCGGGCGTCGGGTTCCGGACGAAGCCCCGGGCCCCGCTTGTCCGTCGGCGAACCGGGAGGGAAGAGTGGGTACTGCCGGCCGGCGATCGTGTCCAACTCCCTCGCGAACGAGAGGACATCGTCATGACCGACGTCTACGAACCCCCGATGCTCATCGAACTCGGCGACTTCGCGGCCCTCACCCTGGGCTTCGACTTCGGCAACCAGTCCGACGTCCACGGCTACTACCTCATCCCCTGAGGCACCGGACGTGAGCGGTCACCGACGGACCTGGTTCGTGGTCCTGCCGGACACCGACGCCGGGGCCGCGGTGGCCGCGGTGTGGGGCACGGCCCAGTGCCGTGCCCTGCACCACCCCAGCGGACGCCCCTGGATCCTCGGCCACTGGCCGTCCGGCGAAGCCGTCACCGCCCAGGCCGGACCCGTCGCCCTCGCCGTCCTCGGCACCAGCGACGCCGACCCGCACCGGCTGCGCCACCACGCCGAACGCAGCCGCGACCCGCACGAGGCACTCGCCGCGGCACCCGACCTGGCCGGCAGCTTCCACCTCCTGGCCACCGCGCACGGCACCGTCGCCGCGCGCGGCACCCTGTCCGGACTGCGCCGCCTCCACCTGGCCGAGATCGACGGCGTCCCCGTCCTCGCCGACCGGGCCGACGTCCTGGCCGCGGCCGCCGGACTCACCCCGAGCACCGACCACCTCGCCCTGCGCCTCGCCCACCCGCTGCCGCACCCCGCCGACACCCTGCCGCTGTGGCCCGGCATCACGCCCGTCCCACCGCACCACACCGCCGAACTCGCCCCCCACCGCCCCGCCCGCACCACCGCCCACTGGCACCCCCCGGCCCCCGTACGGCCCCCGGCCGAAGCCGCCACCGCCCTCGGCCAGGCCCTGCACCGCGCCGTCGACGCCCGCACCCGCGGCGGCGGACTCGTCGCCGCCGACCTCTCCGGCGGCCTCGACTCCACCCCCCTGTGCTTCCTCGCCGCCACCGGCCCGGCCGACCTGCTCACCGTCACCCTCGGCTCCCTCGACCCCCACCACGACGACGCCGTCTGGGCCGACCGCGCCGCACACCACCTGCCCGGCAAACGCCTCGTCCTGCCCGCCGAGGACCTGCCCGCGATGTTCGCCGGCATCGACACCCCCGGCCCCCAGGGCGACGAACCGTTCGCCTGGACCCGCACCAGGGCCCGCGACGAAGCCGTCGCCCGCCTGCTCGCCGGCCACGGCGCCCGGCTGCGGATCAGCGGCGAAGGCGGCGACGAAGTCCTCCAGGCCCTGCCCGCCTACCTGCGCACCCTCCTCGCCCGCCACCCCGCCACCGCCGCCCGCCACCTGCGCGGACACCGGGCCCGCCTGCGCTGGAAACTCCCCGACGCCCTGCGCGCCCTCGCCGACCCCCGCCCCTACCCCGCCTGGCTCGCCCACGCCGCCGAACGCCTCACCCACCCCCACCCGCCGGGCACCACCCAACTCCTCGGCTGGGGCATCGAACCCCGGCTGCCCCCCTGGGCCACCGCCCACGCCGCCGACCTGGCCCGCGCACAGCTGCGGGCCCTGCGCGACACCCAGCCGCTGGCACCGGAACACGCCCAGCACCAGGTACTGCACATGGTCCGCCACAGCGCCTCCGCCATGCGCCAGCTCACCGACGCCACCGCCCGCGCGGGCGTGCCCTACAGCGTGCCCCTCCTCGACGACCGGGTCCTGGACGCCTGCCTGGCCGCCGACCCCGCCACCCGCGGCACACCCTTCGCCTACAAGCCGCTGCTCACCGCCGCCGTCGCCCCCGACCTGCCCGCCGACCTCCTGCGGCGCACCGGCAAGGGCGACTTCACCCCCGACACCCACCAGGGACTGGCCCGCCACCGCGCCGGACTCGCCGCCCTCATCGAGGACAGCGCCCTGGTCCGCGCCGGACTGGTCGACCCCGACACGCTCCGCCGGGCCTGCCTCGGGCTGTACCCGCCCGGCACCCCCTACGCGGCCCTGGACGCGACCCTCGCCTGCGAGCACTGGCTGCGCGCCCACGCGACGAGCCCGCACCCCCACACCCCGCCCGGTACCCAAGGAGCCTGAATGGCCGTCCAGTTGATCCCCCACGTGACCCTCACACCCACCGAGGACGGCGCCGTCGTCCTGGACGAGCGCGACGGCCGCTACTTCCAGCTCAACCGCACCGGACTGCACATCCTGCGGTCCCTGCTGGACGGCCGCACCGCCGAGGAGATCGCCGCCGACCTCAGCAACCTGCACCCGGTCACGGCCACCCAGGCGCAGGCCGACGTCGACCGGCTGCACGAGAGCCTGCGTACCGCCGGACTGGTCACCGGATGAGCCTGCACACCCACGCCACCCGCACCGACCGGCCGCCCTGGCACCGGCGCCCGGCCGCGTTCGCGGCGATCGGCGCGGCCCGGCTGATCGAGAGGCTCCCCCCGGCCCGGATCCGCCGGGTGATGCACGCGCTGCGGCGCGGCGCCCGGCCCGCCGGCCACGCCGAGGCGCTGGCCGCCCGGCAGGCCGTGGTCGCGCTCAGCATGCGCTGCGCCGGCCAGGGCTGCCTCCAACGCTCCATCGCCGCAGCGCTGTTGTGCCGCACCCGGGGTGCTTGGCCGACCTGGCGCACGGGCGTGCGGACCGCCCCGTTCCGCGCCCACGCGTGGATCGAGGCCGACGGCACGCCCGTCGGCGAGCCGCCCGAGATCGCCCACTTCCACCCGATGATCACTGTTGAGCCGTTGAGCCGTTGAGCCGTTGAGCCGTTGAGCCGTTGAGCCGTTGAGCCGTTGAGCCGTTGAGCCGCTGAGCCGTCGCCGGCCTGGCCCGGCGGCCCGTGCAGGGGGTCCGGGAGGGAGTCCGGGCGCCCGGTCCGGCATGCCCGGGGAGTGCACTCTCCCCGGGCCGGGCCCGCGCGTCGTGGGTCCCCGCCGGGGGTGCGGCGGCGGGGGAGTCGGGTGGTCCCGGGAGCCGGGGCCGCCGTCGGCACGATCAGGAAGGCGGCGGCCCCGGCCCCGGTACGGGTGCCGTACGGGCGGGGCATCGACCGCGGATGCCCGTACGGCTGCGGTCGGCACCCATTCCACGACTTCAACAGCACTTGAAGTCAAGCCCCGCCCGAGCCGAACCCCCGCCCGAAGGTGCCGTCCGCTCCCGGGGTAGCCTCGCTCCCGGTGGGGGCCTGCGGAGGACAGACACGGACAAGACGGACAAGGGGCGGGCGGATGACTGAGCAGCAGCACAGCTACTGGCGGGCGTCGGACGGCGCGGCGGTCAGCGCCGCCCAGGCGCACATCGTGTGGACCAGGGCGGCCTACCCCGCACTGGTGGCGGTGGCACGCCGCTACCACGCGGTGATCAGCTACCCGGACCTGGCCGAGGCGGTGCAGGAGGCCTCCGGGGTACGCACCCGGATCAACCAGCGGCACTGGATCGGCAAGGTGCTGGCCCTGGTGATCCGCGAGGCACACCGCCGCGGCGACCCGCCGCTGACGGCCCTGGTGGTGCACGCCACGGACGGCAGGGTCGGCCCTGGCTACCAGGAGGTGCTGGCGGTCGCCGGACAGCCGCCGGTGGCCGAGGAGATGGACCGCGAGCAGCACGCCGCCGCCGCCCGCCTGGCCTGCTACCGGCACTTCGGCGCCGACCTGCCCGCCGACGGCGGCACACCCGCCCTCGCCCCGCGCCTGCGCGCCACGGTCGACCGCAAGGCCGCCGCCACCGCCGTGCCACGGCCGCCGGCGATCTGTCCGACCTGCTTCCTCCAGCTGCCCGCGACGCGGGTGTGCGACTCCTGCGGGGAGACCATCGCGCCCTGAGCGCCGCACCTCCCGTACCGCGCCCGCCGTCCTCGGGAAGGGCAGCCGTTCCCCGAGGACGGACGGGAGAACCCGCTGTCAGCCCACCGGACCGTGGGCCGAGACCAGCCGCGCCCGGCCGTCGAGCAGCCGGTAGGACAGCCCCACCACGGCCACCGTCCCCTCGGCGACCCGGGCGGCCAGCGCCTGCGAGCGCTCCACCAGCAGGTCCACGGTCTGGCGGATGTGCACGTCCACGATCGCGTCCCGGTCCTCGATGCCCGCCGCCTTCGCGGACAGCACGCTCGGGGTCACCCGTTCCACCACGTCCCGGACGAAACCGCTCGGCATCCGCCCCTGCTCCAGGGAGTCCAGCGCCGCCGCCACCGCACCGCACGAGTCGTGCCCCAGCACCACCACCAGCGGGCAGTCCAGCACGCTCACCCCGTACTCGATGCTGCCCAGCGCCTCCGCCCCGGTGACGTGCCCGGCGGTGCGCACCACGAACAGGTCGCCGAGGCCCTGGTCGAAGATGATCTCGGCGGCCAGCCGGGAGTCCGAACAGCCGAACAGCACCGCGAAGGGCCGCTGCGCCGGGGCGAGCGCCGTGCGGCGCCCGGCGTCCTGGTTGGGGTGCTCGGGGTTGCCCGAGACGAACCGGGCGTTGCCCTCCATCATCACCCGCAGTGCCTGGGCGGGGTCGGTCAGGAAGTCGTCCGTCGGGCCGTCCGTCAGGCCGTTCGTCAGGCCGTTCGTCAGGCCGGACGCAGCGTCGGACTCCGAGTCGGGCTCGGAGGCGGATATCGGTGTGGGGATCATGCCAGAACCCTAGATCGCGGCAGGTCGAGCCCGCAGCCGGGGGTCACAGGGCGGCCGGCCGGCCGGGACCGCCTGCGGTGCCTGCCCGCCTACGGTGCGCGGCGCAGGGCGAGGACGGTGACGTCGTCGCGGCTGCGGCCCCCGCTCCACAGGCGCGCCCGCCGGTCCAGGGCCTCGGGCAGGGCGTCGGCGGGAACGCCGGCCAGCTCCGCCAGACCCCGCTCGACCGGGTAGAACGCCCCCGAGGCGTCCTGCGCCTCGGTGACCCCGTCGGTCAGCAGCACCAGCACCCCGTCCCCGGGCAGCGCGAAGCGCCGTACCGGGCGCCGCACGCCGCCGGCCAGCGAGGCGAGGCCCAGCGGGACCCCGGCGTCCAGGACGATGGGCTCCACCCGGCCGCCGGGGTGCAGCAGATAGGGGGCGAGGTGCCCGCAGTTGACGGCCCGCACCTCGACACCGTCCCCGCCCCCGTCCTCGTCCCCGCTGCTGACGTCCAGCACGGTGGCGGTGACGAAACGCTCCTGCTCGCCGCTCTGCACCGCGTACGCGTTGTGCCGCTCCACCGCCGCCTCCAGCGCGTCGGCGACGGCGGGCAGCCGCGCCTCGCGGAACGCCGCCTCCCGGAAGGCGCTCAGCACCGCGAAGCCCGTCCCGATCGCGGGCAGGCCCTTGCCCTGGACGTCACCGACCAGCACCCGGGTGCCGTGCGGGGTGGCGGCGATGTCGTACAGGTCGCCGCCGACCAGCGCGTCCTGCTCCACCGGCCGGTACAGCCCGTCCAGGCGCACGTCGGAGGTGGTCACCGGCAGCGGGCGCAGCAGCTGACGCTGGAGGGCGACGGCGCTCTGCCGCATCCGGGACAGCTGCCGCTCCCGGCGCACCCGCCGCGCGCACAGGCCGATCACCGCGGCCTCGGCGGCGATCACGCCCAGCACGGTGCCGAGGCGGGCCGTCAGGTCACCGGGCGGGAACAGCACCGAGTGGACCACCACCACCGCCGTCACCCACACCGAGGCGGCCACCGTCTGGGCGATGGTCCCCAGACCCGCCAGCAGCGCGGGCAGGAACACCAGCAGCAGCACCAGCCGGGAGTTGGTGCCGCTGGCCGCCTGGACGAGCAGCACGGCGACGGTCGCGGCCAGCACACCGAGGGCCACCGCCCCGTTGCCGGGGGCGCGCGGGGAACCGGGTTGCTGATCGTCGCGGTCCAACCCCGTCGCCCTCTCCGCCGTCCGGCCGTCCCTCCAGGGTGGTCGGCCCGGCGGGGCGGACGCGAGCGGGTTGCGCCGTGTGGGTGACAGCGGGGCAGCGCGGGGGAGCACCGGCGGGGACGCCGACTGTCGGAGGCACTGGGTACGGTGGCCGGTGTGCCGCCCTCGTCCTCTCCCGCCTCCGCCGCCGCCTCGTCCCCCCGGCTGCCGCTCGACGACCTCGTGCGGCTGCGCCGGGCCAGGGACCGGATGGACCGCGAGTACGACCAGCCGCTGGACGTCCCCGCGCTGGCCCGCACCGCGCTGATGTCCTCCGGCCACTTCTCGCGCAGCTTCCGCACCGCCTACGGCGAGACCCCGTACAGCTACCTCATGACCCGCCGGATCGAGCGCGCCAAGGCACTGCTGCGCCGCGGGGACCTGAGCGTGACCGAGGTGTGCATGGCGGTGGGCTGTACCTCGCTGGGCTCCTTCAGCACCCGGTTCACCGAGCTGGTGGGGGAGAGCCCGAGCACCTACCGGGCCCGCGACCACGAGGAGGGCGCGGCGATCCCGGCCTGCATCGCCAAGATCCGCACCCGCCCGGTGCGGCGTACGGAGGCCAAGGGTGCCAAGGAGGCCAAGGGGGCGGAGGGGGCGGAGGGTGCCGGTGGCCCCGGTGCTCCCGTAGCGTGACGGCCATGAGCATCGAACTCGCGCAGTGCTTCATCGCCGTCGACGACCACGACCGGGCCCTCGCCTTCTACCGCGACGTCCTCGGCTTCGAGGTGCGCAACGACGTCGGCTTCGAGGGCATGCGCTGGGTCACCGTCGGTTCGCCCGACCAGCCCGGCGTCGAGATCGTCCTGGAGCCCCCGCTGGCCGACCCGCACGCCTCCGAGACCGACCGCCGGGCCGCCGCCGAACTCCTCGCCAAGGGCCTGCTGCGCGGCGTGATCTTCCGCACCGACGACTGCGACTCCACCTTCGAGCGGCTGCGCGCGGCCGGTGCCGAGGTCCTCCAGGAGCCGATGGACCAGCCCTACGGGGTGCGCGACTGCGCCTTCCGCGACCCGTCGGGCAACATGCTGCGCTTCAACCAGCCGCGCACGAAGTAGCCCGTGGCCCGCAGCCCGTGGCCGGGCGTGGGGTGCCGGCCGTTCAGGCGGGCCGGATGCGGGCGTGCAGGAGGCAGAACTCGTTGCCCTCGGGATCGGCCAGGACGCGCCAGTTCTCGGCGCCGCTCTGGCCGATGTCGACGGGCCTGGCGCCGAGCGCGAGCAGCCGTTCCAGTTCGGCGTCCTGGTTGCGGTCGGTGGCGTTGACGTCGATGTGCAGCCGGAGCTTGGCGGGCCGCGGGTCGCTGGTGGGGCCGAAGACCAGGGTGGGCTGCGGGCCGCCGAAGCCGGTGCCGGGCGGCCCGATCTCGATGCTGCCGTCGCCCTCCCGGCCGAGCTCGACGTAGCCCAGGACCTCGCTCCAGAACACGGCGAGGCGCTCGGGATCGGCGGCGTCGATGACCAGTTCGCTGATGCGGCATGCCATGGCCCGTGAGCCTACGTGCCGGTGCGGCGGCAGGGCTTCCGACGCTCCGGGCCCGGGTGCGTGTTCAGGCGGACCGCACCGGCAGCGGGTGGTCGGGCAGCGGGTAGTCGGGCAGGGCGACGTCGCCGGCCTTGGCGAACTGGGCGGCCATCAGCGGGCGCAGCGGCCAGCGGCCCATCCAGCGCATGGAGGCGGCGCGCAGGCGGATCGTCAGGGCGCTGCCGGGGGCGTAGCCGTTCAGGCCGCCGGGCGGCAGTTCCTGGGCACGGGCCACGTAGGGGCGCATCAGTTCCTCGTAGCGGGTGAAGGCGGTGCGGAAGTCGCCTGCGGCGGCGGCGAGTTCACCGGCCAGCAGGTAGGCGCCGACCAGGGCGAGGCTGGTGCCGAGGCCGGTGAGCGGGCTGGGGCTGTAGCCTGCGTCGCCGAGCAGGGCGATGCGGCCGCGGCTGTAGCGGTCGAGGTGGATCTGGCCGAAGGAGTCGAAGGCGAAGTCCTCGGCGGTGCGCATCCCGGCGAGCAGCCGGTCGCTCTCCCAGCCGGCGCCGGCGAAGCGGTCGGCGAGCAGGCGCTGCTGGGCGGCGGTGTCGTGGCGGTCGTAGGTCAGGGGTGCGCAGCGCACGCCCAGGGAGGCCTTGACCTCACCGGGCAGCCGGCCGGGGCGGGCGGCGGCGACCAGGCCGCCGGGGGCGTTGTACATCTGGAACCAGCCGTCCAGGGCCCGGGCGAGCGCGGGGTCGTGGACGGTGAACCAGGCGTGGTAGCCGCCGAGGGGGCGGTAGTGGGAGCCGTCGCCGGGGAAGGCGAGGCGGCGTACGGCGGAGTGCAGCCCGTCGGCGCCGACGACCAGGGCGAAGCGCCGGGCGGGGGCGTTCTCGAAGGTGACGGTGACGCCGGCGGCGTCCTCGTCGAGCGCGGTGACGGTGTCGTCCCAGAGGTACTCGACGCCGTCGGTGGCCTCGCGCAGCAGGTCGGCGAGGTCGCCGCGGAGGATCTCGATCTCGGAGACGATGCCCTCGCCGCCGAACAGGTCGACGGGTATCCGGGCGGTGGTTCGTCCGCGCCGGTCGACCAGGGCCAGGCCGTGCTGTTCGACGCACAGCGCGCGGGCCCGTTCCATCAGGCCCATCCGTTCGATGACGGTGCGTCCGGCGCCGCGCAGGTCGACGGCCTGCCCGCCGGGGCGCGGGCCGGGGGCGCGTTCGACGACGGTGGGGGTGAAGCCGTGGCGGCGCAGCCAGTGGGCGAGGGCGGGCCCGGCGATGCCGGCGCCGGAGATGAGGACGTCGGTGGTGGTGTGGTGGTGGTCCATGCCGAGAAATGTACGGCGTACGCATCGGCCCCAACAAGCCTTGTTCTGTGGGTACTTGAAAGTGGTGCACTAGTGCGGCGGGGTGCTGCAGGGCGAGTCGGGCGGCGGGCGGCGGGCGTTCGCGCAGGTTGGCGGCCCGGCGAGTGCACTAGTGCACTACGGGCGGTGGTGCCGGGGGCGCTCTCACCGGGGTTTCACGGCCGGCTCGGTCCCGGGCCGACGGGGTGGATGCCGCAGCCGGCGGCGTCCGCCCCGCGGCCGCATCGCCCCGGGGAGTCTGCCTCAGCCGAGCTTCGCGAGCGAGGCGGCGATGTTGCCGACCGCCGTCAGGACTCTGTCGGTGGTGTCGGCGGTGTAGCACAGCCGGAAGTACCCGGGCTTGGGACAGTGCATCTCCCCTCCGGGCAGGAGGGTGACCTTCGCGTCCTTCAGCAGGTACGCCCCCAGGAGGGCTTCGCGCTGGTCGATCTCGTGGTTGATCGGCATCAGGTCCGGGGGGAACGTCTTGTCCAGGTAGGCGCTCAGGTCGAGCAGGAAGAACTGGGCGGCGTTGCGGGAGGTGTCGTCCTGGCCCACGTACGGGATCTTCTTGTCCTTGAGTTCGGCCGCGGTCTGGTCGAACGCCGTCTTCAGGCGCTCGGCGTAGTCCTCCATGAGCGCGGTGGGGAAGGGGCTCGGCTTGCCGTCGTCGGTGAGGAACAGTTTGCGCACGTAGGCGCTCTTGAGCGAGTCGAGCGGGCCGAACCACGTCAGTGACTTCAGCGTCTCGTTGCCCTGCATGACGGTGCGGACGTCGTTCGACTTGGAGACGAGGAAGCCGATCCGGAAGCCGGACAGCCCGAAGTCCTTGGTCAGCCCGTACACGAGGTGGATGCGGTCGGGGTCGGTGGCGTAGGCGTCCGTCGACAGGACGCTGTGGAAGCCGTCGGTGCCGGTGCTCTGCGAGTGGGAGTAGATCTCGTCGGAGACGATGTGCATCTGCCTGTCCAGTGCCCACTGGCAGATGTCGTCCAGCAGCTGCTTGCCGTAGTTGACGCCGAGCGGGTTGTGCGGGTTGGTCAGGACCAGGAGCTTGGGCTTGGGCTCGGAGGCGGCCTCGTACGCGCGCTGGAGGGCGGCGACCGACAGCGTGAAGTGGTCCGGCCCGTCGAGGCGCACGGGCACGCACTTCAGTCCGGGCCGCTGCTCGAAGCACCACAGGAAGCCGGGCCAGAACGGCGCCGGCAGCATGACGCGGTCGCCCGGCGCCAGCACGCCGCCGTGGATCAGTCCGAACACCAGGCACTCCAGGGCCCCCGAGCCCCCGGCGGTCGCGTACACGTCGAACTTCGGGTCGATCCCGGCGGAGAACCTGGGGTGCAGGAAGGCGGTGATCGGATCGAGCAGGTCCTGCGTGCCGTAGGGCGGCGCCGCGTACTTGGCGTCCTCCTCGGTCAGCTTCACCTTGCTGAAGACGTCGGTGTCCAGCTGGTCGAACAGGAGGACGTTGTTCGCGATGCCGAGGTTGTAGATGTCCTCCGGGACGACCTTGTCGTAGTAGGCGAGGCGCTCCTCGGGGTCGGCGATCCGGTGCAGGCGCTCCATGGCCAGGGCCTGCTCGACGCTCGCGACGAGCGCGGCATCCGTGTCCTGCCCGGTGTCGCTCCTCGTGATGCTCTGGGTCATCTCTTCCGAACCTCCGTGGGTGAGAGCCGGGCCGGCTCCCTGCCGGTCCGGCTCTCCTTCTCCCCCTTCCGCGCAGGTCGGGTACGTGGTGGTAACCCGCGCGGATCAGGAGCTTCCCTCCATCGGGCGCCTGTTCGAGGGCCTCCAGGGAGCGAGGAAGGCCTCGGCGGTCCGGATCAAAGGCCTCACCCGACCCGCTACTTGGTCACCGCCCCAGGCGCCCCCGGTGCGGCACCATGGTGCGATGGAGAGCAATCGACAGACAGTCAGTTCCGGCTCACCCCTCGAACCGCGGATCGGCTTCTCCCGGGCCGTGCGCAAGGGGAACTACGTGGCGGTCGCGGGCACCGCGCCGATCGGGGAGGACGGCACGACGGTCGGGCAGGGCGACGTCCACGCCCAGACCATCCGGTGCCTGGACATCGCCGAGACCGCCCTGCGGGAGGCGGGCGCCACGCTCACGGACGTCGTACGGACCCGCATCATGCTCACCGACATGAGCCAGTGGCGGGAGGCCGCGCGCGCCCACGGCGAGCGTTTCGCGCAGATCCGGCCGGTCACCACCTTCGTGGAGGTGACGCGCTTCATCGACGAGCGGTGGCTGGTGGAGGTCGAGGTGGACGCGGTCATCGGCTGACGGGCCGGCGGAGCCCGGGGGTGCGGCCACCGGGGAGGCGGGTGCGGCCATCAGGGTGACCAGGCGCGCGCCGTCCGCGTCGTCCGAGCCGCCCGCGCCGCCCGCGACGACGCCACGGGCCGGCCGGGCCGCCACCCCCGTGAGCGGCCCGGACGGCCGGGCCTACGCGCGCCGCAGGGCGCCCAGCACCGCCGACAGGTCCTGCTCGGCGATCGACGGGTGTGCCAGCAGCACCTCGCGGGCCGCCGACAGGACGGGGCCGTCGCCCGCCAGGGCGAGGTCCTTGGCGGCCAGGCGGACGGGGAAGTCCGACTCCGCGCTGAACGCCCGGGCCACCACCCCCGCGAGCGGCCCGGCCGCCAGCACCTCCCGCGCCTGCTCCTGCGGGACGCCCAACTCCCCGGCCACCGCGAGGACTTCGCCGAGGGCGGTGACGCACGCGACGATCGCGCCGATCACCACCACCTTCAGCGCCGCGCCCGACCCGGGCCCGCCGCAGCGCCGCACCCGGCCCAGGTGCTCCAGGACGGGCCGGGCGCGGTCCAGGTCGGCGTCCTCGCCGCCCGCGAAGACCACCAGCTCGCCGGCGGCCGCCGGGCCCACGCTGCCGATCACCGGGGCGTCCACCAGGGCGACGCCGTCCGGCAGCCGGGCGCGCAGCCCGGCGGTGGCCCGCGGGCCGATCGAGGACATCTCGATCCACAGGGTGCCCGGCGCCAGCCGCTCGGTGAACCGTCCGGCCACCTCGGCGACGGCCACCGGGTCGGAGAGCATGGTGACGACGACGTCCGCGCCGCGGACGGCCTCGGCCGGGGTGGCGGCCTCGGTGAGGCCGCCGGCGCGTCCGGGGGAGCGGTTCCAGACGGTCAACGGGTGCCCGGCGGCGGCGAGTCGGCGGGCCATCGGCAGGCCCATCCGGCCCAGCCCGAGAAAAGCGATCTTCTGCATGACCGCCACGCTAGGCAGCCACGAGCCAGGCGACAAGCGAATGTCCCGCATGGTATCCATGCGGAATGGACATGGCTTGGCTGGAGGTCTTCCGCACCGTCGCGCACCTGGGCTCCTTCACCGCCGCGGGTGAGCGGCTGGGCTTCACCCAGTCCGCGATCTCCCGGCAGATCGCCACCCTGGAAGGGGAGTTGGGCACACCGCTGTTCGACCGGCTGCCGCGCGGCGTGCGGCTCACCGAACACGGCCGCGCACTGCTGCCGCACGCCGAGGCGATGCTGGAGAGGCTTGGCACCACCCGGCGCGACCTGGCCGCGCTCACCGAACTCACCGCCGGCCGGCTACGGGTGGGCGCCTTCGACAGCGCCAACGCCGCCCTCGTCCCCGGCGCCCTGGCCGCCTTCCGCGCCGCGCACCCCGAGGTCGCGATCAGCCTCACCGAAGGGCTGACGGCACACCTGCTGGACCTGCTGGCCGACGGCGCGATCGACCTCGCCCTCATCGCCTCCTACACCGAACCCGCCGACGACGGCGAGCAGTTCGACTTCCACCCGCTGATGGCCGACCCGGTGCTGGTCGCCCTCCCGCGCGGACACCGCCTCGCCGGGCGCCGCCGCCTGCGGCTGGCCGAACTCGCCGACGAACCGTGGATCGCCGCCCGCCGCCACGCCGAGTCCACCCTCCTCGCCGCCTGCGTCCGCAGCGGCTTCCAGCCCCGCATCGAGTACGCCGTCGCCGCCTGGACCGCCAAACTCGGACTGGTGGCCGCAGGACTGGGCGTCACCCTCATCCCCTCCCTGGCCGCCCGCGTCGGCCACCCCGGCGCCACCCTCGTCCCGCTGCACCCCGACGACACCCCGGTGCGGCAGGTGCACACCGTCACCAGGCGCGGCCGGCGGGTGCCCCCGGCCGTGGAGGCCTTCGGCGCCTTCCTGTGCGCGCAGGCCACGAGCCCGCCCGACCGGCCGCGCACCGGAGCGGTGGCCTAGGGTGTGATGCCGAGAACGAGGGGGGAGCGAATGTCGAGGCACACGGTCGAGGCGGAAGCGCGGATGAAGGGGATCACCTTCCCCGCCTGGCAGGGCCGCCACTACGTGACGCTGGCCGAACTGCTCATCCGCCTCGGCAGCTTCGGCCTCGGGCTGCGCTGGCGGGTCGAGTGCGACGAGGAGTGGGACCTCACCGCGGAGCTGGAACGCCGCTCCGAGGGCGACGGCATGGACACCCTGACCCTGCTGTCCCTCGTCACCCCCGGAGTCCAGCTGATCGACGCCGAGGCCGGCGGGTTCCGCGGGGACACCCTGGTGGTGGTCCTGACCGAGGCGGACAGCTCCTTCTGGAACGTCAGGGCCGACGACGAGCGCGTGCTCACCGTCCTGCGGCGCCACTACCCGGGAGCCCGCGCGCTCTGAACCCGCCCCTCAGCAGGTGGTGTCGGCGGCCGGCAGCGCGCCCGTCGACAGGTAGGCGTCCACGGCCCGGTCGGCACACGCGCTGTAGCCGCCCAGGTAGACGGTGTGGACCCGGCCGGGGACGGTGACCAGGCGCGAGCCGGACAGCCGGGAGTGCAGGGCGAGCGCGCCCTGGTAGACGGCGTGGGTGTCCCCGGTGGCGTGGAGCTGGAGCGCGGGGACGGCGTTGCGCACCTCGACCGGCGGCTCCAGCGGGACACCGCGCCAGAACGCGCACGGCGTCGGGCCGTTGTAGACCGGGCCGAACACCGGCTGGGCGGCGCGGGAACGCTCGACGGCCTCGCGGTACCACTGCGCCGAACGCGGCATCGCCACGTCGTCGCACAGGATGCCGATCGCGGCCGCCAGGTCCGCGCCGCCCGCCGGGCCGGGATCCAGGACGACGGTCAGCAGCTCGTGCAGGGTCGCACTCACCCGCACCGGCCTGCCGTCGGCGGCGTCCAGCAACTGGCGCAGCACGTCCGCGTAGTCGGCGCCGTCACGGTCGTCGTTCTGGCAGACCGCGAGCAGCACCGGCAGCATGGCACCGTCCAGCCGGAACCCGTCGACGGCGATCGGCGCCGCCTCGGCCCGGCGCACCAAGCCCTCCACGGTGGCCCGCACCGCCGCCGGGGTCGCGCCCAGGTGGTGGTCGGCGTCGCGCGGCGCGGCCCAGGCCGCGAAGCCGTCCAGGGCACGCTCGTTGGCGCCGCCCATGTCCTGGAAGGTCCGCATGCCGTACCGGGCCGGATCGAGGGCGCTGTCCAGTACCAGCCGGTCCACCCGCTGCGGGAACAGCTGCGCGTACACCGCGCCCAGCAGCGCACCGTAGGACTGCCCGAAGAAGGAGGTCCGCTGCTCGCCCAGCGCCGCGCGCAGCACGTCCACGTCCCGGGCGATGTTGCGGGTGGTGAGGTGGGGCAGCAGGTCCGGGTACTTGTTCCAGCAGGCGTCCGCGTCGGCCTTGGCCAGCCGCAGCCCCTCCGCGAGGCCCGCCGGGCCGCTGCCCGCCGAGCGCAGCCAACTGCCGCGCGTCAGACCGCAGTCCAGACCGCCGCTGGCACCCACCCCGCGGGTGTCCATGCCGACCAGGTCGTACGCCGCCGCCGTCTCCGGCGCCAGCCGCTCGCGCAGCGCGGCCGGCATGTCCAGCCCGCGGTTGCCCGGGCCGCCGGGGTTGGTCTGCAGGACGCCCCGGCGCCTGGCCGGGTCGGCCGCCCTGATCCGGGAGACGGCCAGGGACAGGGTGCGGCCCTGCGGCTCGCGGTAGTCCAGCGGGACGGTCAGCGTCGCGCACTCGGTGCCGGTCAACTGTGGGTCCTGGCAGGCGGACCAGGCCAGCGGCTGGTGGCGGAAGCGCTCCAGCGGGTCCGGCGACGCGGGGGAGGCGGAAGCAGGGGAGTCGGCGGCAGGGGAGTCGGCGGCAGCGGAGGCCGGGGCGCCGGCCGTGAGGACGGTGGCCGCGGACAGGGCGAGGGCGGCGGCGAGCGCCGAAGCGGTCTTCATGTGCGCCAGCCTAGAAGGCAGTTGACCACCCCGGCGGGCCGGGCCCGGGTTCCCGAACCGCCTTGACCTCAAGTCGACTTCAGGTCCTACGGTCGGTCGCGTCCTGGCGAACAGGAGACAGACGAACAGCCGCGAGGAGCACGGAAGCATGACGATCAAGACGTACGAGCCGCAGATCATCGCCGCCCAGCCCATCGGAGCCTGGACCGGTGAACTCTTCCGCCGCCTGGTGGTGGAAGGCCTGCGCGGGCAACTGGCGGTCGAAGGCCTCACCCAGCCGCACTGGTGGACGCTCAACCACGCCGCCGGCAGGCCCGGCGGCTGGACCCGCACCACCCTCACCGAGCGCCTCACCCCCTACGACGACCAGCACACCGCCTTCGACACCGTCTACGACGACCTGATCGCCCGCGGCTGGCTGACCGAGGACACCGACGGCGCCCTCACCCTCACCGAGGACGGCGAAGCCGGCCGCCTGCGCGCCCGCGAACGCAACCTGGCGATCCACGAACGCGCCCACGAAGGCATCGGCACCGACGAGTTCGTCACCACGGTCAACGTGCTGCGCCGCATGGTGGCCAACCTGGGCGGCAACGGGAACCTCCCGGACTGACGAAGCCGGGGCCCGTCCGAGGCACGGACGGAATTGACCCATGAAAGCAGCCGCTGATTGCCACATGATCATGGGTCTTTCCGGCCATAGCCTGGTCACATGACGACGACGACGAAGAACACCACCGCCCCCGCCGCCGCCCCCGTGCTGACCCGCTGCGCCGAGGCCGAGATCTGCGCAGACCCGAGCTCCACCATGACCCTGCTGGCCGACTCGGCCCCGGAGCAGGGCGGCTTCACCGTCTACCGCTCCACCTTCGCCGCCGGTGCCGCCGGAGCGCCCGCGCACTTCCACACCAAGGCCTGGGAGCTGTTCTTCGTGATCGGCGGCTCGCTGCGGGTGCTGGTCGGCGAGGAGGTCACCGTGCTCGGCGCGGGCGACTTCCTCGCCGTGCCCCCGCACACCCCGCACGCCTTCGCCGCCGCCCCCGGCTCCGAGGCCGACGTCCTGTGCGTGTTCACCCCCGGCATGGAGCGCTTCGACTACCTGCGCCTGCTGGGGCAGGTCATGCGCGGCGAGAGCGACCCCGGGGCGATCGCCGCCTCCTCGGAGCGCTTCGACAACCACTACGTGGACAGCCCGGCCTGGCGCGCCGCCCTGGCGGGCGAGAACGCCTGAGGACGCCTGAGAACGCCTGAGGACGGCTGCCCCGGGGTGGCGGAGCCCCGGGGGCGCGGGCCGCTCGACGGGCCGGGGCCGCCCGGGTGTGGAACGGTGGAAGACCGGAAGGACCGATCCCGGCTGCGAGAGGAGTGGCCATGTCGTCCAAGCGCCGCCGCAAGAAGAAGGCCAGGGCCAGACACCGGGCCAACCACGGTCGTCGGCCCCAGTGCTGAGCCGCGGCTGAGCGGGTGAGGGTGCCCGGACCGGCCGGGAAGGCCGTCCGGGCGCGCCCCGCACCCACCCGTTGCCCTACATCCGCCCGCGCCCCGCGAAACCGCCCCGCGCCACCCGGTGGTACCGGCAGCGGCCGCCCCAGCCCGCGCCGAAGGCCAGCTCCAGGAGCGTGCCCCGCCCGTCCGCCCGCCCCTCGCGCAGCAGCTGCGCCGCGTCCGCGTCCGGCGGGTCCTGCTCGAACACGTAGAGCCGGCTGATGTACGGGCCGGCCGGGATCGGCTCCCGGCACGGGACGCCGGGCCGCTCCCAGGTCAGCCTCACGCCCGGGCCGGCCAGACAGGGGGAGTCCATCCGCCGGCCGTTCGCGTCGATACCGCCGTCGCGGTGCCAGCGCAGCGCGTGCTCCAGGCTCCCGTGCGGGTCCGGCCCCTGGCCGTCGGCCCGCCACTCGGCCACGCCCGCCGCCGCGATCCTGGGCAGCACGTCGACGACGTCCTCCCGGACGACGAAGTAGGCGCGGGCGTGGATCTCGCAGACCAGCAGCGTGTCCCTGGGGTGGTCCGCGCCGTGGAAGGTCGGGCGCACGGACTGGTCCAGGACCTGGGTCACCACGTGCTCGACCCCCTCCACCGCCCCCAGCACCCCGACCAGAGTCCGGATCCGCTCCCGCTCCGTCGCCCGGGCCGCCCGCGCCCTCGGCGAGCGGACCAGCGCGAGCCGGCGCCGCTCGGTGGGCCAGCGCTGCGCCGACAGCGACCGCACACCCTCGACGGCCCGGAACACCGGCATGCCGACGAGGTACAGGACGCTCTTCAGCACGTTGTGCAGGAAAGCCTTCACCAACCGGTCCTCTCGGGTCACCCGCGTTTTCGCCCACACCCTGGCCCGCCCGCGCCCCGGTCCGCAATCCACTCCCGTACTCAACTCCCCTCCGTGCCCGCACGGTTGCGCAGTGCGTCCACCCGGGCTCACGCATCGCCCGGCCGGCCGGCCGGGCGCAGTAGCCGGGGCGCGCCGCTGCCGGGACCGTGGTCGTCCGGCCTGCCGGACAGTCTCCAGCTGCCGGGCATCCTCATGCCGCCGGCCGTCGGTACGGTGGGATCCTCTTCCGTGCTCAACTTCCCTCCACCTCCGAGCGGTTGGCGAGCGTATCCACCGCCGCCCGGGCGGTGTGCGGGCGGCCGAGGAAGTCGGTGCCGTCCGCCCACTGGTCCACCGCGCCCACCGGCGGCAGTGCGCGCAGGTGCTCGTCCGTGAGGCCGGCCAGCAGCGGCCGCGCGAAGCGCTCGGCGTGCAGCACCAGATACGGGCGGCCGTGGTACGGGCGGCGCGTCGCCTCGACCGGGGCACTCAGGCCGAGGGCGTTGTGCCGGCGGCCCGCCGCCTCGTACGCCTCGCACAAGTACCGCTCCCGGTCGGCGTATTGCCGTGCCGCCAGGGCGCCCCGGAGCAGCGGCCCCAGCTCGGCCGCCGCCTCGGTGCGGGCGAACGCGCTGCCCAGCCACTTGCCGTACGGGGCGTAGCGGCGCTCCAGCAGCAGGCACAGCCGCATCAGGTCCCGCACCAGGCGGGCGGCCGTCACCGCCGAGCCCAGGTCGTCGCCGGCCTCCGCGCAGCGGCCGACGAACGCCTCCTCCTGGGCGATGCGCTGCCACTGGCAGGCGAGCAGGTAGCGCCACACCTGCTCCGGGTACCAGGCCAGGCGCTCCCGTGCGGCGGTCAGTTCGCCGGGGCCGTCGTGGAACACCGCGCCGGCGGTCACCTCCAGCAGCCGCTGCTGGGGCAGCGCCAGCCAGCCGAGGGTGTCAGGGCCGGGCGTGTCAGGGCCGGTCGGGGCGGCGGCCGGGCCCAGCCGGCCGGCCAGCCAGGACGGCAGGTCGTGCACCTCGACGCGGTGGTCGACCGGGCCGTCGGTCCACGCCAGGTGGCGCACCGGGTCGTGCGGGTCCTCGCCGCGCCGGAAGTGGGTGGGCACGCCGCGCACCTGCCGGGGCAGGTGGTGCGCCAGCAGTTCGTGCAGCCGGGGCCCGTGGCGGGCGGCGTCGGCGGAGGAGAGGAACAGCTCCAGGCGCGGCCCCCAGTCGTGGTCGGCCGAACGCGCCGAGTCGAAGCCCAGCACCTCCGAGCCGGCGCCCACCCGCGCCGCCGCGTACGGCAGGTGCGGGAACTCCCGTGCCAGCAGCGGCCGTACGGCCTCCTCGTAGAGGATGCGGGCCAGCCGGAGCCCGGGAACGAACGCGTCATCGGCGGTGTCGGGAGTGGTCACGGCGCCCACTGTGCCGTCGCCGCCGCCGTCCGGGCCACCGGATTCCCGCGGCGCGCCGGTGCGGGCGAACCGTGTGGACGCTGGCGATGCTGGTGGCGACCGTCCGGCGGTCCGCCTTCACCAGTACGGAAAGAGGTCCCCTTGAACGACTCGAACGGCGTGCACGACTCGAACGGTGCGAACGACTGGAACGGCGTGCACGACGACCTGCTGACCACGAAGATCGCCCTCGGCTTCGACCAGCTCGACGCCGACGGCGACGGCCGTCTCACCGAACGCGACCACGTCCTGATGGGCGAGTCCTCCGCCCGCGCCCTCGGGCACCCGCCGGGCTCCGAGGCCGAGCGCAGGATCATCGACGCCTACGTCGGCATCTGGCGCGACCTGCACCAGCCCGCCGTCGGCGGCGCGGACGCGATCAGCCGCGACGACTTCATCGCCTCCACCCTCACCCTGGCCGACGACCAGGAGGCCGCCGCCGCGACCGTCGGCCGGCTCGCCGAGATCTTCCGGTCCGTCGCCGACGCGAACGGCGACGGCACGGTCGACCCCGACGAGTTCCACGCCTTCCACCACGCCCACTTCCCCCGCCTCGGCCGCGACCGGGCGGACACCGCCTTCCGCCACCTGGACCGCAACGGCGACGGCACCCTCTCCCACGACGAGTTCGTCGGCGCGATCGTGGAGTACTGGACCAGCCGCGACCCCGAGGCCCCCGGCAACTGGTGGACGGGCGAGTACCCGTCGCGGGCCGGGTAGCCGGCTACCGGCGGGTGCAGGTGGGGTCGGTGTCCGGGAGGTGTCCGGAGGCCAGGTAGGCGTTGACGGTGTCGTCCACGCAGGCGTTGCCGTACGTCCCGTACAGCCCGTGCTGGTCGGCGCCCTGGAGGGTCAGCAGGCGTGAGCCGGGCAGCAGGTGGTGCAGGGTGAGGCCGTCCCGGTGGAGGGCGCGCGGGTCGCCGGTGGCGGACAGGAGCAGCACCGGGGCGTCGCGGCGCACCTGGGTGGGCGCCTCGCGCGGGGCGTCCCAGAAGGCGCAGGGGCTGATGGTGCCGAGCATCGGGCCGAAGAGCGGGTGCTCGGCGCGGGCCGCCTCGATCCGGCGCCAGTAGTCCTCGGGGTCGCGGGGCGCCGCTCGGTCCGCGCACAGGACGGCCTGCATGGCGCTGCCGCCCGGCGAGCCCTGCGGGCCGAACAGCAGGTGCAGCAGGGCGGCGGTCGGCGCCGACGGGGTGGCCGGCCGGCCCGCCGCGGCCTCGGCGAGCATCGTCATCTGCCCGGCGAGGGCGGCCCGTTCCGGGTCGGAGTCGCCCTGGAGCCCCACGTAGAGCAGCATCGGCACCCGGGTGTCGTCCAGTTCGACGGCGTCGGCGCCGCTGCCGACGACGAGCGGGCGGGCCGCGGCCGCGTCGATGGTGCGCAGGACTCCGGCGGTCACCTCCTCACCGGTGCGGCCGAGCCCGTACGTGCCGTGGCGGGCCGCCGTCCAGCTCGCCCAGTCGGCGAACGCGTTTTCCTGGCCGGGCAGTTGGTGGGGGAGCAGGGCGGGTCCTGTGTGGTGCGGGTCCAGTGCGCTGTCCAGGACCATCCGGTCGAAGCGGCCGGGGAACAGCTGGGTGTACACCGTGCCGAGGTATGTGCCGTAGGACAGGCCGAGGTAGGAGATCTTCCGTTCGCCGAGCGCGCCCCGGAGCACGTCCAGGTCCCGGGCGGTGTCGCGGGTGCTCGCGTACGGCAGCAGGTCCCCGGCCGTGGAGCGGCACTTGGCCGCGAGGTCCCGCTGGTAGGTGACCTGGCGATCGAAGGAGGCGCGGCCGGTTCCGGCGGAGTAGAAGCCGCCGTCCGGCCAGCCGCAGTCCAGCGGGGTGCTCCGGCCGACGAAGCGAGGGTCCATCCCGACGATGTCGAAGCGGGCGGCGGTCTCCTTGAGGGCGGCGTGCACCCGGGGTGGGGCGCCGATCGTCGGGCCGCCGGGGCCGCCGTCGTTGAGCAGCAGCGCGCCGATCCGGTGGCGGGTGTCGGTGGCGGCGATGCGGGAGAGCGCCAGGGTGACGGTGCGTCCGCCGGGGTCGCCGTAGTCGAGTGGCACGGTGATCTCGGCGCAGCGGGCGCCGGCGCGTTCGAGTGCGGCGCCGTCCTGGTCGTCCGGGCCCAAGGCACAGCCGTGCCAGTCGAGATGCTGCCGGTAGTAGCCGTCGAGTTCCGGGGCGCCAGCCTCTGCGGGGGCGGTCGCGGCGGCGGTGACGGCCAGGCCGGCCACGAGGGCGAGGCCGGCCGCCACGGTGCGCCGCAGGGCGCTGGGCCGTCGGGCGGCGGGAGCGGTACGGCTGCGCTGGGGGTCGGGCATGAGGCCTCCTCGGCGACGTGGGCCCTTCCCCGAGGAACCGGCCGAGGAGAGCCCCTGTGATCAGCCTTTCCTGTTCCGTTCCGGAGCCGTCGCGGAGACGGCCCCGCGGTGCAAGCTCCTCAGCGTAGACGCCGAACCGGCCGTGGAAGGTGCAGAGTTCGCGTCACGTCGTCGTTCCGTCCCGCCGAACCCCCCGGCCCCCGCCGCGCACGAGAAGTCGGCCCCGCCGACTTCTCACGCAAAGCCCCTGGTCGGATGGCCTACCATGGCCCCCATGTTCCTCTCGCGTGACTAGGACCACAGGCGGCGGCCGCACCCCGGTGGTGCGGCGGCCCTTCGGCGTCCCGGTACACCGGCGCGCGGCGCGCGCCAGCCTTCGAGGAACCCCTTCATGCCTTCGTCCTACGCGGCGGTCCTGCGCACCCCCGGCGCGGTCCGGCTCTTCTCCGCTGCCCTCATCGGCCGCCTCTCCTACGGCGTCGTCCCCCTCTCACTCCTGCTCGCCGTCAGCGCCACCACCGGCTCCTACGCCCGGGCCGGCTGGCTGACCGCCCTGTTCGGCGCCTCCAGCGTGTTGCTCTCGCCCGTCCGCGCCGGACTGGTCGACCGCCACGGCCCGCGCCGGGCGCTGCCGCCGATGGCGGCCGGGTACGCGCTGGTGCTGCTCGGCCTGGCCACGGCCACCTGGCGCCCTGGCGTCCCCTACCCCGCGCTGCTCGCCCTCGCCGTGGCGGCCGGGGTGTTCGCGCCGCCCCTCGGGCCGGTCACCCGGGCGCAGTGGAGCGCCCTGCTGCCCGACCCCGGCCTGCGCCGCCGGGCCTACAGCCTGGACACCGTCGCCGAGGAACTCCTGTACGTCACCGGGCCGTTGCTGGCCGGTGTGATCGCCGCTGCGACGGCGCGTCCGGCGCTCGGGCTGGTGCTCGGCGCCGGTCTCGTCCTCGGCGGCACCCTCGCCCTGGCCGCCTCCGTCCGCACCGGGTCCGGCGCTGACACCGGCTCCACGGACGCCGGGGACCGGTCGCGTCCCTGGCAGTTGCTGGCCCGCACCCGCCAGCCGCTGGCCGCCGCGGCCGGGGCCGGTGCCGGGCTCGGGGCGTTCGGCCTGCTGGCGGTGGTCTTCGCCCAGCGGCACGGGCAGGCCGCGGACGCCGCCTGGGTGGAGGCGGCGCTGGCGGCCGGCAGCGCGGTCGGCGGTCTCGTTCTCGGTGCCCTCGACTGGCGGGCTCCGGCGCGGGCCAGGCTCGCCGTCCTCACCGCGGCGTTCGGCGGCACGCTGGCCCTGGCGGCCTTCGCCCCGACGCTCCCGCTCCTGGCGGCCGTCGCCGCCCTGGCCGGACTGGCCGTGGCCCCGACCCTCACCACCGCCTACCTGTTCACCGACGAACTCGCCGGCCCCGGCCGCCGCACCCGGGCCGGCGCCTGGGTCAACGCGTCGTTCAACGCGGGCAGTTCGGGCGGCACCGCGCTGGCGGGCCTGCTCGCCGACCGGCTCCCGTTGCCCCTGTGTCTCGCCCTCGCCGCCACCCCGGCCCTGGCCGCCCTCACCACCGTCCGGCTCGGCGGGCGGCCGTCCTCGGGCTCGGCGGACCGGCCGGACGAGGCTGCTCGCGCGGAGGATCCGTCGGCTCACCTCGGCGGGGCGCCGTCCGCGTGATCACTCGGTACCGCTCCTACCGCGATGTCGAGGGGTCGTTCGCCGTACCTGCCGGGACCGGCTCCTCGGCGGGGCAGGTGGTGGGGACATCCGCGCGGCCTCCATACCCGGGGCCCCGAACGCGGCGGCCCGGCGCCGGCGGCCCGGCGCCGGCGGGGCGGTAGAGGGGCGGTCCCGGTCGCTCGCACGGGCTAGCGACCGGGGCCAAGTCCCCCGTTTCTTTTGGTGCCTTGCCCATGTCACCGGACCCGCGACGGCTCGCAACGCCGTCGGAGGGAGTCGATCACCCCGCGAGCCCATCGCGTGTCCCCGGAATCCCCGAGCTCGGGCAGGGCGGCGAGCTGCAACCGCTCCCACACCCCGGCCCGGCTCCACTGGGCGAAGCGACGGTAGACCGTCTGCCATCGCGGACCGAACAGCGGCGGCAGCTCACGCCACGGGATGCCGGCGGTGACCACGAACACGATCCCGGCCAGCACCTCGCGGTCATCGGCCTTGCGCCGGCCGCCGCCTTGCGGCCGGACCGCCTCCGTCGGCGGTACCACTCTTCTGAACGGATCCCACAGCTCGTCGGGGACCAGACGCGAAACCAGGAGGACTGCCACGTCCTGGTCAAACGAGCGGGCGAGCCATAGGAAACCCTGCACAGGGAGAGGTTCGGGTACCTACTTGCTAGCGTCGCCTCCGGTGGGCCGGAACGGCGTGATGGATGCCGACAAAGGCGGCCCACTTTCGAACGCTAGCAGGGGGATGACGGCAATGCCCCAGCCTGAATTCATCAGGGTGCTGATCGTGTTCAACGCCGAAGACATCGTCAACGATCTCGGTCCGGGTTCCCAGGATCCGAAGAATCCCACGTGGGTCGAAGCGGCCGCCAAGTACATCTACGTGACCGTCAAGCAGGCGAACACCGTGTCCGGAAGCACCGGAGCCGAACTCAACATCACCGCACACGTGGATGACGAGATCCGGTGGCGCGAGACCACGTACTCCCTGGACGACAACTTCGCCGCGCTGCTCTACGACTACGAGAGCACGAGCAACCTCATCAGCAAGCCGCAGCCTTCAGGCCCGGCCCAAGCCAGGCTTCCCTTTTCGACCGCGACCAGCGCGGGGGACACGAAGTACGACGCCACGCAGAAGGTGCAGAACAGCTACTGGTCCGCCAACGTGACCAACCCTGGAAGCGGCAGTTACACGTTCTCGTTCCAGATCATCGACAGGGACGGAAACCTGGTGGGCTACTACAAGTGGGACCCGTTCCTCACCATCACGGGGTGACCTTCCGCGTCCCTGCCCGGCCGTTCTCGACCGGCTGGACAGGCACGGATCGACGGGCCTTCGACGCTCGTGGAAATGCGCTCCGGCATTCGCCTGTGGAATGGTGCCGTGGTGCGCGGGGAGTGGCGCGAGGGCCTTTCCGGCCGACGGCGTGGATGCCGGACTCCGCCGTTCCGGAAGGCCCGCACCCGTTCCAGGACGGTTGTACGGCGCACCGCCTGGTCCACCCGGAGTGGGAAGTCGGCCGGCCCGACTTCCCACTCCGGGCGGCGGGCCGGTGGGCGTCAGTCCTGGGAGAGGATCCAGTTCTGGTCGGGGGTGCCGGGCAGGCCGGCGCCGGTGGGGCCGGCGCCGTTGTCGGGGGCGGGGGAGCCGGTGACGGGCTGGTCGACGCCGGTGGTGTGGAGGACGAGGCCCAGGTCGCCGTGGCTCCTGATCAGGGTGGTGTCCTGGCTGTTGTCGATGATCCAGCGCTGCGTCAGGTCGCCGCTGCGGCAGGTCTCCTGGACGACGGCCTGCCCGATGCCCTTGGCGGTGACGCACTTGCCCGAGGTGCTGCCCTTGACGGTGAAGACGCCGACGGACTCGTAGGCGTAGTCGACCTTGTCGAACACCCAGGTCTGGCCGGCCGGAGCGGCGGCGCGGGCGAGGACGCCGGTGCCGGTGCCCTCGTCCAGGTAGGTCTGGTTGCCCTGGACCTGGAGCTGCCCGGTGAAGTGGGCCAGGCCGGCGGACGCCGGGGCGCTGTTGAGGACGGCGATGCCGGTGAACGCGACGGTCGCCCCCGCGAGGGTGGCGAGGGTCTTGTGGGTGATGAGCCTCATGTGACCCCACCCTACGCACAAGATCCTCCTCCGATAAAGGGCTTAGGTCTCCGGCCCGTTACGCCCCCGACCCGCGTCCGCCTACGGTCCTTGCCGTGGATACGACAGGGATTCTGGACGAGGCGCTCCACCGGCTGCACGGCACCGGGCCCGAGCGGCTCGGGCGGCTCAGCAACCACGCGCCGATGGCCGTCGAGGCCCTCGCCGCCCACGGGCAGGCGGGGGCGGTGCACCGCTGGCTCGACCTGTACGCGCGGAGGCTGGAGGAGTTCCCGTCCCGCGTCGAACCGGTCACGGACGCCAACTGGCGTTCGGCGCTGGGCGATCCGGGCCGCGTAGCCGACTGGATCGGCCACTTCGAGCGGGAGCTGGCGGAGCGTCCCTGGCGCGAGGTGCTCGCCCGGTGGTGGCCCCGGCTGCTGCCCGGCCTGTACGGCGGTTCGACGCACCCGGTGATCCGGGTCGGCCACGCGGTGCGCACGCTGCTGGCGGGCGAGGCCGCAGGCGCCGCCGGGGCCGTCGGGGTCGCCGCAACCGGGCCGAGGCTCGCGGAACTCGCCCACGGCCTCGGCTACTGGGCCGCCCGCCACCGGCCCGTCGCCGCACCCGCCCGGCTGCCCGGCGCCGCCGGCGCGGCCGCCGCGCTCGACGCGGTGCCGCCCGTCGCCGTCCGGGACGGCGGCTTCCCCGACCGGCTCGACCGCGTCACGGCCCTGCCGGTGTGGGCGGACGCGGTCACGGAACCGGGGGAGGCGTACGACCGCCTCACCGAACTGGTGCGGGCGGCCACGCACCGGTACGCCGCGTACGGCCACGGCGAGGAGACGATGCTGGTCCACGCGGCCACCGCCCCCAACGCCGTGCTGCGCACGCTGCCCGCGCTCCCGCGGGCGCTGTGGCCGGCGAGCCTGCGGGCGGCCTGGACGGCCTCCGCGGCGGTGACGGCGATGTACGCGCCCGCGGCGCCGGTCGCCTGCGTCCCGCCCGGGGCGGTCACCCCCGAGGAGGTGTTCGAGCTGGCCCTGGCGCACGGGGACGAGCACGTCATCAAGCTGGCGGACACGGCCCTCGACGTCGGCGACGCACCGGCGCTGGCGGCGGCCCTGCGCGCGATGGAGCTGAGCGACCGGCTGGGGTGAGGTGCGGAAGGGGACGCGGAATTCGTCCGGTGGTCCCGTCGTCGGATCCGTCGGCCTGAACGTGTACATCAGGGCGGCAACTCCCCGACGGCGCCTGCCACATGCCTCCGAAGGCCGACCCCCGACGTCCCGCGCGACCGCCGCGCACCGACCCCCGCCGCCCGGACCGGCCCGGGCGCCCCGTGAGCGTGCACCCCACCGCCTCCACCGCGAAGGAGTCCTGATCATGGCGAAGCTCATCATCGACCTGGTCGAGCGCACCGTTGCCACGTACGCAGCGGCGTTCCTCGGCCTGCTGCTGGCGGACGGGTTCGACCTGACGTCGATCAGCGCGCTCAAGGCGGCGGCACTGGCGGCGCTTCCGGCCGCGCTGACGGTGGTCAAGGGGGCGGTCGCGTCCCGCGTCGGCGACCCGCAGTCGGCCGCCCTGCTGGGCCGCAGCCGGGAGTGACCCGGGCCGGGGCCCCGCCCCGCCCGGCCGGGGCCGGCCTCACCCGGCAGCCGGCCCGCCCCACGGGGTCCGCGCCGGGTCGCCGCCCGTCCACGGCGCCCGGCCGTCCTCCGCCAACACGCTGACGAGCCACTGGAAGTGGGGCTCCTCGTCGAGGTGGCGGGAGGAGCCGGGCAACGGCCTCAGCGCACCCTCGCGGAGGCGGTCCCCGAAGAGCACCACCGACCTCGCCCCGCTGTCCTTCGACGACCGCCAGACCAGGCCCTGCGCCCAGGGGGCCGTCGCCCGCAGGGCCCTGGCCCACTGCCGGGTCCTGCGGTAGTCCTCCTTCGCCCCCCGGACGAGCCACTCGCCCTGGCCGACGGCGGCCAGGTCCCCCGGCTCGGCGAGGGACACCAGGCAGGCGTCCACGGTGAGTTCCACCGCCGAGATCACCCGGTTCCTGGCCCCGACCTTCGGGTCCTCGGCGGGCCCGCCCCGGCCCTCGTCGAGGAACACCTCGAAGACCGCCGTCCGGGGACTCAGGGCCGCGTAGTAGTACGGGTACGGCTCCTCGGAGGTGCTGTCGAAACGCCCGCCGCGCGGGGTGCCCCCGGTCGAGCCGGGGTTGAACTCGACCGGCGACCGGTGGGAGCGGTGGACGCGGTGCAGGACGGTTCCGCGGGGGAGCAGGTGCCGTCTGGGTGCGGTGGTCATGACGGTGAACCACTCAGAGTCGCTGGTGTGTTCCGGTCGACGTCAGTCCGGCCGTCTCTTCGAGGGCCGAGAGGAAGGCATCGCGGGTGAGGTTCTTGCGCGCGAGGAAACAGATGTCGGTCAGCGGCGACTTGGGGTTCTGCCGCAGGTAGCCTACCGCGGCCGCCACCATGCGCTGCGCGGTCGTCTCCCGGTCCCCGCGGCCCGAACCGACGCCCAGCGGCGGGAAGACGATGGACCGAGGCGGCTTGTCCGCGCCCAGGCGGGCGGCGGCCGCCAGCGCGTTGGTCACGCAGCGGTCGATCCCGCCGATCTGCTGGAAGCCCTCTCCCGGCTCGCCCCGGACGGTGGCCACGTGGACGACGAACGCCACGTTGTGCGAACGCGCGAGTTCACCGGAGCCCGTGACGATCGCGACACCGGGGGCGACCGGCGTCTTCCCGGCGACCTTCGCGGAGAGCTCGTCGGCGATCACGTCCTCGACGATGTGCCCGAACTCGTCGCGCCTGGCGCCCTCGTACCTGATGGTGCCGGAGATCGAGCGTTCGAACTGGCTGGACATCTGCATCTCGGTGTTCTCGGAGTTCACCCAGATGTCGACGCACTTGAGGTCGCGGAGATTGCCGGTGATCAGGCAGATCCGCTTGCCGCGGACACCGTCCAGGAGGAACGGGTGTACGACGAACTCCCGCAGGGTCTCGGGCGCTTGATCGGTACGGGTGGCTGCGGTGCGCTGACGCGGGATCCGGGCCGGGGGAGGGGAGGCGTTGCCGCGGTCGATCTCGGTGACCCTGCCGTGCACCCACATGATGGCGCGCAGGACGACGAACACGAAGGCGCCGGCCCCGCCGAGGGAGAACCCGAACGCGGAGCCCTGGGCCTCGGTTTGGGGGAAGAAGGCGAAGAGGACGAGGGTCGCTGCGAGGGCGAGGCAGAGCCAGGCGTACGTCATGGTGGCCTGGCCGCGGGTGCCGGATCTTTCGTTCGACCGTCGCAGCAGGAGGGCCATGCTGAGGACGAGCAGCACGGTGGCCGCAGCGAGTACGGGGACGTTGACCGACAATCCGCACCACCCAGGGGAGTCCGGTGTTCCGGGGGCTCCTTACCCGAGTGGTCGCGGGGACATGCGGGGGTGGTTCAGGGGCGTTGGGTCGGGAACTCGCCCCCGCGGACGGCTTCGATGAAGGAGGTCCAGGAGGAGGCGGGGAAGAGGAGGGCCGGGCCGTGGGGGTCCTTGGAGTCACGCACCGGGACGGCTCCGGGGAGGAAGCCAAGGGCCGCCTCGATGCACTCGCGTCCGTCGCCCGCGCTGTAGCTGCTCTTGCGCCAAGCGGCCTTCTTGAGATCGACGTTCTGCAAAGCGGTACTCCTCCATCGCATCGGTGATCAGGGCGCGGGTATCCCCCGGCGAGAGCACATCGGTACGTGCCAGGTCGAAGTCTCGCCTGGACTCTGCGACAACCGATGGGGCGTCACTGAATCGCCCACGGTACAGGCTCTCCGAGTACACGCATTCCTTCCCATCCGGCATCACCATCAGGATGAAGGATGTCGACGGCGTCACCGGCGCCGGACGATCGAACGGGGCCACCTCGACCACGATGTTCGAGCGCTCAGTCACCGCGAGCAGGTGTTCCATCTGCCGCCGCATCACGCCCGGACCGCCGATGATTGAGCGGATGGCACTCTCGTCAAGCACCACCATGAGTGTCGGCCCATCAGCAGTCAAGAAGCGGCGCTGTCGCTTCAGCCGAGCTTCGACCCGCTCGGCGAACAGCTTCGGGTTGTTGCGCGCGTTTCCGGTGCACATCATCGCGTGAACGTACTCCTCGCACTGCAAGAGGCCGTTGATCCGATTGTACTGAAGCACTCGAATCGCCAGAGCTGTCTCCTCCAGCTCCGTGAACATCCCGAACCAGTCCGGGCTTTCGATTTCCGCTTGCCAGTCCACTCGTTCCCAGAGTCGGACCAGCATGCCTCCCATGGCCAGGAAACCGTCGATCCGCTCCACGGTCTCCCGGTCCATCGACCTCCTGCCGCCCTCGAACCGGGTGATCACCGTGCGGTCGACGTGCAGCAGCTTGCCCAACTCCTCCTGCGTGTAGCCGGCTTGCTCACGCGCGAAGCGGAGCGCTTCGCCGAACATCTCTGCCGGGCTCACCGTCGGTCCGCTACCAAGACGCCGATGTGCCATGTGTTTCTCCTTCAGGTGCCACGGATCCCTACACAGCGTTTTGGTCGCCACCGTATCTCCAGCACCTCGATGATTGGCACCGGAACGCATTCAATCGCATGCAAAGCGTGACGTACGCCCCCTTTGCGCGCCCCCTCCTCCCCCTCCGAGGTCCCCTGATGCTCGCTGCCCGTCGCCCCCGCATGTTCGTCGCGCGCCTCGACTCCGAGACCGAATCCACGCCCCTGGCCCGCTACTTGCTCCGCGCCTACCTCTCCGGGCTCCCCATCGGCGAGCGCTACGCCGACACCGCCGAACTCCTCCTCGGCGAACTCTTCGCCAACGCCGTCCAGCACACCGACACCCCCGACGACCGCCACATCGAGATCCGCTTCGACCTCACCCCCGACCACCTCCTGCTCCTCGAAGTCCACGACGCCGACAGCGGCCACCCCACCCTCCGCACCGCCGGCCCGGACGACGAGCACGGGCGCGGACTCTTCCTCGTCAACGAACTCGCCCACCGCTGGGGCTACTCCCCCCGTCCGGGCGGTATCGGGAAGTTCATCTGGGTCCTCGTCGCCCCCGCCGTCACCCCCTCCCTCCTCACCGCCTGAAAGCCCGACCCCCTCATGAACCTCACCACCGTCGCCCGCCACGCCCTCACCCGTGGCCACACCCCCGCCGCCACCTACGCGCTCCTCGCCAAGCGCTCCGGCAAGCCCCTGCACTCCGCCCGCGCCGTCTGCCTCGCCCTGGCCATCCCGCTCGCCGAAACCACCCGCCGCCTCACCGACTGCCACGACACCCTCCTCGCCGACCCCCGCCCGAACTCCGAAACCGACACCGGCGAAGTCCTCGAAGCCCTCGGCATCTTCGACGTCCCCAAGTCCCTCACCGACACCGAACTCGCGGTCGTCGACCTGTTCCTGACCGCCATCGACGCCATGGGCGGCATCCGGGCCGGCCACCAGCACGGCCTCCAGCGCTGGATCACCACCGGCAACCTCACCACCGCCTACCTCTCCCTCGCCGCCGCCCACCCCCTCCCCCGCACCGGCAACCCCGCCCGGTACTGGACCACCCTCGTCGCGGCCGGCGAACTCCTCGCCACCACCCCCAGCCCCGACCGCCGCATCATCTACGCCCTCACCCACTGCCGCACCCAAGCCACCATCCAGCACCAGAAGTCGGCCCCGCCGACTTCCCACGCACCCACCGCGGCATACTCGGGCACCCGTTCGACGGCGACGACCGGGCGGCACCCGTAGTCCGTTCCCTACGCGGCATCCGGCCGGTCAAGGCCGGATGCTCCGGCCTCACGAATGCCGAGGCGTCACGCCGTTCTCCCGGCCGTGGTGCCTCCGGACAGCGGTGGGCGCAGGCTCCCCGGACGCTGAAATCGGAGTGCCTGCACCCGTGTCCGGTTCCCTACTTCAGGACCACGAACTTGTAGGAGCCGCTGGTGCCGCCCGAGCCCTCCACGGTCACGTCGTAGGTCCCGGGGGTCAGTCCGTCCGGAACCGTCACGGTCAGCGTTTCATCGTCGACCACGGTCGGGACGGCATCCTGCTTGTGGCCGGAGCCGTCATCGAAGTGGACCTTCGTCACGAAGGCCAGGTGATCACCGCTGATGGTGATCGTCGCCCCCTTCTTCGCCGCCTCGGGGTCGATGTCGTCGATCTTCGGCTTGTGGGTGGACCTGGTGCTGGTCATTGCTCCTCCTGCTGTCGGGTCGGGTGTTGACGACCCGGGCGTCCGCCCGTGCGGCTCGCCCGGGGGACTCGGGGACCCGGTGAACTCGACCCTCCGGTGCCTTCCGGAGGCCGGGGCACGTCGGGTCGATCGCGGGCCGGTCAGGACCGGAGAACGGCGAAGACGTACGGAGCGCTCCAGCCCGCCGAGTTCTCCACGGTCACGTCGGTGTTTCCGGCGGGAAGCCTCTCGGGAACCTTCACGGTGATCAGCTCATTGCTGAGGACCTCAGGGGTGACATCCTGAGGACTGCCCGTGGCGGGTGTGAACTTGACCTTGATGGCGCCGCCCAGGTGATCGCCCTCGATGCTGATCACCGTCTTGGTCTTCGCCGCCTCCGGTTCGATGTCGACGATCTTCGGCTTGTGAATGCTCCTGGTCTCCGTCATGTCTTCTCGTGCTGTTTCGGTGGACCACGCAGGCCTGAGGGTCGTTCGTGCAGGGAACTCGGTGGACCGCACGGTGCCTTGCGATGCGTCGGTCATCCGGTACGCGGGAGGAGCGTCTTCGGTGAAGGATCGGGACGGCGACGGCGAACTCCGGGTGGTGGTCTCGGAATTCGATGCACGTTCTTCTCGCGGAGCCTTCGCGGCACGGGTGTATCGGGCGGAGTCGCCCTTGGGGGAGAACGTATCACCAGGAAGTTCGTGCAAGTCTGACCTCGGCCGCAGGACAACGCGGGCGGGCTAACCCCGGGCTGTCACGGGGCGGGCTGTCCGAGGGGCGCGGGGCGTCGCGCGGGTACCGCGACGGACCGGGCGAGGGCGCCGCCCGCCGGGCGGGCGGCGCCCCGGTGGTCCTGCCAGTGGGGTTCCTGCCGTTGCGCCACCGCTTGCCGGTCCGGGAGTTGATCCCGACGATCCGGCAGGCTTCCCTGCTGCTCAGACCCTGGTCCATGAGCCGGAAGCATTCCTCCCGCTCACGGACCGGCTTCCGTCGTCCCCGTCCCGTTCGGTCCTTGCGGATCTCGAAGTCATTGCACTCCTCAGCTGGAGTGTTGCAACGATCCCTAGAACCCAAGCACGGGGCCGGGGGCCGCCGAGGTAGGTGTGCACCTGCGGTGAGGCGAGCAGTTCGATGAACGCCGCACGGTCCCGGGCCTCGGGCTGACGGAGCACGAGCCTGTCGGTCCTGATCGGCTCGGGCGGCCACGCCACGGGTCCCAGATCTTCCACCCCCGCACGCTGACAGACGGTCGCACCAGCCGAACGGGCGACGGATCCGGCCCCAGTGTCCGGCAGAGGGCAGAGGGCAGAGGGCGAGGAGCAGCAGACCGAGGGAGGCCGCGGAGAAGGGGACGATGCGGCCACGTCCCAACGCCGCTGGGAGACCAGGGTGTCGAGGCCGGACCAGCCTCGGCCCCGGCTCGCCGGCCGGGTGTCAACGTGCCGGGCCCGGGGCGGCAGCGGACCTGACGCCGCGTGGGATCGGACCGGGCTGGTGGCGCGGTGTCGGCCGGCTGTCAGCGGGGACGGCGACCTGCCGGTGGGATGTGAGCGGCCTGCGGAACCGTGGGGAGGGACGGCGGCCGATCCGCCCGCCGTCCCTCCAGACCCACTCCGAACTCCGGGAGCCCCGCCGTGCCAGCCACCCCCTCCGTACCCCAGGCCGCGCCGTGGGACGTCCACCGGCTGCCCCGCGCCGACGGGAAGAACGTCCTGGTCACCGGCGGCAACGCGGGCATCGGGTACTTCGTCGCCGAGCAGCTCGCCGGCACCGGCGCCACCGTCGTCCTCGGCAGCCGCGACAGAGCGAAGGCCGAGGCCGCGATCGCCTCCATCGGCTCGCGCGTCCCCGGCGCCAGGGTGACGCACCTGCCCCTGGACCTGGCCGACCTCGGCTCGCTCCGGGCCTCCGTGGACGGGCTCGGGCTGGACCGCCTCGACGCCGTCGTCCTCAACGCCGGTGTGGCGCTCGACCATCCGCCGCGCCGCGAGACCGGGGACGGCCACGAGCTGATGTTCGCCACCAACCACCTGGGCCACTTCGCGCTGACCCACTGCCTGGGCCCCCTGCTCACGGCGACCCCCGGGAGCCGGATCGTCACCACGGGCAGCTTCGCCGCCAAGTCCGAACGCCTGGACCTCGACGACCTCCAGAGCACGCGCGACTACCGGCCCAAGCGCACCTACGGGCGCTCGAAGCTGGCCCAGATGCTCTTCGCCGTCGAACTCGACCGCCGCCTGCGGGACTCGGGCAGCACGACGCTGAGCGTGCTCGTCCACCCCGGCGGCGCGCTCGACTCCCTCACCCCCTCCCGCCCGCCGCTGCACGTCCGCACCACCGGCGAACGGCTGCGCCACCTGCCGCTCGGGCTCGTCGTCCAGGGCAAGGACGCCGCCGCCTGGCCCGCCGTCCGGGCGGTGCTCGACCCGGGCGTGCGCGGCGGCCGGATGTGGAGCCCCCGCGCGTTCGGACTGCGCGGCACGCCCAGGGCCGAACCCCTCTGGGACCACCTGACCGACCCCGCGACGGCGGCCCGGCTGTGGGAGGCCAGCTGCGACCTGGTCGGCGATGGGCCGGCGCCCGCGCTCTGAGGCTGACGGCTGTGCGTGGGAAGTCGGCCCGGCCGACTTCCCACGCACGGCCTTCCACGACCGCGTACTCCTCGGTCAGTACGTCCTGGAGGCCAACCCACGTGTCCTGAAGCGGTAGGAGCCCGGTCAACCCCTTCGCTGATCGGACGTCCTCACGCTGCCACCCGGCGCGGAGGCGAGGAAGTGCCGGCCCCGGAGAGCGACCGTCCAGCCGGGGCCGTCGGACGCCGCCGGGACGTCCAGCCGCCAGCCGTTCGCGAACCGGACGCTCAGGGTGCCCGAGTCGTCGGCGCGGACCCCGGCGACCACCTGGTCGAGCAGTTGCGTGACCCTGCCCAGGTTGAGCCGCGCCGCGGCGTGGACGGGAAAGGTCTCCGTGCCCGCCGTCAGTTCGGCCGGCCCGTGCGCCTCGATGCCGTGCGGGCCGATGTGCAGCCGCACCGTGCTGCCGAGGACCACCTCGCCGACGCCCACCCCGCGCATCGGGCGGAGGTCCCAGCCGTCCTCGACGCGGTCGATCCCGTTCTCCATGGGGGGCAAGGCTACGGAGCGGCGCGGCCAGGGACGCGGGTGGCCGGCGGGGCGGGGATCAGTCTGCGTGTGGGGGCCAGGGGCCGGCGAGCAGCCGCCGGGCCTCGGCGACGATCGCCGAGGCGGTCCCGGTGCGCGGGCCGTGGCCGGTCGACTCCCAGGCGTCGACCAGGTCGACCAGTGGCCGCAGTGCCTCGGGCCGGCCCAGCGGGCCCCAGCTGTCGTGGGCGATCGCACCGCCGCCGGTCGCGGGTGCCGCACTTCCCGTCACGATCAACCGGAGCCACCAGCGGGCGAGTTCCCAGCGGGCCGACTCCGCCGGGAGGGCGGTGCCGTCGGCGGGAGGAGCCGGGGCGAGGCCCAGTTCGGTGAGCACCTGCCCGAAGAGCGCGCCGGCCCGCCCGTACTCGTCGCCGGGCAGGCCGGCGAGCGGGGGAGGGACGGAGCCTCGACGCCGAGGGCCAGCGCGACCAGCCCGGCCTGGACCATCTGGTCGTCGTGGACCCGGCGGCCGATCAGTTGCTCCAGTGCCAGCATCCGCAGGTGCTCGACCGCTTCCGCCGGGGTCGTCGCGCAGGGGTCGTGCGGTGTGGTGAACGCCGTCTCGGGGCAGCCCTCGACGATGGTCGACCAGAAGCGGACCGTGGCACGGGCCCGGGAACGTCCGGTCGGCCCGGTGTCCGGCCGGGTGCCCGGCCCGGTGCCCGGCTGGTCGTTCGGCCGGCCGGTGAACTC
Organism: Kitasatospora sp. NPDC036993; assembly: GCF_055607525.1. Taxonomy (NCBI): domain Bacteria; kingdom Bacillati; phylum Actinomycetota; class Actinomycetes; order Kitasatosporales; family Streptomycetaceae; genus Kitasatospora; species Kitasatospora sp. NPDC036993. The sequence goes on along the minus strand of NZ_JBVJRP010000010.1, from coordinate 211,876 downwards.
GTGCCGGACGTAGTCGGCGAGGTCGTCCCCGTAGCGGATGATGTCGCTCTGGTGGACCGAGAGCACCGGATGGCCCGACTCGCCCGGCGTGCCGGGCAGGTAGCGGTGACCGTAGACCGGGACCAGCCGCGGTACGGCCGCCAGTGCGGTACGCGCGATCCGCAGCGCGTCCGGTGCCCCGGTGGGCCTCGGCCCCCAGCCCGGGTACCAGAACCCGTTGTGCGTGACGTCGAACAGCACGCCCTCGACCGGCCGGGACAGTCGCTCCCGCAGGTCCTCGGGGTCGCCGTGGCGCCAGTCCGGCCACTCGCGCGCGCCGTGCGGGAGCCCGGCGGCCAGGAAGACCCGGTGGTCCGCGGCGAACCGGACGCCGAACCGGGCCTCGACCCCGTCGAGTTCGTCCTCGCTCAGACCCGGCCCGATCTCGGCGCCGAGGAGGCACTGGAGGTCCTTGGCGGCTTCGGGGGTGAGCGGGCGGGGCGACGAGTCGATCACGGGGGCAGCGTACTGGTCCGTACCGGTACCGGAGGGGGCGGAGCCTGTGAGGCCGGGCGGCTCGACCGAGGGGGCCGGGGGTCGGGGCGGGGGCCGGCTCAGGGCCGGTCGTCGGGGTCGGCTGCCCGGGCCTTGGCCGCGGCGCCGGGGCGGGGTGCCCCGTCGACCGCGACGCAGATGCCGAAGACGCGGGCGCGGTTGGTCCAGCCGTTGACGCGGCCCCGGTTGTTGCTGATCTGGACGCGCTGCCTCGCCGGGTCGAGGGAGGACACCAGGTGCAGGTAGACGGTGCCGGCGACGCGGGCGAGGACGATGTCCCCGGGCTCCAGCTTCGACGGGTCGACCGGGGCGACGGCCACCAGCTGCCGACTGCGGATCAGCGGGACCATCGAGGAGCCGCTCGGCCGGAACTCGACGGTGGCCCCGCCGGCCACCCTTGCCGCCACCGCGTCCAGTGCACCCATCCGGTGATCGTGGCAGACGCGGTGGGGGCGGGCCCACCGGTTTTTCGGCGTCACCTCCCCGCCGGGGAGGCGGGCGTTGACGCGTCCGTGAGGGCGGAGCCGCACTACCGGGGCGGTGCCGGTTCCTTCCGGAGGAGCTCCTCGGCGGAGCACATGCCGTCCGGGTCCAGGTAGAGGCAGATGTTGAAGCCCTTCGCATCGTGCTGGACCTGGGCTTCGAGGCCGCACCAGCTGGGGAGATCGGCGTTGTCCGGCGATATCGAGAAGTTCGTGCCTTCGTCCGCCGAGCCGCTCGGCTCCCAGACCCGCCACTTGCCGGCCTTCATGCTCGTGGAGCAGGAGTAGCCGTGCATCGCGTGGTCGATCCCGTCCGCCGTCAGGCTGTGGTCGGCCGACAGGTGCACCCTGGCACCGGCGGCGTTGCTCCAGTCCCCGACCAGCTCGGCCTGCGTGAGCACGGCCACCTCGCCGCCGGCGGCGGCGCACGAGGTGCAGGCGAGTACCAGGCACCCGACGACCGCGGCCACCCGTCCGGCGAACCCGCCGAGTCGGTGGGCCGTGCGGTGCGCCCGGCTGCCCGGGCGCGGTGCCGGCCGTCTGCCGTGGCCGGCTCCGGCCGGGCCGTCGTGTGCTGGATCCATGTCCCACCCCTTGGTTCGGGAGCGTCGGCGCATGCGCGTGCCCAGAGGGCCGGCGATGCTCCGCCGCGTTCGGGCCAGCCTGCCACATGTTTTGAACCCGTTCAATTTGCGAGGGTCGATGGATCGGAGCGGCCGCCCCGGGCTGCCGAGGCGCTGGTCGCAGACGTCGGGCACGGGCGGTGGCGGTGGCGGCGGCGGTGGTGACGGTGGTGGCGTCACCTGTGGCGCACGGTGGTCCTCTCACTGGTCCTCCTCGGAGGATCGGGGGCTGATGCCACGGTTGTTCCCGTACGATCCGACCGGTAGGCCGCCCGCAGGGGTGGTGCGGGCGGCGCTGGGTTGACGCGGATTCAGCCGGCGGAGAGCACCAAGGCGGCGGGCGGTGGTGCGGTAGCCCAGGCGCTCGAAGGCCGCGGCCATCGGCGTGTTGGCCAGGTCGGTGTCGGCGCGGACCTGCCGCGGGTCGGTCTCGGCCGCCAGGATCCGGGTGGTCTCGGCGAGGATCTCGTCCGCGTACCCGTGGCCCCGGTGCCCGGGCAGCACCCCGAGGTAGCCGACCACGGGGGAGGCGTGGTTGCGCGAGGGGACGGCGAAACCGGCCACCTCGGCGCCGGGCGTACGGGCGGTGCGCCAACAGGAACGCTCGCCGGGCATGGTGTCGCGGTAGAACGCGACGTCCGCGCGCCCGGGCCCTGGCGCCGATCCGGGCGGCCTCCCGGCGGGTGGCGGCGTCGAGGCTGCCCTCCAGGACCCGGCGGAACAGGCCGGTGAAGACCTCGTCGTCGGGCTCGGCGCGGAAGAGCAGGCGCCCCGACGGCTCCGGGAGGCCGGCCCGGGGGGCCACTCGTAGCGCAGGCGCTCCACGCTCGCCGTCAGCCCGGCCCGGCGGGCCGCCTCCTGACGCCAGTCCACGCCCGCGACCGCGTCGGGGCGGTTGTGCCAGTCGACGGGGAGGAACAGGTGGTACGCGGGCGGGGCGCTCGCGCCGGCGGCGAACACCGGGTGCGCGGCGGCGAGCAGCCCGGCGGCCAGGGTGGTGCGGTCGGTGGCCGGCCGCACCGTGTCGTGGACGAGCACGGCGTCGAGGGCACCGGGCGACGTGTCGCCGGGGGAGCCCCACCAGACGGCGAGGGCGAGCGGCGCGGTGCCGGGGGCCTCCTCGGCGACCCACGTCCACGCGGGGCGGTACTCGCCGGCGGCGAGCCGGGCCCGGTACGTGTCGGCCGTGAGGTCGCAGGCCGGGCCGGTGACGAGGAGGGGGAGGAGGCGGTCGAGCTCGGACGCGAGGATGGGGCGGAAGATCACGGCCCCTCCGGGGAGGGGCAGGTGCGGTCGGGGAGGGACGGGTGCGGTCGGGGGCGAGGGCAGGGTCGGGGCGCACCCGGTCATCCCCGCCACCCCATCGCCGCGCGCAGGAAGTCGGCCCCGCCGACTTCCTGCGCGCACACCCCCAGGCCGTCTCGGCGCAGCCGTCGGCCGTGTCAGTGCCCGGTGGTAGGCATGGGCCGCAGGAACAGGAGGGGTACGCGTGACGACCGGTGAAGGCGAGGAGGCGAGATGAGCACGAGACTGTATCTGGACAGTGCCCGGCAGCCCCGGACACCGGACGGGTCGGCGGGGGAGTGGGCAGACTTCTTCGACGGGGCGATGGAACTGGAGGCCAAGAACTGGCCGCCGCTGCTGTGGTGGGCGATGTTCGGCCGCGCGGATCTCGCCGAGGCGAGGATCGCCGACACCGAGGACGCCGGAACCGTGGAGCACGCGGAACTGCTGGAGGAGTGGGGCGAGGCCGCCTACCCGTACCTGGTGGTCGACCAGCCGACGGCGCTGGCGCGGCTGCGCGCCCGGCGGGAGGCGCTGACCGGCCTGCTCGGCGAGCGGTTCGCGCCGCTCTACGACGAGTTCGTCGCGCTCGTCGACGCCCGGTTCGGCCCCTACGTGCTGCTGCGGACCGAGGCGTTGGCCGACGGCGGCGATGGCGGAGGCCTTCGCCGACTGTTCGAGGAGACCCTGGCCGACCTGGAAGGCCTCGACGCGGGCCGCGCCCCGGCGGCCGGCGGGTGCCTGGACGACCTGGTCGGGTACTTCCGGCGGTGGCAGCACACCGATCCGGTCTGGCTCTTGGCGGGAGCCGGCCGGGGATGGCCGAGCGCCGAGCTGCGCGAGCGCCTCGCCGGCGGCGCTGCCGGCGCTGCCGCGGCCGGGCGGCCGTCGGTAGCCGGGGGCCGGGTGCGGGGTGCCCTGGCCGGGCTGGTGGCAGGCCTCGTCCGGAGGAAGGGGTGAGCGGCTGGGGATGAGCGGCTGGGTGCGGGCGAGTTCGGCGGCCTGCTCCGGGGTCAGGGCTGTGCCGTGGGTGAGGGCCTTCCGGAAGGCCTGCTTGCCCAGGGCGGTGGTTCGGTTGGCGTTGGCGTTGGCGTTGGCGGTGAGCGGCTGGGTGCGGGCTCAGCCTGCCGTCGGGGTGCGGGCGAGTTCGGCAGCTTGCTCCGGTGCCATGGCCGTGCCGTGGGTGAAGGCCTCCCGGTAGGCCTGCTCGCCCAGGGCGGCGGTCGTGCGGGCGGTGATCCGGTCGACGTCGGCGCGTTCCGCGGCGGGTAGTGGCGCGTCGACGCTGCGCCGGGCGGCGTCGGCGGCGCCGAGCAGCAGCGCGGCGCGGGCCGGGCCCTCGGGGCCGGTCGCGAGCGACTCGGCTCCCGCCAGGCCCTCCAGGGACAGTGCGAACGCGCGCGGCTCGGCGAGGGTGAACGCGTAGTCCAGGCCCCGTAGATGGTGGGCGAGCGCCGCGGGGCGGTCGCCGCGCAGTTCGGAGGTGAAGCCCAGCTCGGCGTGCCGCAGGTGGTCGCCGACCGGGGACACGAAGCGTGCCAGCATGCTGAGCAGCCGTGCCTCGGCCTCGTCGAGGGCGCCGGAGCGGCGCGCGCCGAGCGCGAGGCCGGTCTCGGCGGCCGACTCGCCGAACCGGTAGCCCTGGGCGACGGCCAGCTTCCGGGCCCGCTCGTGGAGTCCGGCGGCGCGCGGCCAGTCCTCGGCGAGCAGGGCGAGGCGGCCGAGCCCGGTGAGCCGTGCGGACACCTCGGTGTGCAGGCCGAGCTCCTCGGCCAGTGCCAGGCCCTGCCGCTGGTGGCGTTCGGCCGTGGCGTAGTCGCCCATGATCTGCGCGTACGTGGCCAGCGGTGAGACAGTCTGCAACTCGCCCCAGCGGTCGCCGAGTTCGTGGAAGGCCGTGGCGGCGCGCACACCGTCGCGGTCGAGGTCGGCCAGGTCGCCGGTGAAGAGCCGGTGCAGCGTGCGCAGCGCGAGGCCGGCGGCGACGCCCCAGCGGTCTCCGGCCGCCTCGAACAGAGCCACCGCGGCGTCGTTCAGCTTCGCGCTCGCCGCCACGTCGCTCGCGCTGAACTCCCCGTACGCGCACAGCCACAGGGCCCGGCCGCGGCGCACCGGGTCCGGCACACCGTCCGCGAGGCCGTGCGCGGTGGCGTCGGTGATGCCGCCGACGGCCGCCGCGGGCTCGCCGGTCATGCGGGCGAACGCGTAGTGCAGCAGCGCGAGTTCGGCATCGCCCGGGGCGGCCTCCACGGCGGCGTGGAGGCGGCGCCTGGCCTCGGTGAGGCGGCCGCGCAGGAGCCACCACCAGCACAGCGAGACGGTGAGCCGGGCCGCGTCGGAGGGCCCGGACGGCCCGGGCCGGGTGAACGCCTCGTCGAGGGCGGTGCGCAGGTTCGCGGCCTCGGCGTCGAGCACGGCCAGCCGGCGCTGCTGGCCCGCGCCGCGCAGCTCCGCCTCCGCGCCTTCGGCGAGTGCCAGGTAGTAGCGCAGGTGTCGGCGCCGGGTGTCGGCCGCGTCCGCCATCTCGTGCAGCCGGTCGAGGGCGTAGGCGGCGACCGTCTCCAGCAGCCGGTAGCGGGTGCCCGTCGGGCCGGTGACGACCACCACCAGCGACCGCTCGACCAGCCGGGTCAGCAGGTCCAGGACGTCCGTGCGGTCCACGCCGGCGCCCGCGCACACCGCCTCGGCCGCGTCGAGCGTGCAGCCGTCGCGGTGCACGGCCAGGCGCCGCAGCACGATGCGTTCCGGTGCGCCGAGCAGTTCCCAGCTCCAGTCGATCACGGCGCGCAGCGTGCGCTGGCGGGCGGGTGCGTCGCGGCGGCCGGAGGTCAGCAGCCCGAACCGGTCGCCGAGCCGGTCCGCCAACTCGCGGACGCCGAGCGCCCGGACCCGGGTCGCGGCCAGTTCGAGCGCGAGCGGGATGCCGTCCAGGCGCTCGCAGACCTCCGCCACCGCGGCCAGGCCGCCGTCGTCCTCGGCCGCTCCGAATCCCGGTGCGGCGGCCGCCGCCCGGGCCAGGAACAGCGCCTGCGCCTCCGCCGGTTCGAGCGGTTCGACCAGTACGACGGCCTCGCCGGCGACCGCGAGCGGCTCCTGGCTCGTCGCCAGGATCCGTACCCCCGGCGCGGCGCGCAGCAGCAGGGCGGCCAGCTGCGCGGCGGCGTCCACCACGTGCTCGCAGTTGTCCAGCACGAGCAGCACGGACCGTTCGCGCAGCGCCTGGACCAGGCGTTCGGCGGGCGCCGACGGGAGGCCGAGGCGCGGGGCGCCCGTGGGGCTGTCGTCGCGGATGCCGAGGACGGCGGCGACCTCGGCGGCCAGGTCGGCGGCGTCGCCCTGCCGGCCGGCCAGCTCGACGAACCGGACGCTGTCGGGGCGCTGCGGGGAGGAGGGTGCGGCGTCCGTCAGGCGTCGTGCGGCGGCGATCGCCAGCCGCGTCTTGCCGACCCCGCCGGGGCCGGTCAGCGTCACCAGGCGGGAGCCGTCCAGGAGCCGGGCGACCCGCGTCAGCAGCGCGTCGCGCCCGATCAGCGGGGTGAGGTCCGCAGGGAGATCGGAGGGGAGACCGGCGGGGAAAGCAGCGGGCGATGGGGACGGGACGGCGGGGGAGTTGTCGCCCGGGGGAGCGGGAGCGGCGGCGGGCCGTTCGGGCGTCCGCGCGGCCAGGGACGGGTCCTGCCGCAGGATCGCGTCGTGCAGCGCGGCCAGGCCGGGGCCCGGATCGAGTCCCAGGTCCTCCGCCAGCCGGCCGCGCAGGTCGGCGTACGAGGCCAGCGCCTCGCTCTGCCGCCCCGCCCGGTACAGCGCCCGCAGCTGGACGGCCCGCAGCCGTTCGCGCAGCGGGTACCGGTCCACCAGGTCGGCGAGATCGCCGGTGAGCAGCGGGTCGCCGCCCGCTTCGAGGCGGGCTTCGGCGTGCTCCTCCAGCACGGCGACGCGCTGCTCGTCGAGCCGGTGGGCCGCGGCACGGGCGAACTCCTCGTCGGCGAAGTCCGCGTACGCCGCGCCGCGCCACAGCCCCAGCGCGGCGGCCAGCCGGGCGGCGCGCTCCTCGGGGTCGGTGACGGCGCGGGCGTCGGCGACCAGTGCCAGGAACCGCGCGGCGTCCACCTCGTCCGGCTCACCCGCCTCGCCGCTCTCGCCGCCGTCGGCGGTGGCGGGGGCCAGCCGGTAGCCGGCGCCCTGGCGCAGCACGCGGTCGCGGCCGATCGCCCGGCGCAGCTGGGACACCTTGGCCTGGAGCGCGTTGGCCGGGTTGCCGGGCGGTTCGTCGCCCCACAGGTCGTCGACCAGCAGGTCCGCGGAGGCCACCCGCCCCTCCCGGACGAGGAGCGCGGCCAGCAGCGCGCGGACCTTCGCCTCGGGGACCTTCACCTGGTCGCCCGCGGCGTCCCACACCGCAAGCGGACCCAGCACCCCGAAACGCATGTCTGCACGCTACACGGCGTGTCCCGGAGCACCGGCAGTGGACCGTCAGCCGTTCCGGGGCACCGTCAGCGGATCGTCAGCCGACCCGAAGCGCCCGCGGCCAGAGTCGTTCCTGTCGGAAGCCGGCAGAACGGCAGAACGGCAGAACGGCAGAACGGCAGAACGGCAGAACGGCAGAAAGACACGACGCGACACGGCACGACACGAGCGATCGGAGGGAGCGGACCATGCCGAAGTACACGGGTCGGAACGCGGTCGTCGTCGGCGGCACCACGGGGGTCGGCCTCGCGATCGCCAAGCGCCTCGTAGAAGGCGGCGCCCGCGTGCTGCTGACCGGCGGCGCGGCGCACGGATCGGCGGAGGCGGCGGCCCGGCTGGGTACGGCGGCGACCCTGGTCGCCTGCGACACGGGGGACGCAGGGGACCCAGGGGTCGCCGGGGCCGCCGGGGTCGCCGGGGACGTCGCCGAGGCGAATGCCGCGGCGCTCGCCTCGGCGGCGCGGAGCACCCTCGGCACCGTCGACATGCTGTTCGTCGCCGCCGAGCCCGGCGCCGCGCAGCCGCAACCGCAGCAGCAGACGGAGACGGAGCCGCAGCCGGAGTCCGAAACGCAGCGCTACGACCGGCAGTTCACCGCCGCCACGAAGGGCGCGTACCTCGCCGTCCGGGCGCTGGCACCGCTGGTCGCCGACGACGGCGCCATCGTCTTCACCACGGTGGCGGCGGACGCCTGCCGGCCCGGCCTGCCGGACGCGGGCGTGCACGCCATGACGGCGTCGGCCGTGCACGCCTTCTCCCACGTGCTCGCGGTCGAACTCGCCGACCGCGGCGTGCGCGTCAACGCCGTCTCGCCGGGCGCCATCGGCACACCCGCCGACGGCGCCGCCCGGGGCCCCCGGCGCGACGCCGCACCGCCGCTCGGGCGCCGCGGATCCGTCGACGACGTCGCCCGCACCGCGCTCTTCCTGGCCGCCGACGCCACCTTCACCACCGGCACCGTGCTCGCCGTCGACGGCGGCCTCGGCTGCGCCACCGCCCGGCCGGGCCCCGCGCCCCGCCACTGAGTGGCACTCCCACCGCCACACCACACCCCAGCCACACCCACACCGCCACACCCACACCACACCCACGAACAGGACGACCCGCCATGCCCGCCACCGCACCCGCCGAATCACCCGGGACACCCCGCAAGACAGCGCCCCGCAAGGCACCGCCCCCGGGCCCCGGCCGCCTCCCGCTGCCCGCACTGCTCGCCCTGGCCACCGCCGTCTTCATCACCAGCCTCACCGAGACGCTGCCCGCCGGACTCCTGCCCGCGATGAGCGCCGACCTGGGCGTCGGCGAGTCGGCGGCCGGGCAGACCGTGACCGTCTACGCCCTCGGCACCGCGCTCACCGCGATCCCGCTCGCCGTGGCCACCGCCCGCTGGTCGCGCAAGCGGCTGCTGCTCGTCTCGATGGCCGGGTTCGCCGCCGCCAACACCGTCACCGCCGTGTCGTCGGCGTACCCGCTGACCATGGCGGCCCGGTTCGTCGCGGGCGTCGCCGCCGGCCTCGCGTGGGCGCTGCTCGCCGGCTACGCCCGGCGGCTGGCACCGCCGCACCTGGAGGGCCGGGCCGTCGCGGTGGCGATGGCCGGCATCCCCCTCGCGCTGTCGCTCGGCGTCCCGGCCGGGACGTTCCTGGGAGACGCCGTGAACTGGCAGACCGCGTTCCTGGCCATGACCGGTCTGACCCTGCTGCTGCTCGCCTGGATCGCCGCCTTCGTGCCGGACCAGCCCGGCCGGGAGCACTCCGCCGGTACGCCCGTACGGGTCGCGCTGCGCAGGCCAGGGGTGCGGCCGGTGCTGACCGTCACCCTCCTGTTCGTCCTGGCGCACACCATCCTCTACACCTACATCGCCACGCTCCTCGACGACCTCGGCCTCGGTGACTCCACCGGCACCGTGCTGCTGGTCTTCGGCGGCGCCTCGCTGCTCTCCATCTGGCTGGTGGGCGCGCTCATCCACCGCAGGCTGCGGGTCCTGACGGTGGCCGCCACGCTGCTCGTCGCCGTCGCCGCGACCGGCTTCGCGCTGGGGACCGACAGCACCCCCGCCGTCTACGCCGCGGCCGCGCTGTGGGGCCTGGGCTGGGGCGGCGTGCCGACCCTGCTCCAGACCGCCGCGGGCGACGTGGCCGGGGACGCGGCCGACGCCGTGCAGGCCGCGCTGGTCACCCTCTGGAACGCGGCGATGGCCTTCGGGGGGCTGCTCGGCGGGCTGCTGTTCGACCTGTTCGGCGCGGGAGCGTTCGCCTGGAGCGCGCTCGTCCTGCTCGTCCCCGTCCTCGCCGTGGTGCTCGCGGCCCGCTCCCACGGCTTCCCGGCCGACCGGGGCACCGCGGCCTGAAGCCGCCTGAGGCCCGGCCCTCCGCCCTTTCGCCCCTCCGCTTCGCGAACTCCGAAGCCCCGTACCCGGAAAGGCCCCCGCCATGACCACGAGCCCCGCCGCCGCCCCCGCCGCCCGCGACCTGTTCGAGCCCGCCCGGCTCGGCCCGCTCGACCTGCCGAACCGCCTGGTGATGGCCCCCATGACCCGCAACCGGGCCGCCGCCGACGGCACCCCGCCGCCGATCATGGCCGAGTACTACGCCCAGCGGGCCGGCGCCGGGCTGATCATCGCCGAGGCCACCACCCCGAACCGGGTCGGCGCGACGTACCCGAACATCCCGGCCATCCACCGGGACGCGCACGTCGAGGGCTGGCGGGCGGTCACCGACACCGTGCGCGCCGCCGGCGGACGGATGTTCCTGCAACTCCAGCACGGCGGCCGGATCGGCCACCCGGAGACCAGCGGCCTGCACCCCGTCGCACCCTCCCCGGTGCCGTTCCCCGGCCCGGTGCACACCCCGTCCGGTCCGCGTCCGGCGGTGGTGCCGCGCGAGATGACGGCCGAGGACATCCGCGCCACCGTCGAGGACTTCGCGAACGCCGCCCGCAACGCGGTGGCCGCCGGCTTCGCCGGAGTCGAGGTGCACGCCGCGAACGGCTACCTGCTCCACCAGTTCCTCGGCCAGGACACCAACCGGCGCACCGACGCCTACGGCGGACCGGTCGCCCACCGCATCCGGTTCACCGTCGAGGTCGTGCGCGCCGTCGCCGGCGCCATCGGCCCCGAGCGGGTCGGCGTCCGCATCGCCCCCGGCGTCACCGCGAACGCCATGGCCGAGGGCGACACCGAGGCGATCTACCCGGAACTGGTCGCCGCCCTCGCCGGGATCGGCCCGGCCTACCTGCACGTCGTGTTCGCCGACCCCGGCCAGGCGCTGTTCCGCGAGCTGCGCGCGGCCTGGCCCGGCACCCTCATCGCCAACCCGGTGCTGGGCTGGGGCGGCCCGCTGCCCGAGGACGGCGGCAGGGCCGCCGCCGAGCGGCTGCTCGCCGCGGGCGCCGACCTGATCGCGCTGGGCCGCCCGTTCCTCGCGAACCCGGACCTCGTCCACCGGCTGCGCACCGGCGCGCCGGTCAACCAGGTGCGCGACCGCGGCCTGATGTACACGGGCGGAGCCGAGGGCTACACCGACTACCCGGCACTGCACACCCCGGCCACGGCACCCCGCCCCGCCCCCGCCCCGGCGGGCGGGTGACCCGCCGTCCACCGAACGCGGGGCACCGGCCGGTGCCGGGAAATACAGAGAGACCGCTCGGGCCACCAGGGCCGGGCGGTCTCTGCTGTTCGGGCGGACCCATGCGCCAACACGGCCCGCTGCCGATGTTCCCGAGTTGTTGGAGTGAACAGCGCCCCCGGGTTCCGGACCCGCGGGTCCGGGTGAACGCCGCTCCAAATCGTCACACCCAGCCAGGACGGCTCACAAGGGCATGCTGCACAAAGGCGCATCAAAATCCGGTTTCAGTTCGTTGAACTGTGCGTCTCTGATAGGGCGTTCACAGAATTGCGGGCGGAGACCGGGACAGTGGCGCATCAATCCGCGCGATGTTCACCGAACCGATTGGGATTCACCCGTACGCCTGACAGAGTGTGATGCCACCGGGCACACAGTGCGACGCCAACCGCACAAGTGCCCGTCAGTTGGAGTGGACAGTGATATGGAGGCCTCCTCGATGACGAGGAACCGGAACAAGCGCATCCGCACCCGAACCCGCACCCGCTGCGCGACGGCGGACCCCGTACCGCTGCGCCCGCGCCCGTACGGGCCGTTCGCGGCCGGTGAGACGGCCGTGGTCGTCGTCGTGGTCGTGCTGGCCGCCGTCCTGGTGGCGACGGGCATGTCGGCCGGGGCGGCGATCGAACTGGCCACGGGCGGCTGCCTGTTGGCCGTAAGGCTGCGACGGGGGCAGGCCTAGGAAGAACGCCTGCCTGCGATGGGACGCCAAGAGAATCCGATCGAGGTGACCGAGCCGGCGCTCGCCCGGCTGGCCCTCCTGCTGCGGAATCAGCGCGAGCAGGCAGGGTTGACGTATCGTCAGCTCGCCGCTCGGACCAACTACCACCCCACCACCCTGCAACGGGCCGCCGACGGTCGCTCCGTGCCGAGCTGGAAGGTCGTGGAGGCCGTCACCCGCGAATGCGGCGGCGACCTCAAGACCATCCGGCGCAAGTGGGCCCAGGCCAACTACTGGTCCCACGTCCCCCGCCCCTCGGGGAGCCGGCGGCTGCTGCGCGCACCCCGCCGGGTCGACCCCCAGCAGGTCGACTCCTTCGCCGACCTGCGCCGGGCGATGCACGAGATGCGCCGCAAGGCCGACTGGCCCTCCCTGAGGGAACTGGACCGCCGGGCCCGCGAGCGGGGCGAACGCCTGCCCTCCAGCACCCTGTCCCTGGTCCTCAAGGGCGAGGCCCCGCTGCGCAAGCCCGTGTTCCTCGCCTACATGGAGGTCTGCGGGGTCAAGGAGGCCCGCCGCGCCCAGTGGGCGGCGGCCTGGGAGCGGACCAACAACTCCCGCACCCCGGTCCCGGTCAACTCGCGCACGTACCAGAGCGAGTTCGCCCGGGCCATGCAGTCCTCCAGCGCGGGCGCCTCGACGGACATCCTGTTCCGCCTGTGGGTGACCCTGCGCAACAGCCGGGCCGCCGACCGGGACGAGAGCCCCGGCCACCCCGCCGCGGCGGGCCGCGACGGCACCGACGACAACCCGTCGGTCCTCGTGTGACCGGGTCCGCGGCCGGGACGCGCGACCCGCGCCCCGGCCGCGGACCAGCACCCACCCGCGCCACCTCGGGACACCACCATGCCGACACCACCCCGCCGCCCGGCCGACCCCGGGCCCGCGCTGGGCCTGCGGGCGCTGCGCGACCTCCACCAGCGCCACTACCTGGACTACGCCGAACTGCTCCTGCCGCCCGCCGACGCCCGACTGGCCGTCCACGACGCCTTCGAGGAACTCGGCGGCCACTGGCTCGACGCCCTGTCCACCGCCAGCCCGACGGCCTGCGCCTGGCAGGCGGTGCGCCGCCGGGTCCGCACCCTGGCCGGCCCCCGGCCGTTCGGGCCGGTCGCCCACCTCACCGCCACCCAGCAGGACGTCCTGCTGCTGCACCTGGTCCTCGACCTGCCGGCCGCCGAGATCGCGGCGCTCACCGGCACCGAACCGGCCGCCGTCCACGTCCAGCTCCGTTCCCTGGCCGCCGCCCAGCGCTGACCGTTCGGCGCTGACGGTCCAGCGCTGACGGGGCAGGGCGGGGGCGAACGAGGGCAGCCGCCCGCTCCCCGGCGGGAGCGGACGGCTGTGTGGTGCAGAGCGGCTGATCAGGGGGGAGGAGCGTCAGTTGGCGAGGGTGTTCAGGTGCATGTCGCCGTTGGGCATCCCGGTCGCGGCGATGGCGTTCACCTTGCCGCCGGCATCGGCCACGGCCGCGCCCTGCCAGTTGCCGTTGGCGAAGCGGACGTTGTCGTACACGTTGCCGTTGCTCAGGGTGACCAGGTGCAGGTCGCCGTTGGGCATCGCGGTGATCGCGGCCTGGCCGACCGCGCCGCCGGCGTCGGCGAGGGCTGCGCCCTGCCAGTTGCCGTTGGCGAAGCGGACGTTGTCGTACACGTTGCGCTCGCCCACGGTCGCCAGGTGCATGTCGCCGTTCGGCATGCCGGCCACCGAGATCGAGGCCACCTTGCCGCCGGCGTCGGCGACCGCGGCGCCCTGCCAGGCGCCACTGGTGAAGCGGACGTTGTCGTACACGACACCGTTGGCCAGGGTGACCAGGTGCAGGTCGCCGTTGGGCATCGCGGCGACCCCCGCCTGGGTGATGGTGCCGGCCGCGTCGGCCAGGGCCGCGCCCTGCCAGGAACCGTTGGCGAAGCGGACGTTGTCGTACACGTTCCCGTTGACCACGGTCTCCAGGTGCATGTCGCCGTTGGGCATGCCGACGGCCGCGATCGAGGAGATGGTGCCGGCGCCGTCGGCGAGGGCTGCGCCCTGCCAGGTGCCGTTGGCGAAGCGGACGTTGTCGTACACCTTGCCGTTGCTGAGGGTGACGACGTGCAGGTCGCCGTTGGGCAGCGCCGCGGTGACGACCTGGGAGACGTCCGCACCGGCGTCGGCGAGGGCGGCGCCCTGCCAGTTGCCGTTGGCGAAGCGGACGTTGTCGTACACGTGGTTCGGCGCGGGCGGGGTCGGGGCGGGGGCGGCGGGGCTGCCGGAGTCGGTGCCGCCGATCGGCGACACGTAGCCGCTGAGGCGCTGGCCGCCCCAGCTGTAGCCGATGGCGGAGCTGTGGGTCACTTCCTTGACCCTGGAGGTGGCGGCCCAGTTGCCGCTGGTGCCGCCCTCGTTGCCGCCGATGGTGGTGATCGTGCCGTTGCCGACGGCCGTCACGATCGCCACGTGCGCCGCGTAGCCGCCGCTGTAGTCGTACAGGACCGCGTCGCCGACCTGCGGAGTCTTGTGCAGCCCGCCGTTGTAGCGGCCGAAGTCGCCGGCCCACGGGCTCAGGCCGCGCACATCCACGCCGTTCTGCTTCCAGACCCACATGGCGAAGTCCGCGCACCAGTTCTCGGGGTTGCCGGAGGCACCGGTGCAGCTGCTGTAGTAGTAGTTGGTGCCCGCGCTGTTGACCGAGCAGGCGTTCTTGCCCACGTTGGCCTTGGCGGTGGCGGCGATGGAGGTGCCGACGCTGGCGGAGGCCGTGGAGGCGCCCAGGGCGAGGCTGAGCGGCAGGACCGCGGCGGCGGTGGTCAGCGCGGCGGCACGGCGAAGGCTGGTCTTGGACATGACATATCTCCCGAGGTGTTCGAGGGTGTGAGAAGTCGAGGGGGCGACGGCGGGGCGTCATCGGCCGCGCGCCGTCAGCGGTGCGTCGTGATCGGCGGTACGTCGTGACTGGTGCGTCGTGAGTGGTGCGCCGTCAGCGGTGCGTCGTCGTGAAGTGTTCAGGGCCTCGCGGACCGAGGGGCCGGCGGTCCCGGAGCACCGTCGGCGGTGCGCGGAGGGACGGTCCGGTCCGGCCGGGCGGCTGCCCTGCAGGAGCAGCCGATCGGTGGGCGTCCGCGGCCCGGGGATCAGCCCCAGATCATGTTGTCGGACGGGCCGGGGGTGATCGTGGTGGCGACGGTGGCGACGGCCGGTTCGGCGGCCTCGGCCAGGACGACGCCCGCCGGCTGGGCGGGGGAGGCCTGGGCGGCGACGGCCGGGACGAGGGCGGCGAGGGCGAGGGCGGCGACCGCGGCGGCCTTGGCGGGGACGGAACGAAGCATGACGGTGTCTCCTTCTCGGATGTGACGGGCTCGGGGCTGTTCCGGTGTTCGCGTCCCGCGGTGACGCTCTCTCCGGTCTGTCGCCGGCGGTGTTCCCTGCCGACATCAACTAGCTTCGTCGCTGGTCACGGCCCATGGAAGGGGATTCAGGTGGACGGAAGCGCCCCTGGACCGTTCCGGCCAGGGCCGGCGGAACCGTCCTCACGGGCGGGGGCGGCGGGGCCGGCGGAACCGTCCACGCCGTCCGTGTCGTCCGCGCCGGCGGGGCCGGACAGCAGCCGCTCGTAGAACGCCGCGACGAGCGGCACACCCGACCCCGCCGCCCTCCAGCCCTCGAACCCGGGCACGGCCGCCAGCACCCGACCGCAGAACACGGCCGCCCGGCCCTCCGCCTCGGCGAGGGAGTCGGCGACGAGGTACACACCGAGCACCGGATCCGGGAACGCCTCCGGATGGACGACCAGGTGCTCGACCCGGTCCCCGGGAAGGGCGGCGGCCAGCAGCAGCTCACGGGCGTCGGGGGGCAGCGCGAGGCCCGGCGAATCAGGGCGCAGCGCGGTGTGGACGAGGTACATGCAACGAGCTTGCCGCGCAAGGGCGTTCGGAACATAGGAAAGGGCGAGGACCATACCGGCCCAGGCCTGAACCGTCCACCACGGCGATGGTCACGCCCGGAAGGTTGTGAAATGATCGCGCGCGGATCGAACACGGGTTCATCACGGGGGTGGGGAAATGCTGACGGCACTGGGGCTGGACAAGGTCTCGGAAACGGTCTACCGGACGATGCTCGCGCACCCGCAGGAGGGGGTGGCCGCCCTCGGCGTGCGCCTCGCCCTGCCGGAGCAGCAGGTCAGGCAGGCCCTGGACACGCTCAGCGATCTGGCCCTGCTGCGCCCGTCCGCGGACCGCGCGGGCGAGCTGCGCGCCGTCTCCCCCGAGGTCGGGATGGAGATCCTGATGGCCCGGCAGCAGGCCGAACTCGCGGCCCAGCAGTCGCGCATCGAGGCCTCCAGGGCCGCGGCCGCGCAGCTCATCGCCGAGTACGCCGACCTGCGCCCGGCCTCCGACCAGCCCGGCGTCGAGCAGCTGACCGGCCTCGACCAGATCCGCGACCGGCTCACCACGCTCACCCGGGAGGTGCGCGAGGAGGTCATGACCTTCGCCCCGGACGGCGGCCAGAAGCCCGAGAACATCGAGGCGGCCAAGCCCCTCGACCTCGACCTGCTGGAACGCGGCATCCGGATGCGCACCGTCTACCTGGACAGCATCCGCAACAGCCCGCACACCGTGGAGTACGTGAACTGGCTCGTCTCCCACGGCGGCCAGGTCCGCACCGTGGCCGCACTGCCGACCCGCATGATCGTCGTCGACCGCGCCACCGCCGTCATCCCCGTCCTCAGCGACAGCACCGCCACCGGCGCCGTCGTGCTCACCGGACAGGGCATGCTGGCCGCGCTGTGCGCGCTGTTCGAGACCGTCTGGGCGGACGCGCAGCCGCTCGGCACCACCACCCGCCTCAACGAGCACGGGCTCAGCGCCCAGGAACAGGCCGCCGTCACCCTGCTCGCGGACGGCCACACCGACGACGCCATCGCCAAGCGCCTGGGCGTCTCGCCCAGGACCGCCCGCCGCATCGCCACCGACCTGATGGAACGCCTCGACGCCCGCAGCCGCTTCCAGGCCGGGGTCCGGGCCGCCCAGGCGGGCTGGCTCACCGGCTGAGCCGGCGGCGGGCTCACCGAGCGGCCGGCTCACCGGCTGAGCCGCGCGCCGGTGCGGGGCCGTAGACGTGGACGGGGCGCCCTCTGCCGGAGCGGGCGCCGCGGCGTCAGGAGGCAGGCATGCTCAGGTTCCACGGCGCGTGGCGGATCACCGTGGTCGGCAGGAGCGCCGACTTCGACCAGCGGGTCGTCGTCCGCGGCGCGTACGGGCTGCGGGTGCTGCCCGGCCGGGTCGGCGCCGCGATCGACGTGGACGAGGAGAGCTGGACGCTGTCCCTGGAACACCACCTGTGGGGCCGCAGCTGGCAGCCGAACCTGCGCACCACCCCCGGGCCGGTCACCGAACACGACGGCCTGCGCAGCCAGCTGCTCACCAGCAACGACTGCCACTGGCCGGGCAAGCCGCTGGACTACGTCAACTTCGTGCTGCGCCTGGACCAGGCCGTCGCCCCGGCCGCCGTGCCGGTGCGCGCGGCGCGGGTGAACGAGGCGCCGGTCGGCGCGCCCGTCCAGGCCGTCCGCACCGTCTCCTCGGGCTGGCCCGAGCCGGAGCGTGAGCGCGAGTCCAGGCCGGGGCGTGAGGCGGAGCGTGAGCGCGGCACCGCCCCCGCGGCGCTGCCGCCGCGGCTGCCGTCGCCGGTGCCGTCGCCGTCGCAGGGAATGGCCGGGGAGGCCGTTCGAGCCGGTGTCCCGGCCGTCACGCCGGCCGTCACCCGGTGAGGGCCCCGCGGCGGCTCCGTACGGCCGGAAAACCGGTTTCGGCCGTTCGAAAGGCGGCCTGAGGAAATCCTTCATCCGTGCCCTGGCAGCCCGTACGAATACGGGAACAGCCGGCGGCGGCGGAAGCGTCCGCGGAAGCAGAAGGAAGAGGCCGGGCCGCGCGCCGCGCTTTACCCGTCGGCGTGCGTGGACCCGGACAAGGAACGGGGCCCGTACCGCCTGAGCGGTACGGGCCCCGTTCGCCGTGCGAAATCGAAAAAGAAATCGCTCAGCGGGATATGTCAGAGGGCGACGGGGCGAATGTTCTCCGCCTGAAGGCCCTTCTGGCCCTGGGTGACGTCGTACTCGACCTTCTGGCCCTCGAGCAGCTCACGGAAGCCGGAGGCGTTGATGTTCGAGTAGTGGGCGAAGACGTCCGGGCCGCCGTCCTCCTGCTGAATGAAGCCGAAGCCCTTTTCGCCGTTGAACCACTTCACGGTACCGAAAGCCATAGGAATTCTCCTTAGAAGGCGCCATAGACCCGCACTGCGCGGACTATCCGTCGCCGCACTGATGACCCGCCGGGACCTCAGAAAAAAAATACGCCTGCGATGGAACCAGCAGGCGCACACAGAGTCATGGGAACCAAAACTGCAACTCCTACGACCGTATCAGGCTTCGCCGTCAAACGGGAACTTCCGCTTCGCGGGTTTTGCCGGTGCCGAAAGCAGCGCGGGGACGGCGTGCGGGGCACCGGATACGGGGGATACCCCCAGGCCGGGGCGGCCTGCTGGCCGGGTGTTCCGGCCGGACGGTCCGGGGTTGGCTGGAGCCATTCGCACCAGCACAACCGAAAGGCCGTCACCCGTGCCGTTCCGCAAGACCGTCGACGCCACCGCCGACCGTACGACCGAGGCCACGACCGCCCGCACGACTTCCCGCACGAATCCCCGTACGACCGCCCGCCGCCGCGTCGGCCGGGCCGCCGCCGTCACCGCCCTGGCCGCGGCCCTGGGCGCCACCGCCATGAGCGGAAGCGCCTCCGCCATCATCAACGGCCACGACTCCACCGAGCGCTACCCCTTCATGGCCACCCTCCCGCTCAGCGCCGCGCAGCTCGCCGACGGGGCCTGCGGCGCCACCCTGATCGACCCCCGGTGGGTGCTGACCGCCGCGCACTGCGTGGTGGGCACCGAGGCCACCGGCGTCACCCTCAAGGGCACCGTGCGCATCGGCAGCGCCCACCGCGACAGCGGCGGCACCGTACGCAACGTCGACCGCGTCGTGGTCCACCCCGGCTTCGGCTTCGGGGACGGCGCCACCGCCCCCAACCACGACGACCTCGCGCTGGTGCGCCTGGACCGCCCCGTCGCCCAGCAGCCCGTCCGCATCGCCGACCGACCGGGACCGGCCGGCACCCCCACCAGGCTGCTCGGCTTCGGCACCGTCGTCGACACCACCGACTACCAGCAGATGGTCTTCCCCGACCGCCTCCAGGAACTGCCCACCCGCGTCGGCGCCCAGGCCGACTGCGCCCCCGGCTGGGCCGGCTCCACCCGCCTGTGCACCCTCAGCCAGGTCCCCCAGGCCATGGCCTGCTTCGGCGACTCCGGCGGCCCGCAGATCCAGCGCGGCCGCGGCGGCCGCTGGGAACTCGTCGGCACCACCTCGGGCCCCGGCGCCCCCGGCACGGCCTGCGCCGACGGACCCGGCCTCTACACCGAGGTGCCCGCCTACGCCCCCTGGATCCGCGGCACGCTCAGCGGCCGCTGACCGGCCACGACCGGCACCGCTGGCCGGCGCCACATGACCGGTACGACCGGCACCAGGTGACCGGCACGACCGGCACCGCTGACGCCGCCAGGCCCCGCACCGCGGCCGGACCCCGCCGCGGCTAAGGTCCCAGGTGAGCACCGTCGCGCCCGAGGAGACCCCGCCATGCCGACCGACCCCACCGCCGCCCCCGCCCCCGCGCACCCGCACCCCGCGCGCCTCGGCCTGGGCACCGCGGCCGTCGGCCGGCCCGGCTACATCAACCTCGGGCGCGACACCGACCTGCCCGCCGACCGCACCGTCGAAGCCCTGCGCGAACGCACCCACGCCCTGCTCGACGCCGCGTACGCCGCCGGCGTGCGCTACCTCGACACCGCCCGCTCCTACGGCCGCGCCGAGGAGTTCCTCGGCCAGTGGCTCGCCGGGCACCCCCGGGCCGCGGCCGAGGTGACGGTCGGCAGCAAGTGGGGCTACACCTACACCGCCGGCTGGCAGACCGACGGCGTCGCCGCCCACGAGGTCAAGGAACACTCCACCGCCGTCTACGACCGCCAGATCCACGAGACCCGCACCCTGCTCGGCGACCACCTCGACGTCTACCTCGTCCACTCCGTCACCCCCGACAGCCCCGCCCTCACCGACCCCGCCCTGCACGAGCGCCTCGCCGGCCTCGCCGCCGGAGGCGTCCGGGTGGGCCTGTCCACCAGCGGCCCCGCCCAGGCCGACACCATCCGCCGCGCCCTCACCGTCACCGCCGGCGGCCGCCCGCTGTTCACCGCCGTCCAGTCCACCTGGAACCTGCTGGAGACCTCCGCCGCCCCCGCCCTCGCCGAGGCCCACGCCGCCGGATGGCTGGTCGTGGTCAAGGAGGCCATGGCCAACGGCCGCCTGGCCGGCCGCAACGCCACCGGCCCCGGCACCGCCGCGCTGCGCACCCTCGCCGACCGCACCGCCGCCACCCCCGACGCCCTCGCCCTGGCCGCGGCCGCCGCCCAGCCCTGGGCCGGCATCGTCCTGTCCGGCGCCGCCACCCCGGACCAGCTCACCTCCAACCTCGCCGCCACCGCCCTCCACCCCACCCCCGACGACCTGGCAACCCTCGCCGCCATGGCCGAGCCCGCCGAGGCGTACTGGCGCACGCGCGCCGGGCTGCCCTGGTCCTGACGGGAGCGGCGGGGCACCCGGCGTCGGTGCGCCGCTGTCGGTGGGGCGTTGCCGGTGCGCCGTTGCCAGTGCGGCGCTGTCGGTGCCCGCCCCTACGGTGAGCCGCATGACCGAGCACCTGGACCTCGCCGCCGCCCTCGCGGCCCTGCCCACAGCCCTGCCGCCCGGCCGACTGGTCGCCGAGGACGAGGGGCGGGAGCCGCTGATGTGGGTCAGCGACGACCTCGCCCCCGCCGGGCTGTGGGCGCGGCTGCACCGCGCCCACCCGCAGAGCGGCCTGTGGCCGCTGCTGCTCACCCCGCTGGGCCACGGCGACGACGACTTCAGGCCCTGGCTGTCCGGCGAACTGTCCCCGAGCTACGCCTCCCGGCCCGACCTCTACGACCCGGCCGCCCTGCTGCGCGGCTGGTGGGAGAGCGACGGCGACGAGGACGACGAGGACGGTGACGGCCACGCGTCCGGGGACGAGGAGGAGCCCGACGAGACCCTGGCCCCCTACGGCCGCACCTGGCCGGGCACCGCCCGCGCCGTCACCCTCCCCGCCGGCGCCGCCGGTGCCGAGGCCAGGGGGCTGGCCGACGTGCTGCGCTCCTTCAAGGACGTCCGCCTCGGCCTGGTCCGGGCCGACAGCGGCGCCGACGCCCTCGCGGTGTGCGGCTGGAGCGGCCCCCTGAACCACGAGAACGACATCGCCAAGATCGCCGCCGTGCTCGCCGACTGGGAGCGCCGCTTCGGCACCCAGGTGGTCGAAGTCGGCTTCGACACCCTGGAGTTGAGCGTCCCCGTGCCGCCCGCCACGCTCGCCGAGGCGCTCCCGCTGGCCGCCGAGCACACCGCCTTCTGCCCCGACCTGATCTTCCAGGGCGCCGGCACCCTCACCGAGTACGCCGAGCAGCTGGTGGGCGTCCACCAGTGGTCCTTCTGGTGGGACTGACCTGACCCCGGGGGGCGGAGGCAGTCCGTCTGCGGGCCGCCCGCGGGCCGCGGGCCGCCGTGTGGCATGCTGCGCCGGGCCGCGGACCCGACCCCGTGCACACCGGCCACCGGCCACCGGCCGCCGAGCACCCCCCTGCCCGAGGAGCACCGCTGAACACCGCCTGCGCCGAAGCCCTGTCCGTGGGCCTGCTGGTGCTCGTCCTGGTCTGCGCCGTCGCCCGGCCCCGGGGCTGGCCGGAGGCCGTCGTCGCGGTGCCGGCCGCCGCCCTGCTGGTGGCGACCGGCGCCGTCCCGCTGGGCCACGCGACCGCCGAGGCCGCCCGGCTCGCACCGGTGGTCGGCTTCCTGGCCGCCGTCCTGGTCCTGGCCAGGCTCTGCGACGACGAGGGCCTGTTCCGCGCCTGCGGGGCCTGGATGGCGCGCGGCGCCACCGGGCGCCCGCGCCGCCTGCTGGTCCAGGTGTTCGCCGCCGCCTCGGCGGTCACCGCTGTCCTCAGCCTGGACGCCACCGTCGTCCTGCTCACCCCCGTGGTGCTCGCCACCACCGCCCGCCTCGGCGCCCGGCCCGCACCGCACCTCTACGCCTGCGCCCACCTGTCGAACACCGCCTCGCTGCTGCTGCCGGTCTCCAATCTGACCAACCTGCTG
The DNA here is from genome assembly GCF_055607525.1 of Kitasatospora sp. NPDC036993. Classification (NCBI taxonomy): domain Bacteria; kingdom Bacillati; phylum Actinomycetota; class Actinomycetes; order Kitasatosporales; family Streptomycetaceae; genus Kitasatospora; species Kitasatospora sp. NPDC036993. The sequence continues at coordinate 189,896 of NZ_JBVJRP010000010.1, read as the reverse complement.
GCCTTCACCGCCGGCGGCCTGAGCTTCGGCCGCTTCGCCGCCCTGATGACACTGCCCTGGCTGGCGGCCGTCGGCGTCGAGTACCTCGTCCTGCGCCGCTTCTTCGCCACCGACCTGGACGCCGTCCCCGCCGGGACGCCGACGGCCGGGCCGGCCCCCGCCATGCCGCTGTTCGCCCTGCTCACCGTCGCCGGCACCCTCGCCGGATTCGTCCTCGCCTCCGCCCTGGACATCGACCCGGCCTGGGCCGCGGCCGCCGGCGCCACCGTCCTGGCCGTCCGCGCCCTGGCCCGCGGCCACACCACCGCCACCACCGTCGTCCGCTCGGCCAACCCGCCGTTCCTCGCGTTCGTCCTGGCCCTGGGCATCGTCGTGCGCGCCGTCGTCGACAACGGACTGGCCACCGGCCTGGCCCACCTCGTCCCCTCCGGCACCACCCTGCCCGCCCTGCTCGCCACCGCCGCGCTGGCCGCCGTCCTCGCCAACGTCATCAACAACCTGCCCGCCACCCTCGCCCTGGTCCCGCTGGCCGCCACGGCCGGGCCCGGCGCCGTCCTCGCCGTCCTCCTCGGCGTCAACATCGGCCCCAACCTCGGCTACGCCGGCTCGCTGGCCACCCTGCTGTGGCGCGGCATCGTCCGCGACCACGGCGTACCGGTGGACCTGCGCCGCTTCACCCGCCTGGGCCTGCTCGCCGTCCCCGCCACCCTCACCGCCGCCGTCCTGGCCCTGTGGGCCTCGCTGCGCCTGATCGGGGCCTGAACGGGGGCCCTGTTCGGGCCCGAGTGTGCAGGCGGGTGGTGCCTCAGTACTCGGAGCTGGGGGCGGCCGTGACCGGTCCGAGGTCCGGTTCGTCGCGCAACTCCACCGCGGTGCCGTGCCGTTCGAGTTCCAGGACGACCAGCTCGTTGGGGCCGGCGCGCCACAGCGGGGCGGGGGCGTAGAGGGTGTGCTGGGGGCCGGCGGCGCAGTGGCGGCCGAGGAGGAAGCCGTTGAGCCAGAGCAGCCCGCGGCCCCAGCCGGGCAGGGCGACGAACGCGTCGGCGGGGTCGGGGAGGTGGGCGGTGAAGCGGTGGAAGGCCGGCTCGCCGTCGCCGGCCCTGGTGCCGGTGTTGTCGCCGTCGTCGGTGAAGCGCAGGGCGGACAGGTCGGTCAGCGGCAGCGGCCGGATCTGCCAGTCGAAGAGCCGCTGGTGGCCGTGCGAGACGCCGCGGGTGATGCCCTTGCGGTCGTCCATCTGCGGGCCGTAGTTCACCCGGCCGAGCGCCTCGACCAGGATGTCCAGCACGACGCCGTCGGGCCCGGTGGCCAGCGGCAGCGTCGCGCCGGGGGAGTTGCGCTCCAGCACCCCGAGCGGGCGACCGTCGGCGAAGACCTGCGCCCGGTCGGCCAACCCGTCGATGCGCAGCGGCAGTTCGGGTCGGCCGGCGGGTACGCGGGTGCGGTAGTGGATCAGCCCGCGGTCCTGCCCGACCCGTTCCATCGGCAGCGGCGCGGCGTGCTGCCGGGGCCGCGAGAGCGCGTCCAGCCCGTCCAGCAGCGCCGCCCGCCCCTCGGCCCGCTCCAGGCGCTGCGGTGCCACCCGGGGTACGGGGGCGGGCAGTTCGCCGTCCGGCAGGGGCAGGTAGCGGCCGATGACCTCGCGCAGGGCGTGGAACTTCCCGGTCAGCTCGCCGGCCTCGCCGATCGGCGCGTCGTAGTCGTAGCTGGTGACGGTCGGCTCGTAGCCGGCGTCCAGCGGGTGGGCGCCGGAGTGGTTGGCGCCGGACCACAGGCCGAAGCTGGTGCCGCCGTGCGCCATGTAGAGGCTGACGGAGGCGCCGGTGGCGAGCAGCTCGTCGAGCGAGGCGGCGGTCTCCTCCGGGTCGCGCACGTGGTGCGGCAGGCCCCACTGGTCGAACCAGCCGATCCAGAACTCCATGGCGGTCAGCGGGCCCTTGCCCTGGTGGCGGCGGAGCACCGCGAGGCGCTCGGGGGCGCGCGAGCCGAAGGTCACGGTGGCCAGCTCGCCGGGGATGGCGCCGCCCTGCTGCATGGAGTCGTGGGCGCCGTCGGTGGTGAACAGCAGGCAGTCCACGCCGCGGCGCAGCAGGCCGTCGCGCAGGTGGGCGAGGTAGCCGGCGTCGTTGCCGTAGCTGCCGTACTCGTTCTCCACCTGCACCGCCACCACCGGCCCGCCGCGGCTCGCCAGCAGCGGCAGCAGTTCGGGCACCAGCGCGTCGAACCAGCCGTCCACCTCGGCCAGGTACGCCGGGTCGGCGCAGCGCAGCCGCAGGCCGTCCACCGCGAGCAGCCGGGCGGGCAGCCCGCCGAACTCCCACTCGGCGCAGATGTACGGACCGGGGCGCAGGATCACGTCCAGGCCCAGGCCGGCGGCCAGCCGCACGAACCGGGCCACGTCCCGCCAGCCGGTGAAGTCCACGGTGCCGTCGGGCAGTTCGTGGAAGTTCCAGGGGATGTAGGTGTCCACGGTGTTCACCCCCAGCGCCCGCACCCGGCGCAGCCGGTCCTCCCACAGCCGCGGGTGCACCCGGAAGTAGTGCACCGCCCCGGCCACCACCCGGTGCGGCACCCCGTCCCGCACGAACCCGTCCGCGTCGTACCCGAGCATGCGCACACCTCGCCGTCCCGTCGGAGCCCTGGCGCTGTCGAGCCTAGCGAGGAACCCGCCGTACGGGCCGGTGGCGGCCGCTCACGTGTCGTAGCCGCCGGTCCACGGCGGATCGGAAGAGTCGGCCTTCCCGAGGGAGGACTCGTGGTCTTCGACGACCTCTGACGGCGGCGGGCGGCGCCCGAGCCTCACCGCGCCGTAGGTGCGGTCATGCGGTCATGTGGTCAAGGGGCCGGCGGCCGGGGGACTTGCGAGTCCGGGCCGTCCGCCCGGCGGGAGGCGTCGGGTGATCCGGTCGAACAGCTCCGTCAGCGGCTCGCCCACCTCGTGGCCGAACTCGGTCAGGCCGTAAGTGACCTGGGGCGGCGTGGTCGGCTCGACCTTCCGCCAGAGCAGGCCGTCCCGGACCAGTACCCGCAGGGTCTGGGCGAGCATCTTCTCGCTGATGCCGTGGATGCTCTCGCGCAGCTCGAAGAAGCGCAGGTCGTTGCTCCGCAGGGAGATCAGCACCCAGACGCCCCACCTGCTGGTGACGTGGTCGACCATGTCGCGCGCGGGGCAGTCGGTGTGAAACACGTCATACCGGCCGCCCGCCTCGGTCCCTCTGTCCTGCACCCCTCCCACCATGCCATGAGCTTACCTCCAGGTATGTCCTTACCCGGAGTCAGTCCGCCCTCCTAACGTCGGAGCCACCGAGAACATCTGACGAGGAGTGACCATGATCGTGGTGACCGGAGCGACCGGGAACATCGGCCGGCCGTTGACGCGGGCGCTGACCGAGGCGGGGCAGCGGGTGACGGCGGTGTCGCGGCACCCGGCGGCGGTGCCGGACGGCGCCCGCCATCTGGCGGCCGACCTGGCCGGGCCGGCCGAGCTCAGGCCCGCGCTGGCCGGGGCGACGGCGCTCTTCCTGCTGCTCTCCGGCGACCTGCACGCCGCCGGGGGCGACCCCGCCGACCTCATCGGCGAGGCCGCGGCCGCCGGGGTCCGGCGGGTCGTGCTGCTCTCCAGCCAGGGCGTGGTGACCAGGCCCTTCGGGCCGACCCGGATCGCGATGCGCGAACTGGAGGACACACTGCGGGAATCCGGCCTGGAGTGGGCGATCCTGCGGCCGGGCGGCTTCGCCTCGAACGCTCTCTGGTGGGCCGATTCCGTCCGTGCGCAGGGGCTCGCCGCCGCGCCCTTCGGCGATGTCGGCGTGCCGGTCGTCGACCCGGCGGACATCGCGGCGGTCGCGGCGGCCTGCCTGCTGGACGACCGGCACGCCGGCGGCGTGTACCAGCTGACCGGCCCCGAGGTGATCACGCCGCGCGGGCAGGCGGCCGCGATCGCCGACGCGCTGGGCTCGCCGGTGCGGTTCCACGAGCTCACCCGCGCCGAGGCCAGGGCTGCCATGAGCCAGGCCATGCCGGCGGAACTCGCCGACGACACCCTGGACATCCTCGGCGCACCCAACCCGGCCGAACTGCGCATCAGCCCGGACGTCCAGCGGGTCCTCGGCCGCGCCCCGCGCCCCTTCTCCGCCTGGGCCGCCCGCAACGTCGCCGCCTTCCGCTAGCACGGGCCCGGGGCCTGTCCGATCCTGCGAACGATGCCGCGCCGCCGCGGCGTCAGGCCGGGGGCCGGCCGAGGGTGGGGAGGTGGTCGGCCATGAGGAGGGCGACCAGTTCGCGGCGGGTGCCGGTGCCGGTCTTGTGGAGGATCGCGGTGACGTGCTGCTGGACGGTGGGCACGGTCAGGTGGAGGAGGGCGGCGATGTCCTTGGTGCTGGCGCCGCGCACCGCGTGCAGGGCGACCTGCTGTTCGCGCGGGGACAGGCCGTGGGCGAGCAGGGCCAGGGGCAGGCGCTGGGCGGGGGAGACGGGGGAGGCGACGACGGCGACGCCGCCGCGGCGGCCGTCCAGCGGGGAGGCGTTCAGGGCGAGCCACTGGCCGTCGGGGGTGCACACCCGCACCTCCGCCGGCCCGCCGGTGCGGGCGGCGTGGCGGGCGACGGTGAGGAAGCCGCTGGGCACCCCGCCGGTGTGGGCGGTGGGTTCGGCCATCCGTCCGATGAGTTCGCGGGCCGCCGCGTCCGTCGAGCGCAGCCGCCCGTAGCCGTCGAGGATGGCCACGGCCGGGGCGTGTACGGGCTGGGTGCCGCGCAGGGCGGCGAGGTGGGAGCCGCGCAGGGCCGCGCCGATCGGGGCGGCGACGCGTTCCGCCAGGCGCAGGTGGGGCAGTTCGTAGTGGCCGCGGGCGCGTTCGCGCATGAACGCCGCCGAGGCCCAGCGGCCGCCGCCGAGGTCGAAGTTGATCCGCAGTTCGTCGCCGTAGCCGCAGGGGTGGAGCAACTCCCGGTAGCGGACGCTGCGTTCGGGCCGCCCGTCGGTGGCCCGGCCGACGCTCTGGGCCAGCCGGCCGGCGGTGCGGATCGCGGTGAAGGTGGTGGCGTCATCGCCCTGGAGCTCCAGTTGCACGGCCTGCTCGAACCGGGCGGGGTCGAGGCCGTCGGCGACGGTGGAGACGGGGAAGCCGGTGACCGGGTCGTTGCCGTGCCAGCAGCCGCCGTCGAAGCCGAGCGGGCCCACCAGCAGGGTGTGCAGCTCGCGGAACAGCTCGGCCGCGGGTATCAGGGAGGCCGACAACTCCCGGATGGAAAAAAGGACTTCACGCTCGACATCACGTCGTTTGGCCACGGACGGAATACTACGGAAGTCGGGGACCGGTGTCCGGTGAACGGATGGAGTGGGGCGGAGAGGCCCGCCACGGAAGCAGCGGCGGCGGGCGGCCCCGCGCCGGCTACGCCCGCTCGCGCCACCAGGCGACCGTCGCCCGCAGCTGCTCCTCCAGCGGCGTGGCCCGGACCGTGAACGCCGCCTCGTACGCGGAGCAGTCCACCGTGAACGGCCGGTCGAACTGGTAGCGCACCTCCCGCAGTTCGCGCAGCAGCGGGTTGACCAGCCCCGCCACGGCGAGCAGCGGCGCGGGCAGACGGCGCACCGCGACCGGTCCGCCGCCGGCCTCGGCGGCCAACCGGCCGGCCATCGCGCGCACCGACAGCGGCGCGGCGGTGGGCACGTGCCAGGCCCGGCCCCAGGCCCGCTCCTCGCCCGCCAGCTCGGCCATCGCCCGGGCGACGTCCGGCAGGTAGGTCCAGCTGTGCGGGGTGTCCGGGTCGCCGAGGGTGGCGACCGGGCGGCCCTTCAGCAGGTTCGGCATCACCCGCGCGGCCAGGTGGCCGCCGTCGGTGACGCCGGGGCCGAAGAAGTCCGAGGCCCGCACCTCCACGGCCCGGATCCGTCCGGCCTCGTGCAGCGCCCGCGCCTGCTCCCAGGCCGCCGCCCGCACCCGCCCCTTGGGGCCGGTGGCGGCGAGCGGCAGGTCCTCGGTCATCGGGCCCGTCACCGGCCCGTAGCCGTACAGGTTGCCGAGCATCACCAGCACCGTGCCGCTCTCCTCGGCCGCCGCGCACAGCGAGGCGGTCAGCGCGGGCCACAGCCGGGTCCACCGCGGCAGTGGCGGGGCGGCGCAGCCGTGGACGGCGGCGGCGCCGCGGGCGGCCCGCGCCAGCCGTACGGGGTCGGACGCGTCCAGGGCGAGGTGCTCGACGCCGGGGACGGCCGCCCCGGCGGGGCGCCCGGTGCGGGTGACGACCCGGACCTCGTGGCCCTGTCCGGCCAGCAGGCGGGCGGTGGCGGCCCCGGCGGGCCCGTGTCCGACGACCAGGTGGAAGCTCATCCGCCACAGCGTAGGGCCTGCGCCGACCGGGCTGGCGCGCGTGGGGGTGGGGCGGGCCCGGGCGGCGGATCCGGCCGCGGGCGCGGCGGCGACCGACGCCAGGACACGGGGCTGGCAAAGGCCCGCGCCAGGGACGAGGCCGCGACGACCAAGCCCGGTACGGGCAGCGGCACCGGCAGCGGTGGACACCGCGGGGCCTGCGGCTCAGCTGCCGTCCCCGCCGTCCCCGCCCTCTCCGCCGCTGTTCGTCCGGCGGGGCTGGCGCTGGTAGCCGCGCACGGCCTTGCCGGCGCCGATGGTGAGGGCCGCGACCGCGCGGGTCCAGCGGGGCCCGCCCCGGTCGGCCCACACCACGCAGCCGCACCCCGCGACGACCAGGGCCAGCACTCCGATCAGAACCGCACCGACCATCACGGCCACCTGCCCCTTCGTCCGACGTTCTCCCTGGGTACGACGTGTGGATCGTCCCACCCGGTTCGGCCGCGGGCCCGGAGGCTGTGCCAGGATGCCGTAGCCGAACGGCCCTGATCATCGCACCGGCCGCACAGGCCGCACCCGTCGCCATCCACCCGAGGAGTCACCCCGTGGCCACTGCCCGGTTCGCCACCCTGCACACCACCGCGGGCCCGATCCGCCTGGAGCTGTTCCCGTTCCACGCGCCGAAGACGGTCCGCAACTTCGCCGAACTCGCCGAGGGCACCCGGGAGTACACCGACCCGCGCACCGGCGAGCCGGGCCGGGGCCCGTACTACGACGGCACGCTGTTCCACCGGGTGATCAAGGGCTTCATGATCCAGGGCGGCGACCCGACCGGCACCGGCACCGGCGGCCCGGGCTACGAGTTCGCGGACGAGTTCCACCCGGAGCTGTTCTTCACCAAGCCGTACCTGCTGGCGATGGCCAACGCCGGCCCGGGTACCAACGGCTCGCAGTTCTTCGTCACGGTGGGCACCCCCGCCCACCTCAACCGCCGGCACACCATCTTCGGCCAGGTCGCCGACGCCGCGTCCAGGGCCGTGGTCGACGCGATCGCCACCGCGCCCACCGAGGACGACCGCCCGGTCGAGGACGTGGTGATCACCTCGGTCGAGATCGGGCACTCCTGACCCGGGTGGCGTCGGGCCCCGGGTTCCGAGGAGCCGGGCGTCACCGGACGGCGCGGGGGCGCCGTCCGGCGGAGCACGGGGCCGGCGGGACCGTCACACCGTGCGGATCACCCAGCGGGACGCCGTCGAGATGGTGGGCTGGAAGCCGACCTCGGCCCCGACCGTTCCGTTCGCGTCCAGGTACTTGCCGCTCTTGTTGTGTTTGATGGACTTCGGACTGCCGGACGTGGTCGTCCACTTCTGGTAGTCGCCGCCGTTGCACGGGTGCGTGTAGACGTCCGCGCCGTTCCCGTCGAGGCAGTGGCCCGAGGCCGGGTTCTTGAAGACGCCGCCGCTGATCTGCCACACCTGCTTCGCGCTGCGGTCGCAGCTGCCGAGGACGACGTTCCCCGGGTCCGTCCTGGCGTCCACCTGGAGGCAGGCGCTGGTGTTGTTGGCGTTGGCCACCTCGTAGTACGTCACCGCGTGCGCCGGGGTGGCGCCGCCGACCAGCAGCGTCGAGCTGAAGGCGATCGCCGCACCTGCACCGGCGATCCGAGTGACGTTTCCCTTGGATTCCACGATTGATCCCTTCGCGTTCGGTTCGGCCGGGCGGCGCGTGTGGTCGGCGCGTGTGCTCGGCGAGCGAGACGCGCAGGGCCGCGCAGGGGGCGCTGCCCGCCGTGGTCCGGCTGGTGCCGCGGTCCGGGACCGAGGGGCGAGGGGCGAGTGGTGGGACGGTGCTCCCTCGGCAGGCAGGACATGCTGCGGCACCCGTATGCCGTCCATCCTGCGGGGCGGCGCCGCTCACCGCTCGTGGTGGCCGGGGACGTGCGGCCGACCGGGTGGAGGCCGGGGAACGGCACGGGAAACCGGCCCTGCCGCCCGAGCCCTCCGCGGCCACCCGCTGCAACCACCCCCTCTGCGGCCTCCCCGGCCGTCCGCGCTGCGGCAGCCGGTGCCCACGGCGCGGCTCCCGTGGTGAGGGGCCTGGTCCGGGCGGACGCGGGGCCGCCGCCCGGTGAAGCACGGGCGGCGGCCCTGGAATTGACGTTGCGTCAGGAACAGCTGGTGAACGTCGCGCTGGTGTTGGCGATGTAGAGGGTGGCGCCGGCGGTGGGGTCGGAGCTGAGCGGCACGGTGATGGTGTCCTCGGCGGTCCACGGGATGCCGTGGGCGTCGAAGGTCCAGGTGCCGGTGACCTTGCGGGCGACCTTGGCGAGCGTCACCCAGCCGTACTCCTGGGGCGGGACGGTGACGGTCACGCTGTTGTTGACGCTCCGCGACCCGTGCCACTCGTTGGTGTAGTGCAGCGTGGAACTGATCGTCGCGGTCAGGACGTTGCCGGGGGCGCCGCCGGTGATGGACGTCGTCATGTCGCCGCCGATGCTGTTGGACCAGCCGCTGTCGTCGTTGACCGAGAAGGACTGCTGGACGGTGCCGCTGGTGTTGTTGAACCAGACGGCGGAGGCGCAGGCGCGCGGCAGCGGTGCGGCCGGGGCCTCGCTCACCGTGGTCCAGGAGCAGCTGGAGGGGTCCTTCTGGCACTGCTTGGCGCCGTGGTCGACGGCCAGGTTGCGGGCGGCGAGCGGGAACCCGGTGGACCACTGCTGGTTGGCGGTGCCGTTGCAGGTGTACTGGTCGGTCCAGGCGTCGTCGTAGTTGCCGCCGAGCAGCAGGTCCAGGCAGGTGTTGTCGCCCTGGTGGCGGATCATGAACGCGTCGCCGCCGCCGGACACGGGCTGGAAGTACCAGCGCTGGCTGGCCTGGCCGGCGCAGGTCTGCTGGCGCAGCGCCGGGGTGAGGAAGGCCAGGTCGATGCACTTGCCGGTGTCGTTGTTGACGATGGCGAAGGAGGAGTCGGCGGGGTTGACGCTCAGCCGCCAGGACTGGTGGTAGCCGGGGGCGGAGTTGGTGACGATGTAGGCGCCGTCGCCCATGGTGCCGTTCTGGACGTCGAGTTGGCGTCCGTTGCTGAGCGACTTGATGGTCAGGCACTGCTGCGGCGTGGTGCAGGCGGCGACCGGGGCGGGCGCGGCGGCGGCACCGCTCGCGGAGGCCGGGGCGGCCAGGCCCAGGGCGGCGCAACAGCTCACCAGGAAGGCCGCGAGCAGGCGCGGCCAGGAGGCCGTACGGCCGGGGGTCGGGGTGGCGGGCAAGGGGGTGTCCTTTCATCGGGGTCGGGGGAGAGGGGCGGGGCGCGCGGCTCGGGGCGTGCGGCTCGGGGCGGGGTGCGCGGCTCAGGGCGCGGCGGCGAAGGCCGCCTCCAGGCGCGGGACGTAGTCCACGAGGTCCTGGGCCCAGCAGCCAGGGGTGTGGCCGCCGTGGCAGTCGGCGCCCCAGCCGGTGCCGTCGCCGTAGTCGACGTAGTGGTGCGGCAGGCCGAGCGCGTCCAGGCGCTGCTTGACGCGCTTGGCGGTGCCCTCGGCCCAGAACTCCATGTCGGAGGGGCTGTTGTTGCCGTTGCCGGTGTAGACGGCGATGCCGGTGCCGGCCAGGCGGGCCAGGCGGGAGGCGGGGTCGGCGGCGTTCCAGCGCCAGTCGGCGCCGAACACCGGGTACGGGCTGCCGAAGATCGCGTCGCTGGAGACGGTGGGCCCGAAGTCCAGGGCGCAGGGGTGACCGTCGCTGGGCCCGCACAGCACGGTGCCGGCGTTGGTCAGGGTGGCGACCACGGCACCGCGGATGATCATCTCGTCGGTGGACAGGTCGTTGGCGCCGGACATGGTGAGGACCTGGCCGAACAGGTCGGGGCGGTCCTGGGCGTAGTGCAGGGCGCCGAAGCCGCCCATGGACAGCCCGCCGACGGCCCGGTGGGCGCGGTCGGTGCGGGTGCGCAGGTTGGCGTCGACGAACGGGAGGACCTGGGTGAGGTGGAAGGTCTCCCAGTTCTGCGCGCCGGCGGCGGTGTTCTGGTCGAGCCAGTCGGCGTACCAGCCGCGCAGGCCGCCGTCCGGGATGACGGTGATCATCGACTGGGCGGCGGTCAGCGCGGGGTAGGCCAGCGCCGGGCTGCTCGGGTTGTCCGAGGCGCCGTGCAGGAAGTACAGCACCGGGTAGCGCTTGTCCGGCCGGGCCGCGTAGTCGGCGGGCAGCAGGATGCGGATGGTGTGCGGCCCGGCGACCTGCGCCGTGGTGACGGTGACGACGAAGTTGGTGGCGCTGCCGGTGGCGGCGCCGGTCTGGGTCAGTCCGAAGCCGTCGGTCAGCGGCGGCGGCCCGTCGGCCCCGGCCCGTACGGCGGCGGGGGCTTCGGCGGCCGTGGCGGTCGTGGCGGCCGTGGCGGGCGCCGCGGGTGCGGCGAGCGGGAGCAGGCAGGCGGCCAGGGCGGCGAGAGCCGCGCGGGCGCGCCGGAGCCGGACAGGGGTCATGGGCGTCCTCGGCCTCCTCGGCCTCCGGGGACCCGAGGCCTTCGATGATCTGACTGATCACCGACAACTCTTGCGAGTGGCCCCGCCGGACGCCAGAGCACCGTGGCGGCGCACCTGCGCCACTGGCGCATGTGCGCCGCCGGCGTGGGTAGCCTCCACCGGCCCCGCCAGGGGCGCCCGACGACAGGGGGGCTTCGTGCACGACGTGCTGGAACCGGAGTCCGAACGCGGACGCGTCTACCACTGCCTGGTCGGCCGGCCCCGGGCCCGCGTCCCCGAACTGGCCAGGGAGGCCGGCCTGGACGAGGAGGCCGTCCTCGCCGTGCTGCGCGACCTCGCCGACGAGGGCGTCGCGGTCGCCTTCGACACCACCGACAGCGCCGACGACCGCGACCACGCCTGGGAGGCGCTGCCGCCGGCCCGGGTGGTCGAGACGGTGCTGCAACGCGACGCGCTGCGCCAGGCCACCGTGCGCCGGGCCGGCGCCGAACTGGAGCGCCTCTACCGCTACGCCCGCCGCGACACCGGCAGTTACGGCGCGCTGGAGGTGGTCGAGGACCCGGCCGAGGTGCTGGCCGCCAGCCGGAGCCTCCAGCTGGCCGCCCGTCACCAGGTGCGGGTCATCGACGTGCCGCCGTACTCCGGCAGCCCGGCCCACTACCTCGACCAGGAGGTGCTGCAGCGGCGCCGGATGGCCGCGGGGGTCGGCTACCGGGCGATCTACCAGGGCTGCGCGTTCCAGGACCCGGTGGCCGGGCCGAACATGGCACGGATGGTGGAGGCGGGGGAGCAGGCCCGCACCCTGGACGAGCCGCCGCTCAAGCTGGCGATCGGGGACGACGACCTGGCGATCGTCACGCTGCCCGCCGACGACGGGCCCGGCGTGGTCTCGCTGCTGGTCCGGCCGTCGGGGCTGCTGAACGCCCTGACGGCGGTGTTCGAGACGCTGTGGCGCCTGGCGGTGCCCGCCTCGGTGGCCGGGGTCGGCCCGCACATCGACGAACGCGACCGCCGCATCCTGACGCTGATGGCCGGCGGGGCCACGGACGACGCCATCGCCCGCCGGCTGGGGCTGGGGCGGCGCACGGTGGTGCGCCGGGTGTCCGTCCTGCTGGCCAACCTGGGCGCCACCACCCGCTTCCAGGCCGGCGTCCAGGCGGCGCGGCGGGGCTGGCTCTGACCGGGCGCCGGGCCGGGGCCCGGGCACGAGCGTCGGGGCTCCGGCGAACCGGAGCCCCGACGCTCACCTGACGACGCCTCGGCTCACGTCAGCACGCGTACCCGCTGCCGCCGTCCGGGAGCAGGCTGTCCTTCAGCGCGTGCGGCGGCCGGGCCGGGAGTCTGTGAATGTGCCGTGCGGCCGGTGCTGTCAGGGGCGGCCGAGGGCGCGGAAGGTCCAGCCGGCCGCGCGCCAGCGGTTCGCGTTGAGGGTGCCGCGGGCGTCGAGGACCTTGGGGACGGCGATGTGCTGGGCGAGTTCGGCCGGGTCGGTGTCGGAGTACTGGGGCCAGTCGGTCAGGTGCAGCAGCAGCCCGGCGCCGGTGACGGCCTGGGTGGGGTCGTCGGCGTAGTCGAGCCGGGGGTAGGCCCTTCGGGCGTTCTCCATCGCGGCGGGGTCGTGGACGGTGACCTCGGCGCCGGCCCGCTGGAGGGCGTCCGCGACGGCCAGGGCCGGGGAGTCGCGGATGTCGTCGGTGTGGGCTTTGAAGGCGGCGCCCCAGACGGCGATCCGCTTGCCGGCCAGGGTGCCGCCGAGGGCTTCGCGGGCGAGGTCGACGGTGTGCTCGCGCCGGCGCCGGTTGATCGCCGCGACCTGGCGCAGGAGGCCGGTGTCGGCGCCGAGTTCTTCGGCGCGGTAGGTGAAGCCGGCCAGGTCCTTGGGCAGGCAGCCGCCGCCGAACCCGAGACCGGGCCGCATGCCCTTGGCACCGATCCGGTGGTCGTAGCCCAGGGCGAGGGCGACCTGCTGGACATCGGCGCCGGCCAGTTCGCAGAGCTCGGCCATCGCGTTGATGAAGGAGATCTTGGTGGCGAGGAAGGCGTTCGCGGCGCCCTTGATCAGCTCGGAGGTCGCGATGTCGGTGACGATCAGCGGCGAGCCCTTGGCCAGGATGTCGGCATAGACCCTCCGGAAGATGGCCTCGCTGCTGGTGTCGCCGTCCTCGATGCCGAGGACGATCCGGTCCGGCTCCAGGGTGTCCAGGACGGCGAACGACTCGCGCAGGAACTCCGGCGACCAGGCCAGGCCGACGCTCGCGCCGGTGTGGACGTGCTCGTCCAGGGTCTGCCTCAGCTCAGCGACGGTGCCGGCCGGGACGGTCGACTTGCCGACGATCAGCGCGCCGTCCCCGAGTCGAGGGGCCAGGCGGCGGACGGCGGTGTGGAGGTGGGTGAGGTCGTAGGCGCTGCTGCCGTCCTGCTGCGGGGTGCCGACGCCCAGGAAGTGGACGTCGGCGAAGGCGGCGGCCTCGGCGTAGGAGACGGTGAAACTGAGCTGTCCGGTGGCGGTGTGCTTGGCGAGCAGGTCGTCCAGGCCACGTTCGACGAACGGGGCCTGGCCCTTGTTCAGCGCGTCGACCTTGTCGGTGTCGGTGTCCATGCCGAGGACCTGGTGGCCGAGCTCGGCCATCGCGGCGGCGTGGGTCGCGCCGAGGTAGCCGCAGCCGATCACGGTGAGCTTCACGAACGTGTCCTTCCGAGGGGGCGGGTCGGCGACCCGGCCGGGCCCCGCCCCCTCGGGGACGGGGGCGTCAGGTGCCGGGGCGGGCGGCCAGGAAACGGTGGATGCCGTCGCGGATGAACGGCGGGATGGTCAGAACGGGCAGGTGCTCGGGGGCGAAGAACTGGAGCTTGACGCCCTCGGCCAGCGGCAGCGCGGTCTCGTCGCCGTCCCAGGAGCCGGCGAAGAAGGTGATGACCTGACCCGAGCCGTGGACGTCCCGGGTCTCGAACAGCTCGGCCGGGCCGCCGTCGACGGCCAGGCCGGCTTCCTCGTCGAGCTCGCGGACGATCGCGTCGGCCGGGCTCTCGCCGGGGTCGCAACCGCCTCCCAGGAGGCTCCAGTGCCGGGGCCAGGCGATGCCGTCGAGGTCGTCGCGCAGGTGCAGGAGGAACTCGCCGCGCCGGTTGGTGATGATCGCGACCGCTCCGTGCGACTCGGCGGCGGCCGGGTTCGGGGGAAGGATGTCCATGTGCTCACCGTAGTGAGCCGACGGCGCGTCATGCGGCGGCCGTGAGGGTGTGGTCGGAGAACCAGGCTGCGGCCATCAGCGCCTGCATCCGGGTGCGATCGAACCGGCCCCCGGGCTTCAGACCGCCGGCCAGCAGCGGCCGCAGCGAGACGGGGGCCTGGTCGAGCGCGGTGGAGATCTTCGCAGTCGCCCAGTGCTCCAGCGGGCCGGACAGCCAGCTCGGGACCGGTGAGGCGAAACCGAGCTTGTCTCGGCTGCCCCAGACCTCCCGGGGCAGCCCGAGCGCCCTGGCGGCGTCCCGCAGGATCCGCTTGCCCCCGGCCGGGTCGGCGATCTTGTGCTCGACCGGCAGCCGGTAGGAGAACTCGACCAAGTCCCGCGCCAGGAACGGCGAGCGCCGCTCCAGCGCGAACGCGGAGGCCAGCTTGTCCGAGGTCATCACCAGCGGGCGCCAGGCCGTGGCCAGGTCCGCCAGCGTCAGCCCGCGGGCCAGGTCGCCGTCGGCCCGGCGAAGGGCGTCAGCGACGACTTCCCGGACCCGGCCGTCGGGGTCCGATCCGCGCAGGATCAGGCGGACGATCGCCTCGGACGGCTCCAGCGGGCCGCCGTCCCCGTTCAGGAGCTTGGAGGCCAGCGGCCGGTAGGCATCCAGCCCGGCGCCGAGCACCGCCTCCGGCCCGAAGAGGACGAGCGCGTGACGGACGTAGCCCATCAGGAACTCGTCCGGCCCCAGCCCGCCGACGACGACGCGGATGCCTCGCTCGGCGACCGCCCGGTAGGCCATGTGCTCGGAGAACGTGGACGCGTTGCCCATCGGGTAGTCCAGCGCGTGCATGATCTCCGGCAGCGTGCGGGCGAAGTCGGCGGCGGTCGGCTCGATGACCAGCAGCTCGGCGCCGATGTCCCGCGCGCCGACGGCCGCGGTCGCGGACTCGTCCAGCCGGTCCTGGCCGGGGTAACGGACCGTGACGCAGACCTGCGGGCGCATCAGGTAGGCCAGGACCGAGGAGTCCAGCCCGCCCGACAGCAGCAGCGCGAAGTCGGTGCCAGGGGCCCGCATCGGGATCCGGTCCGCCAGCAGGGTCGAGAACCGGGCGAGCGCCGTCCTGTAGTCGCCCTGCCAGGGTTCCAGGCCCTCCAGGGACCACCAGGTCCGCTGGGCCAGGGAGCCGGTGGCGACGTCGAAGGCGAGAAGCCCGGCGGGCGGCAGCAGTTGGATGCCCTGGAACGGGGTGTCGGCGCCGGTGGGCGTCTCGATGGACAGCATCTCGGGGCGGACGACCAGCGGGGCGGTGCCGTAGCCGGTGAGGGTGGTGACCTCGGAGGCGAACGCGAGGCGTCCGCCGTCCAGGCGCCAGTAGAGGGGCTTCTCGCCGAGCCGGTCCCGGGCCAGGAACAGCCGGCCCTCGCGCGGGTCGTAGGCGGCGAGGGCGAACATGCCGTCCAGGCCGGCGAGGCAGCCGGGGCCGAGCTTGGCCCAGGCCCGCAGGACCAGGTGGGCGTCGGTCTCGCCGGGCTCCAGCTGGATGCCCCAGGCCGCGGCTGCCTGCCGGTAGTTGTAGATCTCGCCGTTGAAGGTGAGGACGATGCCGCTGGCCGGGTCCTGGTAGGGGCCGGGCTGGGCGGCGGTGTCGACGATCAGCAGGGTGTTCATGGACACCACCGCCCGGCCGTCGGCCGAGGTGAGGTGCCGGGTGCCGTCCGGGCCGCGATGGTGCTGGGCCATGCCCATCGCCGCGACCGTGGTCTCGTGGCGGGCGGCGTCCGCGCCGGCCAGTCCTGCGATTCCGCACATCTGGTTGTCACCCCCGAGCGTGAATCGGTGGCGGCCCCCGCCGGAAGGTTTGTGGTCCGTCCCGGCGGAGGCCCGGGGCATCAGACAACCGCGTCCGCCGAGGCCCGGGGCAGGGCTCGCAAGGGGGCTCACAACTCGCGAAAGCGATTCACCGTGAGCGGCGAAGGCAATACCCTCGGTGATCCGGCCGCGGTGCCGGATGTACGACTTCTCGTGCCCAGTCGCGTACGACTCCCCGGACCCAGCCGGGGACCGATTGAGGGGGACGCTGTGGCGTCGACCACCCGCAGGGCCAAGCCGCCGAACGAGGCTCTGGCCCGGATGATCGACAAGTGTGAGGGGGCCAGCCACAAATCGCTGGCCCTGCGCGTGAACCAGCTCGCCCATGAGGCCGGGCTGACCACCACGTATACGCATACCTCGGTCGCGAACTGGTGCCGCCGGGGCATGGTCCCGGAATGGCCGGTGCCCAGGCTGCTGGCTCAGGCGATCGGTGAACGGCTGGGGCGGCCGGTGCAGTTGGCGGAGATCGGCATGGCGGATGCCGAGACGCCGGACGCCGCGGTGGGGTTGGATTTCCCGCGAGACCCCGCCGACGCCGTGCGCGTCGCCACTTCGTTCTGGAGTTCCGTGAACCGCCGCGACTTCCTCACCGGAACGGGCTTCGCCGTCTCCGCGTTCACCACTCCGGTCACCCGGTGGCTGGTCACTCCGGCCGACGAGACCGCCGCCTACCGCGGCCGCGGCCGGGTCGGCGCCGCCGACCTCACCGAACTGCGGGAGGCCGCTGACGACGCCCGGCGCTGGGACTCGAAATACGGTGGCGGGAACTGGAAGGCCAACTCCGTCACCGCCTGTTTGCAGGAACGGGCGGTGCCGCTGCTGAACGGCTCGTTCAGCGACGACGTCGGCCGCCGCCTGTTCTCGGTGACCGCCGAACTGTCGCGGCTGGCCGGCTGGACCGCCTTCGACGTCGGCCAGCACGACGCCGCCCAGCGGCACTTCATCCAGGCCCTCCGCCTCGCCCGGGCCGGCGGCGACATCGAGCTCGGCTGCTATGTGCTGACCACGATGGCGATGCAGACCCTGCTGCGGGGCTTCGCCAGCGAGGCCATCGACATGACCCAGGGCGCCTTCGAGCGGGCCAAGGGCCATGCCGCCCCGAGGGTGCTCGCGTTCACCAAACTCATCGAGGCCCGCGCTCACGCCCGCGACGACAACGCCCGGGCCGCCTCGGCGGCGCTGGCCGCCTCGGAGAGCCTGCTCGACCGGGCCCGCGACGGCGCCGGCGACCCCGCTTGGATCGACTTCTATCACCATGCCCGGCTCTCCGCCGACGCCGCCGAGGTCTTCCGCGACCTCAAGAACCCCAAGGCCGCCCTGGCCTGGAACGCGCAGGCCGCCGCCATGCCGACCGGCTTGTTCACCCGCTCCGTCGGCATACGCCTGGCGATCGTCGGGACCGCCCATCTCCAGGGCCGCGACCTCGACCAGGGGCTCGCGCTCGGCCACCAGGCCGTCGACGTCCTCGCCCGCGTCCAGTCGAGCCGGGCCCTGGACTACGTCCGCGAGTTCAACACCGCCCTGGCCCCCTGGCGGCGGGAGAGCGCCGTGCGCGACTTCCTGCACCGAACCCGTACCGAACTCGGCATGGCGGCCTGACGCCTGAACGCGGCCGATCGGTTCCTCCCCTGAAAGGGCCGGCCGGCCGCCGGGCTCACGACGGGCCCATGCGAGGTGAATGCGGGCACACGCTCTGTAACCACGGTCCGGCCCCTGGGCACCCAGAAAACGCGCCAGCCAGTCATGTTCAACCCCTCCAACTCTGGCTTCAACATGTCGATTCAATAGGGAAGACGTCCCAGGCGGGCAGCGGCTGGTGCCGGGCGGTGTTTTCCAGGCTGGCCCGTAAACGGCCGCGGGGCGTGGAACGGATCCGGTCGATCAGCTCGGCGGGGGTCGGGGCGTTCGCGCCGCTCAGGAAGTCGGTGATCCGCCCGCGCGGGGGCATGAGGGCGAAGACCATCCGCGAGGCGGGGTGCAGGGCGGACAGGGTGCGGTGGCGCCAGGCCCCGAGCCGTACCGGATGCGTGCGTTCCTGGAGCTGCCGGGCCGCGGTGCTCAGCTCGATGCAGGGCGCGGGTCTGTCGGAGACGCGGGTCCGCGCGAGGTCCTCCACGGTGAAGTGAATGCGTAACGGCACGTCATCGCCCTCTCCCGAAGCCTGACGGTCCATCCTCGCCGAGAGCGGGCACGCGGGCCAGGGGGGAGGCTGCCGCACCGGCCGCCCTCGCCGGCCGGGCGTGCGGCACGAACGTCCTTGATTACTTCACGGACCGGATGGACCACTGCTGGATTTCCGCCGCCGTATAGGGCCGGAGAACGACCTGGTTGCTGCCGGCCTGCGCGCCCCCGGTGAGGGCGAGGGAACCGTGGGCCGGGGGTGAGATCTCGACCTGGCTGGACGTCACGTCATGCACGTCCCACCGCTGGTTCGGGTTGTTCTTGTCGCAGGTCTGCACGGTGACGGGGTCCAGGGTGTCGTCCGGCGCGGTCAGGCACGTGCCCGTCGCCCTGTTCTTGATGACCGGCAGCCCGCCGTCGGCGCTCAGGCTCCACTGCTGGCGTTCGCTCGCGGGGTCGGGCGTGGACACGACGACTCTGCCGCTGCTGTCGACGTCCAGGTTCCTGGCCGGGAGGTTGGGCGGCGGCCAGATGCTGAACCGGCGCCATTCCTCGGTCTGGAGGGACGGCAGGGTGGTCTGCGGGGCGACTGCCATGGCCAGGCCGGGAGTGCCGGCCAGCAGTACGGCGGTGACGGCCGCGGTCGCGATGCGCCTGGCAGGAGACATGGGCGTCACTCTCATGTGCTCTCCCTTGTGGGATGTCCGAGAGGTGTGCGGGCTCTTCCGTGGATGGCGTCGGAAGCGCTGCGGGCCGTGGGCCGCGCCGGTGGGTTGCCCGGGCGGGCGGATCGCTGACCGCCCGGGCCCGGCGGGCATGGAGATGCTTCGTGCCCACTCGACCAGGCTAGCCAGCTGCCCGGCCGCCCGCAGCTCCGGCGGAACTCGCAGGTCACGGGCGTGCGGGCGGGCGTGGTGTCGCTGCGGTCCGGTCGTCCGGCCCCGTCGGACGCCCCGGCCGCCGTGTTCGGGGCGCGGGGGTGCCGGGCGGTGCCCACGCGCGCTTGACCGTCCGGGCCCGCCGTCAGGTGACCACCGGCCCGGTGCCCCCGCGGACGATCCACAGCGACCGCCTGCCCCGTCATCGTCGGTCTCACGGACCCGTGCGCGTTCAGCCGCGTGGTCGTTCCGTGCGCCCGGTTGCCACCTGGGGCAACCGGGCGCACGTCACAACGGGGAGAACGCGGCCTGATGCGGCGCTAGTTGACGCTGACGGCGCTCCAGGCCGCGGCGACCGCCTTGTACTCGGCGCTGTTGACCTTGTACAGGTCACTGGCGGCGTTGAGGGAGGCGGTGCGGGCGTCCTTGTAGGTGGTGGTGGAGGTCATGTAGACGGTCAGCGCGCGGTACCAGATCCTGGCGACCTTGGTGTTGCCGATGCCGGCCACCGTGGAGCCGTTGCAGGTGGGGCTGTTGTAGGTGACGCCGTTGACGGTCTTGCTGCCGCTGCCCTCGCTCGCGAGGTAGAACCAGTGGTTGCCGACGCCGGAGGAGAAGTGCACGTCGAGGCTGCCGACGCCGCTGCTCCAGCAGTCGGCCGAGCGGCCGTCCAGCGAGGGCTTGTCGAAGCGGCGCAGCCACGGCGGGGTGGACTGGTCGCTGAACAGGTAGTCGGGAGTGTCGATCGGGTTGTCGGCGTACCACTCGACCATGGTGCCGAAGATGTCGCTGGTGGACTCGTTGAGGCCGCCGGACTCGCCGCTGTAGCGCAGGTTGGCGGTGGCGCTGGTGACGCCGTGGGTCATCTCGTGGCCCATGGTGTCGAGGTCGACCTGCTCCGGGTCCTTGGTGCCGTCGCCGTCGCCGGTGAGCATGCAGAAGCAGTCGTCGGACCACTGGGCGTTGTCCCACTTGGTGCCGACGTGGACGAAGACGGTGGCGGCCTTGCCGTCGTTCTTGATGCCGTTGCGGCCGTGGACGTTCTTGTAGTAGTCGTACGTCCAGGCGGTGTTGGCGTGGGCGTCGACGGCGGCGGTGGAGCGGTCGGTGGAGAACTTCTTCCCGTCGCCCCAGACGTTGGTGGTGCTGGTGAACGTGGTGCCGGAGCTCGCGTCGCTGGGGTCGGAGTTGTTGGCGTCCTTGGTGACGTGGCCGCGCACCGGGTCGGTGAGCGTGTAGCCGCCGCCGACCGGGGTGGTGTCGATGGTGACCTTGCCGGTGTACTCGGAGTTGCCGGTGCCGGCCGCCTGGTGCCCGGCGTCGTAGGCCTCGATCCGCTCGCCGGTGACGGCGTCGGTGACGACGACCCGCCCGGCGGGCTGGCCGTGGTCGCCGCTGCCCCGGACGGTGGTGCGCCAGGCGAGGCGGGGGGTTCCGTCGGCGGCCCAGACGACCAACTCGGGGGTGCTGACGGCGTTCTGGATGCCGGGGGAGGCGGAGAGCGCGTTCGCGGCGCCGGTCTGTGCGGGCACCACGGGGACGGTGGACTTCAGGGACGGGTCGTGGGCGGCCGCGCGGGAGGAGTCCTCGAACCGGCCGCGGGCGTCCTGGTGGACGACGAGGTCGCCGCCGACCACCGGCAGGCCCTGGAAGGTGCGGTCGAAGCGGACGTGCGAGGCGCCGTCGGCGTCGAGGACGACGTCCTTGGGCACGAGGTCCTGGCTCGGGCCGAAGCCGAACACCCCGGCGTTGTGGGCGACGTTGGCGCGGGCCTGGGTGACCGCCGTCTCCCGCTTGCCGGGGGCGGCGGAGGCGGAGACCGCGGTGGTGGGGATCGCGACGGCGGCGACGGCGGCGACCGCCACGGCCATGGCCGCGAGGGGGCGGCGGGAGAAGGGGGTGGTGCTCACTCTGGCTCCAGGGGGTAGCGGTGCGGCGAGAAGAGCTACCACCGAGGTTGGCGACGGACCGTCAGGCCTGGCCAGGGGAACGGACATAACGTTGCCAAGTTGTGCTTTTCTGTCCAAAGTTATGGAACGTCGCACATCAGCCCATTGCTTCCGTCGTGGCGATCGAGCGTCGCAGGCCGGGTTCTCGTCCCTGTGCCGGAGGAAGACGGGCGGGAGGGCAAGGGGCGTGAGAAGTCGGATGGGCCGACTTCTCACGCGAAGGGGGCGGAGCGGGGCGTGGACGGGCCGGGGCGGGCGTCAGCTCCGGGCGTGGTGGATCACGTGGGCTCCCGGGTGGGGTTCGCCCAGCTGATGCGGAGTTCGCGGTCGCCGAGGGGGAGGACGAGGACGGGGGCGCCGGCGAGGTCGCGCAGGATGTCGCGCCGGGCGCAGGGGCCGGTGAGGCGGCGCTCCAGGACGTGGTGCTGGAAGCGGGACATCGGGAGGTGGCAGACCGAGGCCCAGATCCGTTCGAGGGCGTCGGCGTTGAGGGTGTGGACGGTGGGCGGGCGGAGGTCCGGGACCTCCACGAGGATGTCGTGGTCGGCCCTCATGCGGTCAGCTCCGACCAGACGATCTTGCCGGTGTGCTCGCGCGGGGAGCAACCGGTGTGGGCGGAGAGGGACTTGACGAGGTGGAGGCCGCGCCCGGCCTCGCTGTCGAGGGTGAGCGCGCGCAGGACGGGCTCGCGGTTGCGCCGGGCGTCGTGCACCTCGATGCGCAGGCGGGCGGGGTCGAGGTCGAGGGAGAGGTAGATGCGGTGGCCGGGCGGCGTGCCGTGCACCAGGGCGTTGGTGACGAGCTCCGAGACGATCAGGAGCCCGGAGTCGCGGTAGAACTCCCCGCCCGGGGCGGAGGCGAGGAAGGAGGCGAGGAGGGAGCGCCCCTCGGAGGGCGCGCGGCGGCTGCGCGGCAGCCACGTGGTGGAGCAGTTGGAGGACATGGTGAATCCACCTTCCGGGCACGGAGTTTGAAGCCATGCGGAAGCCGGGCGGAGGCATGGGGATGCCCGGCAGCAGGCCGGTCATGGTCACTCAGGAGACCTGAAGCGCTACTCCCTGTAGCATGCTCTGCAATAGCTCCATTACGCAAGCGCACTCTCGCGCAATTGCGTGGCGACGCAAGATTCTTGTGATCTCCGAGGGAGGTGGCAGACTGTGACCCGACGTCAACCAAGAGGGAGCGACGAGCGTGGACAGTCCAACCGTGCTGCGCCGTAGGCTCGGCTCCGAGCTGCGACGATTGCGCGAACGGACCGGGCGTCAGGCCAAGTCCGTTGCGGACGAACTCGGCTTCAGCGCAACCAAGGTGTCGCGGATCGAGTCAGGCCAGACGACCCTCAAGGAATCCGACGTTCGTGCGATGCTCGAACTGTACGGCGTCGATGATGAAGCCGAGTTGCGGCAGTTCATCTCCCTGACCCGCCGCAGCACGCAGCGCGGTTGGTGGCATGACTACGCGGACACGCTGCCGGACTGGTTCCAGACCTATGTGGGGCTTGAGGCCGATGCCGCGCGGATTCGTGGCTACGAGGTCGAGTTGGTTCCTGGTCTGCTCCAGACAGCGGACTACGCCCGGGCCATGTTTCGTGTCTCGCCTACTGGGATGAGCAAGGAAGAGATCGAACGCCGGGTCAAACTGCGTATCCAGCGACAGGAGGTCTTTCGCCGGGCGATAGCGCCTGATGTGAAGGTCATCCTGAACGAATCAGCCCTTCGTAGGCCAGTCGGTGGACCCGACGTCATGCATAGCCAGGTGGGGCACCTTCTCGCGCTCTCGGAGAATCCCTGCATCACGATCCAGGTTCTCCCGTTCAGCCATGGCCCCCACCCCTCCATGAGCTCGGCGTTCCACATCCTCTCCTTCGCCGATGTGCCGGGCGACATCGTCTACGTCGAGGCGTTGACGAGCAGCCTCTACCTGGAGAAGGCCGAGGACATCGCCCATCATGAGCTGGTATTCGATCAGCTCACAGCTGCCGCGATGAGCCCGGACGACTCCCGGGCTTGGATGCAAAAGTTGGCAACCTAGGGGTACGGACATGACGATTGAATTGACCTGGCAGAAGAGCAGCTACAGCGGCAGTGAGGGCGGTAACTGTATCGAAATCGCCACCGGGCTTCCGGACTCCATTCCCGTCCGTGACAGCAAGGATCCTCACGGCCCGGCCCTCGCTTTCACCCCCGAGGCCTGGCGAGCCTTCATTGCCGGCATCCAGGCCAACGGCTTCCCGATCAACCCCTGAATCGCTCCCCATCGGACGGCCCCGCGCACCACGCGGGGCCGTCCGGCGTGTGAGGTGTGCCGAGAGGGATATCTCCTGGTTGAGGAACACCGCAGAGGAGTACGGAACATGAGAGATCGGCCCGACGAGACCGTCTGGCGCAAGAGCACATACAGCAATGGCCAAGGCGACTGTGTAGAGATAGCCGACGGCTTGGTGGACATGGTCCCTGTCCGTGACGGAAAGGATCCGCAAGGCCCAGCCCTCGCATTCACTCCCGATGCGTGGCGGTCCTTCGTCGCCGGCGTCCGGGTGGGCGACTTCCCGGCAGCCAACTGACTCAGTACCGTGGGCTGCCCCGCGTCGGACGGGGCAGCCCATCACAGGCTGAGAGCTTCGGGAGGTCATCCGCGTGACAGCTGACCTGGCATGGCGCAAGAGCAGCTACAGCAACCCGAACGACAACTGCATCGAGATGGCCGAGGGCATCATCGGCGTGGTTCCGGTTCGGGACAGCAAAGACCCTCACGGCCCTGCTCTCAGCTTCGCCCCTGAGGCATGGCAGTCCTTCGTTGAGGGCATCCGGGCCGACGACTTTCCGGTCGGCCCCTGAAGCCTTCCGGGCGGCCCCGCGCGTGGTGCGGGGCCGCCCGGTGTCACTGGCCGTCGGCGTGCTGGTGCGCGAGAAGTCGGCCCGTCCGACTTCTCGCGCTGGATGGTGAGCGGTAGCCATCGATGAGGTCGCGCGGCCACTCGGCCCGGTGCGTGCGGCGGTGCTGTTCGGGGTCGGGCACCTCGGCAACTGGCTGTTCTTCGACGCGCCCCTGGACAACACGCTGTGGCAGGTGGTGGAGGCCGGTGCGTTCGGCTTCTGCCTGTGCGGCGCGCGCCTGTACATCGGGAGCATCTGGCCGCTGGTGCTGGTGCACGCGCTGTCCGACTACCTGGAGATCTACTCGCCCGGGAAGACGGCCGACTGGCTCCAGGCACTGGACGTGGCCGTCGACCTGGGCCTGGGGCTGGTCCTGCTGCTCCGGGCCGCTCCCGCTTCCGCCCCCGTTCCTCCTCCTGCCTCTCCTCCGGCAGTCGGCCCTCCCACCCCGTCCTGAAGCGCTCCGCCGTCCGGAGCCGCGAGCGATTCGTTCAAGACCCCGCCCCAACTGCCCGTCCACACTGGCCGCATGACACCGACCGACACCTTCACCCCCGCCGCCGGGCGCTTCGCCCTCGGCCTCTACGACCCCATCGTCTCCCTCACCCGCGAACGCCTCTGGCGCAGCCTGGTGGCCATGCACGTCGCCCCCCGCCCCGACGACGTCATCGTCGACGTCGGCTGCGGCACCGGCTCCCTCGCCGTCCTCCTCGGCCGCACCGAACCCCGGGCCACCGTCATCGGCGTCGACCCCGACCCCGCTGTGCTGCGCCTGGCCCGCCGCAAGGCCGCCGCGGCCGGCGCCGCCCCCGACTTCCGCACCGGCATGGGAGACGCCGTCGCCGACCTCGTCGGCGACGGAACCGCCGACACCGTCGTCTCCAGCCTCGTCCTCCACCAGTGCCCCCTCTCCGCGAAGCAGGCGATCCTCGCCGCCATGCACCGCACCCTGCGCCCCGGCGGCAAGCTGGTGATCGCCGACTTCGGCAGGCAGCGCACGGCGGCCATGCGGCTGGCCTTCCGGATCGTCCAGTTCGCCGACGGCAAGGAGGACACCCAGCCCAACGCCGACGGCATCCTGCCCCGGCTGATCGCCGAGGCGGGCTTCGAGGGCGTGCGCGAGACGGAGACCGTCGCGACGGTGACCGGCTCGCTGTCCCTCTACACCGCTCGCCGCGCCGCCTGAGCGGCCGGGGCAAAAGCCGAAGCCGAAGCCGAGGCCGACGCCGCGTCCCCGGTGCCGCGCAGGGCGGGCAGCACCTGAGTGGGCGTCAGGCCGGTCGACTCCCGCATCCAGCGCGTGAAATGGGCCTGGTCGGCGAACCCGCCCGCGAACGCCGCCTCGGCCGGCGAGCACCCCGCACCGAGCGCCAGCGCCGCCCTGGACAGCCGCTGCCAGCTGCGCCAGCGCGCCAGCGGAACCCCCAACTGCCGCTGCGCCAGGGCCCGCAGGCGCGGCGGGGACAGTCCGACGCGCGCGGCGAGGCCCTCCAGCGGCACCTGGTCGTCGGCCAGCGCCGCCAGTGCCGCGCGCAGCCGCGGGTCCAGCCCGGTGGCGGGCAGCCCACCGTGCGACCGTACGTCCCGCTCGGTCAGGCCGTGCCACCACGGGGTGACGGTGACGCCCTCGCCGCACTGCTGCCGCAGCCGGTCGGCGAAGGCGCAGTGCGGGTCGACGTAGAAGACCAGTACCTCCCGGACCGGGGCCATCCGGTGGCGCACCATCGGCGGCACCACGATCGCGGGCCCGCGGTGGCGCCGGCCGTCCGCGTCGTCGATCGTCACCCCGTGGGCGCCCCCGGGTGAGGCTTCACCGGCCACCGCGACGGCGATCTGGAAGGTGGCGTGGCGGTGGAAGGTGCTGTCCGCCAGCGGTCCCCGGTACAGCGCGTACCCGGGGCCGACGGCGAACCGCGGCCGGGCCGGCCGGCAGGTGCCCGATTCTTGTCCGTCCACGTTCCAACCGTAGGCGCAGCCGAAAGGCCGCGTGCCCGATTCACCGCCCCGCCCCTCGGCTCGAAGGACCCCGTGTTCGAATCGATGTGTCGACACTGTGTCATCACCGCAGACCAGCGGCCCATTGCGGTTCGATCACGGCGTGTCCGATTCATCGAACATTGGGTGAGAGTGTGGTGATTGAATGTTTTGGCAGTGG
The DNA here is from genome assembly GCF_055607525.1 of Kitasatospora sp. NPDC036993. Taxonomy (NCBI): domain Bacteria; kingdom Bacillati; phylum Actinomycetota; class Actinomycetes; order Kitasatosporales; family Streptomycetaceae; genus Kitasatospora; species Kitasatospora sp. NPDC036993. Next base: position 164,081 of record NZ_JBVJRP010000010.1, on the reverse strand, counting down.
TGTCGACGGGCTCTCATAATTCCTGCCGACACGCGTTGACGGAATGCCCGGAGAACCCGCATGGGGGAGGGGTTCCCGCGAGGGGCCCGCGCGTGAGATTCCGCAATCTTCCTGGGGGATTCCCTTGCCCGAGTCCGACAACGAGAGCGCAGCCGCCGGACCTCCGGCGCCGGTCGCCGAACCGGCAGCCCCGCCCGCGCCGCCCGTCCTGCCCGCCCCCGTCGCGCCGCCCGCCCCGGCCGCCGTCCCCGCCGCGCCGGCCACCGAACCGGCCGTCGCCCCGGAGCCTGCCCCGCGCCGGCTGCCGCGCGCGGTCGGCGTCGCGCTGGCCACCGCCGGTCTACTCGCCGTCACCGCGGCCAGCGCCGCCGTGACCGTCGCCGTCGGCAAGCCCGACGCCCGCCCGGCCGTGGCCGCCACCGGCCCGTCGAAGACGGCCGCGACCACGAGCGCGAGCGCGAGCGCCCCCGCGAGCGCGACGCCCTCCGCGGTGCCCGTCCCCACGCCCACCGCCGTCCCGGCCGAGCCCGCCCCGGCCAGCACCGTCAAGGGCACCGTCAACGGCGGCAAGCACGAGGGCGACCTGCGCTACTTCCTGCTCCCCATCCCGGCCGGCGGCGAGTCCTACGGACCCGCGGACGGGATGACCATGACCGACGAGGACACCGCCGACCTGTTCGGCAACCAGGACAGCATCATGGACATCCTCAAGTCCTACGGCTACAAGGGCGGCGCGACCCGGATGTACCGGACCGCCGACGGCAAGGCCGAAGTCACCGTCACCCTGCTCAAGCTGGGCTCCACCGCGATGGCCGGCGACTTCGCCAAGAACTACAAGGTCAAGTCGCTGGAACCGTTCGACATCGCCGGCGACTCCGGCGGCCGCGGCTACCTGAAGGCTCCCAAGCAGCAGGCGTACACCGGCTCGATGAGCGGCATCTCCAGCCAGGGCGACGTCCAGTACACGATCGACGTCGACGTGAAGGGGACGCCCGACAAGGCGCTGCTGAACGAGCTGATGAAGCGCCAGCGCGAGTGGCTCACCAACGGCGGCTGAGCCCGGGGCCCCGAAACCCCGTGCCCGTCCGCCCGCGTACCACGCCACCCCTTCCTCTCCTCCCTCCTCTGGAGCCACTTCCGTGACCACCGAACCCGCGGAGCCGGCACCCGCCGAGCCCGCCGAGCCCGCCGCGTCCGCGCCCGCTGTTCCGCCGCCGCCTGCCGCGCCGCCCGCCGCCCCGCCCGTCGCGCCCGGCGCCGGCGAGTCCGCCGCCCCGGCCGAGCCGGTGCGGGAGGCCCCCGCGCCCCGCGCTCCGCGCCGCCCCCGCCCGGTGCTGCTGACCGTCTGCGCCCTGGTGCTGGGCACCCTGGCAGGCGGCGGCGTCGGCTACGCCGTGCAGGCCCAGCGCCCGCCCACGCCGCTGCCGCCGCTCCAGGCCGCCCGCCCCTCCTATCCGGCCGAGACCGTCGACGCGGCCGCCCTCGCCGCCGAGCAGCCCAAGCCGCTCGCCATCGACGGCGACCTCACCAAGCTGCTGATCAGCGCGCCCGAGGGCAGCACCTCCTGGGAGGACTACCCGGACAAGCCGAGCTGGATCTCGATCGGCGAACTCGCCGAGCAGAGCGGCAGGGCGGCCGAGCGGTTCAAGGACCTCGCGTCGACCGGCTTCCGGCGCGCGGCCGCGGTGGACTGGAAGAAGGACGACGTCAAGTACCGCGTCCAGCTGGTCCAGTACACCGCGGACCACGCCGACGAGGCGAAGGCCGTCACCTGGCCCCAGACGTTCGCCGAGAACGCCAACGGCGGCTACAAGGTGTACCCCGAGGCCCACCACTGGGCCGAGACCACCGAGCAGTACTACTACGGCCAGGCCATCGCCAAGCGCGGCACGGTGCAGATGACGGTCGAGGTCTTCGCCCCGAAGCCGGTCAACCCCGACACCCTCAAGGACCTCGCCAAGCGGCAGTGGGAGCGGCTCGCATGAACGACGACACCGTGACCACCGCCGCCGCCCCCGGCGCGCCCGAGCCGGCCCCCGAGGCCCGGCCCGTCCTGACCGGCCCGCCCATCGGGTCCGTTCCGCCCGGCAGGTCCGTCCCGCCGCTCGGGCCCGTCGATCCCGCCGCCCCCTCGGGCCCCGCCGCCCCGGCCGGGCCGAACCCCGCCCCCCGCCGGCTGCTGCGCGCCGGCGCCGCGACCGCCGCCGCCGCGCTGGTCGGCGTGGCCATCGGCATCGGCATCATCAAGACCCAGTACGACGACCCCGCGCCGGCCACCGCCGCCGCCCCGTCCACCGCTCCCACCCCCACCGCGACCGCCACGCCGTACGGCGCCAAGTCCAACGGCAGCCACTTCGGCTCGCTGCGCGACCTGCTGCTGCCCGTCCCGGCCGGCTACGAACCCGGCCCGGACGACAGCGGCTACGGCAACGACACCGAGTTCAACGGCGAGCAGCTGTCCGCCGAGCTGGACGCCGAACTCCAGCAGCTCCCCAAGGAGAAGCGCGACAAGATGCGCTCCTACTGGGAGGGCATGCACGTCAAGGCCACCGGTGTGCGCACCTACCGCGCCTCCGGCGACGACCTGGTGATCGGCCTGAAGCTGCGCCAGTTCAACCAGCAGGAAGTGCAGCGGATCAACGAGTACACCGCGGTCTTCACCGGCGACACCGGCCTGTTCCGGATCGGCCCGTCCATCCCCGGACACCCCGAGGCGCACTGCTACCTGATGCCGGCGCCGCCGTCCGCGCCGATCGACTACCTGGAGTGCTCGGCCGCCGAGGGCGACCTCCTGGTGATCATGAGCGCCGAGGGCGTGGCACCGCTGCCCAAGGACAAGATCGTCGCCCTCTTCACCCTCCAGCTCGAACGCCTCGCCCTCCCGGGAGCAGCCGTATGACCGACCACGTCACCCCGTCGGCCGCCCCCGGGAACGAGCCGGGGAGCGCGCCCGAGGCCGATCCGGTCCTGGCGGCGCTCGCCGCGCCCGTCGCCGTCCCCGTGGACCCCGCCGTCCTCGCGGAACAGGAGGCCCGCCGCACCCGCCGCCGCAAGGCCGCGGTGCGCTGGAGCTGCGCCGCCCTGGTGTTCGCCCTCGCCGGCACCGGCACCGCCCTGGCCGTCACCGCGCCCGAGCGCACCGACCTGCCGGGCCTGGCCACCGCGGGCGACGGCCGCTACACCTTCGCGCCGCTGACGCTGCCGCCGCTGCCCTCGGGCAAGAGCGCCCCGGACGACAAGGGCACGTCCCCGCACTACGCGGACCTGCGCCACCTGCTGCTGCCGGCGCCCAAGGAGGCCGGCGGCTCCCTGACCCCGCCGGTCTTCCCGGCGCCCACCCCCACCCCCTCGGCCCCCGCCACGCCCTCGGCCCCCGCCACGCCCTCGGCGTCCGCGACGCCCCCGGCGTCCGCCACCGCGTCCGCCACCGCGCCCGCGCCCGGCTCCGAACCCGGCCAGTGGGCGCCCTGCGACGCGATCGCCGAGGAGCAGCAGGACGCGGTCAAGATGCGCGCCCTGCTCCTGGCGGACGCCTGCCGCGCGGCCACCGTCCGGGAGTGGACGGCCTCCGACGGCACCCGCACCCAGATCCGGCTGCTGCGCTTCGGCTCGCACCGGGAGTCCTGGGACGCCTTCGCCTCGCTGCGGAACAAGGCCCGCCCCAAGGCCGCCGAGGACACCAGGACCACCGCCCACGACGACTGGGACACCGTCGACGGCATCAAACTCACCACCGTGGAGTCGACCACGACCGGCTCCAGGGGCGCCCCCACCGCGCGCTTCGCCTACCTCTCGGCCTCGGACATCCTCGCCGTCGTCACCATGACCAACCCCGCCGGCGTTCCCATGGCCCCGTTCCGACAGGTCGTCACCCTCCAGTCCGATCTGCTGCTCTGACCCCGTCTCACCCGACCCGGCCGGGCCGGCGTCCCCACCCGGGGGCGCCGGCCCGCCGCGCGCGCGGGCGGCGTACGGGCCGCGCCGGCTTCTGGAACAGGATCGGGATATTTCCCGCACCAGCCCGTGAACGACCCCGACTTACGGTGATCACACAGCAGAGACCGGTACCGCCCGAACGACCGCAGGAGCACCCCATGCGCACGCGCCGCCTCGTCCTCACCGCCGCCGCCGTCACGGTGATCGCCGCCGCCGCGACGGCCTGCGGGCCGGAGAACAGCGACACCGCCGCCCCTGCCGCCGGCGGACCCGCGGCCACCGCCGCGCCCACCGCCGGGGCGCCCGCCGGAGCACCCGCCCCGGCCGCGCCGACGGGGGCCGCGCCGGCCGGGGCCGCCCCGACGAAGAGCGCCCCGCCCAAGTCCCCCGCCGGTTCCGGCGCCGCCTCCGCCCCGGCCGGCGACAAGAGCGGGTACGGCCAGGTCTGCGGCGCCAACGACCTGGACCTCGGCGCGAAGACCGAGACCCAGGCCGGCGGCTACATCCTGATCTCAGCCAAGGCCAAGTCGGGCATCACCTGCACCCTCCCCGCGGGCCACCCCGTCATCGCGTTCGGTTCGGGCGGCATCGAGGCGACGCCCGTCGAGCACACCGCCGGGGAGCAGATCACCCTGAGCGGCGCCAAGACCGTGTACGCGGGCATCATGGCCAAGACCACCAAGGGCAACCAGGCGGTCCAGTACACCGACGTCATCATCGGCATCGGCAACCCCGACCCGAACCCGGTGAGCGTCCCGGTCGGCACCACCCCGGTCGACAAGCCGGCCGTCACCAACTGGCACACCCTGCCGAAGGACACCGTGCCGATCGCCTGACGATTCGTCAGAACATGCTGTGCCGTCAGTCCTTGAGCCGTCAGTCCTTGAGCCTCGCCGCCACCGGGCGATGGTCGCTGGGGGTGGCGGGCAGGGTCCAGGTGGCGGTGGCCGGCAGGCCCCGGGTCAGGACGTGGTCGATGCGGGCCAGCGGGAAGGCCGCCGGCCAGCTGAAGCCGAAGCCGGTACGGGCCGGGGTGAGCCGGCTGGTGAGCGGGGCGAGCGCGCGGTCGTCGGCGGCCGTGTTGAGGTCGCCCAGCAGCAGGACGCGGCGCAGCGGTTCGCCGTCCAGCGCCCGGCCGAGGGCGGCGAGGTCGCGGTCGCGGTGGGCGGTGGCGAAGCCGGTGACGGTCGGGCGCACCGACGCGAGGTGGACGACGTAGACGGCCAACGGGCCGCCGGGGGCCTGGACTTCGGCCCGCAGGGAGCGGTTCCAGCCGGGGTCGATGACCAGCCGCCGGGAGTCCGTCACCGGGTAGCGGCTCCACAGGGCGACGGTGCCGGTACGGGCGTGGTGCGGCAGCGCCCGGTCCAGCACGCTCCGGTAGGCGGGCAGCGCGGCGTCGGTGACCTCCTCCAGCGCGACCAGGTCGGGGCCCGCGGCGAGCAGCGCGCGGGCGGTGCCGGCCGGGTCCGGGTTGGCGGCGTTCACGTTGTGGGTGACCACCGTCAGCCCCGGCCCGCCGGAGCCGCCCGCCGGCGCCCCGCCGGACAGCAGCAGGGGACCGAACACCACCGCCCACACCACGGCCAGCACCCCGCCCGCGCAGGCCGCCGCCGGGGCCCGGCGCAGCGCCGCGCACAGCAGGGCCGCCACCGCCACCAGGCCGCTCCAGGGCAGGGCGCTCTCCCACAGACTGCCCAGGCCCAGGCCGAGCTCCGGCACCAGCCGGTGGCCGCCCAGGGCGAGGGCGGTGAGCAGCCCGAGCGCGGCGGGCACCAGCCCGCGCCGCCACCGGGGGACGGAGCGCCACGCGGGGGCGCTCCCGGGCGCGGCCCGCCGCCGGAGGAAGGCGCACGGCCGGGGTGCGGACCGCCGCCGGTGCGGTCGGTGCGGCTGGTGTGGCCGGTGCGGCCGGTCGGCGTGCGGGGCGGCGGTCACGGCGGGCCCGCTCATCCCGCGGCGTCCGGCAGCGGCGCCGGGCAGGTCCCGCCCGGCCGGGTGAGCAGTTCGAAGTGCCAGATCTCGTTGGCGTACACCTGGCACAGCCCGTACCGGGCGCCGTGCCGGATGAGCCAGTAGTCCGCGTCGGTCGGGCCGACGTCCACCGCCTTCCCGCTGACGTGCGCGGACTTCTCCGGCGTGTTGACGAACTTCCTGGCCTGCTCCACGCTCCCGTACCTGGTCACCGCCCGGTCCAGCAGCCGCTGCTGGTAGGCCTTGTTGCGCCAGCCGGAGGTGACGGTCATCTCGATGCCCTGGGCCCGGGCGTCGCCGGCCGCCTGTTGCAGGGCTTCGAGCAGCGGCCCGTCCAGGTTGCCCACGGCCGGGGCGTGGGTGTCGAAGGGGCTCAGCGTCCGGCCGTCGGGTATCTCCCCGTCCGCCTCCGCCCCGGCCGTGGCGGGCTGGGCGGCGACGACGGTGGCCGCCAGGGTGCGCAGGACGGCCCCGGTGCCCGGCGGGTCGGCGGCGCACGCCCCGACCAGGGCCAGCGCCGCCGCCGCCGAGGCGCCCACGGCCAGCCGCCGCCGCTTGCCCCGCACCGCCGGTGCCGTCGCCGCCGCTGTCTCCGGCGTGTCCATCGCTGCCTCCCACTGTGTTCGTCCGTTGCCGGACCATTGGAGGAAAAGCGGTGTTGCGAGGACGTCTGCGCGGGCCGATACGTTTTCGATAGGCCACATCGGGTCCAATGGGACGCGAACGGCGAGGACGGGAGAACAGCGCGTGCGGGTCCTGGTGGTGGAGGACGAGATCTACCTCGCGGAGGCGGTCCAGGCCGGCCTGCGACTGGAGGCGATGGCCTGCGACATCGTCACCGACGGCGACGCGGCGCTGGAGCGCCTGGCCGTCCACAGCTACGACGTCGTCGTCCTCGACCGTGACATCCCCGGCACCCACGGCGACGACGTCTGCCGCAGCATCGTCGGGCGCGGCCTGGGCTGCCGGGTGCTGATGCTCACCGCCGCCGCCCGCCTGAACGAGAAGGTCGCCGGCTTCGAACTCGGCGCCGACGACTACCTCACCAAGCCCTTCGACCTCGCCGAACTCGTCGTCCGGCTGCGCTCGCTCGCCCGCCGCCCGGCCCAGGCCGCCCCGCCCGTCCTGGAGTACGCCGGACTGCGCCTGGACCCCTTCCGCCGCGAGGTCTACCGGGACGGCCGCTACGTGGGCCTGTCCCGCAAGCAGTTCGCCGTCCTGGAGGTCCTGATGACCGCGCGCGGCGGCGTGATCAGCGCCGAGGACCTGCTGGAACGCGCCTGGGACGAGAACGCGGACCCCTTCACCAACGCGGTCCGCATCACCATCTCCGGCCTGCGCAAACGCCTCGGCGACCCGTGGGTGATCCAGACCGTGCCGGGCGTGGGCTACCGCCTCACCGCCCCCGGCGGGGAAGACGGCCCGAGGTGAACGAGCGCGACGACCGTCCCCGTACCGAGCGCCCGCGCCGCCTGACCGCCCGGATGCGCCTGACCCTCAGCTACACCCTCTTCGCCGTCACCGCCGGCCTGCTCTCCCTCGCCGTCGTCTACGTCGGCATGCGCTACATCCCGAACTACCCCCTCACCTCCTCCAACCCGCGCTACCGCTCCGACGCCCCCTCCCGCCAGGAGATCCTGGACTCCCTGCTCAGGGCCGGCGGCTACGCCCTGGCCCTGCTGACCGCCGTCGGCATGGCCGGCGGCTGGCTGATCGCCGGGCGGGTGCTGCGCCCGCTCCAGGACATCACCGGCGCCGCCCACCGCGCCGCGAGCGGGGCACTGGAGCACCGCATCGCCCTCACCGGCCCGCGCGACGAGTTCACCGACCTCTCCGACGCCTTCGACGAGATGCTGGCGCGCCTCCAGCGCTCCTTCGAGGCCCAGCAGCGCTTCGCCGCCAACGCCTCCCACGAACTGCGCACCCCGCTGGCGATCACCAGCACCATGCTCCAGGTCGCCGCCGCCGACCCGGCGGGACAGGACTGGGGAAAGCTCGTCGCCCGCCTCCAGGACACCAACCGCCGCGGCATCGAGATCAGCGACGCCCTGCTCCAGCTCGCCGACCTCGGCCACGCCCCGCCCGACCTCGCCCCCACCGACCTCGCCGCCGCCACCGGGCAGGCGCTGACCGCCGTCCGCGACGAGGCCGCGGCCCTCGGCGTCACCGTCACCGCCGACCTGCGCCCCGCCCCGGCCACCGGCAACCCCGTCCTGCTGCGCCAGGCGGCCGTCAACCTGCTGCACAACGCGCTGCGGCACAACCTGCCCGGCGGCGGGCAGGTCACCGTCACCACCGGGACCGACCCGCGCCGGCCCGGGCGGGTGCGCCTCACCGTCGCCAACACCGGCCCGCGGCTGACGCCGGAGGCCGTGGCCACCTTCACCGAACCGTTCCTGCGCGGGCGCGGACGCACCGCCGAGACCGACCCGGCCCGCCGCGGCCACGGCCTGGGCCTGGCGATCGTGGCCGCCGTCGCCGACGCCCACCACGGCGAACTCCACCTCACCCCCGAACCGGCCGGCGGCCTGCGGGTCACCCTCGACCTGCCCGGCACGGGGGAGGGCCTCGGAGGGTGAGGCGGGCGCCGGCCGTTCGGCTCCGGCCGCTCAGCTGGGGCGCTCAGCTCCGGCCGGTGCAGGTGCCGGCGTGGACGAGGTCCTGCCAGGCCCGCCCGCCGGCCGCCGGGTCCGAGGTGTCGTAGAAGGTCACCGACACGGAGAACTGGCGCTGCCCGTCCGCGGAACCGAACATGCCGGTGCTGTAGCCGGGGATGCCGCCGGTGAGGCCCCAGAACAGTCCGCAGGGCGTGTCGTAGCGCTGGAGGCCGAGCCCGTAGTCCTTGCCGTCGCCCAGGCCGGTGGTCCGCTGCATCTCGGCGAGTTCGGCGGGGCGCAGCAGCGTGCCGTTCAGCAGGGCGGCGACGAACCGGTCGAGGTCGGCGGCGGTGGAGATGCCGCTGCCGGCCGGCCCGGCCCAGGAGGGGTTCTCCAGGGTGACGTCGGCCGGACCGGTGGGCAGCGGGAGGTAGCCGTGGGCGTGCGGGCCCGGGACGAACGGGGAGCTGACGGGCATGGAGGTGCCGGTCAGGCCGAGCGGCCGGACGATCCTGCGCTCGACCTCCGCGCTCCAGGTGTGCCCGGTCACCTTCTCGATGATCATCCCGGCCAGGACGTAGTTGGTGTTGGAGTAGTTCCAGGCGGTGCCGGGCGCGGCGGGTGACGGGAGCCGGTTGGCGATGTCGACCAGGTCCTGGGCCCGGTAGTCCTTCCACCGGCCGCGCTCCGCCCAGGCCGGATCGCCGAAGTCGAACGCCGGGTCGCTGGTGTGGTTGGGCAGGCCGCTGGTGTGGTCGAGCAGTTGGCGCACCGTGACGACGGCGCCGGTCGGTATCTCGCCGGGCAGGTAGCGCTCGACCGGATCGTCCAGGCCCAGCCGGTGCTCACCGGCGAGCTGGAGGACCACCGTGGACACGAAGGCCTTGGTGACGCTGCCGATGCGGAAGCGGCCGTTCTCGTCGACCGGCGCGCCGGTGGCGAGGTCGGAGGTGCCGGCCGCGCCCGTCCAGGCGGGGCGGGAGCCCTCCCGGACGGCGCCCAGCGCGGCCGCGGCGCCGCCCTGCTTCACCAGCGCGGCCACGGCGGCGTCCAGGGGGCCGCGGTCCACCCGGGGGGTGCCGCCCCGGGCGGCCGGGCCGCCCTGTGCCGCCGCCGTTCCCGCCGTCGCCGCAGGTGCCGCGGTGGCCGCAGGTGCCGCGGTGGCCAGCAGGCCCGCGCCCACGAGCGCCGCCACGGCCGCCCGGAGCCGGCGGCGCGATCCCGCCGTGCCGCGCTCCGACCGAACCGACCGCATGCCGCGGTTCCCCGTCATGTGCCCCGCCCTTCCGCACGGGCGGAGCCCTGTCGGCGCCCGCCCCCTGCGTGACAGCCTGTCAGCCGGGCCGGGAACCGGTCCTCCGCCGCAGGTACCGTCGGCGCCCGCTCCGCGCCGCGCTGCCTCCCCCCGCAGGGGTAGGCCTCAGGCCGGAGGCGGCCCGCCCGGCGGCGGGAGTCCGACTTCCCTTCGCCGCACCGGAAGTCGGCCCGGCCGACTTCCGGTGCGGGTGGCCGCCGAGGACATCCGCACGCGGTTCAGTCCCAGGGCTCCTCGACGGTGCCGGTGGCGAAGGAGCCGCCCTCGAAGAGTTCAGGGCCCAGGCGGACACCGGTGAGGTGTTCGGCGAGAGCCGGAGCCGTCTCGATCCTGCCGCGGTATCGCGTCGCGTCGAAGTCCGGCACGGCGGCGAGGCCGGCGGCGGAGGCCGGCGGCCAGGCGGCGGTCAGCCCGACGTGGACGGGGTGCCGGGGCGGTCCTCCTGCCGTGCGATGGTCTCCGCCCACTGCGGGAACCGCGCCACGGGTACCGCGGGCGAGGCGGCGAAGTCGGGGCGCAGCGCGGCCGCGGGGAGGAACACGGCGCGGCAGCGCCGGCACAGCCAGGTCGCCCGCCACACCCGGTGGAGCTTCTGCCACTGGTCGTAGGTCCGCGGCCACTGGCCGGCCGTGTCACCGCGGCGGCTCCGGTGGTCGGAATGGACGGTGAGCCCGATGCCCAGCAGGATCGCGGCGACCAGGAACGCGCCGTAGCGGTAGCCGAGTTGGTACGCCATGTCGGAGCTGCCGCCGCCGTCGCCGGAGAACAGCCCACGCAGTCCCAGCAGGCCGAACAGGCCGGCCAGGACGAAGAGGGTGATCGCGGCCCCGGTCGTGCCCCCGGGTTCGGACGGCATCGACAGCAGCTCCCGCGTCGGCGGGTCGAGGGGCCGGTCGGAGTCCAACAGGGCGTTGCGCACGGCGACGGTCCCGTCCGCCGCGGCGCACGTCGGGCAGGTAACGCTCATCGAGGTGTGACTCCGGAGGTGACGCGGGTGTACACGGAAGAGCCCGTAGTACAGCACAGGGGTCTGACCACCCGTGTGACCGGCCCCGCGACCGGAAACGGGGAGGCGTCACACCCGACGCGTCGTCACGCGGGGATCCAGCGGGGCCACCAGCCGGGGACGTTGCCGGCCGGACAGAGACCGCTGTCGCTGACCGTTCCGGGAACGGTGCCGATCCAGGCGAACTGGCACCAGGTCATCGCGAGGAGCGCGAACAGCGCGACGGCGACAGGAACCAGTGAGGAGATCCTCCTGCGGCCCGGCCGCCGGGCAAGGACCCAGGCGGCCCGGTAGGCGGCGAGTGCGACGGCGCCTCCCGCGGCAACGGACAAGGGGAGTTCGTAGGGCCGGACACCACCCCAGTCCACATGCTCGTCCTGGTACGAGCCGCAGTACCTGCGAGCCGCGTCCGAGAGCGCCCACGAGCCGGCCCCTCCGGCCAGTCCCACGAGGGCCACCAGGCAGCCCGGCATACGGCTTGTCCCCGAACGGTCGTTCATCTCCACAAGGACACCCGGCGGCACGCGGTGGTTCCCGGTCGCCGGCCACCGGCGCGGCGACCACGGCAGAACCGTAGGACTTGGAGTGCGCTCCAACTCAAGTCCGACACTCCGCCCCGCCTCAGCAGGAAGATTTGCGGCCGGGACGCCCTGAAGTGGGGTCACCTCACCGGGCGGAGCTGAAAGATTTCCTGTGGGCGCACCGTCAGAAGGGGCGGAAGGGCTCCGGGGTAGCGTTGTCCGTCCCGCCCCGCCCCGAGTTTCGTGAGAGGGAGCCGCCGTGGCCCCGAACGTCTTCCGCAGTGGCATCGGAGAGCTGCTCCCCGGCCGGGGGCCGGACGGGCTGAGGGTCTGGAGCGTGGCCGAGGCGCCGAGGAGCGCGCTGTTTGGCGCGCCCGTCGAGGCCGCCATCCTGCTCGAAGGCACCGACGACCTCGACCGGGCCGATCTGCCCCTGGTCGGCGAGGTGCTCGGCAGGATCGACCACTACCTGGAGGCGGGGCTCCGCTTCGTGCGCGAGGCGGTGGAGGCCGACCCGGCCTTCTTCGGTCTCACCGAAGCGGAGGCGCGGCCCTTCCGCGGCCTGCCCGTCGCGGACTTTCCGCTGGATCTCCCGCAGCTCACCTTCCACCTCGACGAGTGGCACCTGCGTTTCGCCGAGGGCCGCCTGCCCATCTGCGACCCCTACGGCCTCGCGGTCGTGTTCGACGGGCAACGGCCGCTGAGGGTGGAGGACTTGAGCGACGCCGAATCCGTTGAAACCGATGAAACCGCTGAATTCGTTGAAACCGCTGAAACCGAAGCCGAAGCCGAAGCCGCTGAAACCGAAGCCGCCGACGCCGGTGGCGTCGACGGCTCGGGGCGGCCGGGCGCCTGAGTCGCCCCGGGCGCCCGCTCGGGGCGGAGCCGGTGTCAGGCGCGGTGGTACGGGAGGGGTGTGGCGACCTCGCCGCCGAGTTCGGCGGCGGCGCGGCGGGCCCAGTAGGGGTCGCGCAGCAGTTCGCGGCCGATCAGCACGGCGTCGGCGTGGCCGTCGGTGAGGACGGCCTGGGCCTGGGCGGGGTCGGTGATCAGGCCGACGGCGGCCACCGGCAGGTCGGTCTCGCGGCGGACGGCCTCGGCGAAGGGCACCTGGAAGCCGGGCGCGGCCTCGATCCGGGCGTCGGGGACGATGCCGCCGGTGGAGACGTCGAGCAGGTCGACGCCGTGGGCCCGGAGTTCCTTGGCGAGGCGGACGGTGTCCCGGGAGGTCCAGCCCTCGCGGCCGTCCTCCGGGTTCTCGGTGATCCAGTCGGTCGCGGAGACGCGGAAGAAGACCGGCAGGTCCTCGGGCCACACCGAGCGGACGGTGTCGACGACCTCCAGCGCGAAGCGGATGCGGCCCTCGAAGGAGCCGCCGTAGCCGTCGGTGCGGCGGTTGGCCGCGGGGGAGAGGAACTGGTGGACCAGGTAGCCGTGGGCGCCGTGGACCTCGGCGACCTGGAAGCCGGCGTCGAGGGCGCGCCGGGCGGCGTCGGCGAACTGGCGCACGATCTCGCCGATCTGCTCCTCGGTCAGCTCCTCCGGGGTGGTGTGGGCGGGCGAGAAGGCCTCGGCGCTGGGGCCGACCGGCGTCCAGCCGTGCTCCTCGCCGGGGGCGACCGGGCGGCCCCGGTCGACCCAGGTGCGCTCGGTGGAGCCCTTGCGGCCGGCGTGGGCGAGCTGGATCGCCGGGACGGTGCCCTGGCTCTTCAGGAAGGAGGTGATCCGGCGGAAGGCCGCGGCCTGCTCGTCGTTCCAGATGCCGAGGTCGTACGGGCTGATGCGCCCCTCGGGGCTGACCGCGGTGGCCTCCGTGATGATCAGCCCGGTGCCGCCGGCGGCGCGGGCCGCGAGGTGGGTGAAGTGCCAGTCGGTCGGGACGCCGGCCGCGTCCCCGTCCGGGACGGCGCTGTACTGGCACATCGCCGGCATCCAGATCCGGTTGGGGACGGTCAGGGCCCGCAGGGTGAGCGGGGTGAAGAGAGAGGTGCTCATGTCGGACTCCCGGTGGGGTCGGCGCCAGGACGAAGGGGCGGTCATGCAACTTTTGCAACTGCATCTACATTCGCGAACAATAGTTGCACGTGCAGAGACTTGCAAGGGTGTTCCGCCGGGACACCCTCCCACCTGCGACAATCCCCTCCATGATCGACCCCGCAGCCACCAGCACCCCGACCGCCGAAGCCACCCAGGCCGCCGAAGCCGCCGCAGCCACCCCGACCGCCCCGCTCACCGTCGCCGCCGCCGCGATCATCCGGGACGGCAGGCTCCTGGTCGTCAGCAAGCAGGCCGCCCCCGAGGTCTTCTACCTCCCCGGCGGCAAGCCCGACCCCGGTGAGGACGCCCTGGCGGCCCTGACCCGCGAACTGCGCGAGGAACTCGGCGCGGCCCCGGTCGGCCCCCGCCACCTCACCGACATCCGCGCCACCGCCGCCCTCGAAGGCGTCCCCATGCTGATGACCGTCTTCACCGCCGGCCTGGACCGCGAGCCCGCCCCCGCCGCCGAACTCGCCGACCTGCGCTGGACCGACGGCCGCGACGACACCCTGTGTCTGGCCCCCGCCGTCCGCGACCACCTGCTGCCCCTGCTGCGCGAACGCGGCGACCTGGCCTGACCGCTCCGGGCATGAGGGAACGGCCCGGGGGAGCGGGCCCGGGGTAAGCGGCGGACGGCGCCCCGTGACGCCGGACGGCGCCGCCCGGGAGAACCGGGCGGCGCCGTCGAAGCCGTACGCGGCGGTAGTGAACCGGCCGTCAGCGCGCCGTCTGCGGCACGCGCTGGGCCGGGACGGAGCCCCGGGCGGTGCGCTGGGCGGCGGCGGAGGCGGGGGCGGCGCCGAGGGCGGTGCCCCGGGTCTCCTCGGCCCACAGGGCGCAGACCAGCAGGCCCAGGGCGGTGACCCCGGCGGCGATCAGCATGGTCGGGCCGGTGCCGAGCCCGGTCAGCGACAGCGGCAGCAGGTAGGTGCCGACGGCCGCGCCGATCCGGCTGACCGAGGTGGCCACGCCCACGGCGGTGGCCCGGATCTCGGTGGGGAACAGCTCGTTGGGGTAGGTCCAGTCGAGCACGTTGGGCCCGCCGCACAGGAACGCGTACGCGCACAGCGCCAGCAGGGCGACGGCGGCCGGGGCGGTGGGCCACACGCCCAGCAGCGCGAGCGGCACGGTCATCAGCGCGAAGGACCAGATGATGACGGGCCGGCGGCCGCGGGTGTCGATCAGGCGCAGCGCCGGGTAGCAGCCGAGCAGGAAGACCAGGCTGATCAGGCCGGTGCCGAGGGTCTCCATCACGGTGCCGCCCGGCATGCCGAAGGAGGAGAGGATCTGCGGGCCGAAGGTGAGCATCGCGAACAGCGGGGCGACCTGGCACAGGAAGAACAGTCCGCAGAACAGGGTGCGGCGCCGGTAGGGCGGGGTCATCAGCAGGCGCAGTCCGGTGGGAGCGCCGCGCTCGGCCGGTTCGGGCATCAGCTCCCGGCCGTCGACCTTGACCCCGAGGTGCTTCTCGACCACGCGCACCGCGTCGCCGACCCGCCCGTTGGCGGCCAGCCAGCGCGGCGACTCCGGCGAGCCGCGGCGGATCACCAGGAACACCACGCACAGCACCGTGGAACTCGCCAGCATCCAGCGCCAGCTGCCCGGGCCGGCCAGCTCCAGGAACAGGTAGCCCACCACGTAGGCGAGCACGGAGCCGGCGTACCAGGCGATGATCTGCTGCCCGAGGAGCCGGCCGCGCTGCTTGGACGGCAGCCACTCGGCGAGCAGTGAGGTGGCGATGGGGTAGTCGGCGGCCACGGCCATGCCGAGCACGAAGCGCAGCACGGCGATCGCCCACACCGTGTCCACCCAGAAGGAGAGCACCGAGCAGGCGACCATCACGAGCAGGTCGGCGGTGTACATCACCTCCCGGCCGATCTTGTCGGTCAGCACGCCGAAGAGCGCGCCGCCGACGAACATGCCGACCAGCGCGGCGGCGCCGATCAGGCTGACCTCGGCGGTGGACAGCCCGAGCTCAGGGCGCATCCCGATCAGGGCGACGCCGACGATGCTCAGGATGTAGCCGTCGAGCAGGGGCCCGCCCGAACAGGCGAGGGCCAGCCGACGGTGGAACGCGGTATACGGGGCGTTGTCGATGGTCTGGGACATGTGCTGGGGGTCCTCCGGAGCGTACGGCGCGCACTGCGCACCGTGCGCCGGGTAGACGGCAGGGAAAGACGCCGCCCACCTCGGACGGCGCCACCGCCCGGTCACAACGGGCGACCGTCCACGGTTGCCCCGCCTCCATGGGGCCGCCACCGGGCCGAAGGTCGAGCGGATTCATGACCAAGGTCCCGAAGCGGACGGGCCGTTCGCCCGTGCCGGAACGGCGCTCGGCCAGTCCTGCCGGGGCCCTCGCCACCGGGGGCCGCCGGCGGGCGCCGGAGGTGACCCTTCTCACCACGTGGCCCCGGCGGCCCCGGAACTGTGGCCCTTCCCACAGCGGGGCCGTGTCCGTGCGTACGGGAACGATCCCGCTGTGTCACCGGCGAGGCGTCGGTCGGGGCCCACCGGTGGCGGTTCGCGAGTCCGCCGTGCAGCCCGTCGCGCGGCCCGTCCGGCGCATGACCCCGGGGCCGACGTGCTCCTCGATCCCGATCGCGCGCAAGGGGACGACACCTTCCTGTGCGGCTCGTCCCGGAGGGAGCGAACAGCACGGTGGGCAGCCGAGACGGACCGCGAGTCCAGAATCCCGGACCCCGGCGCAGCGGCCGGGCCCCGTCCGCTTCATGGCGGTACGTCAGCTTTCCCGCCGGATCCGCCCGCCGGATCCCGCCTCCTGTTCGCGGCCCGGAGCGGGCCGGTTCACCGGGCCGTGGACTGGAGGCCGTCCGTGCACGGTTGGCTTCCTGCGACCTGGGAGGACACGCCCCCGGGTTGCACCGTCCGCGGGCGAACGGCCGATCCGGCGCCCCGCACGCCGCCGGAAGACCCCAGCCCGCCGCCGTACGAGGAGAGCCCCACATGTCACCCCCACCCGCCACCACCGCGCCCGCGCCCACCGCGCCCACCGGCACCCGCACCCGCACCCGCCGGCGCGGGCTGGGCGCGCTCGCACTGGCCACCGCGCTGGCCGCCGGCCTGCCCGGCCTCGCCACCCCCGCCTGGGCCGCCCCCGCACCCGCCCCGGCCAAGGACGCGGCCAAGCCCGCCGACCCCGGCCTGGTCCTGGACCGCCCGGGCGAGTCGGTGGTCACCCGCCGCGACGTCACCCCGATCGCCCCCGGCCTGACCATGACCTCCTTCGACCGCCTCGGCGGCGCCGGCTGGATCCGCGGCAAGGTCCTCGTCGCCGACCTGGACACCAAGGGCCTGAGCGTCGACTACCTGTCCTCCGGCAAGGTGACCACCCGCCAGACCGTCACCGAGATGGCCCGCGGCGCCGGCGCCGTCGCCGCGATCAACGGCGACTACTTCGACATGAACGCCTCCGAAGCCCCCCTCGGCGTCGGCGTCTCCCGCCAGGACGGCCTGATCCAGGCCCCCGTCGAAGGCTGGAACCAGGCCGTCACCGTCGGCACCGACGGCCTGGCCCGGATGGCCCAGGTCTTCCTGGAGGGCCACGCGAGCCTGCCCGGCGGCCGCGAGGCCACCCTCACCGGCGTCAACACCTACGGCCTGCCCGCCGACGGCATCGGCGTGTTCACCCCCGCCTGGGGCGACGCCACCCGCGCCCACGTCGCGAACGGCTCCGCCGAGGTCGTCGAGGTCGAACTGCGCGACGGCAAGGTCACCGCCGTCCGCGACACCCTCGGCGCCGCCGTCCCCGAGGGCGCCACCGTCCTGGTCGGCCGCGACGCCGGCGCCCGCACCCTGCGCGACCTCAAGCCCGGCGACCAGGTCTCCGTCGGCTACCGCCCGCGCGCCTCCTTCGGCGAGGTCGCCGTCGCGGTCGGCGGCTACCAGGTCCTGGTCGCCGACGGCGTCGCCCAGCGCTCCGGCGAGAACGACGGCAACGAACTCAACGCCCGCACCGCCGTCGGCTTCTCCGCCGACAACCGCCGCATGTACCTCGTCTCCATCGACGGCCGCCAGGCCGACAGCCCCGGCATCAACCTGCCCGACCTCGCCGTCCTGATGCGTGACATGGGCGCCCACAACGCCCTCAACATGGACGGCGGCGGCTCCGCCGCCATGGCCGCCCGCCTGCCCGGCGCCGGCCAGGCCGGCACCGTCAGCAACCCCTCCGACAACGGCGGGGAACGCGCCGTCGCCAACGGCCTCGGCCTGTTCTCCACCCCCGGCTCCGGCCGGACCAAGGGCTTCCGGCTGCGCCCCGCCGAGACCGTGGACACCGCCGCCCGCGTCTTCCCCGGCCTGCACCGCACCGTGCGCGCCCTGCCCCACGACGAGGCCTACGGCGCCGTCACCGCCACAGTGCCCGCCACCGCCTGGTCCACCGCCACCGGCGCCAAGGTCACCGTCGAGGGCCGCGGCCTGGACGCCGTCGTCACCGGCCGCGAATCCGGCCCCGCCGAGGTCGCCGTCACCGCCAAGGGCGCCGACAGGTCCGTCCTGCCGCTCACCGTGCTCGGCCCCGCCGTACGCATCACCGCCGGCAACGAACCGATCGGCCTCGAAGGCACCGGCACCACCGCCGGCCTCACCGTCACCGGCTACGACGCACTCGGCCACGCCGCACCCGTCGAAGCCGCCGACGTCAAGGTCACCGGCGGCGAGGGCGTCGTCGAGGCCGGCGCCGCCGCCGACGGCACCATCACCCTCAAGGCCCTGGCCGACGGCAGGTCCGCCACCCTCAGACTGACGGTCGGCACCCTGGAGACCGCCGTCGCCGTCACCGTCGGCATGACCGAGAAGCCCTTCGCCGACTTCTCCGACGCCGCCGCCTGGAAGTCCGGCAACGACCGCGCCCCCGGCGGCTCGGTCGCCCCCGCCGCCGGCCCCGACGGCACCCACGGCCTGCGCCTGACCTACGACTTCACCCAGTCCACCGGCACCCGCGGCCAGTACGCCATCGCCCCCGAGGGCATCGTGCTGCCCGGCCAGCCCCGCTCCGTCAGCATGTGGATCGAAGGCGACGGCAACGGCGCCTGGCCGCGCGTCCAGTACCGCACCGCCGCCGGCGTCACCGCCAACCTCGACGCCCCGATGGTCACCTGGAACGGCTGGCGCAAGGTCGAATTCCCCATCCCCGCAGGCGTCCAGTACCCGCTGACCTTCCAGCGCTTCCGCCTGATGGAGACCGGCGCCGCCCGCTCCTACAGCGGCGCCCTCACCCTCGCCGACCTGCGCGTCAAGGTCGCCCCCGACGTCGAACTGCCCGTCCAGCCCAAGGTCACCGACCCCGTCGTGCTCACCCACGGCACCGTCGACGGCCGCCAGTTGCGCGTCGCCGTCATGTCCGACGCCCAGTTCATCGCCCGCAGCCCCGACAGCGACATCGTCCAGGCCGCCCGCCGCACCCTGCGCGACATCGCCGCCGCCAAGCCCGAACTGCTCGTCATCGACGGCGACTTCGTCGACGAGGCGTCCCCCGCCGACTTCGCCCTCGCCCGCAAGCTCCTCGACGAGTTCGACCAGCTCACCGGACGCACCATCCCCTGGCACTACGTGCCCGGCAACCACGAGGTGATGGGCCCCGGCACCATCGACAACTTCAAGGCCGCCTTCGGCGACACCACCCAGGTGTTCGACGTCAAGGGCACCCGCTTCGTCACCCTGAACAGCTCGCTCGGCACCCTGCGCGGCAGCGGCTTCGACCAGATCGCCACCCTGCGCAACGCCCTGGACGGCGCCGCCAAGGACCCGTCCATCACCGGCCTGCTGCTCTTCGAACACCACCCCACCCGCGACCCGCTGCCCGACCAGGGCAGCCGGCTCAGCGACCGCAAGGAAGCCGCCCTCGTCGAGCAGTGGCTCGCCGACCTCCGCACCAAGGGCAAGTCCGCCGCCATGGTCACCGGCCACGTCGGCGCCTTCCACGCCCAGAGCATCGACGGCGTCCCGCACCTGATCAACGGCAACTCCGGCAAGGGCCCCGCCTCCGAACCCGACCGCGGCGGCTTCACCGGCTGGACGATGCTCGGCATCAACCCCACCGCCGGCAAGGTCACCGACCCCTACGCCGTCACCGACGACACCTCCGCCTGGCTGCGCGCCGAGGTCCGCGCCCGCGCCGACGCCGTCGACCTCAAGGCCCCCACCGCGCTCGGCCTGCTCGAAGCCGCGCCGGTCAACGCCACCTTCACCCAGGACGGCGAGCGCACCGTGCCCGTCGCCTGGCCCGTCACCGCCCAGTGGGGCGGCACCGGCGTCCACATCGGCACCGCCGCGAGCGCCCCGCGCGGCGCCCTCGCCGCCTACGACCCGGCCACCGGCACCCTGACCGGGCTGCGCCCGGGCCGCGGCACGCTGAGCGTCACCGTCGGCGGGGTGAAGGCCGAACAGCCGCTCACCGTCGGCGCGGTGCCCGCCTGCACCACCACCGTGCGCGGCAAGCACTCCTCGCTCGCCGTCACCGCGGGCGTCACCTGCCTGGAGGGCGCGAGCATCGACGGACCGGTCCTGGTCCAGCCCGGCGCCGCCCTGATCGCGGTGGACTCCACCGTCAACGGCCCGCTCTCCGCCCGCGGCGCGAGCACCCTGGTGCTGACCGACACCACCGTCAACGGCCCCGTCGCCGTCAGCGGCACCACCGGCACCACGGCGATCCTGCGCGGCACCGTCGCCGGGCCGCTGCACGTCGCCCTGAACAAGGGCGCCACCCTGCTGGCCGGCACCACCGTGCGCGGCCCGCTGGACTGCGCCGGCAACACCCCCGACCCGGTGAACGGCGGCATCGCCAACACCGTGAACGGGCCGAAGGGCGGTCAGTGCGCCAAGTTGTGACGGATCGTCAGAAATGAACGGTCGGAAGTGAATCTCCAGTGATGCACCGCAGGCCCGGACCGCTCCTCGCGGCCCGGGCCTGCGGCCTTCCCGGAAACTTTCGAGCGGGAACCGTCCGTACGGGCTATCGTGGTCGCGGGCCGTGACTGGCGCTGAGGTGGAGAACCACCGGGGAGCGGCCTGACACCCCGTCGATGCCGTGCGCCTGGGCACCCATTGTGGAGCTCGGGAGTGGCACGTGGTGCAGACACAGCAGGCGCGGCTGATGAACGGCACGGATCTCGCCCGCCGGATCATCGAGACCAGCGCGGCAACCGCCGAGGACATCCGCCACCGCACCGGCACGTCGCCGTGCCTGGCGACCGTCCTGGTGGGGGAGGACCCGGCCTCGGTCACCTACGTCCGGATGAAGCAGGCCCGTTGCGCGAAGGCCGGCATCCGCTCGCGGCATGTCGCCCTCCCCGCCTCGGTGAGCACCGCCGGGCTGGTGGAGGCCGTCACCGAGTTGTCCGAGGACCCGGACGTGCACGGCATCCTGCTCCAACACCCGGTCGGGCCGCACCTCGACGAGCGCGCCGCGTTCGAGGCGATCGCCCCCGGCAAGGACGTCGACGGGGTCACCACGCACTCCTTCGCCGCGACGGCCTTCGGACTGCCCGGCTTCGTCTCCTGCACGCCCGGAGGGATCATGCGCCTGCTGGACGAATACGACGTCGACCTCACCGGCAAGCACGCCGTCGTGGTGGGACGCAGCCCCATCCTCGGCAAGCCCGCCGGCCTGCTCCTGCTCGGACGGGACGCCACCGTCACCTACTGCCACTCCCGCACCGTCGGCCTGCCCGCGATCGTGCGCGAGGCCGACGTCCTGGTCGCCGCCGTCGGCCTCCCGCGCTTCATCGAGGGGGCGGACGTCAAGCCCGGCGCCGTGGTGGTCGACGCGGGCTACAACCCGGGCAACGTCGGGGACGTCGACTTCGGGACCGCCCGCCATCGGGCGAGCCTGATCACCCCCGTGCCCGGCGGCGTCGGCCCGATGACCATCGCCGTCCTCCTCGCCCAGACCGTCGAGGCCGCCGCACGCCAACTCGCCCTGCCTGCACCGGCCCCCGCTCCCTCCAGGCCCTGACGCTCCGCCCCGCCCCCGGTTCACTCCGTCACGGGCAGGCACTCCGCGAGCAGGCCGACGATGTCGCGCCACGCCCGCCGCGCGTGCAGCGGGTGGTGGCCGACGCCGGGCAGCACCTCCTGGTCGACCATCGGGTGGTGGAAGGCGTGCAGCGCGCCGCCGTAGACCACCAGGCGCCAGTCGACGCCCGCGTCCTGCATCTCGGCGGCGAAGGCCTCCCGCTGCGCGGGCGGCATGATCGGATCCTCCGACCCGACCCCGGCCCACACCGGGCAGCGGATGCGCGCCGCCTCGCCCGGGCGGCCCGTGGTCACCGCGTTGACCGTCCCGATCGCCCGCAGGTCGACCCCGTCGCGCCCGAGTTCCAGCACGACGGCGCCCCCGGTGCCGTAGCCGATGCCGGCGATCCGCTCGGGGTCGGTCCGGGGCTCGGCCCGCAGCACGTCCAGTGCCGCATGGCCGATGTCCCGCAGCCGCTCGGGGGCGGCGAGCAGCGGGAGCACGTGCGCCAGCATCTCCTGCGGATCGGTGAACCAGCGCCCGCCGTTGATGTCGAACGCCAGCGCCACGTACCCCAGTTCGGCGAGGGCGTCGGCGCGGCGGCGCTGGAAGTCGTTCAGGCCAGGACCCTCGGGCCCGACCAGCACCGCGGGCCCGCGGCCGCTCCCGGCGGGCAGCGCGAGGTGCCCGACCATCGTCAGTCCGTCGGCGGGGTACTCGACCGTGCGTGTGGTGACCGTCGTCATGTCACCGGACTGTAGTGGCGGTTGGGGTCCATGCGGGCCCGCCTTGGCTGTCGGCAGAGCGGCGGGCCGTGGCGCCGTACGCCGCGGCTGCCCACGCAAACGGGAGGGCCGACCGCCAGTTGTGTCACCGGTGGGTACATCCGGTCGCATCTTCGGCATGCTGACCGCACACGTGATCCGGATACGGCAAGGGAGATGGCCATGCGTCGAATCGCGGCTCTGGGTACGGGGGCGGCACTGCTGGTGGCCGCCGGTGTGATGGCGGCGCCGGGGGCGGCGGCGACCTCGTACTGCAGCACCACCCAGGGGACGAACTGGGGGTCGGTGAGCTGCCAGACCACCGCCACGAAGAACCACTGGCAGCTGGTGCTGGTCTGCAACAACGACAACGTCAAGGGCAACCAGACGACGGTCCTCGGCTCCTGGCACATGGGCAACGGGACCGACACCCTCTACTGTCCGACCGGCTACAGCACGGCCTACACCAAGGTGAACAACGACAACTGACCTTCCGGGCAAGGGTGTTCGGCCCCCAACATCGAAGGCGGGGGCCGACACCCTGCCCGCGGTGCCGTGTCCTACGTGGCCTTGTGGTTCTTGACGAGGTCCTGGACGGACTTGGGGACGGGGGTGCCCTGCTTGACGCGCTTGTCGGGGACGGGGTCGCCGTAGGTCTGGTGCAGGGCGAGGACACCGCCCCAGGCGTTGGGGTAGTCCCAGTCCCGCTGGGTTTCGTGTTCGGGCCCGTCGGGGTGGGTCGCCAGTTTGGCGTGAACGGTCGTGCCCTCCTCACCGAGGTCGACGGAGAGGACTCCGGTGGTGGGGCTGTGCTGCCCGTCCGTGTTCAGGTCCTTGTCGTCGATGGGGCGCAGCTCGCTCCAGCGCCCGGGGATGATCTGGTCGCTCAGCGCTTGGAAGGCCTTCGCGCGCTCGGAGGGGCCGACCTTCCTGGCGACGCCGTTGACGACGACGGAGCGGTAGTTGAGGGAGGTGCTGATGGCCGCGCGTCCGACGACGAGGCCGTCGACGAGGGTGACGGCCAGGCTGACGGACACGCCGTCATCGCTCCACAGGTGCTTCAGCGAGACCGGGATCCCGGTCGGGTAGTAGATGGACCCGTGCAGGTAGAGGAGTCTCCTGCCGCCTTCCTCGTGGTAGGCGTAGACCATGGGGACGCACCGCGGCCTGATCGTCAGCCGGTCGCCCGGGGTGCTGATCTCCAGGTGTGCGGCGGTGCAGACGAAGCCGGCCTTGAGGACGGGGGCCCAGTCCTTCGGGTCGGTGCTCACCTGCGTCCTCTTGATCGACACCGTGGCGTCCGACGGTCCTGTGGCGGTGCCCGGTTCCTGGGGCGTGGCGGGCGTGGTGGACATGGCGGCTCCTTCACGACGGGGGACGGGGGTGGCCCGGCTCCGCCGGCGACGGGAGCGGGCCCGGAACACTGGTCATGACTACGGCACGGCGGGCGCCCGACGGGCTCCAACGTGCGCGCGGCGGTGGCGGATCACCCCGCCAGAGCAACGGCCCCCGCAGGCCGCGACCGCGGGACGCCGGGACGTTCCGATGCGCCATCCGGCCGTCCGCCGTTGGAAGGGGAGCGCCTCGCGGTCGTGGCCGGCAGCCTCCACCGGTCGGCTGACGGGGGCCGGTCGCCACGACCGGAAGAACGTTTCGGCTCTTCCGGTCGGCCGCCGGAGGAGGCAATTCCTCATATCAGCAAGGGAATTCACGGACCGGTGACGCCCATGTGTGTCCGCCCCGGCCGCTGGCCGGGGCGGAGCCATACTCGTGGACGCCGAGACCAGAGAGGTGATCCGAAAGGGGACGCCTCCGCGGCGGACGCGAAAGGGAGAGCATGCCGGACAACGGTGAATTCTCGAAGTCACTCAAAGAGTTCCTCGACAAGATCGGCGACTGGTACCGCGACAATCACGAGGGCTTCAGGACCCTGTTCGACGCGACGATCGCCAACGTGGTGAAGTGCCCGGCCGACCCGACCGATCCCGATGGAAAGAAGGTGTACTACGACTGGCGGGGGGCGACGATCGAGACGCTGAAGAAGTTCTTCACGGACTGGTACGACGACTGGTACAAGACGAAGCCCAACGACGGCCTGGACTACATCGAGAAGTTCAGCTGGCTCACCTACGAGAACGACTACGGGATGGTCTTCATGACCTGTGGTCCCGGCCTGGAGATGACCAAGGACTTCACCAATCTCCAGGGCGGTCAGATGGACGACAAGGGGAAGGAGGGGCAGGATCTCATCAAGCTCTGGCGCACTGAACTCGGCACGAGGATGGACGACTTCGAGCAGGGCCCCTGGGACACCTTCAACCGGTTCTTCATCCGTGAGCTGCGGGACCCGTCGGTACGCCCGGTCGACGCCCCGGGCGACGACAGCGTCGTGGTCGCCCCGACCGACTGCGTCATCAACATGATCGTCGACGACCTGGCCGAGGAGACGCCGATCCCGGTCAAGACCGTCACCATGAACGTCAAGCAGCTGCTCGCCGGTTCCGAGTACTACAAGAAGTTCGTCCCCAGAGAGGAGGACGGCAGCACGCTGCCCGGAGGCACGGCCGTTTCGTGCATCCTGATGCCCGACACCTACCACTGGTACCACGCGCCGGTGAAGGGCGAGGTCGTGGAGTCCCACGACGACGTCCACGGGATCTACTACGGAATGCGGGACTTCCCCGAGCTCCTCAACAAGGGGAACGTCGGTTACGGGTTCGACTACGAGATGTTCGACAACTTCCGCCGCGGCTACCTCGTCTTCAGGACGAACTTCACCGACCCCAAGGGGAAGCAGCACGAGACGTACGTGGCGATGGTGACCGTCGGCCTCAACTCGATCGGCTCCGTGCAGTACGAACCGGAGTTCAAGAACCCCCAGAAGCCCGTTGCGGTGGCGAAGGGTCAGAAGATCGGGAACTTCCAGTACGGCGGCTCCCTGAACATCCTGCTGTTCGAGTACGGCCGCTTCCCGGCCCTGCAACTGCACATGGGGCAGCGCATCGGCACCCTGGAGGCCCCGGAGCGTACGAAGGGGCTGTTCACCGGCTCGTACCACACGCAGTCCCGCCGGGGCATCCCGTTCGCCCGTTGAACCCGTCGATCCCGTTGATCCGGTCGATCCCGCCGATCCGCTCCCGAACGAAGGACCGAACCATGGACCCGGAAGACCTCGTCACGTCGATCCCGGCGAACCTCCTCGACACCCAGAGCCTCGACCTGTACACCAAGGACACCAAGAGGCTCCGCTCCTACGCGGGGCGCGTACGGCTCGACGGCACGGGCACCAGGAAGAACCACCTCTTCTACTGGTTCTTCGAGAGCCAGACCTGTAGCCCCCACGTGCCCGTCTCCGAGCAACAGGACCTGGTCAGCGCCACGCCGCTGCTGATCTGGCTCAACGGAGGCCCCGGCGCCTCCTCGCTGGTGGGGCTCTTCCTGGAGAACGGCCCGCTGACCATCACCGAGGACAGCGTCGGGACCGTGTCGCTGACCACCACCGGCTGGAACAAGGAGGCGCACGTCGTCTACTGGGACCAGCCCCTGGGCACCGGATACACCCACTCCGACAAGCCCGAGGAGTACGTCCGGGACGAGGCCGAGCTCGGCCACATGTTCTGGCAGGCGCTCCAGGAGTTCTTCCGGCTGCACCCCGAGTACGCGAAGTGCCCGCTGTACGTCTGCGGCGAGAGCTACGCCGGCAAGTACGTGCCGGCGATCGCCCTGGAGATCGACAAGCAGAACGGGCAGAAGAAGGGACGGCACCTCGACCTGCGCGGGATCGCGGTGGGCAACGGCTGGATCACGCCCGAACTCTCACTGGGCCTCATGATCGACTACGCCTACACCACCGGGTTCATCGGCATCGGCCAACGCGAGGAACTGCTCCGGGACTACGCGAACGTCCAGGCCGAGATCAAGGAAGGCAGCATGGTCCAGGCCACCAAGGACGGCAACGCCCTGGTGGACAAGACCCTGGCCTACGGCGGGAACTTCGACGTCTACGACGTCCGGCGGTGGAACGGCCTCCCCTGGGAGACGATGAAGAAGTACCTGACCAGCGAGCCCGTCAAGAAGGCCCTGCACGTGCCCGGGGTCGAGTGGACGTGCGAGGACAACAGCGGCCCGGTGGCCGACAACCTGGCAGCCGACAACATGGCGGACGCGTCCGACAAGTACGGCGACCTCATCGACAGGAGCGACGGGGACTCCAAGCGCTACAAGGTGCTGCTCTACACCGGGAACTTCGACACCGCCTGCGGCTACCGGAGCACCGAGGAGATCCTCGACGCACTCATGCGGGAGCGCGACCCGAAGTGGCACAGCGCGCCCCGCCTGATCTGGAAGCAGTCGCCGGGCGACCCCAAGGGCTTCGTCCGCCAACTCGGCAACCTGACGCAGGTGGCCATCCCCGACTCCGGTCACGAGGTGCCGGCCTACCAGCCGGAGATCTGCCGGGAGATGCTCTACAACTGGCTCTTCGACCGCCCCTTCCCCGGGCACGACCCGCAGGGACCGCTCGCGTAGCGGACCGGCGACGGCGCCGGGGAGGCGGCAGGACGGCAGGACGGCAGGACGGCAGGGCGGCACCGCGGACTGCACCGCGGTGGCGCCCTGCCGTGCGTGGCGCCACCGGCACGGGGTGGTCGGCGTTGGCCGTGCTGGTACTTCGCTCCCTGAGTTGCTTCTTCACACCGCTTGCCTGCCTGTGGACTCCGGAACCCGCGATCACGGGGGCGGCGAGAGCCACTTGGTACGACGCTCGCCCTCTCCCGGAGTCCTCGGCGGCCGGACGGCATCGAGGTGGGCGGGTGCGTGAGAAGTCGGTGGGGCCGACTTCTGGTGTGTGGGGCGGGGGTTGCCGGGTCTACCGCCGGCCCGGTGCGTGGGAAGTCGGTGGGGTCGACTTCTGGTGCTGGATGGTGGCTTGGGTGCGGCAGTGGACGAGGGCGTAGATGATGCGGCGGTCGGGGTTGGGGGTGGTGGCGAGGAGTTCGCCGGCCGCGACGAGGGTGGTCCAGTACCGGGCGGGGTTGCCGGTGCGGGGCAGGGGGCGGGCGGCGGCGAGGGAGAGGTAGGCGGTGGTGAGGTTGCCGGTGGTGATCCAGCGCTGGAGGCCGTGCTGGTGGCCGGCCCGGATGCCGCCCATGGCGTCGATGGCGGTCAGGAACAGGTTGACGATGGCGAGTTCGGTGTCGGTGAGGGACTTGGGGATGTCGAAGATGCCGAGGGCTTCGAGGACTTCGCCGGTGTCGGTTTCGGAGTTCGGGCGGGGGTCGGCGAGGAGGGTGTCGTGGCAGTCGGTGAGGCGGCGGGTGGTTTCGGCGAGGGGGATGGTGAGGGCGAGGCAGACGGCGCGGGCGGAGTGCAGGGGCTTGCCGGAGCGCTTGGCGAGGAGGGCGTAGGTGGCGGCGGGGGTGTGGCCGCGGGTGAGGGCGTGGCGGGCGAGGGTGGTGAGGTTCATGAGGGGGTTGGGCTTTCAGGCGGTGGTGGTGGCGGGGGTGATGAGGGCCCAGGTGAACTTGCCGATGCCGTCGGGGAGGGTGGCGCTGCCCCAGTGGTGGGCGAGTTCGTTGACGAGGAGGAGTCCGCGTCCGTGCTCCGCGTCGAGGGTGGGGGTGTGGAGGGTGGGGTGTTCGGTGCCGGCGTCGTGGACTTCGAGGCGCAGGAGGTGGTCGGGGGTGAGGGTGAAGCGGATCTCGATGTGGTGGTCGTCGGGGGTGTGGGTGTGCTGGACGGCGTTGGCGAAGAGTTCGCTGAGGAGGAGTTCGGCGGTGTCGGTGTAGCGGTCGCCGTCGGGGAGGCCGGAGAGGTAGGCGCGGAGCAGGTACCGGGCCAGGGGCGTGGATTCGGTGCGGGAGTCGAGGCGCGCGACGAACATGCGGGGGCGGCGGGCGGTGAGCATGGGGGTACCTCGGGGGGAGGGGTGTGAAGGGGGGTTGTTGCCGGTCGGGGGATGTGGTCAGCCGATCGGGACGGGGGCGCCCTGGATGAGGAGGGGGAGGCCGGCCCCGTGTTCCCAGGCGTCCCAGGCGTCTTCGACGCGGCGGTAATGGTCGTCGGTCATGGCGTGGTGGAGACCGGAGCGGGGGATCCAGTGGAGGGTGCGGATCCGCTGCGGGGGCTGGTGGTGGCGGAGGGTGTGGGCTTGTCGGGGTGTGAGCATTCCGCCCGCGTAGACGAGGTCGAGGGCTTCGGGGGTGTCGGTGGCGGGGGTGTAGTCGATGGTGAGGATGGTGCGCAGGGGGAGGACGAGGCCGGTTTCGGTTTCGAGGTGCCGGCGGGCTGCGAGGTGGGGGAGTTCGTCCTGTTCGGCGGGGCCGCCGGGGAGGGTGAGGCCGTCCGTGTCGATGGGTTCGACGAGGAGGACGGAGAGGTCGTGCGAGCCGTCGGGGTCCTCGCGGAGGACGAGGGTGTGGTGGCCCGAGCGGCGGGTGGGGGGCTTGGTCGTGATGCGGGTCGTTCTCAACTCTGCTCCAGGCATGAGGGTTTGACTGTCACAGCGGCCGACGGTGCGACTTCCCGCAGGGCATGGGGAAATTTCCGTAGATTGCGCTGCGCGTCCGGCAAATCACCGGGTGTAGCCATAGTGGTGGTTCATCCCCTACGATCGGAACCTGGCCTGAATCTTGAAGTCAGTGCTCGGCAAGTAGGTGAAGATCAATGAACCTCAAAGAACTTGATCCAACGTCAGGCCCATGGGCGCCTTTTGGAGTGCAACTCCGCAGGTCGCGCAAGGCCGCTGGCCTCACACAAGCTCAGTTGGCGAGACTCGTGGGGGTCGATCCCTCCTATGTCTCCTACGCCGAACTTGCTCCGCCCGACCGGACCCCTCCCAGTGAGAAGTTCGCGCGCGATGCCGACCGGGTGCTTGAGACCGGGGGGACCCTGCTGCTGATGTGGCTCCAGGTCAAGCACTCGGCATTGCTGGAGGGCTTCCCCGAGTTCGCAAATCAGGAGCAGAGTGCCACGGAGATAAGGATCTACGAGGCTGGAGTCATCCCAGGACACTTCCAGATTGAGCCCTATGCCCGGGCTCTGGCAGTCGGTGATGTCCGGCGGGGGACGATCACTCAGCAGCAGGCTGACGAGCGAGTAACCTACCTGCTCACGCGGCAACAGCTACTCCTCCAACGCGTCCGGCCGCCACTGGTGCATGCTGTACTGGACGAGAGTTGCCTGCACCGCCCTATCGGTGGCCGCGAGGTGATGATGGCTCAGCTTGCACGGCTGGAGGAGCTGTATGCCGTCAGCAATGTGATTATTCAAATTGCGCCGTTCGCGCTGGCGGAAGAACGTCCCTTCGCCTTGCCGATCGTGCTCTTGACTCTCTCCGACCGGTCTCTCCTGGGCTACTCGGAATCCGAGGGGCGAAGCCACCTTGAGCGGGACACCGAACGGCTCGCCCTCTGGAGGAAACACTACGATCGACTCCAAGTGGGAGCGCTGTCCGAGACGGCGACTCTCGAATGGATGCGCGCTGCTCGGAAAGGGATCGAATGTCCGACATCAACTTGGCCACTGCCCATTGGGTGAAGGCGAGCTACAGCCAGCAAGGCGGCAACTGCCTTGAGGTTGCGCGCGGCTCTCGTGACGTGATGCCTGTCCGTGACTCGAAGGACCCTCAGGGCCCGGCGCTCGTCTTCCGAGCCGAGGCCTGGGCGTCGTTCGTCGCTGCCGTCCGTGGCGGCGAGTTCGGCGATGTCTGATCCAGCGCCTTGAACCGCAGGCCCGGGCCGTTCAGGGCCCGGGCCTGCGGTCTTGGGGTATGGCTGGTGTGCTGGGCTTCTGTTGGGGTACGGGTGGGTAAGGAAGCCTGGGCGTGCGATCGACTCCAGGTCACCGCGTTCAGCCGGCCGGACGGTCTGGCGTGATCCGGGCGGCATGGAAGGGGCTGGACCATGCATGACCCAGCGGGCGCCAAGTGGCGCAAGAGCATCTACAGCAACGGGCAGGGCGGCTGCGTCGAGGTGGATGATGCGCACCCGGGCAGGGTTCGTGACTCGAAGGACCCTCAGGGCCCGGCGCTTGTCTTCCGAGCCGATGCCTGGGCGTCGTTCGTGGCTGCTGTCCGTAGTGGTGAGTTCGGTGAAGTCCGGGAGGGGCACCATGGTTGACCGGGTGGACCTGTCCAGTGCTTCGTGGGTGAAGTCGACGTACAGCCAACAGGGCGGTGCCTGCCTTGAGGTTGCGCGCGGCTCTCGTGACCTGATGCCTGTGCGTGACTCGAAGGACCCTCAGGGCCCGGCGCTTGTCTTCCGAGCCGATGCCTGGGCGTCGTTCGTGGCTGCTGTCCGTAGTGGTGAGTTCGGTGA
>NZ_JBVJRP010000010.1:133288-133541 GCF_055607525.1 Kitasatospora sp. NPDC036993 | reverse complement strand
AGTCCGGGAGGGGCACCATGGTTGACCGGGTGGACCTGTCCAGTGCTTCGTGGGTGAAGTCGACGTACAGCCAGCAAGGCGGCGACTGCCTTGAGGTTGCGCATGGCTCTCGTGACCTGATGCCTGTGCGTGACTCGAAGGACCCTCAGGGCCCGGCGCTCGTCTTCCGAGTCGATGCCTGGGCGTCGTTCGTCGTCGCCGTCCGCAGTGGTGAGTTCGGCGATGTCTGAGAGGGGCGTCATGGCTGACCGGG